>NZ_JBSFKL010000003.1:0-678018 GCF_053598535.1 Streptomyces sp. NPDC001108
GAGATCAACGCCCGCAAGGGCTGACATCCCCCGGGACGGCGAACGGGTGCGGGGCCGCGCGGTACACACCGCACGGCCCCGCACCCGTTTCCCGTACCACTCCGTACAGCAAAAGCGCAGTAAAAGCACGGCAAAACGCGCACGTCAAGCGGTCCTTCGGACCACCTGAGCGATCCTTTTCGGACTTTCCCGCTCCCCGGGTACCCATGGACCGGAGAAGCCCCTTCGGCGGCCCTATGCTCTACACGTTTGTAGAGAACGGGAGCCGTCGTCGGCGTTCCCGGGCTCCCCCGTACGCACATAAGGGAGTGGACGCCTCCATGGTGTTCAAACGACTGCTCGGCTCGCTCGGCGTGGGCGGCCCCACCGTCGACACCGTCCTCGCCCCCGGGGCGACCGTCCCCGGCGGCCCGCTGTCCGGTGAGGTCCGCCTCGAGGGCGGCAACGCCGACTTCGACATCACGCACATCACGCTGGAACTCGTCGCCCGGGTGGAGGCCGAGCACGCGGAGGGCGAGGCCGAGCACGTCGTGGCCTTCGAGCGGTTCACCGTCGGCGGCGGCTTCCGGCTGGCCGGGGGCGAGCAGCGCACCGTGCCGTTCACGGTGACACTGCCGTGGGAGACACCCGTCACCGAGCTGTACGGGCAGGGTCTCGGCATCGTGCTCGGCGTACGCACGGAACTCTCGGTCGCCGGGGCCAGGGACAAGGGCGATCTCGATCAGCTCGTAGTGGGGCCGCTGCCGGTGCAGGAGGCAATCCTCGAAGCGTTCGGACAGCTCGGCTTCGGCTTCAAGTCCGCGGACCTGGAGGCCGGCCGGATCGGCGGCACGGGTCAGCAGCTCCCCTTCTACCAGGAGATCGAGCTGTCCCCGTCGCCGCAGTACGCGTACGCGTTCAAGGAGATCGAGGTGACCTTCCTGGCCACCGCGGGCGGCATGGAGGTCGTCCTGGAGGCCGACCGGCGCGGCGGGCACGACGCGCTCACCCGGTTCACCGTCGCGCACGACGGCATCCACCACCAGGACTGGACCGCCCTGGTCGACGGGTGGCTCCAGCAACTGGCCGCGCACCACTCGGTGTACGCGGAGGGCTCCGCGTACGGGCACGGCGACCCGTACGCCGGTCACCACGGCCACCACGGCCACCACGACGAGGAGCGCCGCTCCGGTCCGGGCCTGGGCACGGCCGTCGCGGTGGGCGCGGCCGGGCTCGCGGTCGGAGTCGTCGGCGGTCTGGTCGCCGCCGAAGTCGTCGACGAGGTGGGGGACTTCTTCGAGGGCGACGACGAGGACGGTGACGACTGATGTTCGGCATCAGTGAGCTCGCGGTCGTCCTGATCGTGGTCATCCTTCTTTTCGGCGCCAAGAAGCTCCCCGAACTGGCCCGTTCCGCGGGCAAGTCGGCCCGCATCCTGAAGGCCGAGGCCAAGGCCATGAAGGAGCCGCAGGACCCCGGGGCGGCGCAGGGCCCGCCCCGGGTCATCCAGGGCGAGACCGTCGCCCGGAACGAACCCACCACCCCCGCGACCGACCGGGGACCGCACATCTGACACGGCGCGGCCGGTCACCGGGCCGATCGGGCCCGGCGACCGGCCGCGTCGTCCGGGCGTCGCCGTTCACCCGGAAGCGGAATCACCTGACGGGCCGGGACCGCCCGACGGGCCGGAGCCACCCGCCGGCCCTGGTCCGTCGGAGCGGCGCGCGAGGAATTCCTGGAGCTCGCGGTGGCGGAACTGGTAGGCGGTCCCGGCGGTACGCATCAGCCCCGCACCGCAGCACCAGTCGAGGAAGCGCCCCAGACGCCAGGGCAGCACCCGGTCGGACCACCAGCCGCGCGTGCAGAGCAGCAGGACCACGTAGCGGGTGCCCGCGGCTCCCAGGGCGGGACCGGCGCCGGTCCTGAGCAGCGGGCCGAACACCCGCCAGGGCCGGAACAGCAGATCGAGCGTCCCCCGGAACCCGCAGCGGAACAGCCGGTTGTAGAGGAGCGCGAGCGCACGCCCGCCGCCGAGCCCGAAGAGCACCAGGTAGATGAGCACCGCTCCGAGCGCGAGGACCGGGCTCAGCGCGTACCAGTAGAACGGGATGAACCCGATCCCGACCACGAGGCCGGTCACGATCCCGGTCACGAGGTCGTCCTTCACCATGGCCCGGGGCGATGTGTTCCCCCGTTCCGTACGGATCTCGGGCAGGTCGGAGAGCACGCCCGCCAGCCCCGAGCCGACCAACGCCCCGCCGAGGAGCCCCAGCACCGCCCCGTACACGAGCCCGATCGTCAGTCCGACGACATCACCGATGTCGAACACGACGACGAGCCCTCCCCAGAAGAGGCCGCCCGCGATCCCGTTCAGGAGCTGGCGCCTTCCCGTACCGGTTGCGACGGTCACCCGTTCCAGCCGGGACGGGACGGGCCAGGGAGGAGCCGCCACGAGGAGGCCGCCCAGCACCATGAGAGCCACGTTCATCACGTACACGCGCCAGTCGTCGAGCAGGGCGGCGGACACGTCGGCGACGGCCCACACCGCGACGGTCAGCAGGACATGGACGGTACGGGTACGGCGGGGCCCGGCGAGCGGCCACAGTTCATGGAGGACGAGATCGGTGCCGGACAGGCGCCGGCCGGCCACCTCGCCGGTACCGGCGTTGTTCGCCTGCAGGTAGCGGGCGAGAGTCGTCAGCCAGGTGTCCACCTGCCGTGGGGTGTAGGGCGTCTTCCGGCCGCCCGTGGCGGGGGCGTCGCGGATGAACAGGTGCAGCAGCCGGTCCCGGACCTGCTCCGGGGTCTCCGGGGCGGGGTCGCACAGCTCCCGGGGGTCGTGGGCCCAGTTGCCGTCGGGGCCGGACTCGTCGTGGACCGCGAGGGCGATGGTCAGCCGCCAGGGGGTGGACAGTCCCTGGGCCAGCGGGCCCGCCGGTTCGGCGCGGAGGGCTTCGAGGACCGGTGTCCAGCGGCGCGGGTCCTCGGCGCGGGCGGCGATGAACGCCTCGGTCGCGGCCAGGCCGACGGGGGCGATGTCGATCCGGGAGGCGTCCCGCGCCCAGAGGCCCGCGGCCTCCAGGGTGTTGTAGGCGCTGTGGCGGCAGGTGAGGATGAGCTGTCCCTTGACGACGCCGTGGACGTAGGCGTTCATGGCCTTCAGGGCGGCGGCCGCGCGGGAGCCGCGCCCGGGTGTCCCGCTGGCGTCCATCTCGTCGAGCCCGTCGAGCACGGGAAGGACCAGCCGGGCATCGACGAGGGCGGCCGCCGAGGCGGGGCGCAGCCGGTGGGCGCGGGCGAGTTCGTCGACGAGCCAGGTGGTGAGGCTGTCGCGGTGCGGGTCGAAGGTGGACAGCGACAGCCGTACGGGGACGGGGTCGCCCGGCCTCCGGTCGGTGAGGAGGCGCAGCATGAGGTGGAGGGCGAGGACGGTCTTGCCGGCTCCGGGAGCCCCGGTGACGACGAGACGGCCGGGCCGGAGCGCGCTGTAGTAGGCGGCGACGTCCTTCAGTGTGCCGTGGGGCGCCGCCCCCGCCCCGTGGTGGGCCGGGGAGGGCAGGAAGCCGAACTCCAGGTCGATGGTGTCGGTGCTGCTGCCGAGGAGCCCTGCGTGGACTTCCTCCTCGTGTTTCCTGATGACGACGGCGAGACGCTCGGCGAGCGCGGCGGCGTCGGTGTCCGTGCCCGCCTGGGCCACCCCCGCCTGATAGAGGCTCACGGCCGTCAGTACCAGGCCGGCCGCCCCGAGCACCAGCCCGCCCGGGTCCACGTCCCCGGTCCCCGCCCGTACGGCCACGGCGACCGCCGCCCCCACGGTCACCACCGTCAGCACCAGCCAGCCCCGGCGCGGCTGCCGCATCGCGACGGACATCGCTTCCGTCACCTGGAGCGCGAGCGGACGCGGAAGAGGGCCGCGGCCGCGCAGGCGACGGCTCCCAGGGCGGCGGCCCCCACCGCCAGCGGGATCAGGGTCCCGGTACCCCGGCTACCGGTCTCGGCCATGGCGCCGGAGGGGCCGGACGGCTTCTCCCCGGCCGTGTCCGGCTTCGTCCCGTCGTTCTCCCGGCCCTGGGACGCGCCGGTGGTACCGGAGGTGCTCGCGCCGGCCGTACCGGACGGGGCCGGTCCGGTCGTCGCCCCTCCCTTCCCGACGATGTCGAACGACGCCACGACGTCGTTCTGGCCGGGGTCCAGGCTGCACGGCAGACCGACCTCGAGGGTCAAAGGACCCACGCGGGCGCTGACATGGGCCTTGAGGTCGCCGACGGCGATCGTCGCCCGGCCCGGCTTGTCGAAGGTGCGGGTCGGTGCGGCACCGGTCGCCTTGATCACGAACGCTCCGGACGCCGGAACGCTGGTCCTGGCCACCCGGAACCGTACGCTCACGGGGGTGCCGCCGGTGCCCGGTGCCGTGACCCGGGCCCGTACGTCGACGGTGCCCGAGAGCTCCTCGACATGGGCCTTGCGCAGCTCGCTCGCGTCGGCGGCGCTCACCGGCACCGTCGCGTGGATGACGAACTTCGGGGTGGCCTCACCGACCACGGCCGACGCCGGGACGTCCGCGTCGATCCTCACCTCGCCCCGCCGCTGTTCCTCCTTCGAGAGGGAGCAGGTGTACCGGAGTGCGGGCGCCGCCGGGTCCGCGACGGCGGACCCGGCCCCGAACACTCCCACTCCCGCGAACGCGACCACCGCGGCCGCCGTCAGCCCCCGGGCTCCGCGGCCCGCCGGGCCCGGACGAGCGGCGCGGGACGTGGCGCGCCGCTCGCGCGCGTGCGGATTCCGGATCAGTTCGTCATGTGCCATCTCGGTCCTCAGTCAGTGCTCGTACCTCGGGTGTTCGGGGGTCCGGCGCGGAGTGCGGGGCCGATGGGCTCCTCGGTCGTCCGGGACCCGGCGCGCCCTCGCGCGTGCAGCGGACCCCGCGGCCACCGTAGGACGCGGCCGCGCGTCCGGAATTGCGCGTGCGCGTAGAAAAGTTGTCACGGCGCGCAGCGGAGCGAATTCGGCGCACACCCGTGCGGAACGCGCCGCCCTTTGCACACTGCCCGGCCCCACTGTCGTCCACTACGCTATTGCGGCGCCTTTGGACGGACTCTTGCCATGAGCGCGAGAACCGGATGCGGGTACGCGCACGGTGAGACGGTGAGAAGACCTGGGTGAAAGGTGTCTTCGATGGCCTTGGGAACCTACACGGTGAGTTCATGCACTACCCAGGACGTGACATCACGTGACCGCGCCGAATTCTGGGGTGCCCATGTGACGTCGTATCAGAGCCGGATGAGCTATCGGTATGCGCGCACCGACGATTTCCACGCGGGAACGGTCCGCCAGCACACCGACACCTACCAGCTCGTCCAGTGGTGGTCGGAGACGATCGAGTACGCCCGGACCGCGCGTCAGACGCGGCACGACCCGGACGAGGACTACCGCCTGGTGCTGCCGGTCTCCGGGGAGATGGTGCTGCGCCAGGACGAGCGGGAGCTGCGGCTGGCACCGGGGACCGGGAGCCTTCTCACGTTCAGCACACCGTTCGAGCTGTCGCAGGACGCCTCCGCGCGGGCGTTCATCCTGTCGATCCCCGCCCAGGAGGTGAACGGGCGCCTGAACCGGTCGTCGCCGCTCGCCGTGCGCCTCGGTCTCGGCTCGGGGCTCGGCCGGGTGGTGGGCGACATGCTGGTCGTCCTGCACGAGGAACGCGCCACCCTGACCAGCAGCGAGTTCGACGCGGTGGCCGAGCGGCTGGTCGAGCTGGTGTGCCTGCTCGTCGTGGGCGACGACCGGCCCACCCCGTCGGGCCGCCTGCCGGAGGTGGAGACGGTGGTCCGCCGGTACGTCCGCGAGCACGTGGCCGACCCGCGCCTGAACGGTGCCACCGTGGCGCGTTCCCTGGGCTGGTCGCTCCGCCAGGTCCAGCTGGCCCTCCAGCACGCCGGGACGACCCCGAGCGAGCTGATCCGGGAGGAGCGGCTGCGGCTGGTGAAGAACCGGCTGCGGACACCCGCGTACCGGCACATGACCATCACCGACCTGGCCCACGCCTCTGGATTCTCCTCATCCAGCGCTCTCAGCACGGCATTCCGGCGGCGTTTCGGAGTATGCCCCCGCGATATGCGGCGGGCGGGATTTCCGTCCGACGGCGATACGTGCGGGAGCTGACCGACAACATTCGGATCTCCGGCCTTTTCCATGCGCGACCGTCGGAATAGAGCCGAATCCGTTCTCCGGGAATCGGGCGGGGGAAGAATCACATGCCGGCAGGCCGGACGAAGGACGTACGACGTGCGCCCCGGACCGCGAGCGGCCGGGGCGCACGTCCTTCCGTCATGGTGTCAGCAGGGGCGGACGTACCAGACGGGGGAGAAGTCGTACGAGGTGTACCCGTAGATGGTGCCGTTGGAGTCCCGGCCCCGGACGGAACCGATGACGGTGAACTGCCGGTTCATGAAGACGGCGGTCGTGCCGGTGGTCTGGTTGTTCCACACCGAGCCGGCCCCGTTCCACTGGACGAGCCGGTAGTCGCCGCACTGGTACAGGTCGAACCGGGTGCCCGTCATGTTCGGGCCGGTGTACAGACACACACGCAGGTACGCGCAGTCCTTCCCGTCACCGGTGGCGCGCACGCCGTCGACACCGTCGACGGACGCCTGGCTGTTGTCGCCCTGGATGGTCACCCCCTGCACGGACGGGGCCGTGTTCGCCTGCGCGGACGCGGCTCCGGTGACCAGCGCGAGCGGGACGAGCGCCGCGACGAGCAGGGCGCGCAGAGTGGTGACGAGCATGGTGCGTAAGGCCATGATGATTCCTGACTCCTGATCGCGTAGGACGGGTCGGCCGCCCCGGACGTGCGGGCGTGACGGCGCGGACCTCCGATGTCCGCGGAAGAACACTGCGCCGGTTTCCCGAAGCGCGGATGACATGCGTCTTCCCGTACACGTACACCTCCGGGAACTGATGGTGCGCCACCGACGGATCAGGCGGCAAACCCTTGGAGGCACCGGAGTGTTGGGGCCGTGTGGTGTTTCGCGGTGGGGGTCGCCGCCCAGCCGGTGTTGGGGTTCTGGAGCGTGGGGCTCCGGCCCGGGCCGGGCGTGGTCGCGGGGCAGTCGGGGTGGCAGGCGTGGCGGGCCGGTCCCTCGGACGTCGGGAGTCGCGGACGGGCGTTCGCCACCCGTCCCCTCTGCGGACTGCTCGTCCTGGTGGCCGTGCTCGGCGGGCGGGTCGGTACCCTCGGCTGAGGTGAACGGGCCCTGGAGGTGCTGGCTGTGCTGGTGGGACTGCGGAAGCGGATCGGGGCGGAACTCACCGCGACCATGCACGGCGGGGACCTCGAGCTGGAGCGGTACGCCGGGCCGCCCGGCGATCCCGGGCTGTTCGGGATCACCCCCGGGGATCCGGTGTGGCGGGTGCACGGGCAGGCCACCGGGATGCTCACCGGTGGGTTCGCCGCGCTCATGCTCCAGTCGCTGCACCCGCTGGCCATGGCGGGGGTCGACCAGCACTCCGACTTCCGCGCCGATCCGGTGGGGCGGCTGAACGGGACCGTACGGTTCATCACCACGACCACCTTCGGGTCCTCGGCCGCCGCCCGCGAGGTGATCGGCGTCGTCCGCCGGATCCACACCCGGGTGCACGGCACCGCCCCGGACGGCCGCCCGTACCGCGCGGACGACCCCGACCTGCTGACCTGGGTGCACACCGCCGAGGTGCACAGCTTCCTCGCCGGTCACCAGACGTACGCGCCCCGGCGGCTCCGGCTGACCCCCGCCGAGCGCGACGCCTACTACCGCCGGGCCGCCCCCATGGCCGAGGCGCTGGGCGCGCGGAACGTACCGCTCACCTCCCTGGAGGCCGAGCGCCACCTGACCCGCCTCCGCCCCGAACTCCACGCCACCGAAGCCGCGTTGGACTCGGTGCGGTTCCTCCGCCGCTTCGGACGCACCCGGCGGGAGCGGCTGGTCGTGCACCTGCTGATGAACGCCTCGGTCGGCCTCCTCCCCGACTGGGCCCGCGCCGAACTCGGCATCCGCCGCCCCGCCCTCGTCCGCACCGCCTGGGACCGCCCCCTGGCGGCAGCCGTCGGCCGCGTCTTCCAATGGGCGATCGGCCCCTCCCCGATCCAGGCCGCCGCCCGGGAGCGGCTCGCGGGGCCGGCGCGGGGATGACGACGGGGTCGTCGCCCTCCGCAGGGACGTGATCGACGAGGCCGGTGGCTTCCCCGACCGGACGCCCCCGGCCCACTACCGCGACGTCGCCCGCGACCGGGGGTGGCCGGCCCGCCGTCCGCCGTCGCGTGACGGGCCCGGTGGTCGCCCCATTACAGTGCTGAGCGAAGCACGTGCGCGATCGTCCCGTGTCGGAGCAACAGGTTCAGGGGCCACGCCGCGCACGGGAAGGGAACGGAACCGTGCATGGCGAGTACAAGGTGCCCGGCGGCAAGCTCGTCGTCGTGGACCTGGAGGTCGAGGACGGCGTACTGCGCGAGGTGCGCGTCGCCGGGGACTTCTTCCTGGAGCCCGACGAGGCGATCCTCGCGATCGACGGCGCCCTGGAGGGGGCGCCCGCCTCGACGGACGCCACGGGGCTGGCGGCCCGGATCACGGCGGCGCTGCCCGAATCGGCCGTCATGCTCGGGCTGACCGCGGAGGGCGTCGGCATCGCGGTCCGGCGGGCGCTGGCCCACGCGACCGAGTGGAGCGACTACGACTGGCAGCTCATCCACGAGCCCCCGCAGTCGCCCGCGCTCCACATGGCGCTCGACGAGGTCATCACCACCGAGGTCGCCGCGGGGCGCCGCCCGCCGACGCTCCGGGTCTGGGAGTGGGACTCCCCCGCCGTGATCATCGGCAGCTTCCAGTCCCTGCGCAACGAGGTCGATCCCGGGGGCGTCGAGCGGCACGGGGTCACGGTGGTCCGGCGGGTCTCCGGCGGCGGCGCGATGTTCGTGGAGCCCGGCAACACGATCACGTACTCGCTCTCGGTTCCGGAGGCCCTGGTCTCCGGGCTCTCGTTCGCCGACAGTTACGCGTACCTCGACGACTGGGTGCTCGGCGCGCTCGGCGACATGGGCATCAGGGCCTGGTACCAGCCCCTGAACGACATCGCCACCGAGGCCGGGAAGATCGCCGGCGCCGCCCAGAAGCGGATGGTCGGCCCGGACGGCGGACCGGGGGCCGTGCTGCACCATGTGACGATGTCGTACGACATCGACGCCGACAAGATGCTCGACGTGCTGCGGATCGGCAAGGAGAAGCTCTCCGACAAGGGCACCAAGAGCGCCAAGAAGCGCGTCGATCCGCTCCGCCGCCAGACCGGCCTCGCCCGGGAGCAGGTGATCGAGAACATGATCGCCTCCTTCCGCAACCGCTACGGACTGACCGGCGGCGAGGTCACGGCGGAGGAGATGGCCCGCGCCGAGACGCTGGTGCGGACCAAGTTCGCCACCGACGAGTGGATCGCCCGGGTGCCGTGAGGACCGGCCCCGGAAGGGACCGGAGCTATCCGGCGGAGATCTCCTGCTCGGTCCAGATGATCTTGCCGTCGGGTGTGTAGCGGGTCCCCCAGCGGCGGGTGAGCTGGGCGACGAGGAAGAGGCCGCGGCCGCCCTCGTCCGTGGTACGGGCGTGCCTGAGCCGGGGCGAGGTGCTGCTGGTGTCGGAGACCTCGCAGGTCAGCACGGACTGGCGCAGCAGCCGGAGCCGGATCGGGCCCGTGGCGTGGCGCACCGCGTTGGTGACGAGCTCGCTGACGATCAGTTCGGTCGTCATCGCCAGCTCCTCCAGGTCCCAGTCGCTCAGCTGCCGGGCGGCCTCGGCGCGGGCCCCGGCGACGGCGGCCGGATCGGTGGGGATCTCCCACGAGGCGACGTGGTCGGGGCTCAGCTCGTGGGTACGGGCGAGGAGCAGGGCGACGTCGTCGGGCTGCGGGACCGGGACGAGCTGCTCCACGACCCGGGCGCAGAGCGCGTCCAGGGAGAGGCCACGCTGGGCGAGGGCGCCGCCGAGGCGGGCCATGCCGAGCTCCGCGTCCCGGTCCCGGCCCTCGATGAGCCCGTCCGTGTAGAGGCCGATCAGGCTGCCCTCGGGGAGGGTGGTCCGGGCCGTCTCGAACGGCATCGTGCCCAGGCCGAGCGGGGGCCCGGCGGGCAGTTCGGGGAAGCTGACGCGTCCGTCGGGGGCGACGACCACGGGTGGCGGGTGGCCGGCCCGTGCCATGGTGCAGCTCTGGGTGACCGGGTCGTACACGGCGTACAGGCAGGTGGCGCCGAGCACCGGGGGGCCGCCGTGTCCGTCGCCACCGGGTTCCTCGTCGCTCAGGCGGAGCACGAGGTCGTCGAGGTGGGCGAGGAGCTCGTCGGGCGGCAGGTCCATGTCGGCGAGGGTGTGGACCGCGGTGCGCAGCCGGCCCATGGTGGCGGCCGCGCCGATGCCGTGGCCGACGACGTCGCCGACGACCAGGGCGACCCGGGCCCCGGACAGCGGGATCACGTCGAACCAGTCGCCCCCGACGCCGTCCTTGGCGTCCGCCGGAAGGTAGGCGGAGGCCACGTCCAGGGCCGTTCCGCCGGGCAGGGTGTGCGGGAGCAGACTGCGTTGGAGGGTCAGCGCGGAGGTGTGTTCCTGGGTGTAGCGGCGGGCGTTGTCGACGCAGACGGCGGCCCGCGCCACCATCTCGCGGGCGGGCAGGACGTCGTCCGGCTCGAAGGGGGCGGGGGTGTCCGACCGGATGAAGGTGGTCAGTCCGAGCACCGTGTCCCGGGCCCGCATCGGCACGCAGATCAGGGAGTGGAGTCCGTGCGCGCGGATGCTCGCCGCGCGGGCGGGCTGGTCGGCCGCCCAGGCGTGGTCGTCGGGGTCGAGCACGGGGATCAGTACGGGTTCGCCCTCGGCGAGGAAGCGCAGGCCGTGGGGCGGGGGCAGGAAGTCCACCGGCTCGCCGATCCGGCTGACGGCCTCCGGGCAGCCCTCGCGTACGGAGCGCATCCCGGCCCGCCGCATCCTCGGGCACCCGGAGCCGGAGGCGGAGGTGGTGGCGGGGGTGGTGGCGGTGCGGGCGAGTTCCGGGCCGGACAGGCCGACGCCCGTGGGCCAGGTGCCGGGGTCGTCGGGGCTGACCACCGGTTCCAGCAGGTCGACGAGGACGAGGTCGGCGAAGCGCGGTACCGCGAAGTCGGCCAGTTCCTGGGCGGTGCGCATCACGTCGAGGGTGGAGCCGATGCTGGCGCCGGCGTCGTTGACCAGGGCCAGCCGCTGCTGGGCGTTCCATCGGTCGGTGACGTCCAGCACCATGTAGCAGAGGCCGGTGACCCGCCCGTCGCCGTCGGTCAGCGGCAGGTACGAGGTGGAGTAGGCGCGTTCGCGGCGCGGATCGGCCCAGGTCCAGCCCAGGTACTCGTAGTCGATGACGGGGATGCCGGTGTCCAGCACGCCGCGCATCAGGGTCTCGATGGAATCCGCTTCCAGCCCCGGGAGGACCTCGCCGAGCGTGCGGCCCACACGGTGCTCGCGCGGTACGCCGCTGAAACGCTCCAGGGTGTCGTTCATCCAGACGTAGCGCAGGTCCGGGCCCAGCACCGCCATGCCGATGGGCGATCCGGCCAGGAAGGCGTCCAGCACCGACTGCCCGACGATCCGCTCCGGCCGCCGCTCGCGCCCGGAGACCAGGAAGCACTCCCGGCCGTCCATGTGGAAGGAGGCCGAGACCCGGAGGTCCAGCTCGATCCGGCCGCCGTCGCGCCGCCGCACGTCGGCGATGCCCCGCCAGCCCACACCCGCACGGCAGCGTTCGGCGATCCCGGCCACCCGGACGGGGTCCTCGGCCATGGCGAGAAGGGCTCCGCCGGACCGCCCGACCACTTCGGGGGCGCGGTACCCGAGGAGGTCCTGGGCGCTCCGCGTCCAGCCGACGACCGTGCCGTTCCCGGCGACCACCGCGGTGGCGTCGCTCGCCGTGTCGTAGGCGGGCCCGGCGCCGGGCTCCGGCTGCGGACCTGGACACGCCATGCCGGCCACCATCCCTCCGTTCCCTGTCCATGGTCGCGCCTCACGCACCGGGGCGCGAACAAGACGGCGGCCGGCGGGGCCCCGGCCGGTCCCTACGCGGCCGGGGGCCGGTGCTCGTACCAGCGGCGGTCGGCCTCCAGCTGGGCCGCGAGGGAGATGAGCCGTTCCTCGCTGCGGGAGGGGCCGAGCAGCTGTGCCCCGACCGGCAGCCCGGCGGAGGTGAACCCGGCCGGCACGTTGACGCCCGGCCAGCCCAGCACGTTCCAGGGCCAGGCGTACGGGCAGGTCTCGGCCATCGCCAGGTCGGTGCGCCAGGCGCTCAGCCCGTCGAACCTGCCGATCGGGGGCGGGGGCAGGGCGGTCGTGGGGGTGAGCAGGACGTCGTAGCCGGGGCCGTCGCTTCCGGGGCGGCGGAAGAAGGCGCCGATCCTGCGGTGCTGGTGGACTTCGCGCCGCCGGGCCGCCCGGACGACCCGGCCGCCGAGCCGGGTGCCGGTGCGCAGGGCGCTGCGGGTGCGCGGGTCGAGGAGGGCGGGCGCGGGGTGGCGGGCGGCGAGTTCGGCGATCCCGGCGGTGGCGCGGGGGACGAAGCCGAGGCCGATCAGCCCGTACCGGGGCCGGGCGGCCTCGACGTCGTGGCCGAGGCGGGCGAGGGCCTGGGCCAGGTCGAGGACGGCCCGGCGCACCTCGGGGTGGGGTGCGGAGCCGGTGAGGGTGAGCGGGGGGCGCCAGGCGAGGGCGATGCGCAGCCGGCCGGGTTCACGCCGGGCGGCGGCCGAGGCGGCGACGGGCGGCGGGCGGTGCGGGTCGTCGGGGTGGGATCCCGCGACGGCGTCCAGCAGCAGGGCGGCGTCGGCGACGGTCCGGGCGAGCGGGCCGTTGACGGTCAGGCCCTGGAAGGCGTCGGAGTGCGGGTGGACGGAGATCCGGCCGCGCTGGGGCTTGATGCCGACCAGGTGGGTCCAGGCCGCGGGGATACGGACGGACCCCGCGCCGTCCGAGCCGAGCGCGGCGGGTACGAACCCGGCGGCGACGGCCGCCGCGGAGCCCCCGGAGGAGCCGCCGGGGGTGTGGCCGGTGTGCCAGGGGTTGCGGGTGGCGCCGAAGGCGTGGCCCTCGGTGAACGGCCACTGGCCGAGCTCGCAGGAGTTGGTCTTGCCGACGATGACGGCCCCGGCCGCCCGCAGTCTGCGGACCGCCTCGCTGTCGGCGGTCGCGGCGGGCAGGTCGCCGTCGCAGCCGAAGTAGGTGGGCATCCCGAGGACGTCGGTGTCGTCCTTGACCGCGACCGGGACCCCGAGCAGCGGCAGCCGTTCCCCCGCCGCGAGCCGCCGGTCGGCCTCGGCGGCCTCGGCGAGCGCGGCCTCGGCGCGGACCTGGCGGAAGGCGTTGAGGCGGTGCTCGCCGGCCCGGATGCGGTCCAGCGCGGCGGACACCTGGGCGACCGAGGTGGTGGTGCCCTCGGCCAGTTCCCGGGCGCTGTCGGCCAGGCCCGCCGGGGCGGCCGGTCCGGTCGTTTCCGCGGTGTGCGGTGAGGACATGGGCTGACCGCCTTCCTCGTATCGGCAGACACGTACGACGGTGCGCGGGGGCACGGTGGACCCGTACACCGGAACGAACTTACCGGAGGGTAACGACTGGGGTGCGCTCCGCTCAACCGTTCGGAGGAAAGTGCCCGGGGGCAGGTGCGGAGGCTCCCGGCGAGGACTGTCAGTGGGCCTTGCTACGTTCGGTGACGGAAGACGATCAGGGGACGTACGACGGGGAGGGTCCGTGGAAGCGGAGTTCGAGGGCGAGTTCGAGACGCATCTGACGGTGCGCCCCGATCCCCTCGCCGATGGCGGGGTGGGGCGGAAGCTCGACCGGCTGGAGCGCTGGGCGCGGGAGCGCGGTCTCGGGCTCACCCACATCGTGCTGGACGGCGGCGCCACCCCCGACCAGCCGATGCTGACCGAGCGTGGCCGGGGTGCGCTCTCCGGGAGACGGGCCGCCGCCGACCGGTGGGCGGCCGAGCTGGGCGCGGCGGGTTTCCCGGTCGTGCGGGTGAAGATAGAGGCCGCTCCGTGGAACGCGGACGTGCCGGGCAGCTCCGCCGAGGCCGCCGCGCTCCCGCCCGGTCTCCACTTCGAGCATCACGTCAAGCTGCGGCTCTCCGGCGAGCCGGAGGTGGCCGTCGCCCGGGAGGTGGCCGAGCGGCACGGCGCGCGTCTGTCGCGCAACGCCCGCCGTCTCACCGGCCCCCGCTGCCACGAGCGGTTCGTCACGCAGCGCTGCCACGGAGTGGGCCGCCCCCGGGCCCGGACCGAACTCGACGCCCTGCTCGGCGCGTTGCGCGGGGCCGGGCTCGATGTGCTCGAGGTCGAGGAGGAGTTCGTCGTGCACGACGACCGCCCCTCGGTGGACGCGGGCTGGCTGGACGCGCCGGCCGGGGCCGCGCGGTGAGCGGCTGGGACCGGCCGGTTCCCGGCGAGCCGGAGTTCCCGGACGCGGCGCTCGCCCCGCGCTGGCGGGCCGCCCGGCGCGCGGTCCTGGACCATCTGCTGCGGGTGGTCGCGGGTTCGCCCCTGGGCGAGGGCCTGGTCCTGCGGGGCAGTGTGCCGCTCCGGGCGTGGGTGGGCGCCGCGGCCCGGGAGCCGGGCGATCTGGACTGGATCGTGCCGCGGCCGGGGGCGGATTTCCCCGATCCGCTCGATCCGTACCCCTACGTGGTGGGCGTCGAGGAGGTGCAGCAGTGGCCGGAGGCGGCGCACGGGTCGGCCGCCCCCGAGCTGCTGACGGACGGCGAGTGCCACGAGACGGGCGGCGCCCGGCCGGTGCTCGCGCCGGAGGGCCTGCGCTGGGCGGTCTCCGACGATCTGGGCGTGTCGCCCGAGCTCGACGAGGAGGTGGCCGCCGCGCTGCGGGCCGGTCCGCCGCTGCCGGAAGGGATACGCGTCGATCCGCTGCGGGTGTCCCTGGACCAGGAGTGGATGTACCGGGAGTACGAGACGCCCGGGATACGGGTCGTGGTGCCCTGGGAGGCCGACGGGCTGCCGCCGGGCGAGCTGCGGATGGACTTCGCGCGGGACGAACGGCTGCCCGAGGCACCGGTGTGGACGGCCTGCCCCCGGGGTGACGGCGGGCCACCGACACCGGTCCGCACCGCGGGTCCGGGGCTCTCGCTCGCCTGGAAGCTGCTGTGGCTCGCCGAGGACCAGGAGGCCGAGGGCAGATCCGGCGCCAAGGACCTGTACGACGCGGTGCTGCTCGCCGAGTACGGACGGACGGTCCTGCCGCCCCGGCTGCTGCGCACGGTGCTGGGGACGCACGCGCAAGGGTTCACGCCCGCCTCGGTGCGGGACTGGCTGGTGGACTGGTCCGCCTTCCACGCCGCGCACCCGTGGGTGGCGGGCGGCCCGGACGGGCTGCGGGAGCGGCTGGCCGTCGCGCTGCCGCCGCTGCTGGAGCGGAGCGCGCGGCGGGCCTGAGGCGGCCCGTGCCGGACGGGAAGGCCCGTGCCGGGCCACAAGGTCCGGCCCGGCACGGGCCCATGGGTGGGGCGTCCGATACAGGGCCTACGGCTGGACGCTGATCTCGCCGATGCCGGTGCCGATGTCGGCGCAGTGGGCGGTGGACTGGCCGGACTGGCCGGGGGCCAGGGTCACGTGCTCCCCGTCCACGTCCGGGGCCCAGCCGCAGACCAGGTGCACCCAGAAGGTCTGCGTCGTACCGCCGTCGTTGCTGCACAGCGCGTAGCCGGTGTAGTCGTCGACCGCGTGCTTCCCGGTGTCGCAGGAAAGGCCCGGCGGTGTCGCCGCGGCCGTCGTGGCCGTGACGACGGACACCGGCAGCGCGAGCGCGGCGGCCGCTCCCGCCGTGACGGCGCCCCGGAGCACGGCCCTGGACAGACTCCCCCTCGACAGCTTCATGTGTGCGTGTCCCCCTTCGCTGGTGACGGACTCGGTGCGCCGACGACCTCCCCGGACACCAATGGCTCAAAACACGGCAAAACATCACTCTGCGTGCGCGCCGTGCCGGGGTGTCCGTCGCGCGTCCGCACCGGCCCGGACGTACGCTCGAACCGTCGGAGGGCACCGGACCGGACCCGACGATCCTCCGGCGGCGGGCTTCAGGGAGGCGACGTGACCGCTCGACACCACGCCACCTGCCGGACCGCCCGGACCGCGGCCGTCGTGCTGGGGCTCACCGGTGGTCTCCTCGGCGGCAGCGGCGTCCTCGGCAATGGTGCGGCACGGGCGGACAACGGGATCGACACGCTCTCCGCGCGCCAGATCGCTGAGCGTTCCCGCGACGCCCTGCTGAGCGTCGACTCCTTGCGCGTCACCGCCCGCGGCGACCTCGGCGACGGGCGGCCGGCGAAGTCGCTGGACGTCGTCCTGGACCGGTCGGGCGACTGCGTGGGGTCGGTACGGCTCGGCGGCGACCAGGGCTCGGCACGGATCGTGAAGCACGGCGAGGAGGTCTGGGTGAAGCTGGACGCGGACTTCTGGAAGAGCCAGGTCCCCGACGGCGGTGCGGCCTTCGCCGCGATCCTGAACGGGCGTTATCTGAGGGCCCCGGCCTCCGATCCCCGGCTGCGCCCCCTGACCGAGGGCTGCGACCCCGTCGTCTTCGAGCAGCTCGCGGGCGATGTCGGGCACCAGGACCCGGCGGGGCTGCGCAAGGCCCCGCGCACCACGCTGGACGGCGCCCCCGTGATCCCGCTGACCAGCACTCGGGAGGGCAGGACGTGGACGACGTACGTCGCGGTCACGGGGCGGCCGTTCCCGGTGCGGATCACGGTCCACGGCGGCGGGGCGGACGCGGTGGTGGGCCTCTCCGGCTTCGGGAAGCCGGTGCCCTCGGCCACGCCGCCGCCGGACCGTACGTACGACATCAACGCGCTGCTGGGCCGTTCGTCGGTTCCGACGTGACGGCGGACCGGCCGGTGAGCACCACGTACAGCACCAGCGAGGAGGCCAGGCCGACCGCCCAGCCGTAGTCGGAGAGCGGTTGGAGGGCCGGGATCAGCCCGTCGGCCGGGAAGGGCCCCTCCCCCGGTGCGGAGTGCGAGCCGCCGACCGCGAGCACACCGCCGACGGCGAAGGCGACGACGGCCCGCCAGTTCCAGCCGTTGACGTACCAGTAGCGGCCGCCGGGGCGGTAGAGGTCCGGGAGGTCGAGCACGGTGCGGCGGACGATCCAGTAGTCGGCGATCAGGATGCCCGCCACCGTCCCGAGCAGTCCGCCGACCAGCCCGAGCCAGGTGAAGATGTACAGCTCGGGGGTCTCGGTGAGCTTCCACGGCATGATGACGACCCCGACGACCCCGGTGATCAGGGCCCCGGTGCGGAAACTGATGAACCGGGGCGCGAGGTTCGCCAGGTCGTACGCCGGTGACACCACGTTCGCCGCGATGTTCACGGAGACCGTCGCGACCAGCACCGTCACCAGGCCGAAGAGCAGCCCGAAGACGTTGTCGGTGCGCGCCACCAACTGGACCGGGTCCCAGATGGCCTCGCCGTACACGGCCTGCGATCCGGAGGTGACCAGGACCGAGAGGAGGGCGAAGAACGTCATGGTGGTCGGCAGACCGAGAGCCTGGCCCCGGATCTGGGCGCGCTGACCGGACCCGAAGCGGGTGAAGTCGGGGATGTTCAGCGAGAGCGTCGCCCAGAACGCGATCATGCCCATCAGCGAGGGGAAGAAGACCGGCCAGAAGTCCCGCCCCCAGCCGAGCTTCGAGGGCTGGTCGAGCAGCGGGCCGAAGCCGCCCGCCTTGACCGCGACCCAGACCAGGAGCACCACGGCGCCGACGATCACGAACGGTGCCGCCCAGTTCTCGAACCGCCGCAGGGCGTCCATCCCCCGGTGGATGATGGCGAGTTCGAGCGCCCAGAAGAGGAGGAAGCAGAGCCAGAGCGTCCATGGCTGGCCGCCGATCACGGACGCCTCCGCCCAGCCGCCGAACATCTTCCCGAGCAGGGTGAAGATGCCGACGCCGCCGATCCAGGTCTGGATGCCGAACCAGGCGCAGGCCACCGCGGCCCTGATCAGCGCGGGCAGGTTGGCGCCGCGCAGTCCGAACGAGGCGCGGGCCAGCACGGGGAAGGGGATGCCGTACTTGGGTCCGGCGTGCCCGGTGAGCAGCATCGGCCCGAGCACGATCAGGTTGGCCAGCGCGATGGTGAACACGGCCTGTTTCCAGTCCATGCCGAGCGCCACCAGCCCGGAGGCGAGCAGCCAGGACGGGATGTTGTGGGCCATGCCGACCCAGAGCGCGGCGAAGTTGTACGTGGTCCAGCGGCGCCGTTCCAGGGGGACGGGCAACAGGTCCTCGTTGACGAACCGGTTGTCGGTGGGAACGGCGCCGGGATCGAGCCCGACGCGCCCGGTGGGGCCGGGCGCGCCGGGTATCGGGTCCTGCGGCGGGGGCGGGGGAACGGTCGAGGTCATGGCGGCTTGGACCCTTCGCTCGGGAGCGGTGCCGTGCGGGGCGGGGCGCGTACAACCGTGGGGGGTGCGGGGGGGGCCTTGGGGAGGGGGGTCAGTCGGTGAGGGCGGGGATGATCCGTTCGCCGTAGGCGTCGATGGTCGCCTCGCGCGCGTCGTGCATGTCGTACACGGCGAACTGGTCGACGCCCAGGTCGCGCAGGGCCCGCAGCTTCTCGATGTGGGCCTCGGCGGGGCCCAGCAGGCAGAACCGGTCGACGATCTCGTCCGGCACGAAGGCGGTGTCGGGGTTCCCGGCCCGGCCGTGGTGGCTGTAGTCGTAGCCCTGGCGGCCCTTGATGTACGCGGTGAGTTCGTCCGGAACCATGCCGGAGTGTTCGCCGTACCGGGCGACCAGGTCGGCCACGTGGTTGCCGACCATGCCGCCGAACCAGCGGCACTGGTCACGGGCGTGGGCCAGGTCGTCCCCGACGTACGCCGGTGCGGCCACGCAGATGGTGACCGCGTCCGGGTCGCGGCCGGCGTCGGTGGCGGCCTGGCGCACCGCCTTGACCATCCATTCGGTGAGGAAGGGGTCGGCGAGCTGGAGGATGAAGCCGTCGGCCTTCTGTCCGGCGAGGGCGAGGGCCTTCGGGCCGTACGCGCCCATCCAGACGGGCAGCCGGCCGTCCTTCACCCAGGGGATGCGGACGGGCTGCCCGTCGACGGTCGCCTCGCGGCCCTCGGCGAGGTCGCGGATGACGTCGATGGCCTCGCCGAGCCGGGCCAGGGTGTTGGGGGCGCGTCCAGCGACGCGCATCGCGGAGTCGCCGCGCCCGATGCCGCAGACGGTGCGGTTGCCGTACATGTCGTTGAGGGTGGCGAAGGTGGAGGCGGTCACCTCCCAGGTGCGGGTGCCGGGGTTGGTGACCATGGGGCCGACGACGAGCCGTTCGGTGTGTTCGAGGATGCGGCTGTAGATGACGAAGGGTTCCTGCCAGAGCACCGCCGAGTCGAAGGTCCAGCCGTAGCGGAAGCCGTTGTGCTCGGCGCGGCGCATCAGCTCGACGACGGCGGAGGCGGGCGGGTCGGTCTGGAGGACGATTCCGAAGTCCATGCGGTGCTCCTGGGGGTGTCTGATGAATGAGTGCGGGTGAAGGAGCGGGGTCCGGTGCGTGCGCAAGGCGCTGGATCGTCCGCGGATGGGGTCTCCCCTGCTCGAACGGAGTTGAGAGCTCGGGGAAGGAGCCACGTGGGCGGTTCGGCAACGCCGCGAGCAGTGGGGTGTCCCCTGCTCGAGCGAAGCCGAGAGCTTGGGGATGTGCCGGACCCCGCGACGCCGCAGGCATTTGTCAGACACCCCCTAGTCGAGGTACTGACAGGTGGCGCGCGGGGTGTAGATGCCGTGTCCGGCCCGGCCGGTGAACGTCCGTCCGGCGATGACGGGTTCGCCGCGCGACAGGACGGTCTCGACGCGGCCGGTGATCCGCTTTCCCTCGTACGCCGAGTAGTCGACGTTCATGTGGTGGGTCTTCGCGGAGATGGTCTGCTCGGCCGCCGGGTCGTAGATGACGATGTCGGCGTCGGCGCCCGGGGCGATGGTGCCCTTCTTCGGGTAGAGGCCGAACATCCGGGCCGGGGAGGCGCAGGCGATCTCGATCCAGCGGCGGCGCGAGATGTGTCCGTCCACCACCGCCTGGTGGAGGAGGTCCATCCGGTGCTCCACCCCGGGCATGCCGTTGGGGATCTTGGAGAAGTCGCCGCGGCCCATCTCCTTCTGCCCGGAGAAGCAGAAGGGGCAGTGGTCGGTGGAGACGACCTGGAGTTCGTTGTTCCTGAGCCCCCGCCAGAGCGCCTCCTGGTGCTCCCGGGGCCGCAGCGGGGTGGAGCAGACGTACTTGGCGCCCTCGAAGTCGGGCTCGGCGAGGTTGTCGGTGGACAGGAACAGGTACTGCGGGCAGGTCTCACCGAAGACCGGAAGCCCCTTGTGGCGGGCGGCGGCGACCTCGGCGACGGCCTCGTCGGCGGAGACGTGCACGACGTAGAGCGGGGAGCCGGCGACCCGGGCGAGCTGGACGGCGCGGTGGGTGGCCTCGGCCTCCAGGGCGACCTTGCGGACGTCGCCGTGGTAGCGCGGGTCGGTGCGGCCCTCGGCGAGGGCCTGTTCGACGAGTACGTCGATGGCGATGCCGTTCTCCGCGTGCATCATGATCAGGCCGCCGTTGTGGGAGGCACGTTGCATGGCGCGCAGGATCTGGCCGTCGTCGCTGTAGAAGACGCCCGGGTAGGCCATGAACAGCTTGAAGGAGGTGACGCCCTCCGCGACCAGCAGGTCCATGTCCTTGAGCGAGGACTCGTTCACGTCGGAGAGGATCATGTGGAAGGCGTAGTCGACGGCGCACTTGCCGTCGGCCTTCTCGTACCAGGCGTCGAGCCCTTCGCGGACCGGGCGGCCCACGGACTGGATGGCGAAGTCGACGATGGTGGTGGTACCGCCCCAGGCGGCGGCGCGGGTTCCGGTCTCGAAGGTGTCGGCGGCGTAGGTGCCGCCGAACGGCATCTCCATGTGGGTGTGCGCGTCGACACCGCCCGGGATCACGTATTTGCCGGTGGCGTCGATCCTCCGGTCGGCGCTCCAGCCGTCGGCCGCGTCGCTGCCGTGCTCCGCGAGCGCCGCGACGCGGCCGCCCTCGACGAGTACGTCGGCGTGGATCTCGTCGGACGCGGTGATGACGAGACCGCCGTGGATGACGGTGCGGCTCATGTACCCCTCCTCACTGTGGCGGAATGGGTCTACGCACGTAGAAGTGGTGCGTGTGAAGAACGTAGAAGTGGGTTACCCACTGTGGCAATACCGCTGCCGACAACCGCTGAAGACGTTTCTGTTTCCCTCGCCGGGCACTCCACCGGCCCACAGCGGCGCACACGGCCCGCACCATCGGCGAATAACGAAATGGTTACGGGTCTGGTCCAAATGTTGAGTACGGTTCACACGCCCGTACCTTCCCCGGGGTGGGCCGCTCACCGCCGGGGACGAACCTCGTCCCCATCGCCGGGCTCCCCCGTTGCCCGGTGCCACCGACCCGATCCCCGGAGGATCCCGTGTCACTGCCGCGCTCCGCGCGTACGCTGCTGGCCGCCGCCACCGTCGCCGCCGTCGCCCTTCCGCTCGTCGCCACCACCGCCGAGGCCCAGGACCCGAAGGCCCCGGCCGCCACCCCGTACGCCGGTCTGCCCTCCGGCACCAAGCAGGCGAAGATCCTGGTCATCGGCATCGACGGCGCCACCTTCGACGCCTTCTCGCGCGCCGACGTGCCGCGCCTCCAGCGGCTGATGACCCAGGGGCTGACCGCCCGGAGCAACCTCTACGCCGACCCGATGGCCCCGACCGTCTCCGGCGCCGGCTGGTCCTCGATCGCCACCGGCGTCTGGCCCGACAAGCACAACGTGAAGGACAACAACTTCACCAACCCGAACTACGCCCGCTACCCGGACTACGCGACCCGGCTGGAGACCGCCGACCCGGCCACGTCCACCCTGGTCGTCGGCACCTGGAACCCCATCCCCCAGATCGTCTTCGGCGCGAAGACCGATCTGCGCATCGCGGGCGGCAACGACGCGGGCACCACCGCCAAGGCCGTCGACTACCTCGCCAACGGCAACCCCGACTCCACCTTCGTCCACCTCGACGAGGTCGACGGCGCCGGCCACAGCAGCGGCTCGTCCAGCGCCGCCTACCTCAAGTCCTTGGGCGTCGCCGACACCCAGGTCGGCCGGCTGCTCGACGCCGTCGCCTCGCGGCCCACGTACGAGCAGGAGGACTGGCTGATCGTCGTCACCGCCGACCACGGCCACACCCCCACCGGTGGCCACGGCGGCAACTCCCCGCTGGAGCGCGGCACGTTCGTGATCGCCCAGGGCAGGGGCATCGCCCCCGGCTCGGTACGCCACGACGTCAGGATCACCGACATCGCGCCCACCGTGCTGCGCCACGAGGGCGTCGCCACCGACCCCGCCTGGGACCTGGACGGCACCTCGCTCGCCGAGCCGAGGACGGACGACTTCGACGCGCTGCGCCCCGCGCTGCGCGGACCCGTCGACGAGACGAGGCTCCCGGCCGACGTGAAGGGCTGGACCGGCACCGCCCCCGAGGGCTGGTCCATCGACAACGCGAAGATGCCGTCCGGCGGGGTCACCGAGTGGCGCGGCTGGGCCTTCGCCACGGACGAGTTCTGGACCAACGCCGAACGCGGCCAGGGCCGGGAGACCAACGTCCGGGCCCGCGACGTGTTCGCGGTCGCCGACTCCGACGAGTGGGACGACAAGGCGCACGGTGCCGGGCAGTTCGACTCCACCCTGATCAGCCCGGCCTACCGGCTGAACGGGGCGGCGACGGCCACGGTCTCGTACGCGACGAACTACCGGATCGACGGGCCGCAGACGGGCGACGTGTACGTCTCGTACGACGGCGGCGCCCCGCAGCTCGTGAAGTCGTACCGGACCGACGTCAACACGGTCGAGCGCCTGGAGCTGGCCGTTCCGGCGGGCGCGCGGACGGCCCGGCTGAGCTTCCGCTACACCGGGACGAACAGCGCCTTCTGGACCGTCGACCAGGTCGCCCTCGGCCAGCCCACCCCGCCCTCGCAGCTCGCCGTCGCCTCGCTGGACGCCGGGACCGTGCTCCTGGGCCGTCCCGGCTCCGACTCGCCCTGGAAGGTCACCGCGAACGGTGTGGTGCGCACGGCGCAGGGCGCACCGGTGAAGGGCGCCGCGGTGACCGCCGAACTCACGGCCGGCGGCCGGGTCGAGCGGCTGACCGGCAGCACGAAGAAGGACGGCTCGGTCCGCTTCAGGACCACGGTGCCGCGGGGCGTCGCCACGGCCTCGCTGAGGATCACCGGGGTCCGCTACCAGGACCTCGCGTACCACGGCGAGCTGGACCCGGTCCGCACCCTGGACCTCACCCGCCCCACCGGCAACCGCGGCTGACCGCCCGGCCGGGTCCCGGAGCCGTCGCCCGGGGCCCGGCCCGCCGCCTCAGTCGGCGGCCCGCAGCGCCTCTCCCAGGATCTCCGCGCCCTCCTCCGCCTCGGCGATGGTGAGCGAGAGCGGTGGCGCGATCCGCAGCACGCTGGTGTTGTGGCCGCCGCCCTTGCCGACGAGCAGGCCGCCCTCGCGGGCCGCTTCGAGCACCGCCGAGGCGGCCGCCGGGTCGGCCTCGTCGGTGCCGGGCCGCACCAGTTCGATGCCGATCATCAGCCCCCGGCCGCGCACCTCGCGCACCCGCTCGCACCCGGCGCCGACCGCCCGCAGCCGCTCGATCAGCAGACCGCCGACGCGCCGGGCGTTGCCCTGGAGGTCGTGCTCCAGGAGGTACGAGAGGTTGGCCAGCCCGGCCGCCATCGTGACCGGTGAACCGCCGAAGGTGGAGATGGAGTTGGCGTCCAGGCAGTTCATGACCTCGGCGCGGGCCACGACGCCGCCGACCGACATCCCGTTGCCGATGCCCTTGGCGAAGGTGAGGATGTCCGGCGGCCCGTTCGCGCCGTGCGCCTGCCAGCCCCAGAAGTGGTCGCCGGTGCGGCCCCAGCCGGTCTGCACCTCGTCGGAGATCCACAGCACCCCGTGCCGGTCCAGGACCCGCCGGAACGCCGCGTACAGCCCGTCCGGCGGCGACGTGAACCCGCCGACGCCCTGGACCGGTTCGGCGATCAGCGCCGCCGGGGGCCGGGTGTGCCCGAGCAGGTCCTCCAGGTCGGCGACGCACGCCTCGGTGAACTCGGCGTCGCCCAGATGCGCGTAGGGGCCCCGGGTGCGGACGCCGCCGTGCACGTAGAGCGTCTGGAGCGGCGACAGGCCGGTCGTCGACCAGGCGTTGTTGCCGGTGATGGAGACCGCGGAGAAGGACCTGCCGTGGTAGCTGTTGCGCATCGCGAGGATCTGGTTCGACCCGCGGTACGCGGTGGCGAGCAGCAGCGCCGTGTCGTTGGCCTCGGTGCCGGAGGTGGTGAAGAAGACCCGGGCGTCCGGGATGCCGGAGAGCGCGGCGACCCGTTCCGCCAGTTCGACCATCGGCCGGTTGAGGTAGAGCGTGGAGCTGTGGATGATCCGGCCGGCCTGCTCGGCGACCGCCTTGGTGACCTCGGGCAGGGCGTGGGCGGTCATGGTGGTGAGGATGCCGCCGAAGAAGTCGAGGTAGCGCCTGCCGTCGGCGTCCCAGACGTGCCGGCCCTCGCCGTGGGTGATCTCCAGGGGCCGCTTGTAGTAGAGGGCCAGCCAGTCGGGCAGGACGGCGAGGTGGCGGTGGTGGAGGCCGCTCACGGCTCCACCAGTCCGTCGTAGGCGTCGGGGCGGCGGTCCCGGTAGAAGGCCCACTGCTGCCTGACCTCGTCGATGAGCCCGAAGTCGAGGTCCCGTACGACGAGTTCGTCCTCCTTGTCACCGGCGACATCGCCGACGAACTGCCCCCGGGGGTCGACGAAGTAGCTGGTCCCGTAGAAGTCGTTGTCGCCGTACTCCTCCTGGCCGACGCGGTTGATCGCGGCGACGAAGTACTCGTTGGCGACGGCCGCGGCGGGCTGCTCCAGCTGCCAGAGGTAGGCGGAGAGGCCGCGCGAGGTGGCGGACGGGTTGTACACCAACTGGGCTCCGTTGAGGCCGAGTTGACGCCACCCCTCGGGGAAGTGCCGGTCGTAGCAGATGTAGACGCCGACCCTGCCGACGGCGGTGTCGAAGACCGGCCAGCCGACGTTTCCGGGCTTGAAGTAGTACTTCTCCCAGAAGCCCTTGACCTGCGGGATGTGGTGCTTGCGGTACTTGCCGAGGTAGGAGCCGTCGGCGTCGATCACCGCGGCGGTGTTGTAGTAGAAGCCGGACTGCTCGAGCTCGAAGACCGGGACGACGATCACCATGCCGGTCTCGCGGGCCAGGTCCCGCATCCGGCTGACGGTGGGACCGTCCGGGACGGCCTCGGCCCAGCGGTAGTGCTCGGCCTCCTGCACCTGGCAGAAGTAGGGGGCGTTGAACACCTCCTGGAAACCGATGATCTTCGCACCCTGCCGGGCGGCCTCGCGGGCATGTTCCTCATGCTTGGCGATCATGGATTCGGTGTCGCCGGTCCAGGTCGCCTGGACGAGTGCGGCGCGAACGACTGGGGACATGAGCTGCTCCTTCGACACGGCGTCAGAGAGCCTCAACGCATTTCTACGCCCGTAGACACGTGCGTAGAGGAGAACGTAAGCCCCGTCCCACAGCGGGGCAAGACCATCGCCGCGAACCGGCGGAGTCGATCATGTTTCACACCCGTGCGGTCCACACGCGCGCCCCGCACCGCTCCCGGTCCGCGACCGCCGGGCACCGATTTGTATTCTCGGCCGCAGCCCCGTTTCGAACGGGATCTGCGAGAGGATCCACCATGACCAGCGAGCCGACCCCCGACAGCCTGTCCGGGCTCCTCGAACGGGCCCGCCAGGACCACCGCGACCTGGTGGCGCTCGGGCTCTCGCTCGATCTGACCCGGGGCAAGCCCTCCCCCGCCCAGCTGGACCTCTCCGAGGAGCTGCTGGCCCTGCCCGGCGTCGGCCGGCACACCGCCCCCGACGGCACGGACGTACGCAACTACGGCGGGCTCCAGGGGCTGCCCGAGCTGCGGGAGATCTTCGCCGGGGTGCTCCAGGTCCCGGCCGGCCAGTTGCTCGCGGCCGGGAACTCCAGCCTGGAGCTGATGCACGACTGCCTGGTGCACGCGCTGCTGAGCGTGGTGCCCGGCGCGGAATCGCGGTGGGTCGACCAGGAGCGGATCGCGTTCCTGTGCCCGGTGCCCGGCTACGACCGGCACTTCGCGCTCTGCGAGCGGTTCGGGATCGACATGATCCAGGTCCCGATGACCGCCGAGGGCCCGGACATGGACGTCGTCGAACGGCTCGTCGCCGAGGACCCCGCGATCAAGGGCATCTGGTGCGTGCCGAAGTACAGCAACCCGGACGGGGTCTGCTACAGCGACGCGACCGTGGCCCGGCTCGCCGCGATGGAGACCGCCGCCCCCGACTTCCGGATCTTCTGGGACAACGCCTACGCCGCCCACCACCTCACCGACGAGCCGGTCGCGATCGCCGACCTGCTCGCCGCCTGCGCCGGGGCCGGCCACCCGGACCGGGTCTTCGTCTTCGGCTCCACCTCGAAGATCACGGCGGCCGGCGCGGGCGTCGCGTTCTTCGGCTCGTCCCCGGCGAACCTGGAGTGGCTGCTCGGCAACAACGCCAAGCGGTCGATCGGCCCCGACAAGGTGAACCAGCTGCGGCACCTGATGTTCCTGCGCGACGCCGACGGGGTGCGCTACCACATGGAGCGCCAGCGCGCCCTGCTCCAGCCCAAGTTCGAGGCGGTGGCCCGGATCCTGGAGTCGGAGCTGGGCGGCACCGGGCTGGCGTCCTGGACCTCGCCCAAGGGCGGCTACTTCGTCACCCTGGAGGTGCCGGACGGCTGCGCCCGGGAGGTCGTGCGCCGGGCCGCCGAGGCGGGCATCGTGCTGACGCCGGCCGGCGCCACCCACCCGTACGGGGACGACCCGCGCGACGCCGTCATCCGGATCGCGCCCAGCTACCCCGGGCTCACGGAGGTGGAGCGGGCGATCGAGGGGCTGACCGTCTGCGTGCGCCTGGTGGGGTACGAGCAGCGGGCCCGCTGAGGGCTCCGGGCACGGATCACCCACCCCCTTCCCGTCAACTCCCGCCACATCCCTCCTCGTTCGAGTGGTGTGCGGTGTTCCCCGGAGTTTCCGGGACGGTCTGGGCAGTTGTCCCAGGGGACCTGAACCGGAAGAAGGGGAAGTGGTGGGACTGTCACGCGATCTCGGGGGCGCCATCAGCGAGGGGCCGACACCGGCCGACGCTGCGGGCGCTCCCGCCCTGCCGTATCCGAGCGGCTGGGCGGCACTGGCGTTCTCCGACGAGCTACGGCCGGGCACCGTGCTCACCCGGCCCCTGGCCGGCGAGGACGTGGTGCTGTACCGGCTCGGCTCGGGCGCGGTGCGGGCCATCCGGCCGTACTGCCCGCATCTGGGCGCCCATCTGGGCCTCGCGAAGGTCGAGGGGGACGACCTGGTCTGCCCCTTCCACTTCTTCGCCTTCGGCCCGGACGGCGCCTGTGTGCGCACGGGGTACGACACCGCCCCGCCGAGATCGCCGCTGTCGCGGCTGCCGGTCATGGAGGTCAACGGCGCGGTGTTCGTCTGGCGGCACCACGACGGCCGGAATCCGGACTGGTCGATTCCCGAGTGGCATGTGATCGGCCACCGGCCCTCGCGCAGCGCGGCCTGGGAACTGGCCGGAAACGTCCAGGAGGTCATCGAGAACTCGGTGGACCTCGGGCACTTCGCCACCCTGCACGGCTGGAAGAGGGCCGAGATCGGCGGCCCGGTGGAGTACGAGGACGCGAAGTTCCACGTCTCGATGCGCGCCCATGAATCGGCGCCGCTGCTGGGCGACTTCGTCGTCCATGTGGAGGTGGACGGCTACGGGCTGGGCTGCCTGCACGCCGATGTGCACACGCCCCGGCTGGGGCTGCGGATGTGCACGATGGTGCTGCCGACGGCGATCGCGCCCAACCGGATGCAGTTCCGGCAGCTCAACCGGATCGCCTTCGACGAGCCGTCCCGGCTGCCCGGCCCGCTGGCGCGCACGGTGAGCCGGACCGCGGCCCGGCTGCTGGACCGTGCCGTCTTCCGGTCCAGCTGCGAGTTCACCGCCGCCGACTTCCCGATCTGGCACCACAAGCAGTACCGGCAGCCGCCCCGGCTGGCCTCCGGTGACGGCCCGATCGGCCCGTTCCGCCGCTGGGCCCGCCGGTTCTACCCGGAATCGACGGACGGCGGCCGGACGACCCTGATCGAGCTGATCGAGCAGTCGAACGGGGTCGAGGTGCCCTGAGACCGGCGCGGTGGGCCCCGGTTCCCGACGTACGGGGAGCCGGGGCCCACCGCTGTCCGGACCTCTGCTATCCGGCCAGGGGGACCGCGTCCGGTTCCGGGGCGCAGCGGGCGAGGATCTCGTCCATCGAGAGCCCCAGCGCGCCGGCCAGGGCCGCGACCGTGAAGAAGGCCGGGGTGGGGGCGCGGCCCGTCTCGATCTTGCGCAGTGTCTCGGCGGAGATTCCGGCGTCCGCCGCGATCTCGACCATGCTGCGGCCACCGCGCGCCTCGCGCAGCAGCTCGCCGAGCCGTTCGCCGCGACGGCGCTCTTCCGGGGTCAGGGGGGTGCGGACCATGCCGTCATTCTAATACCGCTTCAACCGGTATAGTAATTGGCATGGTGCAACTCAAGACGGACACATCCATCGATGCCATGCGCGAGACCGGCCGGGTCGTGGCGCGGCTCCTGACCGCCGTACGGGAGGCGGCGGTGGTCGGCGTGTCGCTGCGGGAGCTGGACGAGGTGGCGCGCGGGGTGCTGCGGGAGGCGGGCGCGGGCTCGCCGTTCCTGAACTACCGGCCGCACTTCGCCCCCACTCCCTTCCCCGCCGTGATCTGCGCGTCGGTCAACGACGCCATCGTCCACGGCATCCCGACCGACCAGCGGCTGCGCGACGGCGACCTGGTGAGCATCGACGCGGGCGCGAAGCTGGACGGCTGGGCGGGCGACTCGGCGATCAGCTTCACCGTGGGCCGGGCACGGCCCGCCGACACCCGGCTGGTCGACACGGCCTTCGAGGCTCTGGAGGCGGGCATCGCGGCGGCGGTCGTCGGCAACCGGATCGGTGACATCGCCCACGCCATCGGCACGGTCTGCCGAGGCGCCGGGTACGGCATCCCCGAGGGGTTCGGCGGTCACGGCATCGGCCGGGAGATGCACGAGGACCCGGCCGTCCCCAACGAGGGACGGCCGGGCCGGGGCATGCGGCTGCGCCACGGGATGGTGCTGGCGATCGAGCCGATGCTGATCGGCGGCGGAAAGGACGAGTACTACCCCGACCGGGACGGCTGGACACTGCGCACCACCGACGGCAGCCGCGCCGCGCACGCCGAGCACACGGTGGCGATCACCGACGACGGTCCGCGCGTCCTCACCGCCCTGTGACCGTTCCCGCCCTCAGTTGTTCTGGAGGAACTGCTTGGCGAGGGCGTCCCCGGCGGTGACGGCGGCGCTGTGGCTCTCGATCGGCGACACCTGGGAGTTCTTGAACAGGATGTACGTGACGCCGGAGTCGACCCCGCCGGTCTCCGGGTCCGGGTCGATCCCGAGGGCCTTGGCGGTGGCGTAGGACGCCTCGCCGATGATCTGGCTGGGGCCGGTGTCGCCGACGACCGCGTACTCGACCTTGTTGTTGTAGATCACGGCGACGACACCGCCGCCCTTGATCCCCGAGTCGCCGTACTTCCAGATGCTGCTGGCGCTGGGGACGACGACGTACGGCAGTTTCTCGGCGTTCAGCGGCTTTCCGGCGGAGGTCTCGAACGCCGTCCCGTTCTGGAACCACGGGTCGGTGTTCTCGTTGCAGGCGGTGGTGATCTCGCCGTCGCAGTCGATGTCCATGTCGGCCTTCCAGAACACGGCGCCGTTCTTGCCGCAGACCGGGATGGTCGCCGATGTCTCCTCGTCCGTGCGGTACTTGCCGTTGGAGATCTGCGAGCAGGAGGTCACCTTGGCCAGCAGGTCGGCCGCGCTGACGGTGCCTTCCTTGATCCCCGGACCGGCGTGGGCCGCGGGGGCCATGGCGGCGGCGCCGAGCAGGACGGCGGCGGAGGTGGCGGCGAGGGCGAGCGTTCGAGTACGCACAGTGGGGGGCCCTTTCAATAGGAAAGTTTCCTTACCGACCGGCTCAACATGGCCCCGACCGGCCGCCACCGTCAAGACCGAGGGGCCGGTTCCGCGTGTGTCAACGCCCGGAACCGGCCCCTTACCCAGGGTGATGACGAATCGTCAGGGTCGTCCGGTCGGCTTCACGACCATCGCCGATCCGCCGCCCCGGCGGACCTTCTCCGCGGCCGCCAGCCACCGCCCGTCCGGCAGCCGTTGGACGCCCGTGGCCGCCCCGATCTCCGGATTGAGCTTGAAGGCGTGGCCCAGCGACTCCAGTCGTGCCCGGAGCGGGCTGTTCCACAGGTCCGGTTCGAGCTCCGTCGTCGGCGCGTTGCGCTGGCTGGCGCGCGGCGCGGCGATGGCGTCGACCAGCGGGAGCCCCCGGTCGACGGTGCCGATCAGCGACTGGAGCACCGTCGTGATGATCGTGGCGCCGCCGGGCGAGCCCAGGGCCAGCACCGGCCTGCCGTGCTTCAGCACGATCGTCGGCGAGATGGACGAGCGCGGCCGCTTGCCCGGACCGGGCAGGTTCGGGTCGTGCACCGCGGGGTCGGCGGGCGCGAACGAGAAGTCCGTCAGCTCGTTGTTGAGCAGGAAGCCGCGCCCCGGCACGGTGATGCCGCTGCCGCCGGTCTGCTCGATCGTCAGCGTGTAGGCGACGACGTTGCCCCACTTGTCGGCCACGGTCAGATGGGTGGTGTTCTCCCCCTCGTACGTGGTCGGGGCGGCCTTGCCGCCGGTCGCGCAGTCGGCCGGGTGGCGCGGGTCGCCCGGGGCGAGCGGGCTGGTCAGCACCGCGTCGTCCTTGATCAGGCAGGCCCGCGCGTCGGCGAACCGCCGGCTCAGCAGCTCCCGGGTCGGAACGTTCTCGAAGGCCGGGTCGCCCACCCAGCGTCCCCGGTCCGCGAACGCGATCCGGCTGGCCTCGATGTAGCGGTGCAGGTACTGGGCCTCGCTCAGCTTCGAGACGTCGGTGGACTCCAGGATGTTGAGTGCCTCGCCGACGGTCGTGCCGCCGGAGGAGGAGGGGGCCATGCCGTAGACGTCGAGTCCCCGGTAGTCGACCCTGGTCGGCGTCCGGCGCAACGCCCGGTAGGAGCGCAGGTCCTTCGCGGTGAGGTCACCGGCGCGCACGACCCGGGTGGCCTTCGGGTCGACGGGCGGTCTGCGGACGGTCCGTACGATGTCGTCGGCCAGATCGCCCCGGTACAGGGCGTCGACGCCCTCGCGCCCCACCTGCTCGTAGGTGCGGGCGAGGTCGGGGTTCCTGAATCGGGAGCCGACCACCGGCAGGTCGCCGCCGGGCAGGAAGAGCTTCCGGGTCGCGGGGAAGTCGGCGAACCTGGCCCGGTTGCCCTCGGTCTGCGAGCGGAACGTTTCGTCGACGACGAAGCCGTCCCGGGCGAGCCGTTCCGCCGGCTTCAGGACCTGCCGCAGCGGCTTCCTGCCCCAGCTCCTGAGCGCGGTGTCCCAGGTGGCCGGGGTGCCGGGGGTGCCCACGGCGAGTCCGCTGGTCACGGCCTCGTCGAAGGAGAGCGGCTTGCCGTTCTCCAGGAAGAGCGAGGAGTCGGCGCCGAGCGGGGCGGTCTCCCGGCCGTCGATCGTCTCCACGGTGCGCCGGACGGCGTCGTAGTAGACGAAGTAGCCGCCTCCGCCGAGGCCGGCCGAGTAGGGCTCGGTCACACCGAGCGCGGCGGCGGTCGCCACCGCCGCGTCCACCGCGTTTCCGCCCTTGCGCAGCACCTCGATACCGGCCGCCGAGGCATCCGCGTCGACGCTGGCCACCGCGCCTCCGTACCCCACCGCGACGGGCGACTTGGGCGGTGTCTCGGGCACCCGCGCGGACGCGGCCGGGGTGGCGGCGACAACGGCGACGACAGTGGCGAGAACGGCGGTTAAGGACACATTTCGCGCGATGGAACGTCTCATGCGCACCTCCAGTGCGGGATCGTCCGCGCAGGGTATCGCCGGGCCCGCCGCCCCGTCAGGTCCGCCGTTCCCACGTTTCCCGGTGCCCGCTAACATGCCCGCCCATGAGTGACGACGTACGCAACATCGTGCTGGGCGTGATAGCCGCCGGCGTCAGTGCCGCGCTCGGCTGGATCGCCCGCACCTACCTCTGGCGCCGCAGACTCCGCCGCAAGCAGGCGTTCTTCGGGCTGCCGGGCAACTCCGAGTGCCTGCTCGTCGTCAACCGTGACGCGGGCGGCGACGGTTCCGTCCACCGCCACGACGTCTTCGCCCTGCTGGAGCTCTCCGCCCTCATCAAGGACTGCTCGGCGCACGCCCAGATCCTCTCCCACGACGTCGCCCAGCAGGGCTTCGGCGAACGCACCGAGTTCTGTGTCGGCGGGCCGGTCTCCAACCGCCGGATGGCCGCCCATCTGCATTCGCTGCTGCCCGGCGTGAAGGTGAACACCGACCCCGCGCCCGGCCCCGACCGCAACGCCTTCCAGATCGGCTCGGAGCGCTACCGGGTCGAGAAGGGGGTGGCCGAGTACGTGCTGCTCGCCCGGCTGACGGCCGGTCAGGAAGCCCGCCCGGTCTTCCTCTTCTGCGGCCAGCAGGCCATCACCAACCAGGCCGCCTCCCGCTACCTCTCCCGCAACTACGAGAAGCTGGCCCGCAAGCACGGCAACAACAGCTTCTGCCTGCTGCTGAAGGTGGTCAACTCCCAGGCGTACGGCCCCGACGTGGTCGAGCTGGTCGCCGACGTGACCCGCGCCGCCCAGTCCCCCGCCCCGGCCCCGCGCAACTCCCACCGGGCCCCCTGAGATCCGCCCGTTCCGGTCCGGCGCACCGCCGGGCCGGGGTGCGGGCTCAGGCCCGGCGCAGCCGGGTCCGACCCGCCTCGATCACGGCACCGACCTCCCGCAGCCGCAGCGGGCGGGCCAGCAGGGCGACCGTGAGCAGCAGGACGGCCGCGCCCGCGCCCAGCGCCGCGAAGTCCCCGGCCCCGGCGCAGGACCGTGCGGCCAGATGGCCGAGCAGCCCGGCGGGGACCGCCGCCGCCACGAGGCGGAGCTGCGCCCCCAGCGCGGCCGAGCGCAGCGGCGGGGCCCCGGCGCCGAGCCTGCGGTGCAGCACGTACCCGGTGACGGCGAAGCCCGCGAACAGCGCCACGGTGTAGCCCCCGGCCATGCCCGTGACGGCCCAGCGGGCCGGCAGCAGCAGATACGCGGCGGCCGCGAGCCCCGCGTTGAGCGCGGCGATCACCAGGTTGAGGAGGAAGGGCGTGCGGGTGTCGCCCATCGCGTAGAAGGCGCGGGAGAGCACGTACTGCCCCGAGTAGGCGACGAGCCCGGGGGCGAACGCCATGATCATGCCCGCCAGCACGGCGATGTCCGCGTCCCCGGTCCGCCCGTACCCGTAGACCGCGCCCATCGCCCAGGGGGCCAGCGCGAGGAGCAGGGCCGTCGCGGGTATCACCAGCGTGGCCGAGGTGCGCAGGGCGTAGGAGACGTCGCGGCGCAGCCCCGGGAGGTCCTGGTCGGCGGCGGCGCGGCTCATCCGGGGCATCAGCGCGGTCATCAGGGAGACGGTCACGATGCCGTGCGGGACGACCCACAGCTGGAAGGCGTAGCTGTACGCGGTGTACCCGGCGCCGCCCGCGAGTCCCTGCTCCTCGGCGCGCAGGCCGACGGTGGTGGAGAGCCGGGTCACCACCCAGTAGGCGATCTGGTTGGTGAGCACCAGCGCGACCAGCCACCCCGCCGCGCGCAGTGGCCGGGTGAGACCGCTGCCGCGCCAGTCGAACCGGGGCCGCCACCGGAACTTCGCGGCGCGCAGCGCGGGCAGCAGGGCGAGGGTCTGCACGGCGATCCCGGCGGTCGTGCCCCAGCCGAGCAGCCGGGCCCGTTCCGGGGTGAGCGCTCCGTCCGAGCCCGCCACGACGGCCAGGTAGAGGCCGAACACCCCGATGACGACCAGGTTGTTGAGGACGGGGGTCCACATCATCGCGCCGAACCGGTCGCGGGCGTTGAGGACCTGGCCGAGGAGGGTGAACAGCCCGTAGAAGAGGATCTGCGGCAGGCAGTACCGGGCCAGGGCGATGGTCATGCCGGCCTGCTCGCCGTCGTAGCCGGGGGCGTACACCTCGACGATCCAGGGGGCGGCGAGGACCGTGAGGCCGGTGAGGGCGAGGAGGCCGACGGTGCACAGGGTGAGGAGCCGGTCGGTGTAGGCGGCCCCGCCGTCGGCGTGCCGCTTGGCCGCGCGGACCAGCTCGGGAACGAAGACGGCGTTGAGGGCGCCGCCGATGAGCAGGGTGTAGAGGATGTTGGGGACGGTGTTGGCGACGTTGTACCCGTCGGCCCGGAGCCCGGTGCCGAGCGCGGCGACGACGACCGCGGAACGGAGGAAGCCGGTCGCCCGGGAGACGAGGGATCCGGCCGCCATGACGGCGCCGTCACGCATCGCCGATCGGGGCGCCCGGGTCGCCGCCCCCGTACCGCTCGCCGTTCCACCCACCGTGGTGTCCCCCGCCCCATGGCTGTCCGGTCAGGCGTGGAGGGTATCCGGGGGTGGGGCGTGTGTGGGCGGCGGGGTGTCCGGGACGGGCTCCGGACGGTCGGGGGTGGTGCCGGACTCCGTGATGTACGACACATTTCACATTTTTCGGCCGAATTTGCGAAACCTGGGCGCCTGACCGGGGGCTCTTCCTCTGTGAGAAACAATGCCTTGGAGGTATTTCCGTTGTTCGCTGTACGCCGTACCGCCCCGCTCGGCCGCCCGGTCCGGCTCTCCCTGGTCGCCGGTTCCGCGGTCCTCGGATCCCTGCTCACCGCCTGTTCCGGGGCGGCCGCGTCGGACTCGGCGAAGGACGGCGACCCGGCTCCCCGGAAGGCGCGGATCTCGGTGAACCTGAGCGGTGACCGGGCCGTCCCGGGCACGCCGGTGAAGGTGACGCTCGACAGCGGGAAGCTGACGGCGGTCACGGTGAGCGCGGACGGCGGCGCGGCGCTGACCGGCCGGATATCCGCCGACGGGCGGACCTGGACGTCCGAGCGCCCGGCCGCCCCCGGCACCACGTACGGGATCGAGGCGAGGACCGCGCAGGGCGGCAGCGCGAAGGCCGGGTTCACCACCACCGCCGCGCAGAAGGTCAACAAGCTGACGCTGGCCCCCGGCAAGAACACCACGGTCGGGATAGCCCAGCCGCTGTCGATCGTCTTCGACAACCCGGTCAAGGACCGGGCGGCCGTCGAGAAGGCCCTGAAGGTCTCCACCTCGAACAACACCGAGGGTTCCTGGGGCTGGCTCCAGGACTACTCCGGCAAGGACCGCGTCGACTGGCGGCCCAAGGAGTACTGGAAGTCCGGTACGAAGGTCACGCTCGACGCCGATCTCAACGGCGTCGACTCCGGACCGTCCGGCGGCTGGTTCGTCCGCGACTACCGGACCACCTTCACGATCGGCGCCGAGCAGGTCGTGAAGGTGGACCTCGACCGGCACCGGCTGGCGCTTCAGCGGGACGGCAGGACCGTGCTGGACGTGCCCATGTCGGCCGGTACCCCCGGCGGCGAGAAGGCGTCCTGGCGCGGCACGGCCGTGCTGATGTCCAAGGAGGGCACGATCAACATGCGCTCCGAGACGGTCGGCCTCGGCGACGCCTACGACAAGATGGTCGACTACTCGATGCGGCTGACCTGGTCGGGGATGTACGCCCACGCCGCGCCGTGGAACGCGGCCTACTTCGGTGTGGCCAACCGGAGTTCGGGCTGTGTCGGGATGAGCGACGCGAACGCCGGTGCGCTGTACGGGCAGGTGCGGGCCGGCGACCCGTTCGAGATCACCGGCGCGGACGCCAAGGGCACCGTGGCCGAGGGCAACGGCTACGGGGCGTGGAACGTGTCGTGGGCCGACTGGCGGGCGAAGAGCGCCCTGTAGGACGGTCGCGGGAGGCCGGTGCCCCGGGCGGCGGTGCGAGGGGAACCGCTGCCTTCCCCACCGGCGCACCGGTGCTCCGGCGGGAAGGCAGCTGGTCGAGCACCGCCCGGCCGGCGCAGCTGACCTTCTTCTCGCCCGGGAAGGCCCGGTGCACGGGCCCGTCGTCCCGTACGAGAAGTGATCACCGGCTGCTGCCGGGCGGGCACCGCTCTGCTGGGACCGCCTCGCGGCGGCCCCGGCTACTGCGCCCCCGGCAGCAGCGTTCCCGGTTCGGCCGGTGCGATCTCCACGGCCTTCATCTTCGGATTGCGCCGTTCCCGCTTGGCCACCCAGGTCGCGAACCAGGAGAGCAGCATGCACATCCCGATGTAGATCGGTGAGATCACCATCACCACCGGGATGAAGGGAAGATCGTAGTCGAGGTTGGACGCGATGAGCTTGCCCGCGTGCAGAAATTCCTCGTACGTGATCAGGAAGCCGAGCGAGGTGTCCTTCAGCGCGACGACCAACTGGCTGATGATCGTGGGCAGCATGGCGCGCACCGCCTGTGGGGCCAGCACGAACGTGGTGACCTGCGTCTTGCGCATGCCGAGGGCGTACGCGGCCTCGCCCTGGCCGCGCTCCACCGAGTTGATCCCGGCGCGGAAGACCTCGGCGAGCACCGAGCCGTTGTACAGGGTCAGCCCGGTGACCAGGGCGGGCAGCGGCTGCACCTTCAGCGCCACGAAGATGAAGAAGATCATCACCAGTACGGGCATGGCCCGGAAGAACTCGACGAGCACCGTCGCGATCCAGCGCACCACCCGGTGCACGGAGAGCCGGCCGACCGCGAGGACGGCGCCGAGCAGCAGCGAGAGCACCGCCGCGTACGCGAACGCCTTGAGGGTGTTGCCCAGCCCCCGCAGCAGCAGTTCCTGGATGCCCTTGTACTCGAAGGGGGCCCATTTGGCGGCGGTGAACTGCCCGGTGTCGACGAGCAGGTAGACCACCCAGCCGATCAGGGCGAGGATCAGGACCGTCGCGGCGATCCCGTAGACCCGGTGGCGCTTGCGGGTGGCCGGGCCCGGGATGTCGTAGAGGGCGGTGGCCGCGGGTGCGGTGCGGGTGGTCATCGGGCGACTCCCCAGCGCTTCTCCAGCACGTTGAAGAGCGCGCTGATGGACAGGGTGATGATCAGGTAGCCGACGGCGATCCAGACGAAAGACCAGATGATGCTGTAACCCAGTTCGTTGAGGGTCTTGTAGGTGCCGAGCAGTTCGGTGACGCTGAACGCTCCCGCGATCGCCGAGTTCTTGGCCAGGGCGATGAGCGTGGAGCCGACCGGGGGGATCACCGTCCGGAACGCCTGCGGCAGGACCACGGTGCTCAGCGTCTGGCCGAACGTCATGCCCAGGCTGCGGGCGGCCTCCCCCTGTCCCGTCGGCACGGTGTTGATGCCCGAGCGCAGCACCTCGCAGATGAACGCGGAGGTGTAGCAGCCGAGCGCGAGGACCGCGAAGACCTTGAAGGGCAGGACGAGGCCGAACCGGGGCAGTCCGAGCAGAACCGCGAAGAACAGCAGGGTCAGCGGGGTGTTGCGCAGCACTGTCACCCAGACCGTGCCGATCACCCGCAGCGAGCCGACCGGGGCGACCCGGAAGGAGGCCATCAGGAAGCCGAGGGCCAGGGCCAGGGCCGAGGAGTAGACGGTCAGTTCGACCGTGCCCAGGAAGCCCTTGCCGTAGAGCGAGAAGTTGTCGGTGAGTACGTTCATGTTGGTTGCCCGCCCCTCAGGCGGCCGGATAGCGGTCGATGGGCGGCGGCTTCGGCGCGGGCACCCCGGACAGGCCGAGCGTGGCCTCGAACGCCTTCTTCCAGTTGCCGTTCTTCTGGTTGGCCTCCAGCGCGTCGTCGAGCGCGAACCGCAGCGCGTTGTCGCTGCGCGGGACTCCGATGCCGTACGGCTCCTGGGAGAACGGTTTGCCCACGACCTTCATCTCGTCGGGCGCCTTGGCCGCGAAGCCCAGCAGGATGGCGTCGTCGGTGGTGACGGCGTCGACCTGGTAGGTGAGCAGGTTGTCGACGCAGATCGAGTAGGTGTCGTAGGAGACCAGGATCGCCTTCGGGAAGTCGGCGGCGATGCGCTGGTACGGGGTCGACCCGGCGGCCGAGCAGACGGTCTTCCCGTCCAGGTCCTGCGGCCCGTCGATGCCGTGCTCGTCGGTGCGGACCAGCAGGCCCTGGCCCGCCATGTAGTAGGGGCCGGCGAAGCCGACGAGCTTCTTGCGCATGGCGTTGATGGTGTAGGTGCCGACGTAGTAGTCGATCTGCCCGTTCTGCAGCGCCGTCTCGCGGTTGGCGGAGGCGATGGTACGGAAGCGGATCGACTTCGGGTCGAAGCCGAGCGAGGCCGACATCATCCGGGCGATCTCGATGTCGAAGCCGGAGTAGACGCCGGTGGCCGGGTCCTTCTCGCCCAGATAGGGCTGGTCCTCCTTGGCGCCGACCCTGAGGTAGCCGCGCTTCCTCGCATTCGTCCAGGTCGGCGAGGCGGGCAGCCGGAAGGCGGTGTCGACCCGGTACACCGGGAGCTGGTCGGGCCTGGGGCCCTTCACCGGCGGGCTGCCCTCCTTGCCGCAGGCGGCGGCGAGCGCGGCCAGCAGAAGAGCGGCGCAGACGGCCAGGACTTTTCTCGTACGCAACACAGTACGCAACCCCCCGTCAGTGCTTGAGGATCTTGGACAGGAAGTCCTTGGCGCGCTCGCTCTCCGGAGCGGTGAAGAACGCCTCGGGGGTGCGGTCCTCGACGATGCGCCCGTCGGCCATGAAGACCACGCGGTTGGCGGCGGACCGGGCGAAGCCCATCTCGTGCGTGACGACGACCATGGTCATCCCGTCCCGGGCGAGCTGCTGCATCACCTCCAGCACCTCGTTGATCATCTCCGGGTCGAGCGCCGAGGTGGGCTCGTCGAAGAGCAGCGCCTTGGGGTCCATGGCGAGGGCGCGGGCGATGGCGACGCGCTGCTGCTGGCCGCCGGAGAGCTGGGCGGGGAACTTGTCGGCGTGCGCGGCGAGTCCGACCCGTTCCAGCAGTTCACGGGAGCGCCGGTCGGCCTCGTCCTTCTTCCGCTTGCGGACCTTGAGCTGGGCGAGCGAGACATTGGCGAGCACGGTGCGGTGCGCGAACAGGTTGAACGACTGGAAGACCATGCCCACTTCGGCCCGGAGCTCGGCCAGGCCCTTGCCCTCCTCGGGAAGAGGTCTGCCGTCGATCGCGATCCGGCCGGACTCGATGGTCTCCAGCCGGTTGATGGTCCGGCAGAGCGTCGACTTGCCGGATCCCGAGGGGCCGATGACCACCACCACCTCCCCGCGGCCCACGGTGAGATTGATGTCCCGCAGTACGTGCAACTGCCCGTAGTACTTGTTGACGTCCCGCAGTTCGATCAACGGATCGACGGCCATACGCTGCCCTACCCACTTTTCTCCGTACCGAGGTCAGCGCAAACTATCCAGCCCGAAAAGGGACTTCGCCCCCGACACGCATGAACAGGCCATAAGGCGTCTTATGTGCTTGTCGTCGCATGCCTGCCGAAAATGACGGGACGGCCCTCAGCCTTCGGCGGATTCCGAGTACACCTGCGAGAGCTCCGGGCTGCCCGCCATCGCCCACTCCAGACCGGCCCCGACCACGTCGATCTCCCGCCCGGAGGCCAGCCGCACCACGGGCTGACCGCCGGGCCGGATCCCCCAGACCGCGCCGGGGACGGTCCGCACCAGGACCGTCCCGAGGTACAGCCCGGCGTCGTTGCCCAGCCAGGGCAGCTCCTCAGGGTCGTCGCGCCAGCGCGGCGGCAGCTGGTCGAGCGCCGCCAACGACGCCGGGCTGTCGTCCAGTCGGAGCCCGCGCTGCTCCGCCCGGACCCGGAGCAGCTCGCACTCGGCGAGGAGTTCCGCCACCCCGTCGGGGTCGTCCGCGAACGCGGCGGCGAGCCCCGTCTCCTCCACCTTGCCGTGCCGCTTACGCCAGTTGTCCAGGAAAGGGATGTTCATGCCACTCAGGGTCGCACTCCGGCCGCGCCGGACACCACAGGGCGCGCGGCCCGACGTCCCCGTACCGGGGTGCGGGGACGGGCGGCCCCGGAGGTGGAGGCGGAACGTTCCGGGCTGGTACCTTCGTGCGCATGTCCAGCCCCGAGTCCGACAGAGGCTAGGGCCTTTCGTTTGGGTCAGGCCGGATCAGTGAGCGGGGTCCGGTGCGTGCGATCGCAAGGCGGAGGAGGGAGTCGACGCGGAGCGTCGGCGACCGACGACAACGCGGCGAGCGTGCGTGCCGGGGCACGCGAGCCCCGGCATGATCCAAACGAAAGGCCCTCACCACCGGTCCGCCGGTGGCCGATGCGCTGTCGCCAGGCCATCGCCGCAGGACCACCTCCGTGTGGGCCCGCGTTCCTCCCGTGCGCATCCGCCGGGTCACGTCCGTGAACGTTCCGGACGTTCTTCCGCGTTGCCGTCCCGTTCCCTCGGGGCGGGTGCGGGCCCACACCCCTGTTCGGTCCCTCCGTCGGTCTTCCATGGGGTTTCTTCATGCCATTCGCCGTATACGCGCTCGGGCTCGCCGTCTTCGCCCAGGGCACGTCCGAGTTCATGCTGTCCGGTCTGCTCTCGGACATCGCCACCGACCTGCACGTGTCCATCCCCGCCGCGGGGCTGCTGACCTCGGCCTTCGCGGTCGGGATGATCGTCGGGGCGCCCTTGACGGCGCTCTTCAGCCGGAACTGGCCGCGCCGCAGCGCCCTGGTGTTCTTCCTCTGCGTCTTCTGTGCCGCCCATGTGGTCGGCGCGCTCACCCCCGGGTACGGGCTGCTGCTGGCGACCCGGGTCGTCGGAGCGCTGGCCAACGCCGGATTCTGGTCGGTGGCCCTGGTCACGGCGGTCTCCCTGGCCGGTCCCGGGGCACGCGCCCGCGCCACCTCCGTGGTGGTCGGGGGCGTGACCCTCGCCTGTGTGGCCGGGGTGCCCGCCGGTGCGCTGCTGGGCGGGCACTGGGGGTGGCGGGCGGCGTTCTGGGCCGTGGCCCTGGTCTCCGTACCGGCCGTTCTCGTGATCGCGAGGAGCGTGCCCGCGGGGCGGCCGGAGTCGGAGCCGGTGCCCGTCCGGGCCGAGCTGCGGGCCCTCGCCGCCCCGCGTCCGCTGCTGACCCTGCTGACGATGGCGCTGGTGCAGGGCGCGACGTTCTGCGCGTTCTCCTACGTCGAACCGCTGGCCACCCGGGTCACCGGGCTGGACCCGGCCTGGGTGCCCGGACTGCTGGCGCTCTTCGGGGCGGGCTCGTTCCTCGGCGTCACGGCGGCCGGCCGGTTCGCCGACGGCCGGCCGGTCGCCTTCACCTCGGGCGGGCTGGTGGCGCTGGTAGCGGGCTGGGCCGCGTTCGCCCCGGCCTCGGGCAACACGTACGCGACGGTGGCGTTCGTGCTCGTCATGGGGATGCTCGCGTTCGGCACCGGTACGGCGCTGATCTCCTGGGTGTTCCGGCTGGCTCCGGATGCGCCGACGCTCGCCGGATCGTTCGCCACGGCCGCGTTCAACGTGGGCGCCGCGCTCGGCCCCTGGCTGGGCGGGCTGGCCATCGACGCGGGGCTCGGCTTCCGGGCACCGCTGTGGGTCAGCGCCCTGCTGACGGCCCTGGCCCTCGCGCCCGCCCTGCGGGTCATGGCCGGGGCACGGGCAGGGGCGGGAGCCGGGGCGAACGCCGGGGCTCCCGCCGCCTGACCAACGGGATCGTGTGCCCCGCCCGGCGCTGAACGGGCGGGGCCGTCCTCGGTCGCAGCAAGCAGCCAGCAAGCGGGATCAGGGACGGGAACCACGCTAGCCCCGGGCACTGACAACGGCCCGGACAGCGGGCCCGGAGCGGCCCCGTGCGGTGGGCTCAGACGCCGAGGTCCACTACCACCGGGGCGTGGTCGGAGGCGCCCTTGCCCTTGCGCTCCTCGCGGTCGACGTAGCTGTCCTCGACGGCGGCGACGAACGGGGCGTTGCCGTAGACCAGGTCGATCCGCATGCCCTTGTTCTTCGGGAAGCGCAGCTCGCGGTAGTCCCAGAAGGTGTACGGGCGGTCGTACTTGAGCGGGCGCGGCATCACGTCGGACAGCCCCTCCTCGCGCAGCGCGGCGAGGGCGGCCCGCTCGGCGGGGGTGACGTGCGTGGCGCCCACGAACAGCGCCGGGTCCCAGACGTCCTCGTCGGTCGGGGCCACGTTGAAGTCGCCGAGCACGGCGAACGGCCGCGTGCCCCCGGCGTCCTCGGCGACCGCCTTGCGCAGGGCCTCGAACCACCGGAGCTTGTACGCGTAGTGCGGGTGGTCGACCTCGCGGCCGTTGGGCACGTAGACCGAGCAGACGCGGACCGGGCCGCAGGTCGCCGAGATCGCCCGGGGCTCCAGCGCCCCGTCGTACTCCGGGCCGCCCGGCAGCCCCTCGACGACGTCGGCCAGGCCGACGCGGGAGAGCAGGGCCACCCCGTTCCACCGGCCGGTGGCGTGGACCGCGGACTCGTACCCCGCCTCGCGGAGCGCCTCCGCGGGGAACTGTTCGGCGGTGCACTTGGTCTCCTGGATGCACAGCACGTCCGTGCCGGTGCGCTCCAGCCATGCCAGCAGCCTCGGGAGCCGGGCGGTGATCGAATTGACGTTCCAGGTGGCGATGCGCATGTACGTAAACCTAGCGGTTGGCACCGACAGCCGCCGGACCGGCGGCGGTCACAGGCCGGTCGACTCGCCGGGGGCCAGCCGGCCGTGGTCGGCGGGGGCCAGCGCGCCGATCTGGGTGTCGTAGATCGGCCGGGCGAGATCGGTGAGCAGGGCGTCGTGGATGTCGATGGCGCGGCGCGGGGCGACCTCGCGCACGTAGTCGATGACCTCGGAGATCTTGTTCCAGGGGGCCATCACCGGAACCATCAGCGTGTCGACCGGCCGGTCCGGGACGGTGAGCGCGTCGCCCGGGTGGAAGAGCGCGCCGTCCGGGCCGTCGACGAGGAAGCCGATGTTGGTGATCCTCGGGATGTCCGGGTGGATCACCGCGTGCAGTTCGCCGTGGACCTGTACGTCGAAGCCCGCCGCCGAGAAGGTGTCGCCGTGGCCGACGGTGTGGACGCGGCCGGGGAAGGCCGCGGCCAGCCGGTCGGCGACGCTGCGCAGGGTCCAGAGCTCGGCGGCCGGGTCGGCCTCCAGCGCCGCGCGCAGCCGGCCCTCGTCGAAGTGGTCGGGGTGCTCGTGCGTCACCAGCAGCGCGTCGGCACCGGCGGCGGCGTCCGGTTCGGAGAAGGCGCCCGGGTCGATGACGAGCGTGCGCCCGTCCTTCTCCAGCCGGATGCAGGAGTGGATCTTCTTGGTCAGCGTCGGCTGCGCGGGGTTCACGGCGTCCATGGGCCCATCCTGCTACGGCCGGGGCCGGGTTTCCTCCTGGATCACGGTCTGGGCGACGGAGAAGGCGGCACCGGCGGCGGGGACGCCGCAGTAGACGGCGGTCTGCATCAGCACCTCCTTGATCTCGGTCGGGGTGAGGCCGTTGCGCAGCGCGGCCCGGACGTGTGCGGCCAGGCTCTCCAGGTGGCCGGAGGCGACCAGGGCGGTGAGGGTGACGCAGCTGCGGGTGCGCCGGTCCAGTCCCTCCCGGCTCCACACCTCGCCCCAGGCGTAGCGGGTGACGAGCTCCTGGAAGTCCTCGGTGAAGTCGTCGGCGGCGGCCAGGGCGCCGTCCACATGGGCGTTGCCCAGCACCTCGCGGCGGAGCTTCAGCCCGGGTTCGTACGGGTCGGGCCGTCCGGCGCCGTCCGGGGGCTGCGGCGTAGCGGCGGTGATCTCCGCGACGGGCAGCACGGGGGCGGAGAGTTGCGGGATGGGTGCCGGTACGGGGATGGCGGCGAGGGTGTCCTGCCAGGCCGTGGAGAAGTGGGTGAGCAGGAGGTCCGTGACGGCGGCGGGCTGCTCGACCGGGGCGAGGTGGGAGGCGCCGGGGACCAGGGCGAGGCGGGCGTCGGGGATGCCCGCGACCAGGGTGCGGGCGTCCCCGGGTCCGGTGACCCGGTCCTCGGAGCCGACCAGGACGAGCGTGGGGGCGGTGATCCGGCCGAGCTCGCCGCGGATGTCGAAGGAGGCGAGGGCCTCGCAGGCGGCGATGTAGCAGCCGGGGTCGGTGGTGCGGACCATCTGGACGGCCCAGTCGACGATGGCCGACTGGGCGGCGGCGAAGCCGGGGGTGAACCAGCGCTCGGGCGCGGTGCGGGCCATCGGCTCCAGGCCGTTGGTGCGGACGACGACGCCGCGCTGGCGGAACTCGTCGGCGCTGCCGAACCGGGGCGAGGCGCCGATCAGGGCCAGGGAGGCGACCCGGTGCGGGTGGCGGAGCGCCAGCTCGGCGCCGATCGCGCCGCCGATGGAGCAGCCCGCGTACCCGAAGCGCTGGACGCCGAGGCCGTCGAGGGTGGCGAGGAGGCGGTCGGCGAGGTCGCCGACGGCACCGGCGGGACGGGCCGGAGCGCCGCCGTGGCCGGGCAGGTCGTAGCGGAGAACTCTCCAGTGCGGGGTGAGCTCGGGTATCTGCCGGTCCCACATGTGCCAGGACGTGCCGAGCGACGGGCCGAGGACCAGGATCGGCGCGTCCTCGGGGCCGTCGAATCGGTACTGGAGGGTTTCAGTCGTCTTCTCACTCACCCTTCCACGCTCCCATATCGCGCCCCCGGTCCTCCCTCCAGGGCCGAAAGCCCCTGCGGGAGGACCCGGCGGAAGGGGAGGAACCGGCATCGGGTCCTACGGCGACGCGGGCGGACGGGCCGGACGAGGGGGGACGGGGTCCTCCAGTGCCGAGCGCAGCGCCGCCAGCCGGGTGTGCAGTTCCGCGTGGTGGTGCGGGTGCGGGGTCTCCAGGCGGGGCGGGATCGCCGCCCGGAGTCCGGACGTACCGGGGAGGTGTGCGTGGGTGGCTCCGGCCAGGGTCCGCAGGAAGGCATCGACCCGCCCGCCGTCCTCGGGAGCCGGTGGTGCGGGCGGGGTGAGGCGGTCCCACACGAGCAGTCGGCGCACCGCCAGTACGGCGGGCCACAGCCGGTCCGCCGTACTGGTCGAACGGATCTCCTCCGCCGGGACCGCGGCGTGCATGGCCCATAGTTCGGTCATCCGCTGCCACGCGGCCGCGGCGGCTGCTTCCCCGGCCGCCCCCGTACGCAGATGTTCCCCCAGGGCGTCCCCCGTCGCGGCCACGGCGTTCGACACGGAGAGGCACACCCTCCGGCGGGGCACGCCGCGCACGAACAGGGCCGCGGCCACGCCGAGCGCGAGGCCGAGGGTCAGGTCGAGGGCCCGAAAGGCGGCCAGTCTGCCGAGCCCGGAGGTGGGAGAGGCCGCGTCGATCAGCAGCAACGCGACCGGGGTGGCCAGCATCGTACGTACGGACAGGGCTGCGGGAGGCAGCGCGCGCGTGATCGCGTGTGCGGCGGCGGCCACCGCCACGGTCGCCCAGGTCCCCGGCTGGTAGGAGTGGAAGACAAGGGCTGTGCCCCCGACCCCGGCCAGGGTCCCGGCGAAACGCGCCTCCGCCCGCTGCGCGGGCTGCTGTCCCGGACCGCCCTGCAGTACGGCGGCCGCCCCCACGGCGACCCATGCCGGATGCAGGAGCGGAAGCACGGCGCCCAGCGCGGTTCCCACCGCCACGGCCAGCCCGACCCGGAGCGCCACCGTAGGGGCGGAGGAGGAGCGGGACAGCATGTGGCGCAGGTCCGCGGCCACGCTCCGGTGCGGGGGAAGCGGCAGGGGCCCGGGCCCTTGTCCGGGCTGCGGCAGCCCCGGGGAGGATTCCCGGCCGGCCTTTCGCATGGCCGCCGGTCCCTCGGTACCGGACCGGCCGAGGTCCGGCTCCCTGCCCGCCCCGATCTCGTCCGCGGCGGTGCGGAGCCAGGAGGCCGGACCGGCCGGCATCGGGCTTCCACCCCGTTCCCCCGTGCTCTGCGCCGCGTCCAGGACAACCTCCAGCCTCTTCATGAAGGCGTAGAGCCGCATGCGGCGGGCCGGAGGCGACCCGGGCCGCCGTCCCGTGCGGGCGTCGTCCAACGCCGCCCACGCCGAGTGCACCGCCGTGCAGGCCTGTCGCTGCGCGGCGATGAACTCCCGTGACAGGCCGTTCCGTTGTGCGTCCTGCTCCGTGCCGCCGCACCTGTCCACGAATGCCGCCACGGATCGGAACGCCGCCGAGACGGCCCGTTCCTCCGGCCGGAACGGCCGTGTCAGCCACCCGGACATGCCCGACACCCAGGACACGGCTGTTCCGAGGGCGAGGCATCCGGCCTGGATCGCTGTCTCCGTGAGGCCGGTCGGTGGCAGGAAGGCCGCCATCGCGGCGACCAGGACGACGAAGTAGCTTCCCGGACCGCTCGGATGCAGCGCGTGGACGAACAGCGTCGACACGACGGCGACGACGGAGAGCACCGCCACCATCGCCCATGCGTTGCCCTGTGCCAGCCCTCCCACGGCGAAGGCCACGACGAAACCCATCGACAGCGCGGCGAGCAGCGGGCCCCGGCGGGGATAGGGATCGCGGGCTCCATAGGCGTCGACGTAGCAGCCGATCGCGGTGAAGACGCCGTAGTGGATCCCGGCGACCGCGGTGACCGTACCCACGGAAAGCCCGAAGGCGACCAGCGCCCGCACGGCACGTCGCCCGCTGAATCGGCCCGTCACGCGCCATCCCTCCGGGGCCCGTGACGGGCGACGGAACCCAGGGCGCGGGCGAGGGCGCGGCTGTCCGGGGAACCGTGGCCGGGCAGCGGACCCGGGGAACCGGCGCCACCCACGCTCAACACGGCCTCCGGTCCGCGAGGCGCTCGACCACGTACTCACGCGCCCCGTCCGTACTCCGACCGATCCGGCCCACCGGTCGGTGGAACCGTCCCGGCCCCGGATGTCCAGCCTGCTCCGCCAACGTCGATCCGCCCTTCCGCTCCAGCGACACGCGGCGCCCACGCACGGCGCCGGCACCGATCCGGGTGACCGTGGCTCCCACCCACGGCGCACGGACCGCTCGTTCCTCCGGCCGTGACCGCGCATCAGGCGGTTCCCGACCACCCGCAGGCGGCCCAACGACTGATCCGCCCAACCGTCACCCACACCGCACCGCGGACCGCGCGGCCCGGTGTCCGGGGCACGTCGTACTCTTCCCCGAGTCCATCTGCTCCGGGAGATCCGTATGTCCGCCCGTGCTCGGCTCCGTGCCGTCGTCCCCGCTCCTCTGCCTCCGTCCCAGGCCGGTCCGCCGGAGATCACGGGGCGGCCCGGGCACCGGATGCTCGTCCAGCGCTGCGACGACGAGGTCGTGGCCCGCGCCCTGGACGACACCTTCGCCGCACGTCCGGGGCCGGGCATCCGCTTCCCCGCGCCGTGGCCCCGCCGCCGCGGAACGTGGGAACTGGCCCCGGACGCGAGCCTGGCGGTCTTCGCCGGGGTTCATGCCGTGCGCGCGGTGGAGCCGTCGGGCGTCGTGCGGTGGGAGGTCCGCCACGGGTGCTGGTACGGCGCGTGCCGGGACGCGCACGAGTCGTACGCCGAGTACGCGGACCGGCGGGACCATCGGTACCCGGAGAGCGGGTCCGTCGGCTTCTCCGCGGACGGCCGACTCGTCTGGGCCCATGTACGCGGCCCGTTGCCCGGCGGAGAGCCGAGCCCCGACACGGTCGACGAGTGGCTGGTCATCGACGCGGGGAGCGGGCATGTGCTCGCCCGTGCCGACGCCGAAGCCGCAGCGGCGGGGAGCTTCCACTTCCCCCACCCGGCCGATCCCCACCAGATGGGGCTGAGCATCGGCGAGGGCCAGGACGGAGCACCGCTGCGCTGGGGCAGGTGGGACGGGAACGCGCTGGCCGTGGACTGTCTGGACGACGACCTGTGCCTGCTGCACCTCAGCCCCTCGGGCGACCGGCTCATGACCGTCTCCCACGCCCAGGGCTCCCTCGCCGTACGGGATTCCGGGGGCGCCGTCGTGGCCGGGCTGGAGTGGGACGCCGAGGCTGCGGTCCCCCCGCACCCCGGTGCTCCCACCGACGACGAGGACGGGCCGGGCGCCTGCTGGGACTGGGCCGGAGGCTTTCTCGACGAGACCACCCTGCTCGTCTCGACCACCGAGAGCGACGACGAGTGGGGGCAGGGCCGGCACTGGCTGGTCGACACCACGGAGTCGGGCGGACCCGTGCCGGTCGGCTACCCGTTGCCGGTCTCCGGCGAGCCGACCGCGTTGGGCGGCGGCGCCTGGACGACGCTGTCCCCGGGCCGCGACGTTCTCCACGTCTGGGAGCTGGACGGGCCGGAAGGCTGATCCCGGGCCGGAATCGATCGCACGGCCCGACCGGTTCGGCGAGCACTCCACGCGCGGGCCGGGAGCGCGTACGGCGACACGCGGGCGGCCACGGGTGCCGGGGCGGCGCGCTCCCGGTAGCGTCGGGCGGGGGCCGTCCCGACGGAGAGAAGGCGTCGCAGTGTCCCGGAACCGCCGCTTGATCCTCAGCCCGCCGTCCACCGTGTGGGACCTGCTGGCCGACGGCAGCCGGTACGGGGAGTGGGTCTCGGGGACCCAGCGGATCATCGCCGTCGACCCGCACTGGCCCGAGGTCGGTGCCCGGCTGCGGTTCCGGGTGGGCCTCGGCCCCGTCACCCTCGACGACACCTGCACCGTCCGCATCTGCGACCCCGGGCGCCGTCTGGAGCTGGAGGCCCGGGCGTCCCCGTTCGGCGCGGCCCGTATCGCCATGAACCTGATCCCGTGGGGCGGGAACACCCTCTTCCTCCTCGAATGGCATCCGCTGCGGGGCCCCGGTACCCGGATGCACGGACTCCCCGTCGACTACCTCGCCTCCATCCGCAACGGCATGATGCTGACGAAGCTCGCCCGGATCGCCGTCCAGGAGGGCGACGGCGCCACCGTGCCCAGGCCCTGACCGGCCGCCGGCCCCATCGGCACCCGGGCCGCCCCGAGGACGCGGGAACCCCCGCCGGGACCGTCCGGCGGGGGTTCCACGGCTGTCGCCTGCCGTGCGTGTCTCGCTTTCGTCTATGCGTCCTCCCTGCTCCCGGCGGCCCGTACCGGGAAGAGCGTGGACCAGCGGGCCTCCTCCTCGCGCTGCTCCCGGGCCCGCAGCAGCCGGGACCGGACGGCCAGGCAGATCACCGCGGTGACACCGGCCACCGCGGGCAGGACGGCCAGGCCCGGGGCCACGGACAGGAGCAGCAGGAGCGGGGTGAGGGGCACCGTGCCCCAGCCGGTCAGAACGGCCGCCGCCGCGGGCCGGCGCGAGCGCGGCCGGTCCGGACCGGCCCGGAGGTCGAGGTAGGCGGGCAGGTACCAGACGTTTCCGGCTGCGAGGAGTACGAGGACTCCTCCCGCCAGCACTCCGTGGGACATCGGTGGCACTCCTCGGGAAGCGGTGCGGGGCGGGTCAGTGCGAGGCGGATTCGAGGGCGGTGATCTCCGGGTGGTGGAGGTCGAAGGCCGGGGATTCGCTGCGGATGCGGGGCAGGGAGGTGAAGTTGTGCCGGGGCGGCGGGCAGGAGGTGGCCCATTCCAGGGAGCGGCCGTAGCCCCACGGGTCGTCGACGGTGACCTTCTCGCCGTACTGGCTGGTCTTCCAGACGTTGTAGAAGAAGGGCAGGAACGACAGTCCGAGCAGGAACGACCCGATGGTGGAGAGGGTGTTGAGCGCGGTGAATCCGTCGGCGGCGAGATAGTCGGCGTACCGGCGGGGCATTCCCTGGGCGCCGAGCCAGTGCTGGACCAGGAAGGTGAGGTGGAATCCGGCCGTCAGCGTCCAGAACGTTATTTTCCCGAGCCGTTCGTCGAGCATTTTTCCGGTGAACTTCGGCCACCAGAAATGGAATCCGGCGAACATCGCGTACACGACCGTGCCGAAGAGCGTGTAGTGGAAGTGCGCGACGACGAAGTACGAGTCGGAGACGTGGAAGTCGAGCGGCGGCGAGGCCAGGATGACGCCGGTCAGTCCGCCGAACACGAAGGTGATGAGGAATCCGGTGGTCCAGAGCATCGGGGTCTCGAAGGAGAGCGACCCCTTCCACATCGTGCCGATCCAGTTGAAGAACTTCACCCCGGTCGGTACGGCGATCAGGAAGGTCATGAACGAGAAGAAGGGGAGCAGCACACCGCCGGTCACGTACATGTGGTGGGCCCAGACGGTGACGGAGAGGCCGGCGATGGCGATCGTCGCGGCGACCAGGCCGATGTAGCCGAACATCGGCTTGCGGGAGAAGACGGGGACGATCTCGGAGACGATTCCGAAGAACGGCAGCGCCAGGACGTAGACCTCGGGATGGCCGAAGAACCAGAAGAGGTGCTGCCAGAGCAGGGCGCCGCCGTTGGCCGGGTCGAAGATGTGCGAACCGAATTTCCGGTCCATTTCCAGGGCGAAGAGCGCGGCCGCCAGGACCGGGAAGACCAGAAGGATGAGTACGGCGGTCAGCAGTACGTTCCAGGTGAAGATCGACATCCGGAACATGGTCATTCCGGGGGCGCGCATGCAGATGATGGTGGTGATGAAATTGACCGCGCCGAGAATGGATCCGAATCCGGAGAGCGCCACGCCCATGATCCACATGTCGGCGCCGATGCTCGGGGAATGCGTGGCGTCGGAGAGCGGGGCGTACGCGAACCAGCCGAAGTCGGCGGCGCCCTGCGGGGTGAGGAACCCCGCGGCGGCGATCAGCGAGCCGAAGAGGAACAGCCAGTAGGCCAGCATGTTCAGCCTCGGGAACGCCACGTCGGGCGCGCCGATCTGGAGCGGCATCAGCCAGTTGGCGAATCCGGTGAACAGCGGCATCGCGAAGAGCAGCAGCATCACCGAGCCGTGCATGGTGAACGCCTGGTTGAACTGCTCGTTGGAGATGATCTGCGTCCCGGGACGGGCGAGCTCGGCGCGCATCACGAGCGCCATCACACCGCCGACGAGGAAGAACAGGAACGCGGTGACGAGGTACAGCGTGCCGATCTGCTTGTGGTCGGTCGTGGTGAGCCACGAGACGACGATCCGGCCGCGGGAGCGGCGGCCGGGCCGGTCGGGGCCGGGGGGCAGGGGCCCTTGTGCGGGGGCTGCCGGGCTGCCCTGCTTTTCCATTGCGTCCACCGGACCGTGTCCTCCAGCTCTTGCGTTCCACGAGCGCTCCCCCGCCGTGCGGGGCGTGGGGAGCGGTCGGGAAGGTCCGGTGGATCACGGGGGACGGGCCGGACCTTCCCGGCCGCACCATGCTGGTCCCGGCGCCGGAACGCCTCCAGGGACCGACGGGTACCGTTCACCGGGACGACCGGCCCTACGCGCGGGGCCCCGGGCGGCCGACCGGCCCCACCACCCGGCCCCCGGGTTACGCGGGTGCGGCCGGGGGCCGGCCGGGCGGCTGCCGTAGGCTGACCGTCCGTGGACCGGTTCCAGCCCCGCGGTGATCCGGTGAGCGATCCCCCGGCACACGGACCCTGAGAGCGGCACCCCGAATGACAGAGACAGCACCCACGGCGCCCGGCTCCCCCGGTGAAGTCCCCTCCCCCGCGCCCCCGCACGGCTCCCGCTGCCCGGTCTCCGGGGCGTCGGCCGCGTCCGTCGCCCCGGCCGCCTGGCCGCAGCCGAGCCGGCCGGACCGGATGCGCGGACTGCTGGACGCGGTGATGAGCCTGGGGCGGGGTCTGGAGCTGCCCGAGGTGCTGCGCGGCATCGTGGAGGCCGCGGTGACGCTCACCGACGCGGAGTACGGGGCGCTCGGCATCATCGGGGACGGGCAGAAGCTGCTGGAGTTCCTGACGGTCGGCATATCGGAGCCGACGGCCGCCGAGATCGGCCAGACGCCGTGCGGGCGGGGCATCCTCGGTGAGCTGATCCACCGTCCGGAGCCGCTGCGGCTCACCGATCTCAGCAGCCATCCGCGCAGTTTCGGCTTCCCGCCGCACCATCCGCCGATGCGCACCTTCCTCGGGGTGCCGATCCGGGTCCGGGACGAGGTCTTCGGCAATCTGTACCTGACCGAGAAGCGGGGCGGGGCGGACTTCGACGCCGACGACGAGTCGCTGCTGACCACGTTGTCGATCGCGGCCGGGGTCGCCATCGACAACGCCCGGATGTACGACGAGAGCCGCCGCCGGGAACGGCGGCTGGAGGCGCTCGGCGAGATCACCCGCAGCCTGCTGTCGGGGACGGACGCCGACGAGGTGCTGCATCTGATCGCCGAGCGGGCGATGGAGGTGGCGGGGGCCGACCGGGCCGCGATCCTGCTGCCGACGCCGTCCGCCGCCGCGCCCGGGACCGGGGAGGGCGCCGACACCCGGCTGACCGTCGCGGTCGCCCACGGCCGGGACGCCGGGCGGGTCATGGGGCGGTCCGTCCCGGCCCGGGGGTCGCTGGCCGGGCTCGCGGCCCGTACGGGTACGCCGGTGCACTGCGCGGACGTGACGACCGATCCGCGGGCCCATCCGTTCGGCGACGGGGCCGAGGACGGGCTCGGGCCGGTGGTGGCGGTGCCGTTGCGGGTCGACGCGGGGGCGAGCGGGGCACTGCGGCTGGGGCGGCCGGCGAACCGGCCGCCGTTCGACGAGACGGAGATCGCGCTGGTCTCGGGCTTCGCCGACCAGGCGGCCATCGCCCTGGAGCTGGCCCGCGGACGGGCCGAGTCCGAGGAACTGGCCGTGATGCACGACCGGGACCGGATCGCCCGTGATCTGCACGACCTGGCGATCCAGCGGCTCTTCGCGACCGGGATGACCCTACAGAGCACCACCCGGGCCATCGCGGACCGGCCGGGCGCGGCGGAGCGGGTCAGCCGGGCGGTGGACGACCTGGACACAACGATCCGGATCATCCGGTCCACCATCTTCGATCTGCGGACGGCGGAACGGGCGGGGCGCGGCGGGCTGCGGCACCGGATGGCGGAGACCGCCCGCACCGCGGCGGCCGCCCTGGGGTTCCAGCCCTCGCTGCGGATCGACGGGCCGGTCGACACCACGGTCCCGGACGAGTTGGCCGAGCACCTGGTGGCGGTGGCCGCCGAGGCGGTCTCCAACGCCTCCCGGCACGCCCGCGCCACCCGCATCGGGATCGAACTCGTCGCCGACGAGGCGGTGGTGGCCCTGACCGTCACGGACAACGGCGCCGGGATCCCGGCCGGCGTACTGGCCGCCACCGGTTCGGGACCGGTGGCCGGGCGCTCCGGCGGGCTGGCCAACATGCGGACCCGGGCGGAGCTGTGCGGCGGCTCGCTCTCCGTGGAGCGGCCCGGGGACGGCGGCACCCGGATCGTCTGGCGCGCGCCCCTGCACGACTGAGGGCCGTCCCGCCGTCCCTGACGGATCGCAGGACGGAGTACGCCCGCACGCTGGAGGCGTGCGGGCGTTCCGACAGCGCGGCGAGGTGCCGGAGCGGCCGTCGCCCGCCCGTCAGGGTCACGGGACGGCCCGTGGGCCCCGCCGGGGCGCGGTCCCGTCAGCCCCGGCGTTCCTTGACCCGGCCGACGAGCATCGCGGCCTGGATGCGGCGGCCCACGCCCAGCTTGGCGAGGATCGAGGAGATGCGGTTCTTGACGGTCTTCTCGGCCAGGAAGAGCCGCTCGGCGATCTCCCGGTTGGTGAGCCCCTCGCCGATGAGGTCGAGGATCTGCCGCTCCCGGGGGGTGAGTCCGTCGAGCTGGGCCTCCTCGGACGGCTCGGCGGGCGGCTGCTGCTCGGCGCCGCGCAGCCGCTCCATGACCCGGGCGGTGGTGCGCGGGTCGAGCATCGAGCTGCCGGAGGCGACCCGGCGTACGGCGGTGATCAGGTCGGCGCCGTTGATCTGCTTGAGCACATAGCCCGCCGCCCCCGCCATGATGGCGTCGAACAGCGCCTCGTCGTCGTCGAAGGACGTCAGCATCAGGCAGGCCAGCTCGGGCATCAGGGCGCGCAGCTCCCGGCACACCTCGATCCCGGCGTGGTCGCCGCCCTGGTCGTCGCCGAGGCGTACGTCCAGCACGGCGACCTGCGGCCGGGTGGCCGGTACCCGGGCCAGTGCCTCCCGGGCGGTGGACGCCTCGCCGACCACCTCGATGTCGTCCTCGGCCTCCAGCAGATCGCGCACTCCGCGCCGTACGACCTCGTGGTCGTCGAGGATGAAGACGCGTACGGGGGCCGTGGACGGTACGGGGGCCGGGGGCCGGGTGGTCATGCTCGGTGCGGGATTCGCGAACTCACTCACATCAGGCTCGATCGGTTCGGGGAGAGGGCCGGGACCAGTATGTGCCCGGCTCCGGGGACGGTTCGAAGGGGGTGCGAAGGCACGGTGAACGGCATCTGAACAGGGCCGAAAGGCCCTGTGGCCAGGGGCCGGTCAGCGGGTGGACCCCGGTGCCATACTGACGCCGCCAAGATCGTCCGGGCGCTCGCGGACGTCTCTCTTCCGGCCACCCCCACTGCGCTGCACCAAGGAGAACCCGGCCCATGAACACCTCCGGCGAGGACTACCACGCACTGCTCGCCCGGCACGACGCGATGCGGCTGCGACGACGCATCCTGGCCCCGGCCGACAGCCGTACGGACCGCTGGACCGCCGAGGCACCCCGGGCCTACGACGGCACCGCCGACCAGCTCCTGATCAGCGACGCGCTCCCGCTGGTGGGCCCGGTGGACGAGCTGATCGCGGACCTGTACCGGATCCTGTTCGAGCGGCATCCGTATCTGCGGGCGCTGTTCCCAAAGTCGATGGCGTTCCAGCGCGACCACCTCGCGTCGATCTTCCACTACCTGATCGGCAATCTGCACCGCACCGACGAACTGATCCGCGTCTTCCGCCAGTTGGGACGCGACCACCGCAAGCTCGGGGTGCGCCCCGCGCAGTTCGCCGCGTTCGAGGAGGCGCTCGTCGAGGCGCTGCGGCTGCGGGCCGGGATCCGGTGGACCGGTGCGCTGGAGGACGCCTGGCTGCGGATGCTGAACCTGGCGGTCTCCGCGATGGTCCGGGGCGCCGACGAGGCGATCTCCGAACCGCCCAGCTGGGAGGCGACGGTGGTCGCGCACGAGCTGCGCGCCCCCGGTCTCGCCGTGCTGCGGGTCCGCCCGCACCAGCCGTACGCCTTCGAGGCCGGGCAGTACGCGTCCCTGGAGTCGCCCCTGCTGGAGCAGGCCTGGCGCCCCTATTACCTGGCCCGCGCCCCGCACCCGGACGGCGAGCTGGAGTTCCACGTACGGGCCCGGAACGCCGGCGGGGTGAGCGACGCGCTGGTGCACGGTACGCGGGTGGGCGGCACCGTCCGGATCGGGGCGCCGCGCGGTGCGCTGGTCCTGCCGGACCACCTGCTCTCGGCCGAGCTGCTGCTGCTCGCCTCCGGCACGGGCTGGGCCCCGATGAAGGCGCTGCTCCAGCGGATCGACGCGGACCGGTCGGGCGTGCACCGGGTACGACTGCTGCTGCTCCGCGGCGGTCCGGGGAGTGCGGGCGAGGAGCTGTACGACGCGGCGGCCCTGGAGGCGTTCCGGCGCGACCGGCCCTGGCTGACCGTCGTCGCGGCGGACGCCCCGGGGGCGCTCCTCGGGGAGACCGGGGCGCGGTCCCCGGCCCGGCAGCACGCCTTCGTGGCGCTCTCCCCCGAGGCCGCCCCGGCCGGTGCCGGGCGGGAGGCCGCCGCCCGGCTGGCCGCCGCCGGGATTCCGCAGGCGCACCTTCATCTCGACACCGCCGACAGGGGCGCGGTCACAGGAGGCTCCGCCAGTACGGCCAGAACCGGACTGCTATCAGCATGACCACGGCCAGGCACCAGGTCACCGGCACCACCAGCGGGAACTCCAGCACCGCCGCCACCAGGGCGCGCGGTGCCCGGAGCACCCCGTGGCGCAGGTTGTGCACCGTGGTGTGCCAGAACACGAAGATCGTGACCGCCCAGACGAGCATGCACCACAGGCACAGGGCGCCGATCTCGTACAAGGCCTGGGTCATCAGCCACATGCAGAAGCCGACCCCCAGCAGGGCACCGAGGTTCAGCCCCAGCCAGTACCAGCGCCGGTAGCGGGCCCCGGCGAGCAGCCCGGCGCCGGTGGCCAGCACCACCGCGAAGCCGATCAACCCGATGAGCGGGTTGGGGAAGCCGAAGACCGATGCCTGGTCGCTGGTCATCACGCTGGTGCAGGACACCACGGGGCTGAGCGAGCAGGCCGGTACGAAGCCGGGGTCGACGAGGAGTTCGAACTTGTCGACCGTGATGACGAACGAGGAGAGCAGCCCGAGCGCGGCGGTGACGATCAGCAGCCAGCCGAATCCGCGCCGCGCTCCGGCGCACTCCTCGTCGTGGGCCGTGTCCCCGGGCCCGTCCGGGCACGCCGTGGTGTCCGCCCGGCCCGCCGGTACGTCCTCCCGCAGCCGGTTCACCGTCGCCCCCGTGCCGAACCGGCCGGCCAGACGACCTCCACCGCGATGCCGCGCGCCCGGGCGAACGCGACCAGGTGCGCGGTGGCGTCCTCGCCGTCCGAGGGCGATCCGTCCCACACCGCGAGGACCGTCCGGCAGGCCGCCACCAGCCGCTCGTCCGCGCCGACGCAGGCGTCCCGGTCGGTCGGGTCGAAGGCCAGCAGCCGCACCTGCTCGGCCAGGACCAGGAGTTCACCCGCGGCCGAGCGGTCCGGCTCCGGCAGCGGGGCGGGCACCGCGCCCTGCGACGGCAGCAGCACCGTCAGCTTCCGTCCCGCCTCCCGGGCGGCCCGCCCGAACACCACCGGCAGTCCGGCCCCGGCCCGCACCAGGGCGGCGGCGCCCTCCGCCAACCGGTCCAGCCGCGCTCCGAGTTCGGCCTCCACCAGCTCCAGGGTCCGACTGCCGAGGTCCCTGTGCCCGACGACTGCGATCACGATGCTTCCCTCCCGCGCGCACCTGCGGCGCGCGACGCAACGCAGTGAACGCGGCGCGGGGCCGCCGCGACTAGGGCCGATCGGCCCCTGAGCAGCGATTCCTCGTCCCGCTCCGGCACCCGGGCGCCGTCCCGCCCGCCGCGGACGGGGCCGGTTGCCGCCGCGTCCCCGACTCCCGCCCGGGTAGCCGGCCCCTGCGCCGACACGCTCGGCGCCGCGAGCGGGTACGGCCGCGGCGGGGGCCGAGGAATCCCCGGTCCGCCGCCACGGCCTCTCCGTCACAGAGCCGCGGGGCAGTACACCACGAGCGCTTCGTTCAGCTTGTCGATCGTCAGCTCCGTGCCACTGTGGGCCACTTCACCGTCGTACGCGTACGGGGTCCCCGGCGTCAGGCCGGTGATCCGTACCCGGTGCCGGCGTACCGCCGCGTGGACGGGGGAACGCGTCAGCGGACCGGCCACCGCCGCTGCCAGCAGGCGCAGCCCCGGGGTGCGGCCGCCGTGGATCGCCCTGACGTCCAGCAGGCCGTCCGCCAGATTGTGCCGCCGCCCGGGAGCGGGTCCGACCCGCTGGAAGAGCCCGTTGCCCACGAACAGGAGCCACAACGGCCGCCGCTCTCCCCGCAGCTCGGCCGTGAGCGGGCTCCGGCCGCGCAGCACTTCGAAGGCCGCGAGGATCCCCGCGGGCCAGCCGCCGATTCGAGGCGACCAGCGCTCCCGGATCCGCACGAGCTCCGGATAGACCCCCAGGCTGAAGGCGTTGAGGAAGTAGCCGTCCGCTCCCTCGGGGCCGGGCCGGAACCTGCCCAGGTCCACCTTGACCGCGTCCCCCGAGGCGAGGGCGGCCGCCGTGTCGTCCACCGTCTCGATGCCCAGGTCGTACGCGAAGTGATTGAGTGTTCCGCCGGGGAAGACGGCGAGCGGAATCCCGTGCTCCGCCGCGACGGACGCCGCCAGGTTCACCGTGCCGTCGCCTCCGCAGACCCCCAGCACCCGGGCCCGGTCCGCCGCCTCGGCCATCGCCTTGGGCAGGTCGCCGGGCGCGCACTCCATGATCTCGGCCAGCGGCAGCGCCTCGCGCACCGTCGAAGCGGTCGCGGTGGCGGTGCCGGACTCCCGGTTCACCACGACGACCAGGTCCTCGCCGTCGGGCAACGACGGGACCGTCGCCGGTGGACGGCCCGGCGCGGGCAGTTGTCCCCGGGTCGGAACGACGCCGCGCAACGCGAACGCCGCCCCGACGCCGAGCACCGCACCGGCCAGCACATCACCCGGATAGTGGACGCCCGTGTAGACGCGGGAGGCGGCCACGGCCACCGCGACCGGGGCGACGACCGCTCCCCAGCCCTTCGACTCGAGGGCGACGCCCGTGGCGAAGGCGGCCGCGGACGCCGCGTGCCCGGACGGGAACGACGTGGTGAACGGCTGCCGCTTGAGCTGCCGCACCGCCGGAACCAGATCCAGTATCGGCCGCTCCCGGCGCACCGTCCGCTTACCGACGGTATTGATAGCGGCCGAGGCCACGGCCAGTGACGCGACTCCGCGCACCGCCGCCCGGCGTGCCCGGGCGCTGCCGCCCAGTGCCGCCATGCCGGCCGCGGCGCCGAACCAGAGAAGCCCGTGATCGGCGCTGCGGCTCAACCGTGGCAGCACCTGATCGGCGCCCGGCCAGTGCCGGCCGGCGACCCGTTGGAACAGGGCGAGGTCACGGCCGCGCATCAGATCACGCAGTCGTGCGGGGAAGGCGAGGGCGCTGCTCGAAGTAGACATGAACCAGCGCATACCCGACCTGGCGCCGCTGAAGCACCGGACACGCCGACGCGCGGGCGGCGGGGCACCGGTGACGACTCCGGCCCCGGACCCCGTGGACGACACCCGGCCGACCGGGGACGCACGCCGCCACCTGCTGGAGAGCTCCCTTAAGGTGGCGCGGAGACCGGACGGCCGGACAGGGGGAGCAGCGCGGTGCGGGTGGAGCGACATCAGGTGGACGGGGCCGCCGTCCGGGCGGCGCTCGGGGATTTCCCGGGCCGCATCGGGGGCCGGGTGCGGTCCCTTCGGCCTGGCGCTCGCCTACGCGCTGGAGGCCCACCGGGACCAGTACCTGATCGCCGACCGGGCCGACGACCCGGATGGGGCCCTCGACCTGGACATCCTCGCCCTGGCCTGCCTCGCGGTCCGTCGCGGCTGGTCCGTACGGGTCGAGTCCGCCTACCTTCCCCGGGACCTCCTCCGCGCCGCCGAGTCCTCCTGACGCTCTCCGGGCGCCCTCCTGACGAGGGAACAGCTGACCCCCACCCAAGAAACTTAGGTGAGGCTAAGCTAATTTCATGGATACGGTGCGGGGCGGCGCGGTCGTCGTCAAGTTCGGCGGCAACGCCATGGTGGACGCGGAGCTGAAGCGGGCCTTCGCCCGGGACGTCGTGGAGCTGTGGCGCGCCGGGCTGCGCCCGGTCGTGGTGCACGGGGGCGGCCCGCAGATCAGCGCGATGCTCGAACGGCTCGGCCTGGAGTCCCGGTTCGAGGCGGGGCTGCGGGTCACGACCCCGGAGGCCATGGACGTGGTGCGGATGGTGCTGAGCGGCCGGGTCCAACGGGAACTGGTCGGCCACATCAACGACCACGGCCCCTACGCCGTGGGCATGACCGGCGAGGACGCGCACACCCTGACGGCGGTGCGGCGACCGGCCCTGGTGGACGGCCGGCCGGTGGACATCGGCCTGGTCGGCGAGGTCGTGGACGTCAACCCCGGCATGGTGCGCACCCTGTTGGACCGGGGCCACATACCGGTGGTCTCCCCCGTGGCACGCGGTACGGACGGGGAGGTCTACAACGTCAACGCGGACCTCGCCGCCTCGGCGCTGGCCGTGGCCCTGGACGCGGAGCGGCTGGTGGTACTCACCGATGTGGCCGGGCTGTACGCCGACTGGCCGCACAGCACCGAGGTGATCGGGCGGCTGACGGCCGACGCCCTGGCCGCCCTGCTCCCGGGGCTGGCGAGCGGGATGCTGCCGAAGATGGAGGGGTGCCTGCGTGCCGTGCGCGGCGGGGTGCGTACGGCGCAGGTGCTGGACGGCCGGGTGCCGCACGCGGTGCTGCGCGGGGTCCTCGACGGGGATGGCTCCGGCACCACGGTGATCCCGGGCGGCTGACCGGCGTGCGGCGCGCAGGGGGCGCCGCACGCCGGTGCGCTCAGAGCGTCCGGGCGAGAATCCGCGCGCCGCGGCGGGGGTCGAGCGCACGCGCCCAGGAGGGCGGCGCCAGGTGCGCGGCCACGGGCGCGAAGCCGTGCCGGTGGAACAGCTCCCCGCCGCCGGTGGTCGCCGTGAACAGGGCGCCGAGCGACTGGGCACGCGCCCGGTCGAGCACGGCGCGCAGCAGTGCGGCGCCCACTCCGGCCCCCTGGCGGTGCCCGGCCACGCAGAAGTTGTAGACGACGCCCACCGGCCCCGCCTGCGCCGGGTGCACCCGCAGCGCGACGGCACCCTCGACCGGGCCGCCGGGGGGCCGCACCACCAGGAAGTCGGCGGCGCGGACGGCGTAGAGCGGTCCGGGACGCTCCCGCAGCGCCCCGGACCGGACGAACGGCCGGGAGAGCGCGGCCAGTTCGGCGGCTTCCTCCCGGCGTGCCGGGCGCACGGCGCACACCGCACCGGGCCGGGATCCGGCGGTGGCGGCATTGGTCACGGCGGTCCGCACCGCGCTCATTCTCCGGCGGTCGCGAGGGAACGGGGGCGCAGGTCCGTCCAGTTGGCTTCGACGTACTCCAGGCAGGCCGCCCGGTCGTGTTCGGCGAGTGCCACCGTCCACCCTCCGGGCACCTCGGCGAAGGACGGCCAGAGCGAGTGCTGGCCCTCGTCGTTGACGAGTACCAGGAAACGGCCTTCGGGGTCGTCGAACGGGTTGGTGCTCATGATGTCGATGCCTCCTCGGGCCCAACGGTGCGCCGACGGACGTCCGTTGGGCTTGTGCCGGACGGGATTCGGGGATGGAAGACTCACGCCTTGTTAGGTTAGGCTCACCTAATGCACGATGAGCCTAGCTCCTCCCCCGCCCCCTCACAAGCGGCCGTTCCCGCACCCGGTGGACACGGCCCCTTCGCCCCGTTCGGGCTGTCCGGCGAGGCCGGCACGGACGCGTTCTGGACGGCGGCGCGTTCCCCGGTGTCCGTCCCGGACGGCGACGGCGGCTGGCGGACCCTGTTCCTGTGGCGCGGCTCCGAGGCCGTCGTCGACTTCGAGAGCTGGTCGCCGCCGCTCCCGCTGCGCCGTCTGGCCGGTACGGACTGCTGGTACGCCGAGGTCCGCATGCCCGCGCGGCTGCGGGTCACCTACCGCGTCCTGGCCGACGGGGCCGCCCACGCGGACCCGCTCAACCCGGCCGGTGCCGGGGCGGACCGGTCCCTCGCCGCGACCCCGGACGCCCCGGCCCAGCCGCACTGGCCCGTGGTCGGCGCCGACGACGTGCCGCCACTGCCCCGCACCCGGCTCCGCTGGACCGGCGGCCGGCCGGGCGGGCGGCGCACCGCGCGGGTGCACCCGGTGGGCGGCGGCGGGCCGGTGGTGCTGCTGCTCGACGGGGACGACTGGCTGTATCTGCACCCCGCGACGGCCGCGTTCGAATCGGCCGTCGCGGCGGGCGACATGGAACCCGTCACCCTGGTCTTCCTGCCCGCCAAGGACCGCGCGACCGAGTACGCCTGCCGTCCCGGGCTCTGGGAGGCGGTCGGCGGTGAACTGCTGCCGCTGCTCGCAAAGTCCGGTGTGCCGGCCGATCCGGACCGGCTCGTCGTGGCCGGGCAGAGCCTGGGCGGGCTGAGCGCGCTCTACGCGGCGCTGGAGTTCCCCGGTCTGGTCCGGCGGATCGCCGTCCAGTCGGCCTCCGTGTGGTGGGCCCCCGGGGCTGCGGAGTCGGCGGACCCGCTGGGCGGGCCGCTCGGCGGGGCCCTCGCCGAGCGGCTGCGCGGGGGGCCGGACCTGTCCGGGCTGCGGTGCGCCTTCGACGTCGGGGAGCACGAGCCCCGGATGCTCCCGCACTGCGAGGTGGTGGAGGAGCTGACGGCGCGGGCCGGGGCGGCGGTCCGGGTCTCCCGGTCCGCCGCCGGCCACGACCGGGCGGGCTGGCGCCACGCCCTGCTCAGGGACGTGGCCTGGGCCCTCGGCTGACACCGCCGGGGCCGGTCGCGTCCGGTGACCGGCCCGGTCCGGTCATCGCGCCACGGCCAGGCAGTACCCCTCGTCCCCGGCCAGCAGGTTGCGGTGGGTGTCCTCGGCGGTGATCACCCCGTCGTCCAGGACGAGCACCCGGTCGGCGGCGTCCAGCAGGGCCGGGCTGCTGGTGATCACCACCGTGGTGCGGCCCCGGCGCAGCTCGGCGACCCGGCGCGCGACGAGCTGTTCGGTGACCGCGTCGACGGCCGTCGTCGGGTTGTGCAGCACCAGCACCTCGCTGTCGGCGGCCAGCGCCCGGGCCAGCGAGAGCCGCTGGCGCTGCCCGCCGGAGAGGTTCGCCCCCCGGTCCCGGACCGGGTGGTCGAGCCCCTCGCGGTGCAGGGCGACGACATCGGTCAGCAGCGACGCCTCGACCGCCTCGGCGACCGACCGGCTGGTGCCCGACGGGTCGATGTTGGACCGGAGGGTCCCCGCGAAGATCTCCCCGTCGTACGGGTTGACCAGCATGTAGGCGCGCACCGCCTCGACCGACAGCTCCGCCAGCCCCCGGCCGCCCACCACGACCCGTCCCGGGTACGTGCCCGGCGGGGCCTTCAGCGCGAGGACCTCCGCCAGGTCGGCCGCCTGGCGCGGCCGGTACGCGGCGATCGCCACGAACTCCCCGGCGGCCACCTCGAATCCGATGCCGCGCAACGACCCGTGGTGGACGGAGTCGAGGACGAGGGCCCGCTCCGCGTCCCCGGCAGGGCTCCCCTCCCCCGGGGCCGTGACCGGCGGCGCGGCCAGCACCAGTGCCATCCGCTCGGCCGAGGCGCGCGCCGTCATCACGTACTTGGGCATCTCGGAGAACATCTTGAGCGGCTCGATGATGAACTGGGCCAGGCCGACCGCCATGACCAGCTCCCCGATGGTGATCCGGCCGTCGAACGCCAGCCAGCCGGCCGTCAGCGAGACGGCGGCGGCCAGCACCGCGTTCAGGGCCAGTGCGGCGCCCGCGTAGGCGCCGTTGGCCCGGGCGACGGCGACCGCCTGGTGCCGGGCGTCCGCACTGACCCGCCGGTAGGAGCCGAACGCGGCGTGGTTGCCGCCGAATCCGTGCAGCGGGCGCAGGCCGATGATGAGGTCGGCGACCTTGGCGCCGGCCCGCGCCACCCGGGCCTGCTGCTCCCGGGTCCGGGCCCCGATCCGCTTCGACAGCACCGCCAGGACCGAGAGGATCGCGACGGTCCCCACGATCACCAGCAGCCCCAGCCGCAGATCGGCGAGGCCCAGCGCCACCGCCGCGACCACCACCGCGACCAGCGAACTGACCAGCAGCGGCACCACCTCGACGATGTCGGCGGTCTGGTCGGCGTCCTCGGTCGCGATGGTCAGCACCTCGCCTGACTTCAGGTCGACGTCCCGGGCGACCGGCTGGAGCCCGCAGGCCGCGACCCGGACCCGCCAGCGGTGCGCCTCGGTGGTGTTGGCCTTCTGCAGGACGCGCATCCCGAACCGCCACGACAGCGAGACCGTCGTGATGATCACGGCCAGTGCCCCGATCGACAGCGCGAGCGCGGCCGGGCTCCGGTCCTGGAGGGTGTGCTCGACGATCAGGCCGAGCGCGATCGGGAAGGCGGTCTCCCCCGCCTGGTAGAGGCCCATGAGGAGGGTGCCCCGGGCCATGGCGCCGGTGTTGCGGCGCAGCGCGGTGCGCAGGATGTCCGCGCCGGTACGGGGTGGCGCCTCGGGGGTGGGGGTGCGGGGCGGCATGTCAGGAGCTCTCGTCGAGGTGGCGGGCGATGGCTTCCGGGGTTCGCAGGGTCAGCAGGTCGCGGATGGTGACGACGGGGCCGTACTCCCGGCGGAGCATCCCGGTCAGCCGTACCGCCAGCATGGAGTGGCCGCCCAGGGCCACGAAGTCGCTCACCGCGCTCACCTCGTCGTCGTCCAGGTCCAGTGCCTCGGCGAAGAGTTCGCAGACCGTGGTCTCCGTCTCCGTCTCCGGGCCGCGTTCGGCCGCGGTGGTCAGGGCGCCGAGCGGCCTGGCCTCCGGCAGGGCCCTGGTGTCGGCCTTCCCGTTGACGGTCAGCGGGATGGCGTCGACCCGGGCGTAGTGGGTCGGGCGCAGGAAGTCCGGCAGCCGGGCGCCCACGTCGGCGGCGACCCGGGCCAGATCGGCGCCGTCGAGCACCAGGTGGGCGGCGAGCCGGTACCCGCCGTCGACGCCCGGGGCGGGCTCGGCGACGACGGCGGCGAACCGCACCGCCGGATGCGCGGCGAACGCGGCCTCCACCTCGGCCGGTTCGACCCGGTGGCCGCGGATCTTGACCTGCTGGTCGGTCCGGCCGAGATAGGCGAGGTTGCCGTCGGGGCGGCGGACCACCAGGTCGCCGGTGCGGTACATCCGCTCACCGGGCCGGCCGAACGGGCAGGCCACGAAGTGGCCGGCGGTCAGGGCGCTCTGCCCGAGGTAGCCCCGGGCGATCCCGGTGCCGGAGACGTACAGCTCGCCGGGGACCCCGTCCGGCAGCGGGCGCAGCCACGGGTCGAGCACGTACACCTCGGTGTTGTCGATGGCCACGCCGACCACCGGGTCCTCGCAGTCGAAGGTGCCGACGCCGAGGGTGTTGATGGTGTACTCGGTGGGTCCGTACAGGTTGTAGCCGACGGTCTCCTCGGTGTCGATGAGCCGTTGCCACAGCTTGGGGGTGACGGCCTCGCCGCCGAGCAGCACCAGGGCCGGCCGCCGCCCGGGGTCGTCGAGCAGCCCCTCGGCCACCAGTTGCTGCGCGTACGTCGGGGTCACGTTGACGACGTCGATGCCGTGGTCGCGGCAGTACTCGACGAGCCGGGGGGCGTCGCGGCGCAGCTCCTCGTCGCAGATGTGCACCTCGTGGCCGTCGGCGAGCCAGAGCAGCTCCTCCCACGACATGTCGAACGCGAACGACACGGTGTGCGCGACCTTGAAGACCCGGTGGCCGTGGTCGGCAAGGACGGGTTCGAAGATCCGCCGCTGATGGTTGATCAGCATGTTGGTGAGTCCGGCGTACTCGGTCACCACGCCCTTGGGCTTCCCGGTCGAGCCGGAGGTGTAGATGGTGTACGCGGGGTGGCGCAGCCGGTCCGGGTCCTCGGGGGCGAAGGTGGTGTACGGCTCGGCGGCGGGCAACGGGCGGTCCAGGACGATGCGGTCGCCGCCGATCCGGTGGGCCACCGCCTCGACGGTGAGGACGGTGTCGGGGCGGGCGTCCGCGACGATGGCGGCGATCCGCTCGTCCGGGTGGTCCAGCTCCAGCGGTACGTAGGCGGCGCCGACGCGCAGTACGGCGAAGAGCGCCACGAGGAGGTCGAGCGAGCGCGGTACGGCCAGGCCCACGGTCCGCTCCGGCCCGATGCCGCGTGCGGCGAGTACGCCCGCCAGTCGACGGCTGCGGTCGCGGAGTTCGGCGAAGGTGAGGCCGGCGCCGTCGGCGACGAGCGCGGTCCGGGACGGGGTGCGGCCGGCCGCGCGGTCGAAGCGGTCGACGACGGTGTCCGTGCCGATGCCGGTGCGCGGGGCGGGTCCGGGGGCCGGGGCGGCCCCGGGGAGCGCACCGACGGGTCCGGTGGAGCGGGCGAGGTCCGCGAGGACGCGCAGGTAGTCGTCGAGGAGGCGGCGGGCACCGGCCGGGTCGTCGTCGCGGTGCTCCAGCTTGACGGTGAGCCGTTCGCCCGGGGTGACGACCCAGGTGAACGGGTAGTGGGTGGAGTCGTCGGCGCGTACCGCGGTGATGCCGTGGCGGGCGTTCATCGCGGCGAACGCCTCCTGGTCCAGGAAGTTCTGGAGCACGAAGAGGTTGTCGAACAGGGTGTCGTGCCCGGCGGCGCGCTGGATCTCGCCGAGCCCCAGGTGCTCGTGGTCCATCGCCTCGACCCGGGCCGTCTGCACGGACGTCAGGTAGGCGCCGACCGTGTCGCGGGGCCGGGCCCGGGTCCACATCGGCACGGTGTTGAGGAGGACGCCGACGATGTCGGAGTGGCCCTCGCCCTCACGGCCGGAGACGGTCACCCCGAAGACCGCGTCCTCCCGGCCGGTGCGGGCGCCCAGGAGCAGTCCGAGGCCGCCGGTCAGCACCGTGTTCAGGGTGACGCCGTGGGCGGCGGCCGCGTCCCGCAGCGATTGGGAGAGCTCGGCGGACATGGTGTGCGTCAGGGCGTGCGGCAGGGTCTCGGGGAGATCCGGGGCGGCCGGGGCGAGCAGGGTCGGTCCGGACAGTTCCGCCAGGTGGCCGGCCCAGAACCGGTGCGCCGCGGCCGGGTCCCTGGCGGCCAGGGTACGGGCGTACTCCTCGAAGCCGGGCACGGCGGGGGTGGCGGCGAGCGGCTCGCCCGCCAGGACGGCCTCGTACGCGGCGAACAGGTCGCGCAGCACGATCTCGCGGGACCAGCCGTCCCAGAGCAGCAGGTGGTAGCTGAGCAGCAGCCGGTCCCCGCCGTCGGGCGGCCGGACCACGGTCAGCCGGATCAGCGGCGGCTCGCCCGGGTCGAAGCCGGTCTCCCGGTCGCGGGCGCGCAGTTCCTCGGCCGCGGCCGCGTCCGCCACCTCGACCGTGCGGACGGCGACCGTGCGTCCGGCGCCGAGGAGCTGGACGGGGTCGCCGTCGTCGTCGGTGGTGAATCCGGCGCCGACGACGGGGTGCCGGGCGATCACGTACGCCATCGCCCCGGCGAGCGCGTCGGGGTCCAGGCGCCGGTCGAAGGTGAACCAGCTCTGGGCGACGTAGTGCCCGGCCGTCCCCGCCAGTTGGGCCTGGAAGTACAGGCCGCGCTGGAGGGGCGTGACGGGGGCGGTGCGCTCGGCGGTGGCGGCCGCGTCGGCGATCCGCTCCAGGGCCCCGAGCCAGTGCCCGGTGAGGGTGTCGGGGACGCCCTCGGCGAGGGTGAACTCGGCGTGCAGACCGCCGGTGGCCGCGTCGGTCCAGGCGTTGACCTCGACGGCGTACGGGGTGGGCCGCTCGCCGCCGGTGATCCGGGGGACGTCCGATTCGCCGCCCCGGCCCAGGTAGTTGAGGAGCACCTGGGGGTGGGCGGTCAGCAGCGGGGCGGTCTGCGGGTCGAGGTGGCGCAGCCGCCCGTAGGCGAGGTGTCCGCGCTCGTCCGGGCGGCGTTCGGCGACCTCGCGGGCGGCGGCGACCGGGTCGGTGTGCGGGGTGAGCCGGACGGGGGCGATGGAGGTGAACCAGCCGACGGTGCGGCTGTAGTCGTGGTGCTCCAGGACCGGGGTGCGGCCGTGCAGCTCCAGCTCGACGGCGAGGTCGGTGGGGGTGGCCTGGACGGCGGTGAGCGCGGTGCGCAGGGCGCCGCAGAGCAGCTCGGTGAGGCCCGTGCCGAGGGTGGTGGGGGCGGTGCGGGTCAGCCGGTCCGCCGTCTCCGGCGGGAGGACGGCGGTGCGGGTGCGCGGGCGGCGGACCTCGGGCAGCAGGGGTGGTGCGGCCAGGGTCTCGATCCAGTGGCCGAGGCTGCCGGTCTCCCGGGCGGTGTGGGCCGTCAGGGCCTCGGCGTACTCGGCGTAGGAGGTGGTGGGCGGGGCCGGGGTGGTGCCTTCGAGGTGGGCGGCCAGGTCGTCGAGGACGATCAGCCAGGAGACCGCGTCGACGGCGAGGTGGTGCGCGGTGACCACCAGGGTGCGGGTCGGGGCCAGCCAGGAGAACGCGACGAGGCGCCCGGTGGCGGGGTCGAGCCGGTCGGCGGCCTCGTTCGCCGCCGCCGTCGCGTCGGGGGCGGCGCTGGTCACCACGTCGGCCTCGGGGGCGGGTCCGGTGCGCAGGGTCCACACCCCGTGCTCGGTGGTGAGCCGCAGCCGCAGCGTCGGATGGGCGGCGAGGAGGGCGGTCGCGGCCCGCCGCAGGTCGGCCGGACCGATGCCCTCGGCCACCTCCAGGGTCCGGGCCTGGGCGAACCGGTCGAGCGGGCCGCCGAGTTCGCGCTGGCGCAGGATGATCGGGGTGGCGGGCAGCGGGCCGTCCTCCCGGCGGGCCGGCGCGGGGGCGGCGGGCCGGGTACGGGCGGCCAGGTCGGCGGCGAGGGCGCGCGGGGTCTTCAGCAGGAAGACGTCGCGCGGGGCGATGGGCAGGCCGAGCGCCCGGGCCCGGTTGATGACGGTGATGGCGACGATGCTGTCGCCCCCGGCGGCGAAGAAGTCGGTGTCGGCGTCCACGGATCCGCCGGTCAGCACCTGGGCGAAGATCCCGACCAGCGCGGCGAGCGCGTCCTCGGCCACGGCGGGCCCGGCATCCACGACGCACGGGGCCGCCGGGGCGTCGTCGTGCGCGGCACGGGCGGCCAGGGCCGCGCGGTCCAGCTTGCCGTTGACGGTCAGCGGCAGGGCGTCCACGGTCAGCACCCGGCCGGGCACCATGTGCGCGGGCAGCGTGGCGGAGAGCCGGGCGGTGAGGTCGGCGGGGGCCCGGCCCACCACATGGGCGACGAGATGGTCCCCGCTCCCCGCCACCGTGACGGCGGCATCCACCACCCCGTCGAGCGCCCGGAGCGCCGCCTCCACCTCGCCTGGCTCGATCCGGAACCCCTTGAGCTGCACCTGGTCGTCGGCCCGGCCGACGAACTCCAGCTCGCCGTCGAGGGTACGGCGGGCCAGGTCGCCCGTGTGGTACATGCGGGAGCCGTCGGCGGCGAACGGGTCCGCCACGAACCGGCCCGCGGTGAGTCCCGGCCGCCCGAGGTAGCCGAGCGAGAGCTGGTCGCCGGAGACGTAGACGGCGCCCGTCCGGCCCGGCGGGACCGGGCGGAGCCGGTCGTCGAGCAGGTGGACGGTGAGGCCGGGGACCGGGCCGCCGATCGGGCTGACCTCGGTGCCGGGCTCGAAGTCCGTCCCGGTCAGCACCCGGTGGGTGACATGGACGGTGGTCTCGGTGATCCCGTACATGTTGACCAGTTCGGGGGTGCCGGTGCCGTACCGGCCGACCCAGCCCCGCAGCCGTGCCGGGTCCAGCGCCTCGCCGCCGAAGACGATCCGGCGCAGTGCGGTGAGCGGTGCGGCGGCGAGCCGGTCGGCCTCGATGAACCGGTGGAACGCGGACGGGGTCTGGTTGAGGACGGTCACCGCGCGGTCCCGGACCAGCCGGTGGAAGTCGGCCGGGGAGCGGGTCAGCGCGTAGTCGGGGACGAGCAGTTCGCCGCCGTGGACCAGCGCCCCCCACAGCTCCCAGACCGCGAAGTCGAAGGAGAAGGAGTGGAACTGCACCCAGACGTCGTCGGGGCCGAAGCCCATGGCGGGCCGGGTGTGGGCGAGGAGGGCGACCACGCTCGCGTGCGGCACGGCGACGCCCTTGGGGCGGCCCGTGGAACCGGAGGTGTAGATGATGTACGCGGGGTCCCCCGGGCGCGGGCGGGTGACGGGTACGGGGGCGGCGGGGGCGGGTTCCCCGCCCTGGACGAGGATCCGGGCCGGTACGCCGGTCCGTTCCAGGAGGCGGGCGAAGCGGCTCCGGTGCTCCCGGTCGACGAGCACGGCCTGCGGGACGCAGTCGGTGAGGACGTACCCCAGCCGCTCGTCCGGATAGGCCAGGTCCAGCGGTACGTAGGCGCCGCCCGCGGCGACGACGGCGGTCAGGGCGACGACCTGCTCCAGGGAGCGGGGCACGGCGACGGCGACCAGACTCCCGGGGCCGACCCCGGCCGCCCGCAGGACGTCCGCCAACTCGTCCTTGGCTTGCATGAGTTGGCCGTAGGTGAGGGATCGGGTGGCGCCGTCGAGGGCGCACTGGGTGACGGCGGTGGCCTCGGGGTCGCGGCGCGCCGCGGCGTCGAGGAGGACGTCGAGCGTTCCCGTGGCCCGCTCCGGGAGCGCGGCGGGGGCGGCGGTCACCGCGCGGACCGGGACGTCCGGGCGGGTGAGCAGGCTGGTGAGGGTGCGGGTGAAGGTGTGCAGGATGCCTTCGGCGCTCGCGGGGCGCAGCAGGGCGCCGTCGTGGATGAGCCGGAAGAGGGGACGGCCGTCGGGGGTGCGTTCCACCACCAGGGTCAGGGGGTAGTGCGGGGCGCCCTCGTTGGTGATGCGGGTGATGGCGAGGTGGTGGCCGGGGGCGCGCAGGGTGTCCGGGTCGGTGGCCACGTCGAAGACGACGAGGGTGTCGAAGAGCGGTCCGGTGCCGGCCCGGCGGGCGATCCGGGCCAGGGAGACGTACTGGTGGTCGCGGACCGCCTCCTGGTGGGCCCGTACGGTGGCGAGGAGTTCGGCCGCCGTGGTGGTGGCGGTCCAGCGGGCGCGGACCGGGACGGTGTTGATGAACAGGCCCACCATGTCGGCGATGCCGGGGAGTTCGGCGTCGCGTCCGGAGACGGTGGAGCCGAACACGACGTCCGTGGTGTGCAGGAGGCCGCCCAGGGTGAGGGCCCAGGCGCTGTGCACGGCGGCGCTCAGGGGGACACCGGCCGCGCGGGCGGCGGTGTCGAGGTCGCTCCCGGCCTCGGCGGTGGTGTCGGCGAAGTGCTCGGAGGGGGTGTGCCCCTCGGCGACGAGGGAGGGCCCGGGCAGTCCGGCGAGTTCGCCGTGCCAGATCCGTTCGCTCTCCTCGTGGTCGCGGGCGGCGAGCCAGCGGGCGTGGGCGCGGTGGTCGCCGAGCGGGTGGGTGGTCCCGGGGGCGTGGTACTCGGCGAGCAGGGCGCGGAGCATCGGGGGGACGGACCAGCCGTCGGCGACGATGTGGTGCACGGTCTGCACCAGGACATCGCGCCCGGCGCCCGCGCGGATCAGCGTGTAGCGCATGAGCGGCCCGGTGGCCAGGTCGAAGCCGGAGCGGCGGTCCTGTTCGGCGTAAGCGCGGATCTCCTCGTCGGTGATGCCGGGGCGGTCCAGGACGGTGAACGGTGCCTCGGTGCCGCTTTCCAGTACGGCGACGACGCGGCCGTCGGCGAGGGCGGTGAACCGGGCGGCCAGGTTGGGGTGGAGGTCGAGCAGCCGGGTGGCGGCCGCCGCGAGCCGGTCCGGGTCGGCCTCGCCCTCCAGGGTGAGGAGCTGCTGTTCGACGTAGCTGCCGGTCGTCTCGTCGTCGAAGACGGAGTGGAAGTAGAGGCCCTCCTGGAGCGGGGTCAGCGGGAGGATGTCGAGCAGGGCCGGTCCGTCGAGTTCGTCGACGTCGGCCTGGGTGAGGGGGACGAGGGGGAAGTCACCGGGCGAGTGGCCGCCCTCCTCCAGGGCGGCGAGCCCGGTGAGCGCGGCGTGGAAGTGGGTGCCGAGGGCGGTGATGTCGTCTTCGGTGAACCTGCCCTCGGCCCAGGAGACGGTGGTGACGAGCCGGTAGGCGCCGTCCTCGCCGGGTTCGGCGATCGCGTTGAACTCCAGGGCGCGCGGCAGCTGCATACCGGGGTCCCGCTTCTCCCCCAACTGACCTGTACTGCCGGTCAGTTGCCAGTCACCCGGGGTTCCCGCGTCGAAGCGGCCCAGGTAGTTGAAAAGGACCTGCGGGGCGGGGGTGGCGGGCAGGGCTCCGGTCAGATGGCGCAGGACGCCGTAGGAGAGGCCGTTGCGGGGCACCGCGGCGAGCTGGTCCTTGACCGCCTTGAGGGCGGCGGCCAGCTGTCCGGGGTCGGTGGGGTCGGTGGCGGCACCGGGGTCCACGGTGACCGGGAACAGGGTGGTGAACCAGCCGACCGTGCGGGAGAGTTCGGGCTCGAACCCGGCGGTGTCGGCCACGTGTCGGGCCTCGCGGCCGTGCCCCTCCAGCTCGATGCGGGCGAAGCTCTGGTCCTGGCCCAGGTCGCGGCGGAAGCGGGCGAGGGCGACGGCGAGGGCGGTGAGCAGGACGTCGTTGACGCCCGCGTGGAACGCCGCGGGAACGGGGCCGAGCAGGGCGGCGGTCGCGTCGGGGTCCAGGGTGAGGGTGCGGACGCGTTCCCGGGCCACGGTGTCGGCGTCCTGTGGCGCGCGGCGGGCGAGGGGGGCGTCGGGGCCGGGCAGTGGCGTGTCGTAGTGGGCGCGGTCGGCCTCGAATCCGGCCCGTTCCAGCAGCTGGGTCCAGCGGCGGAACGACGTTCCCGTGGGCGGGAGTTCGACGGGGGCGCCCTCGGCGTACCGCCGCCACGCGGTGGCCAGGTCGTCCATCAGGATGCGCCAGGAGACCCCGTCGATCACCACATGGTGGGCGACCAGGACGAGTTGGCGGTCGGCGCGGCGCCACACGGCGCGCAGCATGACCCCGGCGTCCGGGTCGAGTGCCCTGGTGGCGAGTGCGACGCAGTCGGCGGCCGGGAGGTCGCTCTCCTGCCAGACGGGGCCGGCGCCCCGGGCGGGTCCGGGGATGTCGAAGCCCCAGTGCTCCCCACGGACCAGCCGGGCGCGCAGCATGGGGTGCCGGTCCAGTACGGCGGCGAGGATCGTGTCCAGCGCCTGTCCGGTCAGCTCCGCCGGAGTGTTGAGGACGACCGACTGGACGAATCCGTCGATCGCGTCGGTGGTTTCGCCGAGCCACCGCACGACCGGCAGTCCGGTGACGGGCCCGGTGGCGAGGTCGCCGTGGTCGACGGCGGCGGCCTCCTCCCGGCTCGCCACCGAGGCGAGCGCCCCGAGGCGGCTGTGGGCGAAGATCTGCCGTGCGGTGACGTGGAGGCCCCGCTCGCGCAGGGCGCCCAGCAGCGAGATGGCCAGGATGCTGTCGCCGCCGAGCTGGAAGAAGTCCTGGTCGGTGCCGGTCCGTTCGAGTCGGAGCACCTTCGCGGCGGCGGCGCACACCAGCCGCTCCTCCTCGGTGACGGGCTCGGTCGCGCCGTCCGTGGCGATCACGGGTTCGGGCAGGGCGCCCCGGTCGAGCTTGCCGTTCGCGGTGAGCGGGAACTCGGTGAGGACCACGAGGTGGGCGGGGACCATGTACTCGACCAGGTGCTCGGTGGCCCACTCCTTGACGGCCTCGGCCCGCAGCCCCTCGTGGCCGGCGGCCGGGATCACGTAGCCGGTCAGGTAGGTACCGCCCGCCGTGTTCTTCCTGGCGACGACGCAGCTGTGCCGTACGCCGGGGTGTTCGGCGAGGGACGCCTCGACGTCCTCGGTCTCCAGCCGCATGCCGCGGATCTTGATCTGGTTGTCGGCGCGGCCGAGGAAGTCCAGGGTGCCGTCCGGGGCGAAGCGGGCCAGGTCGCCGGTGCGGTAGAGCCGGGAGCCGTCGTCGGCGAAGGGGTTGGCGACGAACCGGGAGGCGGTCAGGGCGGGGGCGTTGACGTAGCCGCGGCCCAGCAGGAGGCCGCCCGCGTACAGTTCGCCGCCGACGCCGACCGGGACCGGGCGCAGTTCGTCGTCGAGGACGTACAGCTGGGTGTTGGGGTTGGCCCGGCCGATCGAGGTGGAGAGGCGTTCGGCCTCGCCCCGGTAGATGACGTGGGAGACGCCGATGGTCGTCTCGGCCGGTCCGTAGCCGTGGTAGAGCGGGATGTCGAGCCGGGCGCGGAACCGCTCGTACAGCTCGGGAGTGAGCACCTCGCCGCCGCACCACACGTGCCGCAGGCTGTCCAGGCGGCCGGAGTCGCCGGCGATCTCCAGCAGGACGTCCAGCATGGAGGAGACCAGATAGGCGAAGGTGACGCGGTGTTCGGCGATCACGCCGAGGAGGTGGTGCGGGTCGCGTTCGCCGCCGGGGCGCAGGATCACCAGCCGGCCGCCGGAGACCAGCGGCAGGAAGATCTCGTTGATGGAGATGTCGAAGGAGAGCGGTGCCTTGAAGAGCGAGGCGTCGTCGTGGCCGAAGTGCAGGATCTCCTCGACCTGCCACAGGAGGCGTTCGCTGATCGCCTCGTGGCGGATCATGGCGCCCTTGGGGCGGCCGGTCGAGCCGGAGGTGAAGATCACGTAGGCCAGGGCGGTGCCGGGGACGGTGATGTCCGGCGCCTGGTCCGGGTGGTCCGCGAAGGCCCAGTCGTCGAGGTCGACGGCGACCGCCTCCGGCTCCCCGTCCGGGTGCTCACCGGTCGTGCCGAGCTGGAGCGCGACCCCGGCGTCCTCGACGACGACGGCGCGCCGGGCGGCGGGCCACTGCGGGTCGAGCGGGACGAAGGCGCATTCCGCCTGGAGCACGGCGAGGAGCCCGATCACCATCTCGGCGGACCGGCCGAGCGAGATGCCGACGACCTGTTCGGCGATGAGGCCGCGCCCGATCAGGTGATGGGCCAACTGAGCCGAGAGGGCAGCGACCTGTCGGTACGTCAGGACGCGGTGCTCGTCGATCACCGCGACGGCGTCCGGCCGGGAGCGGGCCTGCTCGCGGAACATCTCCATGAGGGTCGGGCGGGGCCGGTCGGCCCGGTTGTCGTTCCACCGGGCCAGGGCTTCGAGCCGGGCCGCCGCGTCGGACGGGGCGATGGTGCCGAGGGGGCGGTCGGGGAAGTCGGCCAGGTCGTCCAGGGCGAGCTGCGCATCGGCGGACGGAACGCCTTCGGGGGCGGCGACGGGGAGGCCGTCCGCCCCGGCCGCCCAGTCGTCCCCGTCGAACGCCCCGTCGGCCGCGCCGTTCTTGTCGACCTGTCGGAGGAGGTCGGGGAAGAGGGTGCCCGGGGTGAGGTCCATCCCGTCGGGGCCGAGGCCGGTCGCCCAGTACGACAGCCCGATGGCACAGGCGGTGGCGACGGTCCGGTCGCCGTAGTCGCCGGTGCGGCGGCGCAGGCCGGCCAGGCGGGCGGGGGAGAGCAGTACGCGCGGGGCGGTCGGTTCCGTCATCGAAGACTCAGCATCCTTCCGAGGTATGCAAGTTAGCCTAACCTAACTAAGGCTTACCTAACTACCCTCTCGCCAGGCCCGCCACAGGCGCGCGTACCGGCCGTCGAGAGCCACCAACTCCGTGTGCGTGCCCTCCTCCACGACCCGCCCCGCGTCGAGCACCGCGATCCGGTCCGCCGCCATGGCCTGGGTCAGCCGGTGCGCCACGAAGAGCGTCGTCCGGCCCTCGCAGGCGGCCAGCACCGCCCGTTCCAGCTCGGCCGCGCCCTCGCTGCCCGCCTCGGCGGTCGACTCGTCGAGCACCACCACGGGCGAACGGCCCAGCACCAGCCGGGCCAGCGCGATCTGGGCGACCTTGGTGACGTCGAGGCGCTCACCGCCCTCGCCGACGGCGGTGCGCACCCCGTCCGGCAGCGACTCCACCCAGCCCTCGGCACCCACCGTGCGCAGCGCGGCCAGCAGTTCGGCGTCGTCAGCGCCGGGGGCGGCCAGCCGCAGGTCCTCGGCGAGCGGTCCGGAGAACACATGCGTCTCCTGCGTCAGGATGGTCACCAGGGAGCGCGCGGCGGCCTCGTCCAGATCCGCGAGATCGTGCGGCCCGATCCGGACCGAGCCGGACCCCGGCCTGCCGATCCCGGCGATCAGCGCGGCCAGCGTCGACTTCCCGGCCCCGGTCGCCCCGACCAGGGCGAGCGAGCCGCCGGCCGGGATGGACAGACCGACGTCCCGCAGCACGGGCTCCTCGGTACCGGGGTAGCGGAACGTCAGCCCGCGCACCTCCACCGGGAGCGGGCCGCCGTCGCCCCGCGCGGCGGAGGCGTCGCCCACCAGCCGCTCCTCGGCGGGCTCCCCCACCACCCCGACCAGCCGGGTCAGGCTCGCACCGGACTTCTGCGCCTCGTCGAAGGTGAACATGATGGCGCCCAGCGGGGTGAACAGCCGGTGGAACATCAGCGGGGCCGCCGACACCTCGCCCAGACTGGCGGCCCCGGCCTCCAGCAGGACGTACCCGACGACGACGATCAGGGTCAGACCGATGAACTCGGCGCGGTTCTCCCGGCCCACGAACCGGCCGAAGAACCGGAACACCTCGACGCCCAGCTCGCGCACCCGCCACGACTCCCGGTCGACCTTCCCCCGGAAATCCTCCTCCAGCCGGTAGGCCCGGACGGTGTCGATCCCGTTCAATCCGCTGATCAGGGCCTGCGCCCGGTCGGCCTGGGCGATCCGCTGGCGGCGGTAGAGCGGCGCGGAGCGGGGCAGGTACCAGCGCAGCGCCAGCGCGTACGCGGGCAGCGCCCCGGCGCCGGCGAGCCCCAGGCGCCAGTCCAGGCCGAACATGCCGGCCGTGGCGATGACCACCAGCACCCCCGCCGAGAACACCGTGGGGATGGCGGCCCGGATGCCTTTGGAGATGACCGCCACGTCGTCGCCGACCCGGGAGAGCACATCGCCCCGGCCGACCTCCTCGACGCGGGCGCTCGGCATGCCCAGCACCGCGCGGACCGCGCCCTCCCGCAGCCGGGCGAGCAGATCGGCACCCAGCCGCCCGATCAGGTACGTGGACGCGGCGGTGACCACCGCGCCGAGCAGCGCGGCGGCCACCATCAGCCCGCCGATCCCGACCAGCACCGAGGACGGCTCGCCGCCGGTCACCCCGTCCACCACCCGGCTGAGCAGCAGCACCGGGAGGATCTGGAGCGCGGCACCGACGACCGTGGTGAGGACGGTGGCGGCCGTGAGCCAGGGGGCGCGGCGGCAGTGCGCCGCGACCCAGCCGACGGCCTCGCGCCCCGTCGCCGTACGCAGGGTCGCCGGGGCGGGGGCGGAACCGGGGGCTGGGACGGTACTCACGCGCGAACCGAATCTCTGCGGGGACGGGAGGGTCCGGACGGCACGGCTACGAGGCCGACTTGACGAGTTCGTCGATCGCGTACGGCAGGGACAGCAGGGTGCCCTGGGACATCGCCGCGCCGACCGCCGGGCCCTCGCTGTCCAGCAGGTAGGACACCTTGCCCTTCTTGACCGCGGACAGGTTGGCGAACAGCTCGAACTTCTTCAGCGCCTCGGTGTCGGCCTTGTCGTTGACGACGAAGATCCGGTCGACGTCGACCAGGTCGACCCGCTCCGGGGAGAGCGTGGTGTAGAACTTGCCGCCGGCGACCTCGTCGATCCTGGTCTGGTAGGCGAAGCCGGTGCCCGTCACCAGCCGTCCCCGTACGTCGGTGGAGGAGAACGGCGCGACGGAGTCCTTGTACCAGGACAGGACGACGGCGGTCTGCTTCGCGAACTCCGGATGGGCCTTCTTCGCCGCGTCGAGCTTGCCCTGGATGCCCTGGACCAGCTTCCTGCCCTCGGCCTCCTTGCCGAGCGCCTTGGCGATGTGCACCGCGTTGTCCTGCCACGGGGCGCTGAAGGGCTCCTTCTCCCCCTTGGTGCGGCCGACGGTCGGGGCGATCTTCGAGAGCTTGTCGTAGGCCGCCCGGTCGATCTCGGAGTAGACCGCGATGATCAGGTCCGGCCGGAGGGAGGCGATCTTCTCGTAGTTGGGGCCCGCGTCGCCGTTGCTCATGACGACCTCGGGGCGGGTGTCGCCCCACTTGTCCTTCACCCAGGGCCACTGGGTGTTGATGTCGGGGGACTTGCCCGCCGGGTTCGGGTACTGGTCGACCATGCCGACCGGCTTGACACCGAGCGCCAGGACGGCCTGGTCGTCCGTGTAGCCGACCGAGACGACGCGCTCGGGCGCCTTGGTGATCTCCGTGGACCCGAACGCGTGCTCCACGGTGACCGGGAAGGCGCCGGTGGAGGCGGCCGGGGCGTCCTCGCCCTTCGACTCCGCCGTGTCGGAGCCGCAGCCCGTCAGGAGGCCGACGCCGAGCGCCGCGGCGGACAGTACCGCCGCCGTCCGCCGCCAGGACCGCACCCGCGTCGTTCGATGGAGAAGCATCCGGAATCCCTTGCTTTCATTCGGCCCGCCGCGTCTCGCACCGAGGGCGGCCGGACCCTGTCCCACTTCAGTAAGGCTAGCCTAGCCTAAGTTTCTAACTCTCTTCCATGGGAACCCCGTTGGGGCGTCCGGTTGATTGACGGCCGGTCAGGTTCCGGCGTGCGTGCGGCCGATCGGAACGACGAGCGGTCGGCCGCCCACCGGGTCGTCGATCACCGCGGCGTTGAGCCCGAAGGCCTCCCGCAGCAGCTCGACGGTGATCACCTCGCGCGGGTGCCCCTGCGCGAGCACGGAGCCCGCGCGCATCACGACGAGGTGGTCGCTGTAGCGGGCGGCCAGATTGAGGTCGTGCAGCACCATGACCACGGTGCGACCCGACTCGTGCAGGTCGTCCACCAGATCGAGCACGTCGACGGCGTGGGCGAGGTCCAGATAGGTGGTCGGCTCGTCCAGCAGCAGCAGATCGGTGCCCTGCGCCAGGGTCATGGAGATCCAGACGCGTTGGCGCTGCCCGCCGGAGAGCGAGTCGACCGGGCGGTCGGCGAGGTCCGCGACCCCGGTCATGGCCAGCGCGCGCGCCACCACTCCGGCGTCGTCGGACGACCACTGCCGCAGCCAGCTCTGGTGCGGATGACGCCCCCGGGCGACCAGGTCGGCCACGGTCAGCCCCTCCGGCGCGAGCGGCGACTGCGGGAGCAGCCCGAGCTTCCGGGCCACGTCCCTGGTCCGGAGGCCGGCGATGTCCTCGCCGTCCAGCACGACCGTCCCGCCGTCCGGCCGGAGCAGCCGGCTCAGGGTGCGCAACAGGGTCGACTTCCCGCAGCCGTTGGGGCCGATGATCGTGGTGATCACCCCGGTGGGGACCTCCACGTCCAGCCCCTCGATGACGGTGCGCCCGCCGTACCCGACGGTGACGCCCCGGGCCGCCAGTCGCGGGGCGGCGCTCCGGTCCGCCTCTTCGGCCGGGGTGATGAACCGCGTGGCCACAGGGCCTCCTTGTCCGAGTCTCGTCCTCATGTCCGTGCGGCCTGCCTCAGGTTGGCCCGTACCAGCAGCCACACCAGGAACGGTCCGCCGATCGCCGCGGTCACCACACCGACCGGAAGGGAGACCGGTAGCGCGGTACGGGCGATCAGGTCCGAACCGGTCAGCAGCACCGCCCCCACCAGCCCGGAGGCCACCAACGGCGGGGTGGGGAACCGGGCCAGACGCATCGCCACCTGCGGCGCCACCAGCGCGACGAACGGCACCGGCCCCGCCGCGCTCACCGCCACCGCGGCCAGCAGCACCGCGCACAGCAGCAGGAGTGCCCGCACCCTGCCGTACCGGACGCCCAGCCCGGCTGCGATGTCGTCGCCCAGGTGCATCGGCTTGAACGGGAACGCGGCCAGCGCCACCACCACGATCAGCCCGAGCACGCACCAGGCCGCCACCCGCACGGACTCCCACGACCGGTCGTCCAGCGAACCGACCAGCCACGCCTGGGCCCTGGCCACGTCCCGGATGTCGGCCGAGACCAGCAGCCAGGTCGTGAGCGCCTCCATCACCGCGCTCACCGAGATGCCGATGAGGACGAGCCGGAAGCCGTCGATCCCGCGCCGCCAGGCCAGGAAGTACACCAGCAGTCCGGTGGCGAGGCCGCCCGCCAGCGCGGCCAGCGGCAGCCCCACCGAACCGAGCACCGCCGCCGCGGCCCCGCCCGACACCGTCACCAGGAACACCGCGACCGTGCCCGCTCCCCCGGTGATGCCGAGGACGTCCGGGCTGGCCAGCGGGTTGCGCGCGACGGACTGGGTGATCGCCCCGGAGACCCCGAGCGCGACCCCCACCACCAGTCCGGCCAGCGCCCGCGGCATCCGCAGGTCCATGACCACGAACGCGTCGACCGGCTCACCCCGGCCGAGCACCGTGGCGATCACCCGGGACAGCCCGATCGGGAAGTCCCCGACACCGATGGAGAGGCAGAAGAGCAGAAAGGCCGCCGCCGCCAGCACCAGGGTGACCAGGACGAGCCACGGCCGCCACACGAACGACACCCGGCCGAGCCGCACGCCCGCCGCCATCGGCGGGTTCGCCCCCGCTGCGTCCGTACACCCCGCCCCGTTGACGGGTTCCGGCCCGTTCGCGGGTTCCGCAGCGTTCATGCGTTCCGTCGCGTTCATGCGTTCCTGAACTTTCCGCGCCACACCAGGACCGCGAAGAACGGGGCTCCGAGCAGGGCGACCACGATGCCCGCGTCCAGCTCGCCGGGGCGGACCACGATCCGGCCCACGATGTCGCAGACCAGCAGGACGACCGCGCCGAGCAGACCGGCGTACGGGACCAGCCAGCGGTGGTCCGGGCCGGTCAGGTACCGGGCCACATGGGCCACCATCAGCCCGAGGAAGGCGATCGGGCCGCAGGCGGCGGTGGCCGCCCCCGCGAGCAGGGTGACGGCGGCGATGCCGAGGGTCCGGCTCCGCGCGATGTTCACGCCCAGCCCCCGGGCCACGTCGTCGCCCAGGCTGAGCAGGTTGAGGGAGGGCAGGACGGACAGCGCGAGCACCAGCCCCACCGCGACGAAGAGCCCCACCGGCCCGATGACGTCGAAGCCGACCCCGGCGACGGAGCCCGCGTTCCAGAACCGCAGCGCGTTCATCGACTTCTGGCTGGAGAGCGCCACGGCCGTGGTCATCGCCGCGAGGAAGACCGTGACCCCCTGCCCGGCCAGGGCCAGGGTCAGCGGATTGCCCGCTCCCCGGCCGATGCTGGCGAGGCCGAAGACGACGACCCCGCAGAGCGCCGCCCCGGCGAAGGCGAACCAGACGTACTGGAACGGGTCGGCGAAGCCGAACACGGCGATCACCGACACCACCGCGAACGACGCCCCCGCGTTCACCCCCACCAGCCCGGTGTCGGCGATCGGATTGCGGGTGAAGCCCTGGATCAGCGCGCCGCCGACCCCCAGCGCCACTCCGGCCACGATCGCGAGCACCGTCCGGGGCACCCGTACGGTCTCCACGATGAGCCGGATCTCGGTGAGCCGGTGGTCGGACCCGGGGGCGGCGGACAGCCCGTGCCAGACCTCGGCGGGGGTCAGCGCCCGGGCACCGACGGCCAGGGACACGGCCGCCGCGACGGCCAGGACCGCCAGCAGCGCGGCGAGCCCGGCCCCCCGCCGGTGACGGGGGGACGCGGCGGGCCCGTTCGTCGGGCGCTCGACTGCGAGGGTGCGCATCTCGGCGGTCGTTATCCCTTGGTTCCGGTGCCCTCGGCGACCGGACGGGCCGCTCCGGCGGTGGAGGTGACGCCCCGTTCGAGCAGCGAGTCCAGGATCTCGCCGACCCGGACCGCGGTGTTGGAGAGCAGGGAGGTGGTGATGCCGTGGGTGTGCTCCGTACCGCCCTGGAGGTAGATCCCGCAGCGCAGCGCCGGGTCGGTGGAGACCCGGTAGTCGCGCTCGACGCGGACCCGGCCCTCGTCGTCGCGCAGGCACAGGTCGGCGACCTCGCCGAGCAGGCCGAGCGGGTCGGCGGGGCGGTAGCCGGTGGCGAACACCACGACGTCGGCGTCCAGTCGGGTCTCCTCGCCGGTGACGAGCGAGACCACGTCGGCCCGGACACCGTCGGGCGTCTCCTCGACGCCGCCGACCCGGGACACGTTGAGGAAGCGCAGCCGCTCGGTGCCGAGGACCTTCTCCTGGTACATCTGCCGGTACAGGTCGTCGATCAGGTCGATGTCCACCACGGAGTAGTTGGTGTTGCCGTGGTAGGCCATCAGCCGGCTCTTCACGCTGTCGGGCGCGGCGAAGTAGTCGTCGACCGCGCCCGGGTCGAAGATCCGGTTGGCGAAGGCGCTGTCGTCGGCGGGGCTGTAGCCGTAGCGGGAGAAGACCGCGCAGACCTCGGCGCGGGGGAAGCGCCGGTGCAGATACGCGACGTTCTCGGCGGCGCTCTGTCCGGCGCCCACGACGACGAAGCGGGTGGGCGAGGGCGAGGCGGACTCCAGGGCGTCGACCTTGCGGAGCAGGTCGGAGTTGTGCCAGACCCGCTCGCCGCGTTCGACGCCGGGCGGCATGACGGGGCGCAGCCCGGTGCCGACGACGAGGTTGCGGGCCCGGTGGACCGACAGCCCTTCGGCCGAACGGACCGTCACATCCAGGTACTCCACGGCGTCTTCGCGGACGACGGGGGTGACGGCGACGACCTCGTGGCCGTAGGAGACCATGCCGTCGACCTTGGCCGCGGCCCACTCGAAGTAGTCGTGGAACTCCACGCGCAGCGGGAAGAGGTTCTTGTGGTTGATGAAGTCGATCAGCCGGCCCCTGCTCTGGAGGTAGCAGAGGAAGCTGAACTCGCTGGCCGGGTTCCGGAGCGTCACCAGGTCCTTGAGGAAGGAGACTTGCATGGTGGCGTCGTCGATGAGCATGCCGCGGTGCCAGCCGAAGCTCGGCTGTTGCTCGAAGAAGTGGGCGGTGACCGGCCCCTGGCCGCCGGCGCGTGCGTTGTGCTCGCTCAGCGCGATCGCCATGGCCACGTTGGACGGGCCGAAACCGATGCCCATCAGATCGTGGACCACTGGTGTGTCGCCAGGAAGAACCGGTGACATGTCACTCCCATTCGTGCGGGGAAGCCGCCTGTCGGGCGTCGGGGGAACGTGCGGAGGGTGGGCACGGCGACAACGCCGCCCACCAGGAACTTAGGTGAGCCTAAGCTAATCCTGTCCACCTGTCGATAGGGAACCCCACCCCCGGGTATCGACTTCGCGTCAACTGGAGCCCGAATTACCCCTGTTGCAAACTAAGGTAAGCCTTGCTTTACTTACGGCGCTTTGGTTACGGCACCGCGCTCGCGGCCGAACCGTCCCTGCCCTGAGGAGGAACCCCATGCGGGTCGTCATGTTCGGTTACCAGACCTGGGGGCACCGCACCCTGCAAGCCCTTCTGGACTCCGAACACCAGGTGGTCCTGGTGGTGACGCACCCCAAGAGCGAGCACGCGTACGAGAAGATCTGGAGCGACTCGGTCGCCGACCTCGCCGAGGCCCACGGCGTCCCGGTGCTGATCCGCAACCGGCCGGACGACGAGGAGCTGTTCGAGCGGCTCAAGGAGGCCGATCCGGACATCATCGTGGCCAACAACTGGCGGACCTGGATCCCGCCGCGGATCTACGGCCTGCCGCGCCACGGCACGCTCAACGTCCACGACTCGCTGCTGCCGAAGTACGCCGGGTTCTCGCCGCTGATCTGGGCCCTGATCAACGGCGAGACCGAAGTGGGCGTGACCGCGCACCTGATGGACGAGGAGCTGGACGCCGGTGACATCGTCCGGCAGGAGTCCGTCCCGGTCGGCCCGGCGGACACCGCCACCGACCTCTTCCACAGGACCGTCGACCTGATCGCGCCCGTCACCATCGGCGCGCTCGGCCTCATCGCCTCCGGGCGGACGGAGTTCACCAAGCAGGACCGCTCGCAGGCCAGTTTCTTCCACAAGCGGTCCACCGAGGACATCCGCATCGACTGGAACTGGCCCGCCGAGGACCTCGAACGGCTCGTCCGCGCCCAGTCCGAGCCGTACCCCAGCGCCTTCACCCACCACCGGGGCAAGCGGCTGGAGATCCTCGCCGCGGTGGTCTCGCAGAACCGGTACGGCGGCACCCCCGGCCGGATCTTCTACCGCGAGGGCGAGGGCGTGGTGATCGTCGCCGGGGCGGACGCCCGTACCGGACGCAACCACGGACTGGCCGTCACCCGGGTGCGCACCGAGGACGGCCGCGAGCTGCCGGCCGCCGAGTACTTCACCACCATGGGCGGCTATCTGACCGCCCGGCCCTGAGCCGCGCCCGCCCGGCGCCCGCCCGGCCGGGGCACCCGGTCAGGGCGTGGCCGCGGACACCACGTAGACGACCGGGTTCATCGGGTCGGACATGTTGACCATGATGTCCTGGGTGGGCCGCGGCTTCCCGTTCACATGCCGGGTGCCCGCCCACTCGGTCCCGGCGGGGAACGACCAGTCCGCGATCTTCAGATCGCGGGGACCGATGGTCTCCTTGCCGGGCTCCAGGTTCGAGCGCCCGCTGCCCAGCCGGCCCAGGAAGCGGTCCAGCCCGGCGGAGGTGGTGCGGAACTCCACGTACAGCCGGCTGGTCTTCCAGTTGTTGGTCTCGTAGTACCGCACGTCCAGCGAGTTGCCGGGCATCGGCAGCTCGTAGATCCGGCGCTGCAACCGCGAGGGCCAGCCCTCCCGGAGCCCCTGCGCGGAGGCCTCGGCCTCCTTGTTCGCTCCGGAGCGGCGGCTCTGCCCGGCGGAGATCAGCAGATACCCGGCCGGGACGCCGATGAGCAGCACGATGATCGTCGCCGTGATCAGCCGGCGACGGATCGTCCGGCGCCGGTCCTGCGGCGGCCGGCCGTCGTCGGGCGGCGTCGACTGGCGCGGCAGGACGGGGTGCTCGGCAGCGGTCATGTCTCTCGAGGTCCCTAGGAGGTGCGGGTGGAGCGGGTGGAACGGATGGTGTTCGCGGCCTGGTCGTAGATCTGGGCGTAGCGCTCATAGCGCTCCACCCGGCGCCGGTTGGCCCGGCGGAATCTGCGGGCCACCAGCCGGGCCAGGTCCGCGGCGCCGACCATACCTGCCTCGGGGCCGAGCTGGGCGCGGGCGATCCGGGCCTCCGGCCGGTAGCCGCGGCCGGTGAGGTGGCGCTTGAAGGCGTCCCGGGCCGGGCCGATGAGCAGGTCGTCGGCGGCGCTGACCCCGCCCCCGATGACGAAGCAGGACGGGTCGAGCGCGGCGGCCAGGTTGGCGATGCCGACGCCGAGCCACTGCCCGATGTCCTGGAGCAGCTCGACGCACATCGCGTCGCCCTCACGGGCCAGTTCGGTGATCAGCGGGCCGGTGATGTCCGGGATGTTGCCCTTGACCCGTTCGATGATGCCGTGCGCCACCGGGGAGTCCGCCGCGGCCAGCTCCCTGGCCTCCCGGACCAGTGCGTTGCCCGAGCTGTACTGCTCCCAGCAGCCCCGGTTGCCGCAGGGGCAGCGGTGCCCGCCGGGCACCACCTGCATGTGGCCGAACTCACCGGCCACCCCGTACTTGCCGCGCTTGACCTGGCCGTCCTCCAGGATCGCGCCGCCGATGCCGGTGCCGAGCGTGATCATGACGAGATGGTCCTCGCCGCGGCCCGCCCCGAACCGCCACTCCGCCCAGGCGGCGGTGTTGGCGTCGTTGTCGACCATGACGGGGACGGCGAGCCGGGAGGCGAGGGCGTCGCGCAGGGGCTCGTCGCGCCAGGCGAGGTGCGGGGCGAAGAGCACCTTGGAGCGGTCGGCGTCGACCCAGCCGGCCGCGCCGATCCCCACCGCGTGCACGTCGTGCCGGTCGGACAGGTCGAGCACCAGCTCGACGATGGTGTCCTCGACGACCTTGGGGCTCTTGGACTTGTCCGGCGTCTCGGTGCGCAGCTGCTCCAGGATGGTGCCGTCGGCGTCGACGACGCCCGCCATCACCTTCGTACCGCCGATGTCGATGCCGACGGTGGGGACCCGCGGTGCCGTGAGGTGCGAGCGCCGCTCCCGGGTGCCCACGGTCCGCAGGACGGTGGCGCGGGCGGAGCCGCGGTGGGTGAAGTCGCGGTACGTGCTCATCGTCCCTGCGGGGTGTTGGGGAGCCGGGGGCGGTGCTCCCGGCGGCGGACTGCGCCCGTCGGGCTCGATTCTGCCACTGCCGGGGGACCGGGGCGGGCGGACCCGTGCGTACGGGACCGCCCGCGGCTCGCCGCTACGCCACGTCGTCCGGGCCGGGGCCGGTGGCCCGTTCCAGCTCGTGGCTGAGCTCCTCCAGCTCGCTGCCGCCCGCCATCTGGCGGGTCAGCTCGTCCAGCGTGATGGAGTCCTTGGTGTGGCTGCCGGACATCGCGCCCCGCTTCAGCAGCACGAACCGGTCACCGACGAGATACGCGTGGTGCGGGTTGTGCGTGATGAGGACCACTCCGAGACCGGCGTCCCGGGCGGCCGCGACGTACTTCAGCACCACCCCGGACTGCTTGACGCCGAGCGCGGCGGTCGGCTCGTCCAGGACGAGGACCTTGGCGCCGAAGTGGACGGCCCGGGCGATGGCGACGCACTGGCGCTCGCCGCCGGACAGGGTGCCGATCGGCTGGTCGACGTCGCGCAGGTCGATGCCCATGCGCAGCAGCGCGGACCGGGTCGTCTCCCGCATCCGGCGGACGTCGAGGCGCTTGAAGGGGCCGGCGCCCAGCGTGGGCTCGGAGCCCAGGAAGAAGTTCCGCCAGACCGGCATCAGCGGGACCACGGCCAGGTCCTGGTAGACCGTGGCGATGCCGCGGTCCAGGGCGTCGCGCGGGTTGACCAGGGTGGTCTCCTCGCCGTCGATCAGGAAGCTTCCGGCATCGTGCCGGTGCAGCCCCGCGATGATCTTGATGAGGGTGGACTTGCCCGCGCCGTTGTCGCCGAGGACGCAGGAGATCTCGCCCGCGTGGACCTCCAGCGAGACGTCGGTCAGCGCCTTGATGGAGCCGTAGAACTTGGACACGTGGTCGAGTTCGACCAGCGCCCGGCGGGGCTCCGGCGCCGCCCCGGCCGGTTCCGTGGGGGCCGTCATGTCGTCGCCTCCGCGCGCTTGCGTACCCATGCGTTGAGCAGGGTGGCCAGGAGCAGCATGGCTCCGAGGAAGAACTTGAACCAGTCCGGGTTCCACTCCGCGTACACGATGCCCTTGCTGGTCATGCCGAAGATGACGGCACCGACCGCGGAGCCGATCGCGGAGCCGTAGCCGCCGGTGATCAGGCAGCCGCCGATGACGGCCGCGATGATGTAGATCAGCTCGTTGCCGACGCCCTCGCCGGACTGCACCACGTCGTAGGAGAAGAGCAGGTGCTGCCCGGAGACCCAGGCGGCGAAGGCGACCCCCAGATAGAGCCCGATCTTGGTACGGATCACCGGGACGCCGACCGCGCGGGCCGCGTCGGCCTCGCCGCCGACCGCGAAGATCCAGTTGCCGAAGCGGGTGCGGAGCAGGATCCAGGTGGCGATCGCGACCAGCACCGCCCACCACAGGATGGTGACCTTGAACTCGACGCCGCCGATCGTCCACTGCGAGGCGAAGACCTTGCGGGCCGATTCGAAGCCCTCCATGTCGCCGATGCCCTTGGTGGACACGGTCCCGCTGATCAGTTTGGTGAAGCCCAGATTGAGTCCGGTCAGCATCAGGAAGGTGCCGAGCGTGATGATGAAGCTGGGCAGTTTCGTACGGGTCAGCATGAAGCCGTTGAAGGCCCCGACGGCCAGGGTGACCAGCAGCGACACGAAGACGCCGACCCAGACGTTGGCGGTCATCTGGTAGCTGAACATCGACGAGACCAGCGCGGAGCTGGTGACCAGCACACCGGCGGAGAGGTCGAACTCGCCGCCGATCATCAGCAGCGCCACCGGCGCGGCCATGATCCCGATCGTCGAGGCCGCGTAGAGCACCGTGCCCATGCTGGAGGCGCGCAGGAAGCTGTCGGCGACGACCGAGAAGAAGAGGAAGACGGCGGCGGCGCCGACCACCGAGCCGAGCTCGGGGCGGCCGAGGAGTCTGCGCAGCGCCGAGGTGCGCAGCAGCCGCTCGTCGGCCCCGGCCGGGGCGGACGGTCCGGCGGCCGCGCTCATCGGGTACCCCGCTTCGTGTACGGGGCCAGCGCGGCGGCGTCCTTCTCGGTGATGATCTGCGGTCCGGTGAGGACCGGGCGGCCGCCGCCGAGCACGTTGCCGTTGTAGCGGTAGAGCCAGAGCAGGTCGACGGCCTCGTAGCCCTGGAGGTAGGGCTGCTGGTCGACGGCGAAGCCCAGGGTCTTGTCCTGGAGGGCCGAGGCGACCTTGGCGTTCAGGTCGAAGGTGTCGATCTCGGCGGAGCTGCCCGCGGTCCGCTTCGCCTTGACGGCGGCGTCCGCGAAGGGGGCGCCGAGGGTGACGACCGCGTCGATGCTCTTGTCGGCCTGGAGCTTGGCCTCGATGGACGCCTGGACGTCGGGCATGTTGGTGCCCTCGACGTACAGGTTCTGCAGCTGGCCGTCGAAGGTCTTCTTCGCCCCGGCACAGCGCTGCTCGTGGCCGACGTTGCCCTGCTCGTGCAGGATGCAGAGCGCCTTCTTGCGGCCGCGGGCGTTCAGCTCCTCGCCGACCGCCTCGCCCGCGATGGACTCGTCCTGGCCGATGTGGGTGAGCGCGCCGAACCGCTTGGACTCCTCGGAGCCCGAGTTCACCGTGATCACCGGGATTCCGGCCCGCACGGCCTTGGCCACGACGTCCTTCATGGCGTCGGGCTTGGCGAGGCTGACGACCAGCCCGTCGACCTTCTGGTCGATGGCGGCCTGCACCAGCTGGGCCTGCTGCTGCGCCTCGTCGTTGTGCGAGTACAGGAACTTGATGTTGTCCTTGTCGGCCGCCTGCTGGGCACCGCGCTGGACGATGTCCCAGAAGGTGTCGCCGTCGCCCGAGTGGGTGACCATGGCGACGGTCCAGCGGGGTGTGTCCACCGCGGGCCGGCCCTTGGCGGCCGCGGCCGCGCGTTCTTCCGCCCGCTTGCCGCCGGTGCTGCTGCATCCCATGAGGGAAACCCCGAGCACCGCCGCGAGCACGGCGCCCATCGCACGTACCCCTGTCCGAACCCTTGCCACGACGCCGTGCCCTTCTAGTGCTGCTCATTGTGCTGCTTCACGGGCCGGGAGTGATGTGCGCACACCCGGCCCGGCTGGCCAAGTATCCCCGAGCGGTCGGCGCCGCCGCCCGGCAGGGGCGGGGCGCGTGTGTCGCCGCCGTGGTACGGGGAGGGTCGCCGCCTTTCTCTCCCGGCCGCCGGAGTGCGACCGGTGGAGTCTTAACGGTGCGCGGACCGGACGTCAACGGGGCGGGACGGTGCGGTGCCGGACCGGGTCAGCGGACGAGGAGCTGGAAGTCGAAGGTGTGGCGCGAGGCCCGGTAGAGGTGGGAGCCGTGCTCGACCACCCGTCCGGTGTCGTCGAAGGTGGTGCGCTCCATGGTCAGCACGGCCGCCCCCGCCGGTTCGGCGAGCCCGGCCGCCTCCGCGTCGGTGGCGAGCCGGGCGCCGACGGTCTGGCGGGCGCTGTGCAGGGTGATGCCCGCGCCGCGCAGGATCCGGTAGAGGCCGGTGGCCTCCAGACGGGCGGTGTCCAGGTCGGCGATCCCGGCCGGCAGGTGGTTGCGGAGCAGGGCGAGCGGCTCGCCGTGGGCGTACCGCAGCCGCTCGACGCGGTGGACGTCGGTGCCCTCGGCGATGCCGAGCGCGGCGGCCGTGGCGGGGTCGGCGGGCTCGACGGTGTTGCGCAGGACCCGGGTGGCGGGGTGCGCGCCCGCCGCCTCCAGGTCGTCGTAGAGGCTGCTCAGTTCGAGCGGGCGGCGGACCGTGCTGTGCACGACCTGGGTGCCCACGCCCCGGCGGCGGACCATCAGCCCCTTGTCGACCAGGGACTGGATGGCCTGGCGGACCGTGGGCCGGGACAGCCCCAGCCGGGACGCGAGCTCGATCTCGTTGCCGAGCAGGCTGCCGGGGGCGAGCCTGCCCTGCTCGACGGCGGCCTCCAGTTGCTGGGCGAGCTGGAAGTAGAGGGGGATCGGGCTGGTGCGGTCCACGCCGAGTTCGAGTGCTGCGGGGTCGGTGGTGGGTTTGGGCACGCGTGGAGGGTATCCCCCGGGCCGGGGCCCCGGTAGTCCGGTCGTCCGGTTGCCCTGTCGTCGTGTTGCCCGGTTGTCCGGTTGTCCGGACAGCAGGCCGCCGACGAACCCATGTTTGTCCTGACATTTGATTGACAGGGCAGAGGGCGGACGGCACGTTGGGTCCATGCGCATCGGACTCATCGGCACCGGCCGGATCGGCTCCTTCCACGCGGGCGTGCTGGCCCGCCACCCCGAGGTGGACGCCCTGGTGGTGGCCGACACCGACCGGGACCGCGCCGCTCTCCTGGCGCGGCGCACCGGCGCGCGGGCCGTCCCGGACGCGGCCGGGGTGTTCGGCGCGGGGGTGGACGCCGTGGTGATCGCCTCGGCCACCGCGGCGCACGCGGAGCTGATCGGCCGGGCCGCGCGGGCCGGGCTCCCGGCGTTCTGCGAGAAGCCGATCGCCCTGGACCTGCCGGGGACGCTGGACGCGCTGCGCGCGGTGGACCGGGCCGGGACCGTGCTCCAGCTGGGCTTCATGCGCCGGTTCGACGCCGGGTACGGGGCCGCCCGCGCGGCCGTGCGCTCCGGTGCGCTGGGGCGGCTGCACACGGTGCGGACGGTGACGATGGACCCGGCCCCGCCGCCCGCCGCCTACCTGCCGCTCTCCGGCGGGTTGTACCGGGACTGCCTGGTCCACGACTTCGACGTGGTGCGATGGGTCACCGGCCGCGAGGTGACCGAGGTGTACGCCGTCGGCTCGGACGCCGGGCCCGCGATGTTCCGGACGGCCGGAGACGTGGACACGGCGGCGGCAGTGCTGACCCTCGACGACGGCACCCTCGCCACGGCGTCGGCCACCCGCTGCAACGGAGCCGGGTACGACGTCCGCATGGAGCTGGCGGGCGAGCGGGACCAGATCACCGTCGGCCTGGACGCCCGCACCCCGCTCACCTCCGCCGAACCGCACGGCCCGTCGGCACCGGCCGATCCCTGGCCCGGGTTTCTGGAGCGGTTCGCCCCGGCGTACGAGGCCGAGCTGGACGCGTTCGTCCGGGTGGCGCGGGGCGAACTGCCCAATCCGTGCGACGGCCGGGAGGCGTGGCGGGCGCTGCTGGTCGCGGAGGCCTGCGAGCTGTCGCGCCGGGAGCGGCGCCCGGTGACCGTCGAGGAGGTCGCCAAGGAGGCCGGGGGCGGCTGAGAGCGGGCTCGCCCCCGATCCGCCGGACGCCCCGGGGTGCGCCGCCCCGGTCAGGCCGGCAGGACGGTGCCCTGCGCGACGGCGCAGAGCCGTTCCTCCCCGTCCTCGGCGACGGCGAACAACTCGCAGCGGACCACCGCCTGACGGCGTCCGGTGTGCGCGACCTCGGCGCGGGCGACCAGGGTGGCGCCGGTGCCGGGCCGGACGTACTGGATGGAGAATCCGCCGGTCAGCACCTGCGGGCCCAGGGTCGTGCCGGCGGCGAAGGTGATCGCGTTGTCGGCCGCGTAGGCGAGGACCCCGCCGTGCAGGAAACCGTTCTGCTGCTGGAGCTCGGGGCGGACGTCCACCTCGAGGGTGGCCGCGCCGTTCCCGAAGGCGGTGAGCCGGGCGCCCAGGAGGCCGCTGAACGGCTGGCTGTCGAGGACCTTCTGGGCCGCTGTCAGGTCGAGTCCGGTCATCCGTCGCTGCTCCTCTTTCCGTTGTCCCGTCGTATGCCGGCCGCCACCGGCCGCACTTCCCCGCTCACCAGCGGACGGGCAGTCCGCGCGCGCCGCGGATCAGCATGCCCGGGATCCAGTCCGGCTCCCGGTCCGCCTCCGTGTCCAGGACCAGTCCGGGGCACCGCTCCAGCAGGCTGCCGATCGCGATCCGGCCCTCCATCCGGGCCAGCGGCGCGCCCACGCAGAAGTGGAGGCCGTGTCCGAAGGCCAGATGGCCCTGGGGCTCGCGGCGGATGTCGAAGGTGTCGGGCTCCGGATAGCGGGCACCGTCCCGGTCGGCGCCCGCCAGCGAGACCAGCACCGGGGCGCCCGCCGGGATGGTCCGCCGCCCCATCGGGATGTTCTCGCGGGCGAAGCGGAACGTGGCGTTCTCCACCGGGCCGTCGTAGCGGAGCATCTCCTCGACGGCGCCGCCGAGCAGTTCCGGGTCGTCCCGGAGGGCGGCGAGCTGGTCGGGGTGGCCGAGCAGGGCCCGTACCCCGTTGGCGATCAGGTTGACCGTGGTCTCGTGGCCGGCCACCAGCAACAGGAAGGCCATGCCCATGAGTTCGTCGAAGGAGAGCCGGTCGCCGTCCTCGTCGCGCGTTCTGACCAGGGCGCTCATCAGGTCGTCGCCGGGTGCGGCGCGCTTCTCCTCGATCAGCTCGCGCAGGTACGCGCCCATGACGCGCACCGACTCGGTCTCCTGCTCCGGGGAGGTGGGGGTGACGACCCCGTTCGACAACCGGCGGAACCGGTCGCGGTCCAGGTCCGGGACGCCGATCAGTTCGCAGATGACGGTCATCGGCAGCGGGAAGGCGAGGGCGTCGACGAGATCGGCGCGCCCGGCGGGCACCATCGCGTCGAGCAGCCCGTCGGTGATCTCCTGGACGCGCGGGCGCAGCGACTCGACCCGCCGGGCGGTGAACTCCCGGGCGACGAGCTTGCGCAGCCGGGTGTGGTGCGGCGGGTCCAGCTCCAGCATGTTCAGGAAGATCGAATCGCCCTCGGGCGCGCCGGGCAGCGCGCGCCAGTCCTTGGTGAGCCTCGGGTCGGTGAGGGCGGCGCGGGCCTCGTCGTACCCCACCACCAGCCAGACCAGGTCGAATTCGTCGGTGCGGACGGTGTGCACCGGTCCGGCGGCGCGCAGCTTCTCGTAGTACGGGTACGGGTCCGCGGTGAATTCCGCCACCCCGCGCAGATCGATGTCGGCCCGGCCACTGACTCCGAACATGGGATCGCCCCTCCCGGTCGTGCGGCCCGTTTCCCGCGGGCCGGCCTCCTCACCCTATGCCGGTGGCGGTGCGCCGTCCTCGTCGAGGAGCCCCGCGTCGTGCACCAACAGGGCGATCTGCACACGGTTGTTGAATCCGAACCGGGCGAGGATCCGGGAGACCTGGGTCTTCACGGTCGCCACGCTGAGGTAGAGGGCGGCGGCGATCTCGGCGTTGGAGCGGCCGCGCGCGACGGAGAGGGCGACCTCGCGTTCCCGCCCGGCCAGTTGGGCGAGGCGCAGCCGGGCCGCGCCGGCGCGCTCGTCGCGGCCGCGGGGGCCGGTCCCGGCGGCGCGGTCCATCAGCTGCCGGGTCACCGCGGGCGAGAGCACCGGGTCCCCGGCGGCGACCCGTCGTACCGCGTCGACGATCCGTTCCGCCGGGGTGTCCTTGAGGACGAATCCGGCCGCCCCGGCGCGGATCGCCCGCAGCACCTGTTCGTCGGCGTGGAAGGTGGTGAGGACGATGACCTCGGGGGCGTCGGGGCGGGCGCGCAGCCGTTCGGTCGCGGTGAGCCCGTCCATGGCGGGCATCCGGAGGTCCATCAGGACCACGTCGGGGCGGAGCCGGTCGACCAGCGGGGCGACCTCCGTGCCGTCCGCCCCCTCCCCGACGATCTCGATGTCGTCGGCGCCGCCGAGCATGAGGCCGAGACCGGCCCGGACGAGCGGGTCGTCGTCGACGACGAGCAGCCGAATCCGCTGCGGGCCGGGCCCGTTCGGGGTGGGGGTGGTCATGTCCGCAACCGTATCGGGGGCCCGGACGCGATGGGCACCGGGAGGCGGGGTCCGGGGCTCAGGCCGGCCACGGCAGTACGGCGCGGACGTGGAAGCCGCCGTCCGGCAGCGGCCCGTGCTCCAGCTTGCCGCCGGCCAGCGTGGCGCGTTCGGTGAGGCCGATGAGGCCCTGGCCGGAGCCGGGGACCGGCCTGAACGGTTCGGTGGGCGCCGGGTTGCGCACCTCGATGGTCAGGTCCTCGCCCGGGGCGCCGGTGACGCTGACGGTGACCTCGGTGCCGGGGGCGTGCTTGCGGGCGTTGGTGAGGGCCTCCTGGGCGATGCGGTAGACGGTGCGGCCGGTGGCGGCGGGGGCCGAGGCGGGGTCGTCGACCCGGTTTTCGAGCACGACCGCCATGCCGGCCAGCCGGGACTCGGCGATCAGCTCGTCCAGGGTGGCGAGGGTGGGCTGCGGCCGGTCGCCGTCGCTCTCGCCGGGGCTGCGCAGCACGCCGATGATCTCGCGCAGGTCCTGGAGCGCCTCATGCGCGCTGTCCCGGATGACCCCGGCGGCGCGGGCGATCTCGGCCCTGGGCGCGTCGGGGCGGAATTCGAGGGCGCCCGCGTGGACGCTGAGCAGGGTCAGCCGGTGGGCGAGGACGTCGTGCATCTCCCGGGCGATGGCCTCGCGGGCCAGCCGCTGGGCCTGTTCGGCGCGGAGTTCCGCCTCGGTCTCGGCCCGGCGGGCCCGCTCGCGCAGGGAGACGACGAGCTGGCGCCGGGACCGTACGGCCATCCCCCAACTGATCACCAGCAGCGTCAGCAGCACCCCGATGATCGTGTCCACGAGGGAGGAGCTTTCCGGGTCGGGGCGCAGATACGGCTGTACGGGGGTGAGGACCAGGGCCAGCGCCCCGATGACCGCGACCGGCCGGAAGGGCCGGTGCACCGCCAGCCCGAAGAGCGCGACGAGCATCGCCCCCGCCGCGGTGGGCTCGACCGTGGCGAGCAGGACCAGCCCCAGGGCCACGCCCACCGGCCACCGGCGCCGCACCCAGAGCACGGCGCAGGCCAGCACCCCGAGCACGACGTCGACGAGGAGGACGAGGTCGGAGGTGCTCCGGTCGGCTTCGATGGCCGCCGCGGCGATCAGGCCGATCCCGGCGGCGCAGAGGAAGGCGGTCGTGTCGACGATCCAGTCCCGCACCGTGCGGCGGGAACGGCCGCGCCGGTCGCCGGACAGCTCGGGGTCGGCCATCGCCGACGGCAGCAGCCAGCGGTATTCCGTACGCGTCATGCCACAAAAACTACCCAGGCCGGGCGGTGGGCCGGGCCGTACGGGCGCACCGGGAGACCAAAGTCGCGCGGGTGGAGACCTTCGGCCCTTCTTCGCGCCCGCCGTGGGGTTGGGCGGCGGGCGCGAAGGAGGTCCGGTGCGCGGTCAGTGGCCGCGTACGAGGAGCCGGCCGGTGGGGGCGCCGACGGTGCCGTCGGCCGCGATCCGCTCGCCGCGCAGCCAGGTCGAGCGGACGACGCCGTACAGGGTCTTCCCGGCGTAGGCGGTGACCTGGTTGCGGTGGAAGAGTTCGGCCGGGTCTACGGTGAAGGTCGCGTCGGGGGCCAGCACCGCGAAGTCGGCGTCGCGGCCGGCCTCGATGGCGCCCTTCCGGTCGAGTCCGGCCAGTGCGGCGGGGGCGGCCGACATCCAGCGGGCGACGTCGTCGAGCGAGTGGCCGCGCCTGCGGGCCTCGGTCCAGATGGCGGGCAGCCCGAGCTGGAGGGAGGAGATCCCGCCCCAGGCGGAGGCGAAGTCGGGGGTCTTGAGGTCGGTGGTGCAGGGCGAGTGGTCGGAGACGACGCAGTCGATCGTGCCGTCCGCCAGCCCCTGCCACAGCGCGTCCTGGTTGGCGGCCTCCCGGATCGGCGGGCAGCACTTGAACTCGGTGGCGCCGTCCGGGACCTCCTCGGCGGTGAGGGTGAGGAAGTGCGGGCAGGACTCGACCGTGATCCGTACGCCCTCGCGCCGGGCCGCGGCGATCATCGGCAGGGCGTCGCCGGAGGACAGGTGCAGCACATGGACCCGGGCGTTCAGCCGCCTGGCGTGCGCGATCAGCCCCTCGATCGCGGTGTTCTCGGCGTCGCGCGGCCGGGAGGCGAGGAAGTCGGCGTACGCGGGGCCGCCGCGCTGCGGGGCGGCGGCCAGGTGGTGCGGGTCCTCGGCGTGCACGATCAGCAGGCCGCCGAATCCGGTGATCTCCGCCATGGACCGGGCCAGTTGCTCCTGGTCCAGCTCGGGGAACTCGTCGACGCCGGAGGGCGACAGGAAGCACTTGAAGCCGAACACCCCGGCCTCGTACAGCGGCCGCAGGTCCTTGACGTTGGTGGGGATCGCACCGCCCCAGAAGCCGGTGTCGATGTGCGCCTTCGGTGCGGCGACCCGCTGCTTGGTGCGCAGGTGGTCGACGGTGGTGGTCGGCGGCAGCGAGTTGAGCGGCATGTCGAGCAGGGTGGTGATGCCGCCCGCCGCCGCCGCGCGGGTGGCGGTGTGGAAGCCCTCCCACTCGGTGCGGCCCGGGTCGTTCACATGGACGTGGGTGTCGACGAGCCCGGGCAGCAGCACGTCGTCGCCGAAGTCCTCCAGCCGGGCACCGGCCGGCACCCCGGCGTCGTACGGCAGGACCGCGTCGATCCTCCCGCCGGCGACGGCCACCGCGGCGGCGCGCGTCCCGTCCGGGGTGACGACACGCGTCGAGCGCAGTACCAGGTTCACGTCCGCACCGGACATCCGTGCTCCTCACTTCGGGCTTCGAACGCTGAAGAATTCAACGAACTGTTGAAGGAGTTTTCACTCGGGGTGCGGCCTCGTCAAGACCTTGCCGCGCCCGACCGGGGGCCGGACGGCCGCCTTTCGCCTGCGGCTGTATATTTCCACAAAGTAGAAGTCAACTTTCGCACCATGGAACGTAGCATGGGACCAGCAGGGCTCCGCGCCCTGGCCCCGCCGTCGGCCGACACCGGGACAAACGGTCTCTGACCGGCCAGGACGCCGGGCCCGGAGCAGTGCGTCGACCGGGAACAGCCCGGTAGGCTGCTGCGGGTGTCCGATCCTTGAGCGCGACGCCGTGGGAGGTGTCGGACACTCCTGAGTGCCCCGCCCGGCGGGGCACCCGCTCATCCGCCTCGAAAGGACCGTTGACGTGCCGCCGTCCCACGCCAGCACAGCCGACTCCAAGCCCGCCGCGTCGAGCGGTGGTGTGCAGTCCCTTGAGCGCGCCTTCGATCTGCTGGAGCGGATGGCGGACGCGGGGGGCGAGGTCGGGCTGAGCGAGCTCTCCGCGAGCAGCGGGCTCCCGCTGCCGACCATCCACCGCCTGATGCGCACGCTGGTGCTCTGCGGATACGTGCGCCAGCAGCCCAACCGGCGCTACGCGCTGGGCCCCCGGCTGATCCGGCTCGGCGAGTCCGCCTCCCGGCTGCTGGGCACCTGGGCCCGGCCGTATCTGGCGCGGCTGGTCGAGGAGACCGGCGAGACCGCGAACATGGCGCTGCTCGACGGCGACGAGATCGTGTACGTGGCCCAGGTCCCGTCCAAGCACTCGATGCGGATGTTCACCGAGGTGGGCCGCCGGGTGCTGCCGCACTCCACCGGGGTCGGCAAGGCGCTGCTGGCGCACACGCCCCCGGAGGAGGTGCGCGCCCTGCTGGCCCGTACCGGCATGCCCGCCGCCACCGAGAAGACGATCACCACGCCCGAGGGCTTCCTCGACGCGCTGGAGCACGTCCGCCGGGTCGGTTACGCCGTCGACGACAACGAGCAGGAGATCGGGGTCCGCTGCCTGGCGGTCCCCGTGCCGGACTCCCCCACCTCGGCGGCGATCTCGATCTCCGGTCCGGCGGGCCGGGTGACGGAGGCGGCCACCGAGCGGATCGTGCCGATCCTCCAGCAGGCGGCGCGGGACCTCTCCGAGGCGCTGGCGAGCAGCGGCACCACCGGCTGAGTACGCGAAGGGGCGGCCCGTCCGGGCCGCCCCTTCCTCGTTCCCCGTACCCCGCCGGGTCAGACCGGCTCGGCCACGGTCAGCCGGCCGTCGTCCATCCGGACCGTGCGGTCCACCCGGTCCAGATGGGTCCGGTCGTGGGTGACCAGCACCGTCGCCGTGGACCGCTCCCGCACCAGCCGGACCAGCAGGTCCAGCACGGCGGCGCCCCGCTCGTGGTCGAGCGCGCTGGTCGGCTCGTCCACCAGCAGCACCTCGGGTTCGTTCATCAGGGCCCGCGCGATGTTGATCCGCTGCCGCTGCCCGCCCGAGAGCTGGTGCGGCCTGCGCCCGGCCTGGTCCGCGAGGCCGACCGCGTCCAGCAGTTCCAGCGCCCGCTCGCGGGTGCGGCGTACCGCACCGCCCGAGAGGTGGGTCATCACCTGGAGCTGTTCGGCGGCCGTGAGCGAGGGCAGCAGATTGGGCTGCTGGAAGACGATCCCGATGTGCGCGCGGCGCAGCTCCGCCTGTCCCGCCCGGTCCAGGCCGGAGGTCTCCCGGCCCGCGACCACCACCCGCCCGGAGTCCGGGGTGACCAGGGTCGCCGCCACCGCGAGCAGGCTGGACTTGCCGGAGCCGGACGGTCCGACCACCGCGGTGAGCGTGCCCGCGGGCACCTCCAGGGAGACCCGGTCGAGGGCGGTGAGCCGGCCGTCGCCGTCGGGGTAGGTGAGGGTGACGTCGGAGAGGGTGAGGGTCATCGGGCACTCCCGAGTGCGGTGAGCGGGTCGACGGCGGTGATCCGCCGGATGGACAGGGCCGCCCCGAGCGCGCCGAGGACGATCATCACGGCGGCCGGGACCAGCACGGTCGCCGCGTCGAGGACGAACGGCACCGCGCCGCCGCTGATCAGGGCGCCGATCCCGGCGGCGAGCGCGGTGCCCGCGCCGGTGCCCAGCGCGAGCATCACGACCGCCTGCCCGAGCGCGTCGCGCAGCAGGTAGCGGGTGGAGGCGCCGAGCGCCTTCAGTACGGCGACGTCGCCGCCGCGCTGGATCGTCCAGACGGTGAAGAAGGCGCCGATGACCAGGGCGGAGATGGCGAAGAGGAAGCCGCGCATCAGCTGGAGCGAGCCGTTCTCGGCCTGGTAGGAGCCGATGGCGGTGAGGGAGTCGTCCCGCGAGAGGGTGCTGGTGCCGGCCGCCTTGTCGCCCGCGGCGAGATCGGCGCCGTCGGTGGTCAGGGCGATCACCGTGGCGTGCCGGCCCCGGCCGTCGTCGCCCGCGAGGTGCTGCCAGTCGTCGAGCGAGGTCCACAGGACCGAGGTGTGGCTGTAGGAGGCGTCGCCCGCTACGGCGGCGACGGTGACGGTGGTGGAGCCGAGCCGCACCCGGTCGCCGGGGGCGGCCGCCAGGTCCTCGGCGGCCTGCTCGGAGAGGACCACCCGCCCGGTGGCGACCCGGGTACCGGGCGGGGTGAGGCCCCCGTCCGGTTCGACCCCGAACGCGGAGACCGCCGAGGTGTGCCCGCCCCGGCCCTCGGCGTTGAGCGTACGGATGCCGAGCGGCTCGGCGGCCGCCACCCCGGGACGCTCCGCCCAGCTCCGCCAGGCCCGCTCCTCGACGGCCGAGTCGGTGAAGGACACCGAGCGGCCGTCCGGCGGGGCGGCGAAGGCGAGGTGGTCGGCGGACAGCCCGGTGACGGCCGAGGTGTTCTCCCGGGCCAGCCCCGCGGTGAGACCAGACAACAGGCCCACGAGCAGCGTGATCAGCACCACGACCGTGCCCATGAGGGCGAACCGGCCCTTGGCGAAACGGAGATCTCTCCATGCGACGAACATGGCTCCAGCCTCGCCGTCCGGGCCTCCGGGGACATCGCACCCGGGTGGGGCCCGACATCAACCTTTCGATTGACCGGCCCCCGCCGCCCCGCGTCTACGCTGGAAACACCATGGATCCACGCCCCCACCCCCCGGTCGCCACCGCGCTGCGGCTCTGCCTGCACGCGCTGCTGGTCGGGCTGCTGGCACTCGTGGTCGTCCGGGCGGTCGGCGACGGGGCACCCCGGGCCGGTGCCGTCGTCGCGGTCGCCGGTCTGATGGCCGCCGTGTACGCGGCGGGCGCGCTGCTGCCCGCCGTGCAGCCGCACACCAGGACGGCGGCGGTGTGGCTGGCGGCGCTGGGCGCGGTGTGGCTGGCGCTGCTCGTGCTGTCTCCGGACGCGCTGTGGGTGGCCTTCCCCCTCTACTTCCTGCAGCTGCATCTGCTGCCGAACCGCTGGGGGCTGCCCGCCGTCGTGGTCACCGCGGCCGCCGCCATCGTCTGCTTCCTCTGGCACGGCCAGGCCGTCAACCCGGGCACCTTCATCGGACCGCTGCTCGGCGCGGCGGTCGCGGTGGCGACGGTCCTCGGCTACGAGGCGCTGTTCCGGGAGAGCGAACGGCGGCGGCGGCTGATCGAGGAGCTGATGTCGACCCGGGCGGAGCTGGCCGAGGCGGAGCGCACCGCGGGCACCCTCGCCGAGCGCGAGCGGCTGGCCCGCGAGATCCACGACACCCTCGCCCAGGGCCTGTCCAGCATCCAGCTGCTGCTGCGGGCCGCCGAGCGCACCCTGCCCGACGACGCCCCCGCCACCGCGCACGTGCGCCGGGCCCGCGAGGCCGCCCAGGAGAACCTCGCCGAGGCCCGCCGCTTCGTACGCGCCCTGTCCCCGCCGGACCTGGCGAACGGTTCGCTGGCCGCCGCGCTGGAGCGCCTGACCGCCCGGACGACGGGCCCCGATCTCACCGTGCAGTTCGCGGTGAGCGGCACACCGGTGGAGCTGCCGACCCCGTACGAGGTGGCGCTGCTGCGCACCGCGCAGTCGGCGCTGGCCAACACGGTGCGGCACGCCGGGGCCCGGCGCGCGGAGATCACCCTGAGCTTCATGGACACCTCGGTCTCGCTGGACGTGGTGGACGACGGCCGGGGGTTCACCCCGGGGCTCGTCCCCGCCCCGGCGGACCGGGACACCGGGGGCTTCGGACTGCCCGCGATGCGGGCCAGGGCCCGTTCGCTCGGCGGCACGCTCAGCGTCGAGTCGGCCCCCGGGCAGGGCACCGCCCTCGCCCTCACCCTTCCGCTCCCCCTCACCGACGGCCGGCCAGGACAGGACGCTGCATGAACACCTCCGACGACACCGCCCCGGTCCGGCTGCTGCTCGCCGACGACCATCCGGTGGTCCGGGCCGGGCTGCGCGCCGTGCTCGACGCCGAGCCCGGATTCCTCGTGGCCGGTGAGGCGGCCACCGCCGAGCGGGCCGTCGAGATGGCGGCGGGCGGCGGCTACGACGTGGTCCTGATGGACCTCCAGTTCGGCACGGGCATGCACGGCTCGCAGGCCACCGCGGAGATCACGGCCCGCCCGGACGCGCCCCGGGTGCTGATCCTCACTACGTACGACTCGGACGCCGACATCCTCGCGGCGGTCGAGGCCGGTGCCGCCGGTTATCTGCTGAAGGACGCCCCGCCGGAGGAGCTGGCGGCGGCGGTCCGTACCGCCGCGGCGGGCCGCTCGGCGCTCGCCCCGGCCGTCGCGCACCGGCTGATGGACCGGATGCGCACCCCCGCGGAGGCGCTGACCCGGCGTGAGCTGGAGGTGCTGCAACTCGTCGGCGAGGGGCTGTCGAACCTGCAGATCAGCAAGCGGCTCTTCCTCAGCCAGGCGACGGTGAAGTCCCATCTGGTGCACATCTACGCCAAGCTGGGCGTCGACTCCCGCACTTCGGCGGTGGCGGCGGCGACGGCCCGTCGGCTCATCCGCCGCTGACCCCGCCGCACCCGGCCGGTCAGCGGCGCGGCGGCTCGCCGAAGAGGTCGACCGCGACCCGCACGTCCCGGAGCGCGGCGGCCAGCGCGCTCACCGACCCGATCGAGCCCGCGATGAGCAGCAGGGAGCAGCGCATCCGCGCGATCTCGGGGACGCCCTGCGCCGTCATCGCGTCCAGGGCCGCCAGCTCCTCCTCGGCGATGCTCCGGTCCGGGAACTCGGCGGGGTGGCCGGCCAGGGCGCGGCGGAGCCGGGAGACGGCCGTACGCAGCTCGCTCACCCTCGGATCGTCGACGCTGCCGGTGACCCGCTTCTGTCCCACGCTTCGCAACAAAGCACTCCCCCTTGCACGTCTTTGTGCCGGTGATCCGACCGGCCCACGCAGCATGGTCAAGTATCCGGGTGTGCGCGCAAGTTAACGCCATGACAGGTACGGTGCGCCACCGCACGGACGGAATTCGGGGTCTCCCGTAAGGGTGATCTCCGTGTCGTCCGGTGGACACCGCCCCGGTCCGGCGGGTTTCCCGCTTGCTCGCGCGAAGGGTGTGCGAGGGGTGCGCGAAGCCGGCGCGAGGGGTGCGCGGCCGGGTGCGGGTGGGGTATCCAGACCGCATGACTGCGACAACGACACCGCCGCGCGTGGCCGGGCTGCTGCTCGCCGCGGGCGGCGGGCGGCGCCTCGGCGGGCGCCCCAAGGCCCTGCTGGAACACCGCGGCCGCCCCCTGGTGGAGCACGCGGTGCGGGCGCTCCGGGACGGTGGCTGCGACCCGGTGCGGGTGGTCCTGGGCGCCGCGGCGGACACGGTGCGGGAACGGGCGGAGCTCGGCGGCTGCGCGGTGACGGTGAATCCCGGATGGGCGGAGGGGATGGGCTCCTCGCTGCGCGCCGGACTGGCCGCACTGGCCGGCTCGGGGGCGGACGCGGCGCTCGTCCTCCTGGTCGACCAGCCGGGTATCGGGGCCGGGGCGGTGGCCCGGGTGCGGGCGGCGTACCGCTCCCGGAGCGGGATCGCGGCGGCGGCGTACGGGGGCGAGCGCGGCCATCCGGTGCTGTTCGGGGCGGCGCTGTGGCCGGACGTCGCGGCGGGGGCGGTGGGCGACCAGGGCGCCCGGAGGTTCCTTCGGGCGCACCACGATGCGATCACGCTCGTCGAGTGTTCCGATGTGGCCGAGGCGTACGACATCGACACGGTGGCGGATCTGGACCGCCTCCGGTGAGGGAACACCTCCCGTGACGGCCCCGGCACTCCGGGCCGTCGCGGGGCCACTTCTGTCGACCCGGAGAATCTCGACATCAACAAACCATTGAACTTCCACCATGAGGAAACTAATATCCACTGATCAGAAGCCCTCTGGACCCCAGACGGCCTTCGCATCCGTGTTCCGGAGCCCTGGCACGCCGTGCCGTTCCCGGGCGTCCCGGCGGCCCGGGGCTCCGCCCGCACCGCCCGCTGAAGGAGTGACCGCTCATGTCCGCACCAGCGCCGTCCCCGCTGGCCATCGTCGATGCCGAGCCCCTGCCCCGGCAGGACGAGGTCCTGACCGACGCGGCCCTCGCGTTCGTGGCCGAGCTGCACCGGCGGTTCACACCCCGCCGTGACGAGCTCCTCGCCCGCCGCGCCGAGCGCCGCGCCGAGATCGCCCGCACCTCCACGCTGGACTTCCTGCCCGAGACGGCGGCGGTCCGCGCGGACGACTCCTGGAAGGTCGCCCCGGCCCCGGCCGCGCTGAACGACCGCCGGGTGGAGATCACCGGTCCGACCGACCGCAAGATGACCATCAACGCGCTGAACTCCGGCGCGCGGGTCTGGCTCGCCGACTTCGAGGACGCCTCCGCCCCCACGTGGGAGAACGTCGTCCTCGGCCAGCTCAACCTGATGGACGCGTACCGCCGCGAGATCGACTTCACCGACTCCAGGACCGGCAAGTCGTACGCCCTGAAGCCCGCCGAGGAGCTCGCCACGGTCGTGGCCCGCCCCCGCGGCTGGCACCTGAACGAGCGTCACCTCCAGCTGGACGGCGCCCCGGTGCCCGGTGCGCTGGTCGACTTCGGGCTCTACTTCTTCCACAACGCCCAGCGCCTGATCGACCTCGGCAAGGGCCCGTACTTCTACCTCCCGAAGACGGAGTCGCACCTGGAGGCCCGCCTCTGGAACGAGATCTTCGTCTTCGCCCAGGACTACGTCGGCATCCCGCAGGGCACGGTCCGCGCCACCGTCCTGATCGAGACGATCACCGCCGCGTACGAGATGGAGGAGATCCTCTACGAGCTCCGCGACCACGCCTCCGGACTGAACGCGGGACGCTGGGACTACCTCTTCTCCATCGTCAAGAACTTCCGCGACGGCGGCTCCAAGTTCGTCCTGCCGGACCGCAACGCGGTGACGATGACCGCCCCGTTCATGCGGGCGTACACCGAACTGCTGGTGCGCACCTGCCACAAGCGCGGCGCGCACGCGATCGGCGGCATGGCCGCGTTCATCCCGTCCCGCCGTGACGCCGAGGTGAACAAGGTCGCGTTCGAGAAGGTCAAGGCCGACAAGGACCGCGAGGCGAACGACGGCTTCGACGGCTCCTGGGTCGCCCACCCGGACCTGGTCCCGATCGCCATGGCCTCCTTCGACGCGGTCCTCGGCGAGAAGCCGAACCAGAAGGACCGGCTGCGCGAGGACGTCTCGGTGGCCGCGGGCGACCTGATCGCCATCGACACCCTGGACGCCCGGCCCACCTCCGAGGGCCTGCGCAACGCCGTCGCGGTCGGCATCCGCTACATCGAGGCGTGGCTGCGCGGCCTGGGCGCGGTGGCCATCTTCAACCTGATGGAGGACGCCGCCACCGCGGAGATCTCCCGCTCGCAGATCTGGCAGTGGATCAACGCGGACGTGGTCTTCGAGAACGGCGAGCACGCCACGGCGGAGCTGGCCCGCACGGTCGCGGCCGAGGAACTCGCCGCGATCCGCGCCGAGGTCGGCGAGGACGCCTTCGCGGCGGGCAAGTGGCAGCAGGCCCACGACCTCCTGCTCCAGGTGGCGCTGGACCAGGACTACGCGGACTTCCTGACCCTCCCGGCGTACGAGCAGCTCGGCTGACCGGCCCGTACACCGGCACGCCTCCGCCCCGGCACGCACAGCGCCGGGGCGGAGGTGTGTCCGGGGACCGGGGTCAGGAGGCGGATGCCGCCATGTCCGCCTTGACGGCCGAGGCGTCGAGCGAGGCGAGCACGGTCGCGGGGTCGCCGCCGGACATCACCGCCCGCGCGGCCTCGGTACGGATGGCGCCCCGGACGGTCGGCCAGGAGCGCAGGTTGACCGGGGAGAACTCCGCCTCCGTGAGCTGCTGGATGAACGGGGTGAGCGGCTGGTCCTCCGCCTGGCCGGTCGCCGCGTCGGAGGCGGAGTACGTCACCGGCAGCGCGGACGCGCCGCCGCCGTACGCCTCGGCGGACTTGCCGCCGTAGAGGTAGGAGAGGAAGGTGCCGCACTCCTTGCGGTGGCCGCCCCGCTTGAACGCCATCAGCCAGTCGCTGATCCCCACCGGCGGGGCCTCGCCGCCGTCCTTCTTGGGGAACGCGACGTGGGCGTAGGGGAGTTTCGCCTGGTCGGCGGCGCCCATCAGCATCGGGTGGCCGACCAGCATGCCCATCTGCCCCCGCATGAACTGCGCGTACGCGTCGGTCCGGTTGAGCTTCGACGGGTCGGCGCCGGCCAGCCCCGGCGCGACCAGCTCGTCCCGCAGCCAGGTCAGCGCCTCGGCGTTCTCCGGCTTCTCGAAGTCGTACTCCCCCGACTCCCCGGTGAACCCGCCGCCGTTCCCGAGCACCCAGGTCAGCATCTCGTCCTCGGCCGCCTCGGGGCCGAGCTGGAGCCCGTACGGCGTCCGCACCCCGATCGCCTTCAGCCCCTCGGCGGCCTTCCGCAGCTCGGCCCAGGAGGTGGGGGCGGTGACGCGGGCCCGCCGGAAGAGCTCCTTGTTGTAGAAGAGCCGGGGCGTGCTGGCGAGGAAGGGGATGCCGTACGTGGCGTTGTCGACCGTGCCGGCCTCGGTGAAGGAGCGGATGAAGTCGGCCTGGGTGGAGATGTTGAACAGCTCGGCCATGCTGTAGAGGCGGCCGTCCTCGGCGTACGGCGCGAAGATGTTGGACTGCGCGATGTCGGGCGCCCGGCCCTCCTCGACCCGCTGGGCGAGCACCTTGTCGATCTTGGTGTACGAGACCCGCTCCAGCTCGATCCGGATCCCGGGGTTCTCCTTCTCGAAGGCGGCGACGACGTCGTCCCACTGGTCCCCGAGCGAGGCTCCGATGCTCTTGTCGTAACTGGCCACGAGGAGGCGGAGCTTCACGTCGCCGCTCGACGAACAGCCGGTGAGCCCGAGCGCCGCCGTGGTACCGGCCAGGCCGGCCGTCTTCAGAAGGAACTGCCGCCGACGCACCGCTCTTGCCACCTCTTGATCGTTCTGCCAGGTACTGCTGGCAGATTCTGCCACATGGGCAATATCTGCCTATCGGCTGCGGGGGCGTCAGGGCATAACCTGAGCGCCATGCACGGTGGCTCGTTGACTGAGCGGCGCAAGGCCGCGACCCGGCTGGACATCGCCCGTACGGCGGCGGCGCTCTTCGTGGAGCGGGGGCTGCGCGACACGCGCGCGGAGGACATCGCGCGCGCCGCGGGCGTCGCCCCGCGCACCTTCTACCGCTACTTCGCGACCAAGGAGGAGGCCATCAGCCCGCTCCTCTCGGTCGGGGCCCGGAGCTGGGTGGAGGCGGTGCGGGACGCGCCCGCGGAGCTGTCGGTGGCCGACGCGCTGCGGCACGCGGCGGCCCGCGCGCTGACCCCCACCCCCGGCGACGCGGCGGCCGCGGAGTCCCTGGAGTGGGTGCGGTCGCTGCTGCGGATGGGCGCCCGGAGCCCGGCGCTCCAGTCGGTGTGGAACGACGCCTGTCATGACGCGGACACCACCCTGGCCACGGTCCTTGCGGCGCGGGCCGGACTGCCGGACGGGCCGGATTCGCTCTCGCTGGAGCTGCGGCTGGTCGCCGGGGTGGCCGGGGCGGCGGTGCGCGCGGCGGTGGAGACCTGGGCCGCCGACGACGCGCCGGCCACCGGCCCCCGGGGCCCCGCCGCGCTGGCCGAACGCTGCCTGGTGGCCGCGGCGGACGTGCTGGGAAGCGCCTGACCGGGCGGGGTGCGCCGGTACGCGGACCCCGGGCGGGCTAGGGTCTTTCGTTTGGATCATGCCGGGTTCGCGTGCCCCGGCACGCACGCTCGCCGCGTTGTCGTCGGTCGCCGACGCTCCTTCCCCGAGCTCTCGGCTTCGCTCGAGCAGGGGAGACCCCATCCGACTCCCTCCTCCGCCTTGCGATCGCACGCACCGGACCCCGCTCACTGATCCGGCCTGATCCAAACGAAAGGCGCTCCGCGTACCGGCGCGTACCGGCGGGCGGGTACGGCTACTTGAGGTTGCTGTCGATCGCGTTCATCAGGGTGCCCTGCGGGGTGTCCCCGGACATCTCCCAGATCATCGCCCCCAGCAGCCCCTTGGACTTCACATAGTTCATCTTCTTGCCGATGGACCAGGTGTCGTCGAAGGACCACCACTGGTTGCCGGTGTAGCCGTACGTCGACACCGACTGCTCGTCGTGGCGGACCGCCATCGTCGGGAACGCCCCGATGAGGTTGTTGTAGCCGCGGGTGCCGGCCTCCTCCGCGAACTGGCCGGGTGCGGCGCCGCCCGCCGGCTGCCACTCACCGGCGGCCCCGCCGTCGGTGACGTTCTGCCAGCCGCGCCCGTAGAACGGGATGCCGAGGGTCAGCTTGCGGGGCTCGACGCCCGCGTCGGTGTACGCCTTGACGGCGGTGTCGGCGCTGAAGTGGAAGCCGTAGGGGTCCTGTTCGTCGGTGTAGAGGTTGGCCTGGTGGCCGGTGCGGTCCGGCTCCCAGGAGTTGTCGCTGCCGGAGCCGTGGAAGTCGTAGCCCTGGACGTTGGCCACGTCGAGGGAGTCGAAGACCTTGCCCAGGTCCCAGCCCTCGTCGATCTTCTGCGGGTCGGCGGGGGTGAAGGCGGTGAGCAGCCGGTGGCCGCCGCCGAGGGCGTCGAGCTGCTTGCGGAACTCGGCGAGCAGCAGGGTCAGGTTGTCCTTGTCGTCGGGCGAGTAGTGGTTGCCGGGGTGCCCGGTGCCGGTGCCCGGCCACTCCCAGTCGACGTCGAAGCCGTCGAAGATCCCGGCGGCGGTGCCGGGGCCGCCCGCGCCGTTGTACGCGGGCAGGTTGCCCTTGATGTACATGTCGATGCAGGAGGAGACGAACTTCTTGCGGGCGGCGTCGGTGGCCGCCACGTCGGAGAAGTACTTGGAGTACGTCCAGCCGCCGAGCGAGACCACGATCTTCAGCTTCGGGTGCAGCTTCTTGAGCTTCTTCAGCTGGTTGAAGTTGCCGCGCAGGGTGGCCCAGCCGTCGTCCGCGACACCGTCGACGGACTGGGCGGCGCTGAACGGGCGCGCGTAGTCGGCGTCGGCGTCACCGGCGCCGGTGCCCTGCTCGGGGTCCTGCGGGTCGGCGGTGGTGCCCTTGGTGACGCCGTTCAGGCAGGTGAGGTTGGTGGGGTCGATGTTGGCGAAGGCGTAGTTGATGATGTCGAGCTTGTCGGCGGCGCCCGAGTCGTGCAGGTTCTTCACGAAGTACTGGCGGCCGTAGATGCCCCACTGGACGAAGTAGCCGACCTTGGCGTACTTGCCCGCGCCGACGATGTCGTCGGTCTTCACCGTGAGCGTGTTGCTCGCCGGGGACTCGTTGTCGGCGGCGTCCCGGGCCCTGACCGTGAAGGTGTACGAGGTCGAGGGCGACAGCCCGCCGATGGTGGCGGTGGTCGTGGTGCCGGAGACGGTGGTGGCCTTCGTCCCTCCCCGGTAGACGTCGTAGGCGGCGACCCGTTGGTTGTCGGTGGCGGCGGTCCAGGCCAGGGTGACGGACGAGGAGTCGGCCGCCGTGGAGCGCAGCGAGCCCGGCGCGGTGGGCGGGGAGGTGTCGGTGGCCGGGTCGACGGTGGTGACGGTCAGCGGCGCGCTCTGGGCGCCGGTGTTGCCACGGGTGTCCTTGGCCCGGACGGTGAAGGCGTAGGCGGTGGCCGGGGTCAGCCCGGTGACGGTGGCGGAGGTCGTCGCGGTGGCCGAGCCGACCTCCTTGCCGTCGGCCAGGATGTCGTACGACGCCACGGGGAAGTCGCCCGGCAGGGCCGCCGTCCAGGAGAGCGAGGCGGTGCGGGCGGTGACGTCGGTCTGTTTCAGTCCGCCGGGTGCGCCGGGCGGCACGTCGGCGGCGCCGTCGCACTTGTCGCCGTTGATCCGGCAGCCGGTCGGTTGGGTGATCGGTCCCTTGGCCACGAACCAGAAGCTGTACGGCTCGGTGGTGCCGTGCGCGCCCACGGTGCCGTTGTAGTGAGCGTTGACGGCCGTGACATGGCTGCCCTGGGTGGTCACGGTGGCGTTGTACGAGGTGTCGATGGTGACCCCGGCCGGCAGGTCGAACTCCAGGCTCCAGCCCGTCACGGCCGTGTCGGTGTCGTTGTGCAGGATGTAGGTGCCCTTCCACCACGAGCCGTTGTCGGCCGAGCTGAAGGTGGCCGTCAGCTTGCCCGCGGCGTGGGCGGGGACGGCCTGGAGCGAGAGCAGGGCGAGGAGGAGACCGAGAACGGCGACCAGGGCGGTCGCCGTTCTCCGTCCGAGAGTCAGGTGCTCGAACATGGTGTTCTCCCTTGGGGAGGGACCGGTGAGGCGGTCCTGAGGGGGAGCCGGATGCTTCCTTGGTGCCATGGAGCACAGGGGAACCTAAAAGGTCTGGACCAACTCGTCAATAGGTACAGACCAATCCCGGGTAAAGTCCGCTACTCCCCGAGGACGACCGTGCGCTGGGCGGAGAAGTCCCCCCACTTCCCGTCGGGCAGCTTGGCGCGGATCTTCACCGAGTAGCGGGTGCCGCGGGGGTCGGGGACGGTGAGCCGGTAGCTCGCCCGCCCCTTGGGCGGGGCGCCGCCCCAGACGATCGTCGTGGTCAGCTTCCCGTCCATGAAGAGCTGGTACGCGGGGATCTCGCCGCCGGTCTCCGGCTGCTTCCAGTCCAGTTCGACCGCGTACTCCTTGCCCTCGGCCCGGTTGGTGATCCGCAGGTCGGTGGGGGCGGTGCTCGCGGGGGCGCCGGGGGCGGAACGGGTGGTCAGGTCGACGGCCGCGCTGTCCGGCGAGGAGGTGTCGGCGGCGTCGCGGGCCCGGACGGTGAAGGTGTAGACGGTGCCGGGACGCAGACCGGTGAGGCGGGCCCGGGTCTCGGTGCCGGGGACGCTGTGGATGCGGGAGTCCTCCTGGTAGACGTCGTAGGCGGTGACGCCGACGTCGTCGGTCGAGGCGCCCCAGGTCAGGGTCACCGACCGGCTGCCGTCCACGGTGCCGCGCAGCCGGGTCGGCCGGGTGGGCGGCCGGTGGTCGGCCGGGGTCGGGGCGGGGGTGGTGACGCGTACGGCGGCGCTCGGCGCGGAGCGGTTCCCGGCGGCGTCCCGGGCGCGCACGGTGAAGGCGTAGGCGGTCGAGGCCGTCAGCCCGCCGACATCGGTCATCACCTTGGCCGCCGGGACCGAGGCGGCCAGCCGCCCCTCGCGGTAGACCTCGTACCCGGTGACCTTCCGGTCGTCGGTGGACCGCTCCCACATGACGTGCACGGAGGTGGCGCTGCTCGCCTGCGCCGTCACCCCGTGCGGCACCGAGGGCTTGGCGGTGTCGGCCTCGGGGGTCGAGCCGCAGGCGGTGAGCGAGGCGAGGAGCAGCGCGGCGGCGGCGCAGGCCGACGCGGCGGTTGCGTGGGGGCGTTGCACGGTCGTGCCTTCCGTCCGGCAGCAATGGTCCAGACCTGTATCGCACGGTACGGGGGCCGTCGACAAGAGGGTGGAGCCGAACCTTCCGCAATGTGCCGATGTGCGGGGGCCGTTCACCACGGGTCGCCGGATCCGGCGTACGGTCGGCCGATGCTGTGCGTACGAGGTGTGGTGCTGCCGGAGCGCGAGGAGCGCACGTTCTGGATCGACGGGGAGGTGCTGCGGGCGGGACGGCCGCCCGGCGGCCGCGCCGGGCGGGACGCGCGATGGCTCGTCGACGGCGGCTGGCTGCTGCCCGGACTGGTGGACGTGCACACCCACCCGGGCGCGCTGGAGCCGGGGTCGCCGTTCGACGAGGAGCTGCTGCGCAGGCAGTTGACGGAGCACCGGGACGCGGGGGTGCTCGCGGTGCGCACCCCGGGCACGGCGCGGCGGATGCCCGCCTGGGTCGCCGACGACCCGGAGCTGCCCCGGGTGACCTCGGCGGGGCGGTGGCTGGCCACCCCCGGCCGGTTCTTCCCCGGCTTCGGCCGCGACGTGAGCGAGGCGGAGCTGGTGCGGGCGGCCGTGGAGGAGGCGACGGCCTCCTCCGGCTGGTGCAAGGTCGTCGGCGACTGGGCGGCGGACGAACCCGCCGTGCCGCTGCCGCTGCTGACGCGGGTGGTGGAGGCGGTGCACGCGGCGGGCGGCAAGGTGGCGGTGCACTGCCAGACCGCCGAGGGCACCCGCAACGCCGTCCTGGCGGGCGCCGACAGCCTGGAGCACGGCATGCACCTGGACCCGGCGCTGCTGGACCGGATGGCGGCGCAGGGCACGGCGTTCGTGCCGACCCTGGCCGCCTTCGGCGCGAGCTCGGTCGCGATGCGGGCCCGGGAGCCGGGGGTCCGCCGCGATCTGTGGCTGGCCGGCTGGGAGCACATGCTCGACCATGTGCGCGCGGCCCACGAGGCGGGGGTGACGGTGCTGGCGGGAACGGACTCCTTCCCCTGCGGGACGGTCGCGGGCGAGCTGGACTGGCTGGTACGGGCCGGGCTCCCGGCCCACGCCGCGCTCGGCGCCGCGTCCTGGACGGCACGGGCCTGGCTCGGGCTGCCCGGACTCACCGACGGCGCGCCCGCCGATCTCGTCGCGTACGCCACCGACCCGACGGTGGACCCGGGTGCGCTGAACCATCCGCGCCGGATCGTGCTCCGCGGGCGGGTGGTGCGGTGAGCGCGGCGCGGGACCGGTCCGCGGCGCGGCGATGAGTTCCGGGGCCGGGCGGAGTCACCAGGACATGGACATCGACACGACGACCGTTTCCCCCGTCGACCTGGAACCCGCGGCCCGGCTCCTGGCCGGCCTGCTCGACGGCATCGGCGAGCAGCAGCTGGACGGCCCCACCCCCTGCCCCGACTACGCGGTGCGCGAGCTGCTGGCCCATGTGCTCGGGCTGTGCACCGCCTTCCGCGACGCCGCCCGCAAGGACCTCGGGCCGACCACCGACACCCCGCCGGACGCGGGGCTCCCGGTCCTCCCCGACGACTGGCGCACCGTCCTGCCGCCCCTGCTGGACGAGCTGGTGGCGGCCTGGCGCGATCCGGCCGCCCGGCAGGGCATGACCAGGGCGGGCGGGGTGGACCTGCCCGGCGAAGTGGCGCTGCTGGTCGTCCTGGACGAGCTGGTGATCCACGGCTGGGACCTGGCCCGGGCGACCGGTCAGGAGTACACCGGGGACGAGGCGAGCCTCCGGGCCGCCCTGGAGCTGCTGACCCCCGAGGAGGGCGGGACGAGGCCGGAGACGATCTTCGGCCCGCCGGTCCCCGTACCGGCCGGCGCCCCGCTGCTCGACCGGACCGTGGCGATGAGCGGCCGCCGCCCGGACTGGCGGCCGGGCGACTGAGCCCCGGACCACGACACCCCGCCTCCGCTTCTCCCCCGGATGACCCGTACGGACGCGTGACCAGTCGGCGGCCGGTCGCGTTGGGCCTGCGGACGGCCCGCACCGACGCGGGCCGCGTCAACGGAGGAGATTCGGATGAAGAGGACGACGACGCTGGCAGCCGCGGTACTGACCGCCGCGCTCGGGCTGGCGATGAGCCCCGCCGCCCAGGCCGTGCAGCCGCCCGTGGCCGCGCGGTCCGCCCAGGCTCCGGCGGGGGTCTGCACCGTCAACGACAACGGGGTCAACTTCCGGGGCGGTCCGGGCGAGAACTTCCCGGTGCTCGGCAAGGTCAACCGCGGCCAGAACATCAACGCCCGGGGCCAGCAGGGGAACTGGATCATGGGTGACCTGTGGGGCGGTCCCACCGGTGTCTGGATCCACGTGGCCTACCTGAACTGCTGACGGCCCCGGCAGCCGTCCCGGCCCCGCATCGCGCACTCCGCGCGGTGCGGGGCCTCACTCGTTCCGGTTGAACTCCACTCCCGGTGTTCCGGAGGGGTTGTACGTACGCCTACCATCCCGACAGGAAAGCTTCCTAACAGTCCGGGACTCCGCACGGACCGGGGCTTTCCACGGACCGTCGGAACGACGAACTCCCCCTGGAGGACTGGTGCACGCTCCCCATCAGCGCGCCGCACGACGGGGCGGCCGCCCCGTGCGTATCACGGTCATCGCCGTCGGGCTGGCCCTCACGGTCATCCCCGTCACCGCCTACGCCGGTGGGTTCACCCACCGGTCCACCCCCCACACGTCGGCCACGGCCCTCCGGGCCGCCGCCGCACCCGGACTGGACGACCCGGCGAAGAAGGAGATCGCCATGCAGTTGGTCTCCAGCGCCGAGAACTCCTCCCTGGACTGGAAGTCCCAGTACAAGTACATCGAAGACATCGACGACGGCCGCGGCTACACCGGGGGCATCATCGGCTTCTGCTCCGGCACGGGCGACATGCTCGATCTCGTCGAGCTGTACACCGCGCGCAAGCCCGACAACGTCCTCGCCCAGTACCTCCCCGCGCTGCGGAAGGTCGACGGAACCCCCTCGCACGACGGGCTGGACCCGAACTTCACCAAGGACTGGGCGAAGGCGGCGTCCGACCCCGCCTTCCGCAAGGCCCAGGACGACGAGCGCGACCGGGTGTACTTCGACCCGGCCGTCGAGCGGGGCAAGGCCGACGGCGTCGGCGCGCTGGGCCAGTTCGCGTACTACGACGCCTTCGTCGTGCACGGCGACGGCGACGACAGCACCGGCTTCGGCGCCATCCGCGAGCGGGCCCTGTCGAAGGCGAAACCCCCGTCCCGGGGCGGCGACGAGACGGCGTACCTCAACGCCTTCCTCGACGCCCGGGTCTGGGCGATGAAGCAGGAGGCGGCCCACGACGACACCAGCCGGGTGGACACCGCCCAGCGGGTCTTCCTGAAGAAGGGCAACCTCGCCCTGGATCCGCCGCTCGACTGGAAGGTCTACGGCGACAGTTACCACATCGGCTGACGGCCGGGCCGCCGACGAAGACGTGGCGCGTACGACGGACCTCGCGCGGTCCGTCGTACGCGCCGCCCCTCCGTCCCGCACCACCCTGAGCGGGACGGTACGGGCCCGGTCCGCGGGTCAGTGCGCGGCCGCCGGGTCCGGGGCCGCCGCGCTCCGCCCGGGCTCCGGGTCCGGGGTGTCCGGCTTCCCGCGGCCCAGGTGGTTGAAGGCCAGGTTGAGCACGATGGCCACCACGCAGCCGGTGGAGATCCCGGAGTCGAGGACCACCAGGAGGTCCTTCGGGAAGGAGTGGTAGAACTCCGGCGCGGCGATCGGGATCAGGCCGACGCCCACGGCCGCGGCCACGATCAGCGCGTTCTCGCCCTTCTCCAGCGCGGCGGTCGCCAGGGTCTGGATGCCGCTGGCGGCGACCGTGCCGAAGAGCACGATGCCGGCGCCGCCGAGGACGGGCAGCGGGACGATGGCGATGACGGACGCGGCGACGGGGACCAGCCCGAGCACGATCAGGATGCCGCCGCTGACGGCGACGACGAAGCGGCTGCGGACCTTGGTCATCGCCACCAGGCCGATGTTCTGGGCGAAGGCGCTGCACATGAAGCCGTTGAAGAGCGGGCTGAGGGCGCTGCCCAGGGTGTCGGCGCGCAGGCCGCCCTCGATGGTCCGCTCGTCCGCCGGCCGGTCGACGATCTTGCCGAGCGCGAGCATGTCCGCGGTGGACTCGGTCATGCAGACCAGCATCACGATGCTCATGGAGACGATCGCGGCGACCTCGAACTGCGGTGCCCCGAAGTGGAACGGGGACGGGAAGCCGAAGAGGCCGGCGTCCTTGATCGCGCCGAAGTCCGCGATGCCGACCGGGATCGCGATCAACGTACCGGCGACGAGGCCGAGCAGGATGGAGATCTGCTGGAGGAAGCCGCGCAGCAGCTTCCGCAGGGCCAGGACGATCACCAGGGTGACGGCGGCCATGGTGATGTTGGTGGTGGAGCCGTAGTCGGGGGCCCCGGCGTTGCCGCCCTGCGCCCAGTTGAAGGAGACCGGCAGCAGCGAGACGCCGATCAGGGTGATCACGGTGCCGGTGACCACGGGCGGGAAGAAGCGGACCAGTTTGCAGAAGTAGGGCGCCAGCAGGAAGCCGAGCAGGCTGGCGACGATGATCGCGCCGAAGATGACGGCGATGCCGTCGTGCCCCCGGTCCTTGCCGATCGCGACCATGGGGGTGACCCCGGCGAACGAGACCCCGTTGACGAACGGCAGCCGGGCGCCGATCCGCCAGAAGCCGAGGGTCTGGAGGAGGGTGGCGATGCCCGCGGTGAACAGGCTCGCCCCCATGAGGAACGCGGTCTCCTTGGCGGTGAGGCCCACGGCGGGCCCCACGATCATCGGCGGGGCCACCACGCCCGCGTACATCGCGGCCACGTGCTGGAGGCCGCTGGTGAACATCTTCAACGGGGGGAGGGTCTCGTCGACCGGGTGCTTGCCGCCTGCCGGGGCGGCGGCTCCGGGGTCGGAAGGGGATACGGCCGGTGCGGGGGATTCCGGGGATACGGGTGAGGCGGCGGATGCTGCGGATGCGGGGGCTGCTTCGTTGCGAAACCTGGGCGTGGCTGCCACGGCGGTTCCTCCGGTCGGTTACACGTCTGCGGTGACGTGGGTGTCAGGGAGGTGGTGCAAGAGGGGCATTGATCTGGTGGGGCAGGTCGTGCAGCTGGTGCGGGCAGCTCCGTGCGCCGGTGCGGGGACGCGTACTCGTGGGTACGCGCCCCCGCACCGGTTGCCGCGGACCCTCCCGGGTCCACGGCGGCCGGCCGAGGGCCGTCCCCCTCGGCCGGCGGTATGGGGATACCGCGGGAGGGTCAGGCTCCGGCGGCGATCCGGGCCAGCCGGCGGGCCTCGTCGCGGGTCGCGCGGGCGATGGTGTCCTCGTCGGCGGTGACCAGGTGGTTGTCCTCGACGACCGGCTTCCCGTCGACGAGGGAGAGGGTGACGGGGGCCGCGGCGCCGAGGACGAGCGCGGTCACCGGGTCGGCGATGGAGGCGTGGGCGAGGGTGTCGAGCTTCCAGAGGACCAGGTCGGCGAGTTTGCCCGGCTCCAGGGAGCCGATCTCGTCGGCCCGGCCGAGTACCCGGGCACCGCCGTGGGTGCCCAGGCGCAGGGCCTGACGGGCGTTCAGGGCCTTCTCGCGGTGGGCGCCGAGGCGGTTGATGAGGAGGGCGTTGCGCAGTTCGGTGTGGAGTTCGCCGGACTCGTTGGAGGCGGTGCCGTCGACGCCGAGGCCGACCGGGACCCCGGCGGCGAGCATGTCGGGCACCCGGGCGATGCCGGCGGCGAGCCGGGCGTTGGAGGAGGGGCAGTGCGCGACACCGGTCCCGGTGCGGGCGAAGGCGGCGATGTCGGAGTCGTTCATGTGGACGCAGTGCGCCATCCACACGTCCTCGCCGAGCCAGCCGGTGGACTCGAAGTAGTCGGTCGGGCCCATGCCGAACAGCTCGTGGCAGAACTTCTCCTCCTCCACGGTCTCCGAGCCGTGGGTGTGCATGCGCACGCCCTTGCGCCGGGCCAGTTCGGCGCCCTGCCGCAGCAGTTCGGTGGAGATCGAGAACGGGGAGCAGGGCGCGGCGGCGACCTGGGTCATCGAGCCGAACGACGCGTCGTGGTGGGCGTCGATCGTCGCCTCGGTGCCGGCCAGCGCGCCGTCGAGGGACTCCACGGCGAAGTCCGGCGGCAGCCCGCCGTCCGCGGCGCCCCGGTCCATGGAGCCGCGGGCGAGGGTGAAGCGTACGCCCATGTCCCGGGCGGCCCCGATGATGGCGCCGGACAGGTCGCCCGCGCCGCGCGGGTAGACGTAGTGGTGGTCCATGGCGGTGGTGACGCCGCCGCGGGCCATCATGGCGAGCGAGCCCTGGGCGGCGGCCCGGACCATCGGCTCGTCGATGCGGGCCCAGGTCGGGTAGAGGGCGACCAGCCAGTCGAACAGGTTGTGGTCGGTGGCCAGTCCGCGGGTGATCCACTGGTAGAAGTGGTGGTGCGTGTTGACGAGGCCGGGGGTGGCCAGGTGTCCGGTGCCGTCGACGCGGCGGACGACGTTCTCCAGGTTCTCCGGGGCCGGTCCGGCTCCGACGGACTCGATCGTGTTGCCCGCGACGACGATGTGTCCGTGGGCGTACTCGGTGTCGTGGGCGTCGACCGTGGCGATGGCGACGTTCTCGATGACGGTGCGGGAAACGGGGGCTGCCGAAGGTGCCATGGGGCTTCCTTCCGATGTGGGTGGCGGTGCGGGCACGGCAGGACCCTAGGAGGATTTGAGTGCCGCGGCGGAGGTGGCGCCACGGGTGCCGAGATGGTGGAAGAACAGGTTCAGCACCACGGCGGCGAGCGCGCCCGCGCTGATGCCGGAGCCGAGTACGGTCTGCGCCCAGGCCGGGAAGCCCGCGTAGAAGGCGGGAGAGGCGAGCGGGATGATGCCCGCGCCGAGCGAGACGGCGACCAGGATGATGTTGGAGCTGTCGTCGAGCCCGGCCTCGGAGAGCGTCCGGATGCCGCTGACCGCGATGGAGCCGAAGAGGACGATGCCCGCGCCGCCGAGGACCGGCATCGGCACCGTGGAGACGACCGCGCCGAGGACCGGGAAGAGCCCGAGGACCAGGAGCGCGCCCCCGGCGGCGGCGACGACGTAGCGGCTGCGGACCCGGGTCAGCGAGACGACACCGACGTTCTGGGCGAAGGCCGAGGTGGGGAAGCCGCCGAAGACGGGGCCGAGGAAGGTGGCCAGTCCGTCGGTGCGCAGGCCGCGGGTGATGGTCCGGCCGTCGGTCTCGCGCTCGCAGATCTCGCCGATGGCGAGCATTCCGGCGCTGGACTCGGTCATCAGGACGAGCATCACCAGGCAGAGCGAGATGATCGCGGCGGGCTGGAACTGGGGGGCGCCGAACGCGAAGGGGGTGGGCAGCGCGGCGACCGGGGCCGAGCCGAGCGCGCCGAAGTCCGCCATGCCGAACGGAATCGCCGCCAGGGTGCCGATCAGCAGGCCGAGGAGGAGGGCGACCTGCTTGACGAAGCCGCGGCCGAAGCGCTGGATCAGCAGGATGACGACGAGGGTGAACGCGGCGAGCGCCAGGTTCCGCATGGTGCCGAAGTCGGCGGCGCTCTTGTCGCCGCCCTGGGCCCAGGCGACCGGTACCGGCATCAGCGTCACCCCGATGAGGGTGATGACGACGCCCGTGACCAGGGGCGGGAAGAAGCGCAGCAGCTTGCCGAAGAAGGGGCCGACGGCCAGGCAGAAGAGCCCGGCGATCATGACCGCCCCGTAGATCGCGGGGAGTTGGTCGCCCGGGGCGTTGGTCTCGGCGATGGCGAGCATCGGTGCGATGCCGGCCGAGGAGGCGGCGTTGACGAAGGGCAGCCGGTTGCCGGCGAAGCCCTTGACTCCGAGGGTCTGCAGGAGGGTGGCCACACCGGCGATGAGCAGGCTCGCGGCGATGAGCCGGGTCTGTCCCGCGGTGTCGAGGCGGACGGCCTGGCCGATGATGAGCGGGGGTGTGACCACGCCCGCGTACATGGCGGCGATGTGCTGGAGCGCGGCCGGGACGAGCCGCGAGGGGTGGAGCTTCTGGTCGACCGGGTGGACCTCGGGTCCGTCCGGTGCGGTGGAACACGGGCCTTCTGTCGGCCGCTTTGCAGGCGTTGCCATGGCTGTTCCCTCCGGTGGCGCACCCCCGCCGGCTACCGGCGGCGGGGGTGCGCGCCCCGCGTCAGAGGTTGGTCATGTCGACCGGGATGTGCGGCTCGCAGCCGTCACGCAGGATGGTGGCCTCGATCAGGCCGTAGGGGCGGTCGGCGGCGTAGTACACGGCGCCGTCCTTGGCTTCGTTCTCCAGGCCGAAGGCGGAGAGGTCCTGCCGGAAGTGGTGCTTGTTGGGGGCGGAGAAGCGGATCTCGTCGATCTCGCTGCGGTTGTTGATGACCCGCGAACCCATCTGGTACAGCGTCTGCTGGAGCGAGAGCGAGTACGTCTCCACGAAGGCGTGCAGGATGTGCTTCTTCGCCTGCTCGTAGGACCGCTCCCAGTGCGGCATGCGCTGCTCGTCACCGGTCCAGTTGTGCCGCCACCAGGTCGACAGGGAGGTGGCGAGGATCCGGTCGTAGTCCTCCTGGAGCGTGGTGTACTTGTCCTTGATGTAGCCCCAGAACTCCGAGTGGGTGGAGTTCATCACGGTCAGGTCCTTCAGCCCGGACAGGACCTCGAACTTCTCGCCGTCGTAGGTGATCTGCGCGAGCCGGGTCTCCTGGCCCTTGCGGACGAAGGAGTGCTTGACGTCGTCGGCGCCGATGAACCGGGAGTTGCTGTCGGAGCCCGCGATGCGCTCCCAGGCGTACTCCTCGATGCGGATGCGCGCGCGGTGGATCGACGGCTGGCTGTCGACGAAGTGCCGGGCGAGGTGGATGCCGTACTGCTCGGCCGACTCGATGCCGTACTCCTTGGCGAACGCGAAGCAGGTGTTCTTCGTGGTGTCCGTGGGGAGGCAGTGGGCGTTCGAACCGTTGTAGTGGACGTCGGCCAGGTCGCCGGAGAGGGCGACGGAGACGTTCAGGTCCTTGATGTGGTGGGTGTCGCCGTCCCGGGTGATCTTGACGACGCGGTTCTCTGCTTTGCCGTACTGGTTCTGGCCGAGAATCGTGGGCATGTCTGCTAGCTCCCTCGGTATACGGAGTAGCCGAACGGGTTGAGCAGCAGCGGTACGTGGTAGTGCTCGCCCGGAGTGACGGCGAAGGCGATGGTCACCTCCGGGAAGAACGCACCGCTGTCCCTTACGCGGGGGGCGTCCTGCTGCGCCTCGGCTTGCTTCTTGCTGGCGAAGTACGTCTCGGTGTCGAAGTCGAGGCGTACATGGGTGGTGCCCTCCGGCAGTGCCGGCAGGTCCTTGCAGCGCCCGTCCGCGTCGGTGGCCGATCCGCCGAGCGCGGTCCAGGGCGCGTCGCCGCCGCTGCGGGCGGCGAGCGTGACGGCGACGGACGCGGCGGGACGGCCGATGCTGGTGTCCAGGATGTGGGTGGACACCGATGCGGTGGTGTCGGTGCTCAAGACCGTCACTCTCCTTCGGTTACGAGACGGGTCAGCCGGATACGGTTGATCTTGCCCAGCTCGGTGCGCACGATTCCGCGCTCCTGCTCGGGCGAGTTCCCGATCCGGGACTTCACCGCATCGCGCATCTGCTCACCGGTGGCGCCGGTGGCGCAGATCAGGAAGACATGTCCGAACCGCTCCTGGTAGGCCAGGTTGAGTTCGAGCATCTCGGCCTTGAGTTCCTCCGTGGCGTCGGCCATGCCCCGCTGTTCGCGGGAGGAGGTCGGGTCCTGGGGCTTCGGGCGGCCGATCGGCGGGTGGGCGGCCATCGCCTCGGCCAGATCCCGCTCGTCCAGCGCCGCCGTGGCGGCGTCGGAGGCGAGCAGGAGGGCCTCGGCGGAGGCGTACGGTCGTCGGGAGAGGATCGCTCTTCCCCAGGCCGCACTGGCACACACCTCGTGCAGCGTGGTGGTGGCCTCGTCGTCCGCCAGGGTGTTGAACCGGGCCAGGCCCGGCGTGGAGCTCGAAGTCACGGGAGCCTCCGTGGCTGTTGTGCGCTGTGCGTTGTCGCTTCGCGTCGGTCGGGCTGCGGATAGCTAACGCCCTCCGGAACACAACGTCAACACTTTGTTGAAATTCCGCGAACGAAGAGGGCCGCCGCCCGGTTCCCCGAACGACGGCCCGCCCCTTGACGCCTCAACTACTCGGCTTTGGCGCTGTTTTCCCTGTTCAGGTAGTTGTAAACGGTGAAGCGACTGACACCCAGCGCGCTCGCCACCGTCTCCACCCCGTGCCGCACGGAGAAGGCGCCACGCGCCTCCAGGGCACGCACCACCGACTGCTTGGTCCGCCGGTCCAGCTCGGCGAGCGGCATGCCGTGCCGCCGTTCCATGGCGGCCAGGATGTGGTCGAGCGACTCCGAGAGCTGGGGCAGCCGGACGGCTATGACGTCCTCGCCCTCCCAGGCCAGGACGACGTCGTCGCCCTCCGCCTGATCGGGGCCGAGCAACTCGGCCCCCATGGCGTCGACGAGCGGCTTGACCGCGGCGACGAGCGGGTGGTCGGCCGGTTCGGTCACCGGGAGCCCTCCCCGACCACGTTGACCTGGAGGGAGACCCGGGTGGCGCCCGACGCCAGGGCCTGGCGCAGCAGCGCGTCCACCGCGGTCAGCACCTCGTCGGCGCGGCCCTCCGCCGTGTTGCCGAAGGGGCCGACGTCCACCGAGTCCAGGTCGGCCGCCTGGATGACCTCGCGGGCGACGACCGCATGGGCGGGCGCCTCGTCGAGATCGAAGGGTTCGGTGGTGAACTCCACTCTCAAACGCACTGTCTCTCCTCATGCGCCGACCGCGCGGCCGCGGCCCTGTTCCGCGGGTCAGACCTTAACGGACCTGCGGGCCCGGCCGTACGCGAACGACGACCGCGACGGGAGCGGGCCCCGGAACCGCCACCCCCGGGACCGAATTCCGGGCACCCCCTTGACAGCTTCCGGACCTCCGGGCAATCTTCCGTTAAGTAGAAACTAACTTCCGCAATACGGAAGGAGCGCCGAACCCTCATGGGCTATCCGGACCAGCGCTTCGATGTGAACCTGTCGATCCTCTTCACGGAACTCCCGCTCCTGGAGCGCCCCGCGGCCGCCGCCGCGGCCGGCTTCACGGCGGTCGAGCTGTGGTGGCCCTGGATCGAGACCCCCACCCCGCCGCAGGCCGAGCTCGACGCCCTCAAGAAGGCGCTCGACGACGCGGGCACCCAGCTGGTGGGGCTGAACTTCTACGCCGGACGGCTGCCCGGCCCGGACCGCGGCGCGCTCTCCGTGCCGGGCACCGAGTCGGACCGGTTCCGCGCCAACATCGAGGTGGCGGCCGACTTCGCCGCCTCGGTCGGCTGCAAGGCGCTCAACGCGCTGTACGGCAACCGGGTCGACGGCGTGGACCCGGCGGAGCAGGACGAACTGGCCCTGGAGAACCTGGTGCTCGCCGCCCGCGCGGCCGACCGGATCGGCGCCGTGCTCCTGATCGAGACCCTCAACGCACCGGAGTCCCCGCTCTACCCGCTGGTCAGCGCCCCGGCCGGGATCGCCGTCGTCGACCGGGTCAACGCGGCCACCGGACTCGGGAACGCGAAGTTCCTGCTGGACCTGTACCACCTGTCGATGAACGGCGAGGACCTCAGCCAGGTCGTCGCGGCGTACGCCGACCGGACCGGCCACGTCCAGATCGCCGACAACCCGGGGCGCGGCGCGCCCGGCACCGGCACGCTCCCGCTGGAGCAGCTCCTCGACGAGCTGACGAAGGCCGGCTACGACGGCTGGGTCGGCCTGGAGTACAAGCCCGGCGACCGGCCGAGCGCCGAGAGCTTCGACTGGCTCCCGGCCGCCGCGCGCCCCGCCCGCTGAGCCGGCGCGCCCCCTCGTACACCCGCACACCGGAAGGCACCCTCATGAGCAACACCCTCCCCAAGGTCGCGTGGATCGGGCTCGGGATCATGGGCTCCCCCATGTCGGAGAACCTGATCAAGGCCGGGTACGACGTCACCGGGTACACCCTGGAGCAGGCGAAGATCGACCGGCTGGCCGCGGCCGGCGGCACCGGCGCGGCCTCCATCGCCGAGGCGGTCCGGGACGCGGATGTCGTCATCACGATGGTGCCCGCCTCCCCGCAGGTCGAGGCGATCGCCTACGGCCCGGACGGCATCCTGGAGAACGTCCGCCCCGGCACGCTGCTGATCGACATGTCCTCGATCACCCCGCAGACCTCCGTGGACCTCGCGAAGAACGCGCAGGACAAGGGCGTACGGGTGCTCGACGCCCCGGTCTCCGGCGGTGAGGCCGGCGCGATCGAAGCGGTGCTCTCGATCATGGTCGGCGGCGAGCAGGACGACTTCGACGCGGCCCTGCCCCTCTTCCAGGCCCTCGGGAAGACGATCGTGCTGTGCGGTCCGCACGGCTCCGGCCAGACGGTGAAGGCCGCCAACCAGCTGATCGTCGCGGTCAACATCCAGGCCTGCGCCGAGGCCGTGGTCTTCCTGGAGAAGTCCGGGGTGGACCTGGCCGCCGCACTGGACGTCCTGGGCGGCGGGCTGGCCGGTTCGACCGTACTGGCCCGCAAGAAGGACAACTTCCTCAAGCGGGACTTCGCCCCGGGCTTCCGGATCGACCTGCACCACAAGGACATGGGCATCGTCACCGACGCCGCCCGCAACGTCGGTGCCGCGCTCCCCGTCGGCGCCGTGGTCGCCCAGCTCGTCGCCTCGCTGCGCGCGCAGGGCGACGGCGGGCTGGACCACTCCGCGCTGCTGCGCGCGGTCGAGCGGCTGTCGGGCCACCCCGTCCAGGGCTGACCGCCCCGCCGCACCCCAGACTTCCGGACGGCCTCGGCGCTGACACCTGTCCTGTCGCGCCCAGGCGCCGGCGCCGTCCGGAACACCCCTTCACCTCACCCTCTCCAGAAATTCAACAAACTGTTGACGTCGGGTTCGGGGCGTACTTACGCTCCTGGAGCCCCAAGGGCGTCGTAGTTCAGCAGCTCCCGTACGGAAGGTCGCCCCGACACCATGACGCAGCGTGTGCTTACGACCGAGTCCGGCGCTCCGGTCGCCGACAACCAGAACTCCGCCACCGCAGGCGTCGGTGGCCCGATCCTCCTCCAGGACCAGCACCTGCTGGAGAAGCTGGCCCGCTTCAACCGGGAGCGCATTCCGGAGCGCGTGGTCCACGCACGCGGCTCCGGCGCGTACGGGTACTTCGAGGTGACCGACGACGTCACCGGCTTCACCCGGGCCGACTTCCTCTCCGCGATCGGCAAGCGCACCGAGACGTTCATCCGGTTCTCCACCGTCGCCGACTCCCTCGGCGGCGCGGACGCGGTGCGCGACCCGCGCGGCTTCGCCCTCAAGTTCTACACGGACGAGGGCAATTACGACCTGGTCGGCAACAACACCCCGGTGTTCTTCATCAAGGACCCGATCAAGTTCCCCGACTTCATCCACTCGCAGAAGCGCGACCCCTTCACGGGCCGTCAGGAGCCGGACAACGTCTGGGACTTCTGGGCCCACGCGCCCGAGGCGACGCACCAGGTCACCTGGCTGATGGGCGACCGGGGCATCCCCGCCTCGTACCGTCACATGAACGGCTACGGCTCGCACACGTACCAGTGGACGAACGCCGCGGGCGAGGCCTTCTTCGTCAAGTACCACTTCAAGACGAACCAGGGCGTGCGCTCCCTCTCCAGCGAGCAGGCCGCCGAACTGGCCGGCAAGGACGCCACTTCGCACCAGACGGACCTGCTCCAGGCCATCGAGCGCGGTGTGAACCCGTCCTGGACGCTGTACGTGCAGGTCATGCCGGCCGCCGAGGCGGCGGACTACCGGTTCAACCCGTTCGACCTGACCAAGGTGTGGCCGCACGGCGACTACCCGCTCCAGCGGGTGGGCCGGCTGGTCCTGGACCGCAACCCGGAGAACGTCTTCGCCGAGGTCGAGCAGGCCGCGTTCTCGCCGAACAACTTCGTGCCCGGCATCGGCCCCTCGCCGGACAAGATGCTCCAGGGCCGGCTGTTCGCCTACGCGGACGCGCACCGCTACCGGCTGGGCGTCAACCACACCCAGCTCCCGGTGAACGCGCCCCGCACCGCCGTCGTCGACAACTACGGCCGCGACGGCCTGCACGCCACCCGCAACGGCTCCCGCCACGACAAGAACTACGAGCCCAACTCGTACGCGGGCCCGGCCCAGACCGACGCCGCGCTCTCCGCCCCGCTCGCGATCCACGGCTGGACCGGCACCCACGCGGCGCCCGCCCACACCAAGGACGACGACTTCTTCCAGGCGGGCGAGCTCTACCGGCTCATGTCCGAGGAGGAGAAGGGGCGCCTGGTCGCGAACATCGCCGGCGGGCTGTCCCAGGTCGGCCGGGACGACGTGATCGAGAAGAACCTCGCCCACTTCCACGCCGCCGACGCCGACTACGGCCGGCGCGTCGAGGAGGCCGTCCGCGCCCTGCGCGAGGACTGATCCCTCCTCCCCCGATCCCTGCTCGCGCCGCGCACCTGATGAGGGGTGCCGCGTGGCGCGGGCAGGACGAGGCCGCGGCGGTGTGCGACGCCAGTGCGGTGGCGAGGCCCCGGAGTCTTCCGTCCCCTGACCTGAAGCGGACGGGAGCTCCCCGGCCGGTCGCCACCGCCGCGGCCCCTGTTGTGTTTTCCCGGTGTCCTTTCGTTGTGTTCGCTGCTGTGTCCGTCGTCGTGCGGGCTGTCGCGCCGGCTCAGACGGTGACCCGCGGATGTGCGGGACCGAGGTGGTGGACGGTGCTCCGGTCGCAATGTCCGGCGAGGAGTTCCCGCAGCTCGCCGACGGCGGCCTCGACGAGATGGCCGTCCCGGCCCGCGTGCAGGGTTTCGAGGACGAAGGCGACGCGGGTGGAGTCCTCGGTGACGCGGGTGCGGTGGGCGTCGCGGTGGTTCCAGTGGCGGGTCAGTACGCCGGTGGTGTCGGTGTAGACGATCTCGCCGGCCCTGGGCGTCTCGACCGTGCCGGGTTCGCCGAGCGGGGTGAAGGTCTCGGTGCCGTGGGCGTACCGGATCCCGATGTCACCGGTGACCCGGTCGAGGTCGAAGGCGCCGGCGGGCAGACCGTGGCGGACGGAGACCGCGTTGTAGGTGTCGACGGCCGGATTGATCCGGGGCAGCGCGCCCTTCTTCGCCAGGCGGCGGCCGAGGGCGTCGACACTGGGCCGGATCCGGCGGGGGTTGGTGCCGAAGGAGCGGTAGGCGGTGTGCCACGCCTCGACGCGCGGGTCGTTCTCGTCGGCGGGCCGCCACTCACCGGCGGCGAGCCGCCGCTCCAGCTCCTCGACGGCGGCGCCGGTGGCGGGCCAGGGCTCGTGGCCGCGCAGGCCGGTGGCGGTGACGACGGCGACGAGGGTGTCGGGGAAGGCGTCCGCGACGGCGGGGTCGATACCGAAGGTGGTCACAGGGGGTCCGTTCCTGGGTGGTGCGGGCGTGGGGTCAGGCGAGGGCGAGGAGGCTGACGGCGACGGCGGCGGTGCCCAGGCCGATCAGCTGCCCCCGGTGGACGCGTTCGGCGAGGACACCGCAGGCGAGCAGGACGGTGCCCGCCGGGTACAGGGCCGTGATCACGGCGACGACGGCCAGGTCGCCGGAGCGCGCGGCGAGCAGGAACAGCAGGTTGGCGACCGAGTCCAGCACTCCGGCCCCGGCCGCCGTCGCGTACGCGGGCCTGCCCGGCCCGAGCCGCCGGTACATCGCACCGGCCGCGACCAGGGTGACCGCGGAGGAGACGGCCCGGCCGGTGATCAGCGGGCCGACGCCGCTGTCCGGCGGAGCCTGGTGCAGGCAGACCAGTTGGAGGGCGATCGCCGCCCCGGCGCCGAGGGCCAGCAGCAGCGCGGTACGCGACGGGCGCGCCCCGCCCGCGCCGTGCCCGGCACTGACCAGCACGACCGCCGCCAACGCCAGCGGAAGACCGATCAGCCCGGCCGGCCCCAGCCGCTCGCCCTGGGTCAGTCCGACACCGACCGGCAGCATCGCCGAGACCAGCGCGGTGACGGGGGACAGCACGTTCATCGGCCCGATCGCCAGTGTGCGGTACAGCAGGGCGAACGCCACCGCCGACGCGACACCGGACGCCGCCCCCCACGCGAGGGTGGCGGGGGCGAAGGAGGCGCCGAGGAAGGGCCACAGCAGCAGTTCGACGGTGAGCGAGGCCGGTGCGGCGATCATCACGGTGCGCAGCACATGGGCCCGGCGGGCGCCGAGGCCACCGAGGAAGTCGGCACATCCGTAGGCCAGGGAGCTGCCCAGGGCCAGCAGCAGAGCGATCACGGGTCACGCGTCCCTTACTATCGATGGAACGACCACACCGTACAACGCACCGACCGCGATAAGTCAACTGAACGACCGCGTGGTGCACCGTGACGACCGACCACCGAAGGGGCGAGCGCGATGGCCGAGACCGAGGCGGCGCTGCGGACGCTGGCGCACAACGTCCGCGCGGCCCGCGTCCGCGCCGGACTCTCCCTGGACGAACTCGGGCGCCGCGCCAAGGTCAGCAAGGGGGCCCTGGTCGGCCTGGAGAAGGCCCAGGGCAACCCGAACTTCGCCACCCTGGTCCGCCTCGCCGACACCCTGGGCGTCCCGGTGTCCGCGCTGGTGGAGGGGTCGGCCGAGGAGCGCGTGCGGGTCGTGTCCGCCGACGCCGTCGCCCCTCTGTGGACCGGGGAGCAAGGCGGCGAGGCGCGGCTCGTGCTGACCACGCCGGGGCCCGCCCCGGTCGAGGTCTGGCAGTGGCGGCTCGAACCCGGCGAGACGTACCCCAGCCACCCCCACCAGGCGGGCGTCGTGGAGACCGTCACCGTCACCGCCGGGCGGATGGCACTCGTCGTCGACGGCGCGGAACACACCGTCGAGGCCGGGCAGACCGCCACCTTCGCCGCCGACACCGCGCACGCCTACCGGGGATCCGGCACCGGGACCTGCCACCTGATCATGACCGTCCACCTTCCCCCGGGCCCCGCGTAACACCCCCGCGCCCTTGCCCCCGGACACGCCGGGGGCAGGGGCGACGCACCGTACGGGCGTCAGGAGGCGGCCAGCGGGCGGATCGCGGTCGGCGCGTGGGCCGGTTCCGTCGCCAGCTCCTCGAACTCGTTGACGGACGCGATGTCCGTACCGCTCATCGCGATGTTGGTGACCCGCTCCAGGATCGCCTCGACGACCACCGGCACCCGGAACTCCGCGGCCAGCTTCTTGGCCTCCTCGAAGGCGGGCAGCAACTGGTCGGGCTCGGTGACCCGGATCGCCTTGCAGCCCAGTCCCTCGACGACCTTGACGTGGTCCACGCCGTACACGCCGAGCTCCGGCGAGTTGATGTTCTCGAACTCCAGGTTGACCTGGAAGTCGATGTCGAAGTTGCGCTGCGCCTGGCGGATCAGCCCCAGGTAGGAGTTGTTCACCAGGACGTGGACGTACGGGATGCGGTGCTGCGCGCCGACGGCCAGTTCCTCCAGCATGAACTGGAAGTCGTAGTCGCCGGAGAGGGCGACGACCGAGCCCTCGGGGTCGGCGGTGGCGACGCCCAGCGCGGCCGGGATCGTCCAGCCCAGCGGGCCCGCCTGGCCGCAGTTGATCCAGTGGCGCGGCCGGTGGACGTGCAGCATCTGCGCGCCGGCGATCTGGGAGAGGCCGATGGTGGTGACGTAGCGGGTCTCGGGGCCGAAGGCCCGGTTCATCTCCTCGTACACCCGCTGCGGCTTCAGCGGCACGTTGTCGAAGTGCGTGCGTCGCTGGAGGGCGGCGCGGCGCTCCTGGGTGGACGCGGCCCACTCCGAGCGGTCCTTGAGCCGTCCGGCCGCCTTCAGTTCGCGGGCCACCTCGATGAACAGCTCCAGGGCGGCGCCGGCGTCGGAGGCGATGCCGAGGTCGGGGGCGAAGATCCTGCCGAGCTGGGTCGGCTCGATGTCGACGTGGACGAACGTCCGCCCCCGGGTGTAGACGTCGAGCTTCCCGGTGTGGCGGTTGGCCCAGCGGTTGCCGATGCCGAGGACGAAGTCGGACTCCAGGAAGTTCGCGTTGCCGTAGCGGTGCGAGGTCTGGAGGCCGACCATGCCCGCGTTCAGCCCGTGGTCGTCGGCGATCGCGCCCCAGCCCATCAGGGTCGGGACGACCGGGACGCCGGTGAGCTCGGCGAACTCCACCAGGAGCTCGGAGGCGTCGGCGTTGATGACGCCGCCGCCCGCGACGATCAGCGGCCGCTCGGAGGCGTTCAGCAGCTCCAGGGCGCGCTCGATCTGCTTGCGGCTCGCGGCGGGCCGGTGCACCGGCAGCGGTTCGTACAGCTCGGGGTCGAACTCGATCTCGGTGAGCTGGACGTCGATCGGCAGGTCGACGAGGACCGGGCCGGGGCGGCCGCTGCGCATCAGGTGGAAGGCGCGCTGGAGGACGCCGGGGACCTGCGCGGCCTCCAGGACGGTCGTGGCGGCCTTGGTCACGGGCGCCGCGATCGAGGCGATGTCGACCGCCTGGAAGTCCTCCTTGTGCAGCACGGCGGTCGGGGCCTGGCCGGTGATGCAGAGGATCGGGACGGAGTCGGCGATGGCCGAGTACAGGCCGGTGATCATGTCCGTGCCGGCCGGTCCCGACGTACCGATGCAGACGCCGATGTTCCCCGGGCGGGCCCGGGTGTAGCCCTCCGCCATGTGGGAGGCGCCCTCGACATGGCGGGCGAGCGTGTGATGGACGCCGCCGGCCGCCTTGAGGGCCGCGTAGAACGGGTTGATCGCCGCACCGGGCACACCGAACGCGTTGCTGACGCCTTCGCGCTTGAGGATCTCAACTGCCGCTCGGGCAGCGGTCATTCGAGGCATGGGAGCTCCTGGTCGGACCTGGTGGAGTCGGGCTCTGTCGCGCCGGCCTGAGAGCACCAATTCCGCATTACGGAAACTTGATTCTGTTATACGGAAGTCAATGTAAAGCGCGCTCCAGCGGCCGTCAAGAGACGGCGCGCGGCGCCGCCGGGGCACACCGGAAGGCCGGAAGTACGCCGGTGCACTCCCCCACGACGGCACTCCTGGTGGACGATGGAGCCGAGACGGAGCCGGCCGGAGGGGAAGCCGGGCGGCGGAGGGAGACCAAGGTGGAACCCGTGCCGGTACGCTGCCCGGCCTGCCGCCGCGAGCACAGGTACCGACCCCCGTCCCGCCCCTGCCCCTGCGGGGCGCGGACCGCCCCGGCGGTACTGCCCGGCACCCCGGCCGTGCGGATCACCCGCCCGGCCGGGGAGGACGACCGGGTGACGGTGCGCTGCGAGGACTGCGGGCGCCGGGAGCGGTGGACGCGGCCGGAGCTGTGCTGCCCGTGCGGGACGGTGCTGCGCGTCCCGGTCCGCCCGGCCCCGGACCCCGGCCCGGACGCGGCGCCCGAAGCCCCGCCCCGGCCCGCCGAGCCCGCCCACATACCGCTGCCGCGCACCGCCCCGGCCCCGCGCCCCGCCTTCCCGGCCGCCGCCATCCGCGACCCGGGCGACGCCCTCGCCACCGCGGCCCGGTACCTGGGCTGGCTGGGCTACCACGACGTGGCCCGGCCCGCGCGCCCCTCGGCCGCCCGGATCGATCTGCGAGCCACCGGCGTGATGGCCCAGGTCGACACGGTCTCCCGGCCGACCGCGCCGCGCGACGTCGAGTGCCTCTGGCTGAACGCGCTCAGCGCCCAGGTCACCGGCGTCCTCTTCTCGCTCTCCGGGTACACGCCGGACGCGGTGGTCCGGGCGGACGCGCTGGGCGTACCCCTGTTCACGATGGACACGGCGGGCACCCCTCGCCCGGTCAACGGCCCGGCCGACGAGCTGCTCAGCACCGGGATCTAGCTCCGGTCCGTGAACTCCGGTTCTCAGTAGGGGAGTTGAAGGTAACTTTCATTCCCGACACGCGTCCGATCGACTGTCATGGCCGAGGGCACGGTCGATACGCTGCGGCGCTTCCCGCCTCCACGACACAGGAGCACTCATGCCCGGACGATTAACGACAACAGCCGGACTCCGTATGGCGGTACTGGCCGCCGCCGTCGCCGTCGCCCTGTCCACGACCGGACTCCAGGCCACCGCCGCGCCGTCGCGGGACCACGCCCCGGTGAACACCGCCTTCACGCAGGCGGCGGAGAAGTACGACGTCCCCCGGGACCTGCTGGCCGCGGTCGGCTACAGCGAGACCCATCTCGACGGCCACGACGGCGAACCGAGCCAGGACCTCGGATACGGCGTCATGCATCTGGTCAGCAACCCCGTCAACCACTCCCTGGACAAGGCCGCCGAGATCACCGGCCGTTCCTCCGCCGAGCTGCGCCGCGACACCGCGGCGAACATCGAGGGCGGCGCCGCCGTACTGCGCGCGCACGCCGACGCGCTGGGCCTCGACCGCGCCGAACGACGCGACGTCAACGCCTGGTACCCGGCCATCGCCCGCTACAGCAACGCCGAGGGAGCCACCGCCGCCCTCTACGCGGACACCGTCTACCAGTTCCTCGCCCGGGGCATCACCGCGGTGGCCGAGGGCGAGAAGGTGACCGTCACCGGCCGCGGCGTCGCCCCGGACAAGGGCGCGCACAAGGACAGCGGCAGCCGAAGCAACCTCGGCACCACGAGCACGGACTACCCGCCCGCGCTCTGGGTTCCGGCCTCCCCCAGCAACTACGACACCGGGCGCACCGAGGCGATCCGCGCGATCGTCATCCACGTCACCGAGGGCTCGTACGCGGGCACGGTCAGCTGGTTCCAGAACCCGGCCTCGGAGGTGAGCGCCCACTACGTGGTCCGTTCCTCGGACGGCGAGGTCACGCAGATGGTGCGGGACTCCGACACGGCGTGGCACGCGCGTTCCGGCAACCCCTACTCCGTGGGCATCGAGCACGAGGGCTTCATCGCCGACCCGGGCTGGTTCACCGACACGCTGTACCGGTCGTCGGCCGCGCTCACCAGGCACCTGGCGGACCGCTACGGGATCCCCAAGGACCGCGCCCACATCGTGGGTCACTCCGAGGTTCCCGGCAACGACCACACGGACCCCGGCCCGAACTGGAACTGGGACTACTACATGCAGCTGGTCGGAGGCTCGGGAGGCAACCCGCCCCAGCCGGGGGACCGCTCCTGGGTCGACACCTTCGCCGACGCGCCCGGTTACGCCTCCCCGACCAGCACGGTCCGGACGGGCGTCCTCAAGCAGGGCACCAACTACGTCTTCTGCAAGGTCTGGGGGCGCGAGATCCGCGACTCCTCCGGGAGCTACAACCACTGGTGGCTGCTCACCGACCTCGACGAGGGCCCGGCCAAGCAGTACGTCTCGGCGTACTACCTCTCGCGCTGGGGCGACGACGAGGCCCGCGACAACACCGGAGCCACGATCCCCACCTGCAAGGACGCCTGACCCGACGCCGGTCCTCCCGTGGTCCGTCCACGGTGGGGACCGGCGCCGCCCGGAGAACACCACCCGTGCCCGGGCCCCGTCACCGCCCGGCGGTCCGGCCGCTCGGACCGCGGCCGCCCCGGGCGACATACTGGGCGCATGCACATCCGTACCGCCCGCCGCGCCGACCTTCCCCTGCTCCAGGAGATCGAGCGTGCCGCCGGTGAACCCTTCCGCACGCTCGGCATGGACGCCATCGCGGACGACGACCCGCCGCCGCTCGACCTGCTCGACACCTACCGGCGCGCCGGCCGCGCCTGGGTCGCCGTGGATCCGGCGGACCGCCCGGTCGGCTATCTGATCGCCGACCCGGTCGACGGCGCGGTCCACATCGAGCAGGTGTCCGTGCACCCGTCCGCCGCGCGGCGCGGGGTGGGCCGCGCGCTCATCGACCACGTCGCCGGCTGGGCGGGCGGGCGCGGCACGACGGCGCTCACGCTCACGACCTTCACCGAGGTGCCCTGGAACGCGCCGTACTACGCCCGTCTCGGATTCCGCGTACTTGACGAGGACGAACTCACCGACGGGCTGCGGCGGATCAGGACGCAGGAGGGCCAACACGGCCTGGACCGCTGGCCACGGGTCTGCATGCGGCGCGCCGTCCCCCGTCCCACCGGCCCCACGGGCCCCCGGCAGCTCACCGGAGCCGACCGGCAACAGTGAGTGCAATCGGTCACGTTCGGCTCCGAGGGGCCACAAATGTTCGGCCGGTGTCAGTGGCCGCCCTTAAGGTAGTGGTCATGGCTTTAACTCCACGTCACACACCGTCCGGCGACCGCCCGCGCACGTCCGGGTCGGCCACCTCGTCCGCCGCGCGGGCGAACGAGGCGATCCGCGCGTTCGTCGACGCGCAGGCGACCCAGGAGTGGTCCCCCGTGGAGTCGGCCGCCGCCTATGAAGTACTGCTGATCGAGTGGGCGGCCGCGACCCGGGATGCCGGCGGCGGCATCATCGAGGCCGCCTGACGGCCCGGGAGCGGCCCGCCCCTCGCGGGGCGGCCTACTCCCCGTACCCCTCCCGCAGTTCGATCTTCCGGACCTTCCCGCTGACCGTCATCGGGAAGGCGTCCAGGATCCGCAGCCGCCTCGGGATCTTGTAGTGCGCCAGTTGCTCGCGGCAGAACTCCGCGATCTCCTCCAGGGTCGGCGGCAGCGCCGGGTCCCTCGGGATGACGCAGGCCAGGATCTCCTCGCCGTAGGTCTCGTCCGGAACGCCCACCACCTGCACATCGGCGATCTTCGGATGGGCGTAGAGGAACTCCTCGATCTCCCTCGGGTAGACGTTCTCGCCACCCCGGATGATCATGTCCTTGATCCGGCCGACGATCTGGACGTAGCCGTCCTCCCGCATCACCGCGAGGTCGCCGGTGTGCATCCAGCGGCCGGCGTCGATGACCTCGGCGGTCCGCTCCGGCTGTTCCCAGTAGCCGAGCATCACGCTGTAGCCGCGGGTGCACAGCTCGCCCGGTACGCCGCGCTCCAGCGTCACCCCGGTCACCGGGTCGACGACCTTCACCTCGATGTGCGGCATGACCCGGCCGACGGTGCCGGTGCGGCGCTCCAGGTCGTCGTCGCGGCGGGTCTGGGTGGAGACCGGTGAGGTCTCCGTCATCCCGTAGCAGATGGACACCTCGTCCATGTGCATCTCGGCGACGACCCGCTTCATCACCTCGACCGGGCAGGGAGATCCGGCCATGATCCCGGTGCGCAGCGAAGAGAGGTCGTACGCGGCGAAGTCCGGGAGGTTCAGCTCCGCGATGAACATGGTGGGCACCCCGTAGAGCGAGGTGCACCGTTCCTCCTGCACGGCGGCGAGCACCGCTCCGGCCTCGAAGGCCGGGGCGGGTATGACGACGCAGGCGCCGTGCGAGGTGGCGGCGAGGTTCCCCATGACCATGCCGAAGCAGTGGTAGAAGGGTACGGGCAGGCAGATCCGGTCCTGCTCGGTGTAGGCGACCTGCTCCCCCACGAAGTAGCCGTTGTTGAGGATGTTGTGGTGGGAGAGGGTGGCGCCCTTGGGGAAGCCGGTGGTGCCGGAGGTGTACTGGATGTTGATGGGGTCGTCGCAGGACAACCCGGCTTCCCGGGAGGCGAGTTGTTCCGCCGTCACGGTCCGCGCCCCGGCCAGCAGCTCCTTCCAGGACGGGTCGCCGATGTAGTGCACGGCACGCAGCTCCGGGCAGTCGGCGCGGACCTGGTCGACCAGGGCGCGGTAGTCGCTGGTGCGGTGCGCGAGCGAGGCGGCCAGCAGGGATATCCCGGCCTGCTTCAGTACGTACGCCAGCTCGTGGGCCCGGTAGGCCGGGTTGATGTTGACCATGACGGCGCCGATGCGGGCGGTGGCGTACTGCACGAGCACCCACTCCGGGCAGTTGACCGCCCAGATGCCGACCCGGTCGCCCTTGGCCACGCCGGACGCCATCAGGGCGCGGGCCAGCTCGTCCACGGCGGCGCCGAACTCCGTGTACGTCCAGCGCCGTCCGGAGGCGACGTCCACGAGCGCCTCGCGGTCGCCGTACGCCTCGATCGCGCGGTCCAGGTTGCGGCCGATGGTGTCGCCGAGCAGCGGGGTGGTGCCGGTGCCGTGGGCGTAGGAGAGTCCGGTCATCGCAGATCGCCCTCGTCGTACTCGGTGCCGGTGCCTTCGGCGGTGCGCTCGCGCAGCTCGATGCGGCGGATCTTGCCGGAGACGGTCTTGGGCAGCTCGGCGAACTCCAGCTTGCGGACGCGCTTGTACGGGGCGAGGACCGCCCGGGAGTGCTCGAAGAGCGCCTTCGCCGTGTCCGGGCCGGGCTCCCAGCCCTCCGCGAGGACCACGTACGCCTTCGGGACGGCGAGCCGGACCGGGTCGGGCGCCGGTACGACGGCGGCCTCGGCGACCGCCTCGTGCTCCAGCAGCGCGCTCTCCAGCTCGAAGGGGCTGATCTTGTAGTCGCTGGCCTTGAACACGTCGTCGGCCCTGCCCACATAGGTGATGTAGCCGTCGGCGTCGCGCGAGCCGATGTCGCCGGTGCGGTAGTAGCCGCCGGCCATCGCCTCGGCGGTGCGGTCCGGGTCGCCGTGGTAGCCGGTCATCAGGCCGAGCGGGCGGGCGGACAGGTCGAGCGAGATCTCGCCCTCGGCGGCTCCGGGCTCGCCGGTGACCGGGTCCAGCAGCTCGACCTTGAAGCCGGGGCTGGGCCGCCCCATCGAACCGGCCTTCAGGAGCTGACCGGGGGTGTTGGCGACCTGGACGGCGGTCTCGGTCTGGCCGAAGCCGTCCCGGATGGTGACGCCCCAGACGCGCCGGACGGTCTCGATGACCTCCGGGTTCAGCGGCTCACCGGCCGCGACGACCTCGCGTGGCGGGGTCTTCAGCTGGCCGAGGTCGGCCTGGATCAGCATCCGCCAGACGGTGGGCGGGGCGCAGAAGCTGGTGACGCCCGAGCGGTCCATCTCGGCCATCAGCCGGGCCGCGTCGAACCGGGTGTAGTTGAAGATGAAGACGGTCGCCTCGGCGCTCCACGGCGCGAAGAGGTTGGACCAGGCGTGCTTGGCCCAGCCGGGCGAGGAGATGTTGAGGTGGACGTCCCCCGGCTTCAGACCGATCCAGTACATCGTCGCCAAGTGGCCGATGGGGTACGAGACATGGGTGTGCTCGACGAGCTTGGGGCTGGCGGTGGTGCCGGAGGTGAAGTAGAGCATCAGCGGCTCGTCGGCGTCGGTCTCCCGGTCCGCCTCGAAGCTCTCCGGCTGCTCGTCGGCCCCGGCGTACGCGAGCCAGCCGGGCACCTCCGCGCCGACCGCGATCCGGGTGTAGTCGCCGGGCACCTCGTCGAACTTGGCGGTGTCGGCGTCCCGGACCAGGACGTGCCGGACCCGGCCTCGCTCCACCCGGTCCCGCAGGTCGACCGGGCCGAGCAGCGGGGTGGCGGGGATGACCACGGCGCGCAGCTTCATCGCGGCTAGGGCGGTCTCCCACAGCTCGACCTGGTTGCCGAGCATCACGAGGATCCGGTCCCCGGCCCGTACGCCCTGGGCGCGCAGCCAGTTCGCGGCCTGGTTGGAGCGGGCGGACATCCGGGCGAAGGAGACCTCGGTGCGGCCGCCGTCCTCCTCGACGATGTGCAGGGCGGTGCGCTCGTTGTTCTCCGCGATGGCGTCGAACCAGTCGAGCGCCCAGTTGAAGTGATCGGTCCTGGGCCAGCTGAAGCCCTCGTACGCCGCTTCGTAGTCCTCGCGGTGCTTCAGGAGAAAGTCCCGGGCGGCCCGGAACGTCTCCGTCGCACTGGTTGCCGACATGTGCCCTCCTCAATTGCGGACCGGACCGGTCACTTAGCATCATTCAAACAGTGACCCAGGTCTCACCACCCCCGAACGGGGGTACGGCGGGGTGGCCGAGCCCCCCGCCCCGGGACCGGGTGGAAGGACGTCAGCGTGCCGGAATCCGTCGATGTGGTCGAAATGCAGACAGCGCTGCTGCGGTTGCGCCGGACCAGTGGCCTGCCGGTGGCCTTCGGCGGGCTGCTCTCGGACGCCCGCCACGCCCGGATCGCCGAGCTGAACGGGGCGCAGACCGCCGCCCTGCGCGGGCTGGTCATCTCGGCGGGCAGCGGGCTCGGCGGCAAGGCGATCGCCCTGTCCCGGCCGTGCGCGGTGACCGACTACCACTCCTCGCGCCACATCAGCCACGAGTACGACCTGGCGGTCGCGGCGGAGGGGCTGCGCTCGGTGGTCGCGGTCCCGGTCGTGGTGCGGCGCAAGGTCCGCGGGGTGCTGTACGGGGCGCTGCGCGCGCCGGTCACGCTCGGCGACCGCACCTTCGACGCGGCGGTGGCAGCCGCCCGCGACGTGGAGCAGGCGCTGGTCGTCCGGGACGAGGTGCAGGACCTGCTCACGGCCGCCCGGGAACAGGTCACGGATCCGCGCACGGCACCGGAGGCGTGGGAGGACGTCCGCGAGGCCCACCGCGAGCTGCGGGCCCTGGTCCCGAAGGTGGACGATCCGGCGCTCCGCGACGAGCTGCTCGGGGTGTGCGGGCGGCTCGCCTCGGCGGCCGGGGCGCGTACGCCGACGCCCTGCGGGGTGCGGCTGGCACCGCGCGAGCTGGACGTGCTGGCCTGCGTCGCGGCGGGGGCGACCAACGCGGCGGCGGCGAAGCGGCTCGGGCTGCGGGCGGAGACGGTGAAGGGCTATCTGCGTTCGGCGATGCGGAAGCTGGGCGCGCACACCCGGCTGGAGGCGGTGGTGGCGGCCCGGCGCGCGGGGCTGCTTCCGTAGCCCCTTCCGCCCGGGCCCAGCCCGCCCCGATCCGCACGAAGGGCCGCGGTGCCCCCGCCCACGTCCGGGGCCCCGTCAGCCGAAGTCGACGAAGGTGGCGAACCGGATGTCGCAGGTGTCGGCGGCGCCCGGCTCCGCCATGACGGAGAGCATCCGCCGGGCCTCCTCGGCGACCGCGTCGCGCTCCGCCGGGCCGAGGGTGGAGAGCGGCTGCACGGTGAGCACCGACGGGTGGGCGCCCGGCCGTCCGGGGCCGTCCTGCCGCCAGACGGCCGCGAGGAACCCGTCGACGAGGACCGTGCCGTACGTCTGGTTGCCGTTGCCGTTGCGTCCGTGGAACCGGGGCGGGATCACCCGGCTCCGGTCCGCGTGGCCGAGCAGGACGTTGTCGAACTCGGGCAGGAAGCGCGGCGGGGCCGGGGTGTCCTCGGCCGGGCGCGGCGCGTCCGGCAGGTCGAAGAGTTCGGCCCCGTGCTCGTCCCGGAAGGTGACGAGGCCGGGGCGCAGCCGCTCGAACACCTCCCGCATCCGGGTCAGCCCGGCCCAGACCTGCATGTCCTTGACCGAGGCCGGTCCGAAGGCGGCGAGGTAGCGCAGCACCACGGCGTCCGGCGTGGGGGCCTGCCGCGCGGCGGTGCCCAGCCAGCGCTCGGCGGTGGTCAGCGCGACCTGCCCGCTGCGGCCCCACACCCCGCGCGGGGTGGTCTGGACCAGCGGGAGCAGGCAGCGGGCGGCCGTGCCCAGCGCCCGCGGATCGGCCCCGGGCCATTCCGCGCCCAGCGCCTCGCGGAGCTCCTTGGGCGTCCGGGGTCGTTCCGCGACCAGGCCGGCGGCGAGGGACCGCAGCCGGTCGAGGTCCACCCCGGTGAGTCCGGCGCGGAACATCCGCAGCTCCCGGTCGCGGGCCGGCTGGACGAGTGGGCGCAGGCCCAGCACGTCGTCGGCGGTGTGCAGATGGATGGTGGAGCGCAGGGTGACGATGCGGGCCACCTCGCGGGACTCCATCAGCGCGGCCAGCTCGGCGGGGACGAAGCCGTCGAGGCGGGCGCAGAGCTGGTAGTAGGGCGGCCGGGTGTTCTGCGCCTGGAGGCCGACCAGGTGGGCCACGGCGTCCTTGGCGGGCATCGCGGTACGGCGCAGCAGCAGCTGGCGTTCCAGGGTGGCCCGGTTCAGCGCGCGGGCCGAGAGCACGGCGGGCGCGGCGGAGTTCTTCGTGGCAGCCATGACGGGCACGGTACGCACCCTTGCGGACAGGTCCGGTCCGCAACGGCGGTCGCGCCGCGTCCGGTGCGCGTCCCGTGGCGCGGGTCCGGGGATCGCGGGGCGGGCGCCCGCATGATGGGTCGGGTGATCAGTGTGCTGTTCGCCCTCCTCACCGCGTTGAGCAACGGCTCCGCCTCCGTGCTCCAGCGCCGTGCCGCCCGTACCGTCCCCGACAGCGAGGCGATGCGTCTGTCGCTGATCGGACATCTGCTGCGCCGGCCGATCTGGCTGGCCGGGATCGGGCTGGTGGTCCTCGCGGCCGTCTTCCAGGCCGTGGCGCTGGCCACCGGGCCGATCGCCGTGGTCCAGCCGATCTTCATGATCGAGCTGCCCGCCACCCTGCTGATGGCCGCCTCCGTGATGCGGGTCCGGCTGCCCCGGCGTACCTGGTACGGGGTGGCGGCCGTGACGCTGGGGCTGGCGCTGGGCATGGCGTCGGCGGCCCCCGGTGGCGGGTCGGCGTCGGTGCACGCGCTTGCCTGGGTTCCCGCGCTGCTGCTGACCGGGCTCTTCGAGGCAGCGCTGATCGCCGCCGCGCTGGCCACCCGCGGCGACACCCGGGGCGCGCTGCTCGGCCTCGCCGCGGCCTGCGGGTACGCGCTGACGGCGGCGCTGATGAAGGACGCGATGGCCCGGCTGACGGACGGCGGCGTGGGGGCACTGTTCTCGGCCTGGCAGCTGTACGCGATGGCGGCGGCCGGGGTGGGCGCGCTCTTCCTGCTCCAGAACGCCCTCCAGGCGGGCACGCTGGTCGCCGTGCAACCGATGCTGACCCTGGGGGACGCGCTGATCAGCGTGGCGTACGGGGTGACGCTGTTCGGCGAGGAGCTGCGCACCGGTTGGTGGCTGGTGCCGGTGCTGGCGGCGCTCGTCCTGATCGCGGTGGGCTGTGTGGAGCTGGCCCGCTCCCCGCTGGCGGCCGGGGATCCCCGGCCGCCGGCCCGCCGGGTGGAGTGAGCCGCCCGCCTGACCGGAATCCGGTGCACCGGTCGCGCCGCCCGTCCTCTCGGCGCTATCCTCCCGATCTGGACATCTGCGGTGGTGCGGGCAAGGGGCCCGTGTTCTTCTTGGGGGTTGGTGTGGTTTCTGGTCGCGTCGTACGGTTCGACGGAGCTCGGGGGTACGGGTTCATCGCACCCGACCACGGCGGTGAGGACGTGTTTCTCCACGTCAACGACATGCTGATCCCGGAGTCGTACGTGCACACGGGCACGGCGGTCGAGTTCGAGATCGAGGACGGGGAGCGCGGGCTGAAGGCGTCGTCCGTGCGGCTCGCCGAGGGGGCCACGCCCGCCCCGCCACGGGTCGTGTCCCAGGCCGTCACCGATGACGACGCCCTGTGCGACGTGCTGAGCGCGGCCGAGTTCACCCGGGCCGTGACCGATGTCCTGCTGGATTCCGCGCCGACGCTGACGGGCGCACAGATCCTCCAGGTCCGGCGCAGCCTGCTCCAGTTCGCCAAGAAGCACGGCTGGACCGAGGGCTGACCGCTCCGCGTCCGGGGGCCGGGCCGGCCCCCGGACGGGTTCATCCGGCGCGCTCGCGTACCACCAGCGGGGTACCGAGAACCTGGTGACCGCCGCTGGCCATCATGCGCACCTCTCCCCGGTCACTGATCTCCGCGCGCACGATGCCGGTCTCGTCCTCGTAGACCGGGAATCCGCCCGCCCCCGACTGCTCGGTGCGGTGGACGGTCACCGTGTCGTCCTCGACGGCGGACGCCTGAAACACCAGTTGGTAGCTCTCCGGGTAGTCCATGACCTCGTCTCCGATGCGGACGGGGCAAGGCTGTTTCCGCCCGCACCTCCATGGTCCCTCCGTCCGGCCGGTGACGCCCGGCCGGGCGTCACGGCTGCGGGTCCGCACTCCGGACATTTATCCTGAAACCGTACGGGCGGTTCGACCGCACTCGGGCGCGTATCGCAGGCCCGGCCCTCCTTTTCTCGGCCGGGAAGGGAGACAGCACGATGGATGCCGACAGGGGAGACGACGTCTACCAGCCCCAGCCGCCGGAGGCCGCCGACCTCACCGAGCAGCTCGATGTCGAGGACACGCTGGACGGCCGGGGCCTGACCGACGCGCTGGACGAGGGCTACTCGCCACCCGAACGGCCATGGGCGGTGGAGGACCGGGGCACCACCGCGGCCGAGCAGCACGACGGCGAATCGCTGGACGACCGGCTCGCCCGCGAGCTGCCCGACCTCTCGGACACCGTCGGCGACGGGGTGGGCGATCTGCCGGACGGCGACGGCGAGCCGTGGGACGAGGAGGTCGGTACGGTCCGGGCCGGCCGGCTCACCCGGCAGCTCGACCTCGACGATCCGGACACCACGGCGGGCGAGGACGTCGGCATCGACGGGGCGGGCGCCTCCGCCGAGGAGGCCGCGATGCACGTGGTGTCGGACACCCCCTGAGACGGCCCGGCACCCCGCCGGACCACCATGACCCCGGAGGTAATCGACGCCTTCCCCGGCGTCGGACATCGTGTTCCTCACCGGGCCGGCCGAGAGCCGGCCCCCGAGGAGAGGACCCCACGATGACCAGCTACGCCGACGCGGTCGAGCGCTACTTCACCGCCTGGAACGCGACCGGCGCCGAGGAGACGGCGAAGGCCGTCGCGGCCGCCTTCACCGAGGACGCCACGTACACCGACCCGCTGGCCGAGGTGAGCGGGCACGAGGGACTGGTGGCGCTGATCGGCGGCGCCCAGCAGCAGTTCCCCGGCTTCTCCTTCCGGCCCTCCGGAACGCCGGACGGGCACCACGCGCTGGCGCGGTTCGGCTGGGAGCTGGTCTCGGCCGCCGACGGCTCGGCGCCCGTCGCCGGGTTCGACGTGATCGTGCTCGCCGACGACGGGCGCATCTCCTCGGTCAGCGGATTCCTCGACCGGGTGCCGGGCGCCTGAGACCCCGGCGGGGAGGGCGGGGCCGGTCGCCGCTCAAGCGGGCTCGTCGAGGAACTTCCCGCCCTCCAGCAGGGTCTTGAGCGTGGACAGGATCGCCACCCAGCCCTCGCTGACGCCCTCCAGCATCCTGCTGTCCGGGCTGTCGAAGCCGTCGTGGGTGAGGGTCAGCCGGATCCCCAGCTCGGGTTCGGCGGCCGGTTCGATGTCGAAGGAGACCCGGGACCGCTCCTGGACGGCCCGCTCCCACTCCTCGTCCGAGGCGAAGTCGAACATCTGGCGGTGCATGGGCTGGAGGGTGTGCCAGCTGTACGCGAGCCGCCTGCCGGGTTCGGCCGCCAGGACCCGCTGGCCGACCTCCTCGAAGTCACCGTCCGGGTCCATCTTCCAGCGCACCGGCGCTCCCGGCTCCCAGGTGGAGTCGGGGCCGTGATCGCCCATGTAGATCCTGATCAGCTCGGGGTCGGTCAGGGCCCGGTAGAGCTGGTCGGCGGTGGTCTGGATGTAGATGCGGTAGACGAACTCGGGCTGGTCCATGTCCGTTTCTCCGGGTGTGGTCGGTTCACTGGGCGTCGGCCCGGGGCGGGTCGGCCGGTGCGCGCGGGGCCCGGCCCTGCGCGGGCAGGGCGGCGAGCCCGGGGGCCGGTTCCAGCGGGCGATCGGTGAAGAAGCGGGCCATCAGGTCCGCGACGTCGTCCGGGCGTTCCAGGGCGACCCAGTGGTCGGACTCGCCGATCGTCAGGAACCGGCTGCCCTCGATCGTGGCGGCGAAGGCCCGCTGCCGCTCCGGCGAGGTCACCGTGTCATGTTCGCCCGCGAAGACCAGGGTGGGCACGCCGGTCAGCCCACCGGAGAAGTCCGGCCGCTGCTCCAGCGCCCGGTGCAGCGAACGCACCGCGTGCGGGGAGTGGGTGAGCGCGTACAGGAAGGAGCGCCGCACATAGCGGCGCGCCAGCTCGCGGCGGTGGACCGGGCGTTCGAGGTCCTGGCACATCAGCACCTCGGCGGCCAGCCCGGCAAGCCCGGCCAGGTCCCCGGTGTCGAGCCGGGCGACGGCGCGGGCCCAATGGGCGCGCTGCTCCTCGGTGATGTGGGCGGGCACCCCGCCGAGCGCCAGCCGGGCGATCCGGCCGGGGTGGCGGCGGGCGCAGCCGAAGGCGATCGACGTTCCGTACGAGAAGCCGAACAGGTTGATCCGCTCGGCGCCCAGGTCGTCGGCGATGCCGATGACGGCGTCCTGGAGGAGTTCCGCGCCGGTGCCGGGCGGTAACGGGTCCGCCCCGCCCATGCCGGGCAGGTCGGCGGTGACCACGGAGGCCAGCGGCCCGAGGTGGTCGTCCATCTGCGGCCAGCCGTACATGCCCTGGAGGGCGCCGCCGAGGACGATGACCGGTTCGGTGCGCGGCGCGGGCTGCCGCAGCAGCCGGTAGCCGTAGCGCAGCCCGCCCACCGACAGGGTCCGGATGATCTCGTCGGCCATGGATCGCGTGCCTCTTGGTTTCCGGGTCAGGCCCTGGTGAGAACGAGTGCGGCGTTGTGTCCGCCGAAGCCGAGCGAGGTCTTGACGGCCGCGTCGAGCGCCGCGGGCCGGGCCTCCTTGCTCACCACGTCGACGGGGATCTCCGGATCGGGGGCGTCGAGGTTCACGGTGGGCGGGACCAGCCCGCGCTGGAGCGCCAGGACGGTCAGCGCGGTCTCGATGCCCCCGGCGGCGCCCAGGGTGTGCCCGGTCATCGCCTTCGTCGAGGTGATCAGGGGGCGGTCGCCGAGGACGCGGTGGAGCATCGTTCCCTCGATGAGGTCGTTGGAGACCGTGGACGTGCCATGGGCGTTGACGTGGCCGATGTCCCGGGGCTCGACACCGGCGTCGGCGAGCGCGGCGCGCAGGGCCCGCTCGATGCCGAGGCCGCCGGGGTCGGGAGCGACGGCGGAGTGGGCGTCGCTGGAGGCGGCGTATCCGGCGATGTGGGCGCGGACGGTGGCGCCGCGGGCCCGCGCGTGTTCCGGGCGTTCCAGCACCAGCAGGCCGGCGCCCTCGCCGACGACGAAGCCGTCCCGGTGGGCGTCGAAGGGGCGGCAGGCCGCCGCGGGGTCCTCGCGCCGGGTGGAGACCGCCTTGAGCCGGCAGGCGCTGGCGATGAGGAGCCGGGAGCAGACCGATTCTGCGCCGCCCGCCACGACGATGTCGCAGGCGCCGGTGCGGAGCATCTGGTGGGCGGTGCCGAGCGCGACGGTCCCGGAGGAGCAGGCGGTGGAGACGGCCTGGCTCGGGCCGAGGACGCCGAGGTCGGTGGCGACGCTGCTGGCCGCGCCGTTGACGACGGTGAGCGGGGCGAGCTTCGGGGAGACCCGGCGGGCGCCGCGCTCGGTGAGCAGGGTGTGCTGTTCGTCGTAGAAGGGCAGACCGCCGTGGGCGGAGCCGATGACGACGGCGACCCGTCCGGCGTCCCAGGCCTCGGGGTCGAGCCCGGCGTCGGCGACGGCCTCGCGGGCCGCGAGGACGGCCAGTTGGGCGAAGCGGTCCATGAGCCGGGCGGCCGCCACACCGAGCACGGCGCGCGGGTCGAATCCGGCGACCGTGTACATGAAGTCGCAGGGCAGGCCGTCGAGTTCGGTCCGGTGCGGGACGTGGGGCGGTTCCGTGAGCCCGGTGACCGCGCGCCAGGTCGCCTCCGTACCGACGCCCGCGGCGGTGATCAGGCCGATGCCGGTGACGGCGGCGGCGAACGGCTCCGGGCGGTACGGCCGGGCCGTCACGCGGCGACCCGGTGGTCCACCGCGTCGACCAGTCGGCCGACGGTGTCCCGCGAGCTCAGCTGCACGTCGTCGAGGTCGACGCCGAGCCGGTCCTCGATGAGCAGCCGCAGCTCCTCCAACGCCAGTGAGTCCAGTCGGAGGTGACGGAGTGACACCTCGGGTCGGATGGCGTGGGGGTCGGTGCCGAAGTTCGCCACCAGCAAGGTACTGATCTCTTCTGCCGTGCTCATGGTGCGGCGCTCCTGCGCTCTCGTACGCGGTGACGCCCTGCCGCGTGAGGTGTGCGTGCCATCGGGGGACGCCGGCTGGTCCGGAGAAACCATTTATACGCCTTCGCGACGGTAGAACCGGTCCGCGTTCGCCCGTGCGATGGACGGCGTCCAGGTGTGCGAATCCGGGGAGGGATGACGGTGCGACACACCGGGGCAGATGATTGTCATGGCCTGGACAGAAAGATAATCTGATCGCGCTTCGCGGCCCTCGGCCCACCCCGTCCGGGCCCGGGGCCGCGCCCACTCCCCCACCGAGCAGGAGCAGGTATGCCCAGCCGCGCCGCGACCCACACCCGGGGCCGCGCCACCGTCCTGGCGGCCCTCACCGCCACCGTCCTCACCATGACCGGATCGCCGTCCCTCGCCGCCCCGGGCGACGGCCACCCGATGGAGCGGGCGTTCGAGCGGGCCGCGGCGGAGTACGACGTACCGCGCGATCTGCTCGCCGCCGTCGGCTACGGCGAGACCCATCTCGACGGCCACTCCGGGCGCCCCAGCCAGGCCAACGGCTACGGCGTGATGCACCTGGTGAGCAACCCCGCCGACCGGACGCTGGAGCGGGCCGCTGCCCTGACCGGCGCACCGCTCGCACGGCTGCGCACCGACACCGGTACCAACATCCTGGGCGGCGCCGCCGTGCTGCGCGCCCACGCCGACAAGCTGGGGCTGGACGCCCGGGACCGCGACGACATCGACGCCTGGTACCCGGTGGTGGCCGCGTACGGCGGCGCCCGGGGCCCGGCCGCGGCGCTGTACGCCGACACCGTGTACACCTTCCTGGCCGACGGGATCACCGCGTACGTCCCCGGCGGCGAGCGCATCACGGTGACGAGCCGTCCGGTCGCCCCGCGGAAGGGCACGCTCGCCGCCACCGAGGTCCGCGCGCAGAGCCCCGACTACCCGTCGGCGCTGTGGGTGGCGGCCAACGCGAACAACTTCGCCCCGGGCCGGTCCGCGAAGATCGACAAGGTGGTCGTCCACGTCACGCAGGGCTCCTACGCGGGCTCGATCAGCTGGTTCCAGAACCCGGCCGCGGAGGTGAGCGCCCACTACGTGGTGCGGTCGTCGGACGGCCAGATCACCCAGATGGTGCGGGACGGCGACACCGCGTACCACGCGCGCAGCGCCAACTCCTCCTCGCTGGGCATCGAGCACGAGGGGTTCATCGACGACCCGTCCTGGTTCACGGACAGCATGTACCGCGCCTCCGCCGCGCTGACCGCGTACCTCTGCGACCGCTACGGGATCCCCAAGGACCGGGCGCACATCATCGGGCACAGCGAGGCGCCGGGCAACGACCACACCGACCCCGGGCCCTACTGGGACTGGAACCGCTACATGCAGCTGGTCGGCGGGGACACCGGCGGGGACAGCTCCGACGGGCTGAGCTTCGCCTCGTACGCCACCCAGCAGACCGGCTCGTCCGGCGCCCAGGTCAAGGCCGTCCAGCGGCTGCTGAGCGAGCAGGGCTTCCCGGTCGGCCAGGTGGACGGCGACTTCGGCCCGGCCACCAAGGCCGCGGTGATCGCGTACCAGGGCGCGCGGGGACTGGACGCGGACGGTGTGGTGGGGGCCCGGACCTGGACCGCGCTGCTGTCGGCCGGTCCCGTGCCCAGCCTCCAGCAGGGCGCCACGGGCGACGCGGTGAAGCGGCTCCAGCGCGCGCTGACCGCGGCGCTGGGCTCGACGGTCGGCGTCGACGGCAGCTTCGGCCCGGGGACGGCGACCGCGGTGCGCGGCTACCAGACGAGCCGGGGCCTGACGGCCGACGGCGTCGTGGGGGCGAACACCTGGGCGGCGCTGCAGTCCGGGCGCTGACCCCGTTCGCACGGGGCGGGGCTGGGTGCGACCGCCCCGCCCCGTGTGCGCCGCCCCGCCGGGCGTGGCCGTGTCACGTTCCGGAAACCTTCCGGAAACCCTTGACGTCCCTCCTGACTCGTTCTTAACCTCACTGCGTAGTTCGCATTCCTTGCAGTTCACGTGCTGCGGCGCTTTCCGCAGTGTTTTGACAGGCACAGACACAGACCACCTGTCGGTGGCTTCGTCGTGCCTGTTTCTCTGTGCTCCCGTACCGCCGATGGGTCTTCCTCGAAGGCGGATTCATGGCACAACGTCCGAGCGTCAGAGGCGTCGGCGACGTCGTTGCGCTCATCGATGGGCTGGGCAAGATCACCGGCCGGGCGCAGGTCATCTGGTTTCTCGTGTTCGGCGGGCTCTTCCTCGACGCCTATTCGAACGCGGCGCTGAGCGCCGGCCTGGGGCCGATGACGTCCCAGATGGAGCTGAGCAGCACGCAGGTCTCGATCCTCACGGCCACCGCCCCGGCCCTGGCGATCATCTTCAACCCGTTCGGCGGCTGGCTCGCCACCCGGATCGGCCGTGTTCCCCCGCTGCTGCTGGCGAAGGTGTTCGCCATCGCCGGCGCCCTGCTGGCCGCCTTCGCCGGTGACTTCACCGTCGTCTGGCTCGGCCGGGTGCTGGTGGGCGTCGCGTACGGCATCGACTTCGCCGTCGCCATGGCGCTGCTCGCCGAGTACACGCCCGCGAAGCTGGGCGGGCGGCTGAACCTGTGGCAGGCCGTCTGGTACGTCGCCACCACCAGCAACCTCGCGCTCGCCCTGCTCTTCTTCAACCTGGACGTCGGTGCGGACATCTGGCGCTGGTCGGTCGGATCGGCCGCGGTCGTCGCCGTCGCGCTGCTGCTGGGCCAGTGGCTGATGCTCAAGGAGAGCCCCACCTGGCTGGCGAGCAAGGGCCGGCTGGCGGAGTCCGTCGCCAACCTGGACCGGATCTACGGGATCAAGGCCGTCGCCGGTGAGCCGGACGGGGCCGCCCGGGCCGCCACCGAGGCGCCCGCCATCGGGTTCCGCCAGGCCGGGGTCCTCTTCCGGGGCGACTACCTGCCGCGCACGATCCTCTCCTCGGTCATCTCGCTCGGGCAGTCGATGCAGTACTTCGCGGTCGGCTGGTACCTCCCGCTGATCAGCCTGACGATCTTCGGCGAGAGCTTCGAGAAGGCGACGATCGGCTCGATGGTCTTCAACGCCTTCGGCATAGCCGGCGGGCTGCTCTCCGCCTACTTCGGCCGCCGCCTGGGGCTGCGGCTCAGCTCGGCGGCCGGTTTCGCCGGGGTGTTCGTGGCGCTGCTCGCGATGGGGCTGACCTTCGAGAAGGTGCCCACGGCGGTGGCCTTCCTGCTGCCGGTGCTGTTCATCCTCTGCCACTCCTCGGGTCCCGGCGCCAACGGCAAGTCGATCGCCGCGCTCTCGTACAGCAGCGACGTCCGCGCGCTCGGCACCGGGGTCACCGGGATGGTCGGCAGTTTCGGCAGCGTCGTCGGGCTGTACGTCTTCCCGCAGATCAAGGACTCGCTGGGGCTCGCCAACACCTTCCTGGTGCTCTCCGTCGTGCCGCTGCTCGGACTGATCACCTGCCTGGCGATCAAGTGGGACCCGACGAAGGCCGCCTCCCCCGACGAGACCGCCGCCCGGGCGGGATCACCGGAACCCTCGGCGCCCGCCGCCGCGCGCTGACCCGCCACAGGTCCCGCCGCACCACACGATGGTGCCCTCTCCCCTCCCCCGTCCCCATCCTCCCGAAAGGGCCGCAATGACGCAGTCGCTTCCCGGCGCCGCCGCCCGGCTCGGTGTGCTCGCCATCGACGAGGGCACCACGGGCACCCGGGCCGGAGTCGTCCTGGACTCCGGCACCGCCCACGAGGTGTTCTACCGGTCGATCAAGGTCGGTCATCCGGACGACCTCTCGGTCGAGCAGGACCCGATGGAGATCTGGACCGCCACCGTCGAGGTGGCACGCCGCGCCGTGGCCGGGGCCCGCGCCGAGGGCATCGGGATCACCGCGGTCGCCCTGTCCACGCAACGCGCCACGGCGATGCTCTGGGACCGGGTCACCGGGCGGCCGCTGCTGCCCGCGGTGGTGTGGCAGGACCGGCGGTACGCGGCCGACCTCACCGCGTACGAACCGGAGTGGGACGCCGCCCTGCTGGCCCGGCAGGGCCGGCCGGTCGGTGCCCGCTCGCCGTTCCTCTGGGCCGCCCGGCAGATCGCCGGCCACCCGGAGGTGGCCGCCGCGTACCGCGAGGGCCGGCTGCTCTTCGGCACCGTCGACACCTGGCTGATCTGGCGGCTCACCGGCGGTGCCGTGCACGCCACGACACCGACCAACGCCGCCTCCACCGGCGGCTACCTGCTGGCCTCGCACGCCTGGGACGAGGAGTGGATCGGCCACCTCGGTTTTCCGACCGAGCTGCTGCCGGAGCTCTGCTCCGACGACGCGGGCTTCGGCACCACCGACCCGGCCGCCCTCGGCATCTCCGTACCGCTGGCCGCCTCCATGGGCGACCAGCACGCCGCGCTCGTCGCGCTCGGCGGACTCGCCGCCGGGCAGGGCATGTGCGTCTACGGGACCGGCGCCTTCGTCGACGCGGCGACCGGCACCACCCCCGCCCTGCCCCGGCCGGACATCTCCGGGGTGCTCGCCCAGCCCGGCCGGCGGCAGGGCTCCACCAGCCACTACAGCCTGGAGGCGTACACCTCCACGGCGGGTTCGGCGCTGCGCTGGCTCTGTGACGACCTGGGCCTGTTCGCGTCGCCGAAGGAGCTCGGTGAGGAGGCGGGCCGGGTCCCCACCCGGCCGGGCCGCACCCCGCGTTTCGTCCCGGCGCTCGCCGGGGTCCGTACGCCGGTCTGGCACCCGGAGGCCACCGCCGCCCTCACCGGGCTCACCCTCGCCACCACCCGCGCCGACCTGGCGCGCGCCGTGCTCGACGGGATCGCGCACTCGGTGTGCGACCTGATCGACGGGGTCGCCGCCACCATGGGCACCCCGTTCACCCGGCTCCGGGTGGGCGGCGGGGTCTCCGGCAGCGACCCGCTGATGCGCATCCAGGCCGACCTGACCGGGCTGCCGCTGGAGCGGGTCTCCGACTCCGCCACCGCCAGCCTGCGCGGCACCGCCTACCTCGCCGGCGTCGCCCGGGGCCTGTGGTCCTCGCTGGAGGAGGTCGTCGAGGCACAGCCGGTCGGCCGGGTCTTCGAGCCCTCCACCACCGCGGCCGAACGCGCCGCGCAGCGCTCCGCCTGGCGCGACGTGCTCGTCGCCCACCTCGGCGACCCTGCGCTGCTCCCCCTGAAAGCCCCCGAACCGCACACCCCCCACTGACGTCGCGCCGACGGCACGTACGTCGCACCGGCGGCCCGCACGCGATGGGCCGGCCGCCGTACCGGAACACCAGGAGTTGATGTTGTGATCACCATGCCCGCCCGGAAGCCGAGGCGCAGCGCCGCGGCGACCCGCCGCACGCCCCTGCTGCTCGACCGGGCAGCCCTCAAGCGCCGGCTGGCCGACGACACGTACGACGTGCTGGTCATCGGCGGCGGCATCACCGGCGCGTACGCCGTGCTGGACGCGGCCTCCCGGGGGCTGCGCGCGGCGCTGGTCGAGAAGGACGACTTCGCCTCGGGCACCTCCTCGAAGTCCTCGAAGATGGTGCACGGCGGCCTGCGCTACATCGAGCAGGGCAACGTCAACCTGGTCCGCCACTCGCTGCTGGAGCGGCACCGCTTCCGGAAGAACGCCCCGCACCTGGTGCACCGGCTGCCGTTCCTCTTCCCGATCCTGGAGAAGGAGGGGGTCTTCGACGCCCGCCTCGCCAAGGGCTTCGAGGGCCTGCTGTGGACGTACGACCTGGTCGGCGGGTGGCGGATCGGCAAGCTGCACCAGCGGCTGACCGTCCCCGAGGTGCTGGCGCAGGCGCCGACGCTGCGCGCGGACGACCTGAAGGGCGGGCTGATGTACTTCGACGCCCGCACCGACGACGCCCGGCTCGTGCTGACCATCGTGCGGACCGCCGCCGCGCTCGGTGCCACGGTCCTCAACGGGGCCAAGGCCGAGGGCCTGCTCATGCAGATGGGCAAGGTCTCCGGTGCCCGGGTCTCGGTGGACGGCGACAGCTTCGACATCCGGGCCCGCGCCGTGGTCAACGCCACCGGGGTGTGGACCGACGAACTGGACGCCAAGGCGGACGACGGCCACCGGCCGCAGGTGCGCCCCGCCAAGGGTGTGCACATCGTGGTGCCGTGGGAGAAGGTGCGGATCAACTGCACGGTCACCGTGCCGATCCCCGGCCGGGCCCGCCGCGCCACCTGCACCCGCTGGGGCAACAGTGTGGTGCTCGGCACCACCGACGAGGACTACCGCGGCTCCCCCGACGACGTGCACTGCACCCGTCAGGAGATGGACTTCCTGCTGGAAGGCGCCAACACCGCCTTCGAGGGGAAGCTCACCCCGGACGACGTGGTCGGCTCCATCGGCGGTCTGCGCCCGCTGGTCGGCGGCAAGGAGGGCGCCACCCTCGACATGCGCCGCGACCACCACATCACCATCGGCCGCACCGGCATGGTGACGGTGACCGGCGGCAAGCTCACCACCAGCCGCCACATGGGCGAGCTCGTCATCGACAAGGTGATGACCGTGCTCGGCCGGAAGGCACGGAGCCGCACCACCGACCTTCCGCTGCTGGGCGGCGCCGGTTACGACTCCGAGGCGGTGGCCGCGTCCGGCGGCCTCGCCGCCCACCTGGGCGAGCGCTTCGGCACCGAGGCCCGGTTCGTCGGCGATCTCGTCCAGGAGGACCCGTCGCTGGCCGAACCGGTCGTCGCCGGGCTGCCGTACACCCGGGCCGAGGTCGTCTACGCGGCCCGGGCCGAGCTGGCCCGTTCGGTCGACGACGTCCTCTCCCGCCGGACCCGGGCCCGGCTGTTCGCCCGGGACGCGTCCGTGGACGCCGCCGAAGCGGTCGGCGCGATCCTCGGGCAGGAACTGAACCTCACGGAGGCGCAGGTCGAGCGCTCGGTCGCCGAGTACCTCGCAGCCGTCCGTCATGAAAAGTCCGTACTCCTCGAAGGGGCAGCAGCATGATCAGCCGTCAGACCATCACCCACCCGTTCAACCGGGGCGACTACACCGTGGGCGCGCCCAGCTTCGCCAAGTGGGCCCGGAACACACCGATCGGCGACGGGGCCGCGGCGCTCCAGGTCGACCCGGTGGAGGTCCCCGAGTCCGTGGTGGAGGCGCTGCGCGGCGCCGCGCACGCGGTGCACACCGCCCGCGAGGAGGTCGTCACCCGCACCCGCGACTGGTGGGCCGGTTCGATGATCGGTGAGACCGAGGGCCGTCCGGCGACCCCGGACGCGGTGGTCGTCGAGGCCGCCGACGCCGACCAGGTCGCCGCCGTGCTGCGGATCTGCCACGAGGCGGGCATCCCGGTCACCCCGTCCGCGGGCCGTTCCAACGTGACCGGCGCGGCGCTGCCGGTCTTCGGCGGGGTCGTCCTGGACGTGTGCGGGCTGAACCGGATCACCGGCTTCGACGCGGAGTCGAACATCGTGGACGTCCAGGCCGGCATGTTCGGCGACCTCTTCGAGAAGCAGCTCCAGGAGGAGTACGGCGTCACCACCGGCCACTGGCCGTCCGCCTTCGCCGTCTCCACGGTCGGCGGCTGGATCGCCTGCCGGGGCGCCGGTCAGCTCTCCACCCGGTACGGCAAGATCGAGGACATGGTCGTCGGCGTGGACGTCGTGCACGCGGACGGGACCCGGGCGACCTACGGCGACTACGCCCGCGCCGCGGTCGGCCCGGACCTGCGCCAGCTGTTCGTCGGCTCCGAGGGGACCCTCGGTGTGATCGTCTCGGCCCGGCTGCGGGTGCACCCGCTGCCGGAGTACGCCTCGGCCGCCGCGTACGGCTTCACGAGCTTCGCCCAGGGGCTGGAAGCCTGCCGCCGGATCATGCAGCGCGGCGCCACCCCGGCCGTCCTGCGGCTGTACGACGCCCTGGAGTCGGGGACGCACTTCGGCCACCCGGAGACCAATCTGCTGCTGATCGCCGACGAGGGCGACCCGGCCCTCGTGGACGCCTCGCTGAAGATCGCCCGGGAGGTCTGCGAGGAGTACGGCCCCGAGCTGGACAGCCAGGCGGTCTTCGAGCGCTGGCTGGACGAGCGGATGCTGGTCGGCAAGTCCGCCGACGGCTTCAAGCCCGGCCCCGGCTTCGTCGCCGACACCCTGGAGATGGCCGCGTCCTGGACCGACCTGCCGGCGATCTACGACGAGGTCGTCGCCGCGATCCAGGCGGTGGACGGCACCCTGGCCGCCTCGGCCCACCAGTCCCACGCGTACACCGACGGCGCCTGCGTCTACTTCTCGCTCCGCGGCGACGTGGCTCCCGAGTCGCGCCGCGACTGGTACCGCTCGGTGTGGGACGCCGCCAACGGCGTACTGATCAAGCACGCGGCGGCGCTCAGCCACCACCACGGCTGCGGGCTGCTGCGCGGCCCCTACCTGGAGGAATCCCTCGGGGCGGGCTTCGCGACCTTCGTCGCCGTGAAGAAGGCCCTGGACCCGGCCGGCATCCTCAACCCTGGCAAACTGGGCCTTCCCAGCCGATTCGGTACGTCTCCGCTGAACTGACCCCGGGAGCCGCGCAGCCGCGCTCCCCGCGGTCGCGTTCCGTGCGGTGACGCACCCCCTCCTCACAGGCAGGTCCTGCCATGACCCCTTCCCCCTCCCGGTCCGGCGCCCCGCTCGACCCCCGGCTCACCGCGGCGTTCGCCGAGGTGCCGGTCGTCGCGTCGGTCGTCGGCACCCAGCCGCTGCGCCAGTTCCTGACCGCACCGGCCAGGGTGGGCATCCTCGCGTCGTTCGCGGTGGGGCAGCTGCCCCAGGTCGTACCGGCGCTGGGCCGGGCGGGGAAGACGGTGTTCGTGAACGTGGACAGCAGCCCCGGTCTGGCGCAGGACCGGGGCGCGCTGGAGTTCCTCAAGGGCCTGGGCGCGCACGGTGTGGTCAGCACCAGGCTCTCGCTGATAGAGAAGGGCCGCCCGCTCGGCCTGCTGACCATGATGAAGGTGTTCGTCACCGACCGGTCCAATCTGCGCCGCTCCACGGACGCGATCTCGCGCGGGGCGCCGGACCTGGTCGAGATCATGCCCGCCCCGATCGTCGCCCGGATGAGCGCGCAGGCACAGCGCGCGATGTCCCCGTCGGTGGCCGCGGGCTTCGTGGAGACCCCCGCGGACGTCGCGCTGGCGCTGGCCCTCGGCTCGGCCGCCGCCGCGACGTCCGACCCGCGCCTCTGGAGTCTGCGCCGGGACCAGCTTCCGCCGGTCCCGCCCGCCGCGCTGAAGAGGCCCGCCCCACCTCAGGAGTAAGAAACCATGACGTACGTGGTCATAGCCCGCTACCGCACCAAGGAGGGCGCGGAGGACACCGTCCTCCCGCTGCTCGACACGATGGCCGCCGCCTCCCGCCGCGAGCCCGGCAACCTGGCCTACCGGGTCCACCAGGGCACCGAGGACCCCCGGACGGTGGTGCTGTACGAGGAGTACGCCTCCGAGGACGACTTCACCGCCCACTGCGCCACCGAGCACTTCCGGGAGATCGTGCTCGGCCGGGTCGTCCCGCTGCTGGACAGCCGGGACGTGCTGCGCTGCGCGCCGCGCGGGGAGGTGGGCGCGTGAGGACCCGGGCGGTGGTGCTGCGCGGTACGTCGACGGCCCGGCCCTACTCCGCGACCCGCCCGGTCGAGGTGGAGGAGCTGGAGCTGGGCGCCCCGCGCGAGGGCGAGGTGCTGGTCAGGATCGCGGCCGCCTCGCTCTGCCACTCGGACCTCTCGGTGGTCAACGGCGACCGGGTCCGCCCGCTGCCGATGGCGCTGGGTCACGAGGCGGTGGGGATCGTCGAGGAGACCGGTCCGGGCGTCCACCGGTTCTCCCCGGGCGACCACGTGGTGCTGGTCTACGTACCGAGCTGCGGGTTCTGCGGCGACTGCGCGGCAGGCCGGCCGGCGCTGTGCGCCCAGGCCGCGGCGGCGAACGGTGCGGGGGCCCTGCTGCACGGCCCGTCGCTGCTGACGGACGCCGCCGGCGAGCCGGTCCACCACCAGCTCGGCGTCTCCGCGTTCGCCGAACACGCCGTACTGGCCCAGGAGTCGCTGGTACCGATCCCGAAGGACGTCCCGTTCGAGGTGGCGTCGATGTTCGGCTGCGCGGTCCTCACGGGAGCGGGCGCGGTGATCAACACGGCGGCGCTGCGCCCGGGACAGTCGGCGGTGGTCTACGGGCTGGGCGGCGTCGGGCTCTCCGCGGTGCTCGGCGCCCGGGCCGCCGGGGCGTACCCGGTCATCGCCGTCGACCCGGTCGCGGAGAAGCGGGAGCTGGCCCTGCGGCTGGGCGCCACGCACGCCCTCGCGCCCGACGACGCGGTCCGGGAGATCCGCGAACTGACCTCCGGCGGCGCCGAATTGGCGGTCGAGGCGGTGGGCAGCCCGAAGGTGATGGGCGCGTGCCTGGAAGCGGTGGCGCGGGGCGGCCGGGTCGTCTCGGTGGGCCTGCCCGCGCCGGACCGGATGCTGGAGGTGCCGGCCCTGGCCTTCGCGGGCGAGGGCAAGTCCCTGCTGGGTTCGTACATGGGCGACGCGGTGCCGCGCCGGGACATCCCGAGGTTCCTCGACCTGTGGCGGGCCGGGCTGATGCCGGTGGAGCGGATGCACACCGGCACCCTGCCGCTGACCGGCATCAACACGGCGATGGAGGAGCTGGCCTCGGGCCGGGCGATCCGTCAGGTGCTGGACACCTCGGGGCTGCTGGGGAGGTGAGACCGGTCGGAGCGGTGGGTTCCGGGCGGGTCGACGTGCGGCCGGGCGGCGTACGGGGCCTCTCCGCCCGGTACGCCGTGCGGGACGATCCGGCGCCGGCCGATCCGCCAGCCCCCCTCGCTCCGCACGATCTCGTCCTCGAAGGTCACGGTGCCGCACCCGCCGTCGACGGCGACCCCGATGCCCTTGGACCGCGCGTGCACCCGTCCGTCCCCGGCCTCGGTGAGAACGATGTTGGTGACGTGGTGGCCGACGGGGCCGTGGGCCGCCCCGGCCCGCGCCCGCGCCATGTCGCGGAACGCCTCCAGCCCGCGCAGCTCACCGTGGCCGAGCCGCGACGCGTCGTAGACGACGTCCTCGGTGACCAGCTCGTCCAGCCGGTCCAGCTCTCCGTCGTCGACGACGTGCCCGTGCAGGGCGAGCAGTTCGTGGATGGCCAGCCGTTCGTCGGCTCCGAGTGTCATCGCCGGTCCTTTCCCGAGGTCTCGCGACAGCCCCCGGCTACGGGTATACGGGGCGGGCGCGCCGCGGGGCGCGGTACGGCACCGGTCGCGGCGTCCCGGACGTGCGAGTTCATCCCGGTGGAGCAACCGCGCGGCGCTCGCGCCGGGTCTTCCGGCGCGAGCGTCCCGGTCAGTAGTGGCCGGTCCGGCCGTCCAGGATCTCCCGGATGGCGTCCAGGTGGCCCGCGTGCCGCGCGGTCTCCTCGATCATGTGGAGCATGATCCAGCGCAGGGTGGCGCCCGACGCCTCGAAGTCGGGGTGGCGCCCCGTCTCGTCGAGCGAGCGTCCGGCGACGATCCCGTTGGAGACATCGACCTGCCGGTCGTAGTCGTCCAGCAACTTCGCGAGCGGCACCCCGTCGACCATCATGTCGGCGTCCTCGGGCCCGTCGAACACCGGACCGGCCGCCGGGCGGCCCGTCAGGACGACCTCGAACCAGACGTACTCGGCCCAGCGGAGGTGGGACAGCACACCGGCCGCCGTCATGAGCGGCGAGGACGGCAGGACGGCGCGGTGCGCGTCCGCCTCCGACAGTCCTTCGCACTTCCAACGGGCAACCGCCCGCTGGGAGTCGAGCCAGCCGGTGAGCTGGGTCCGTTCGTCGGCGTCGAAGGCGGGGCGGTCGCGCGAAGGGTAGGAGGACATGACCGCCGAGGCTACCGGGCCGGTCGGCGCCCCCTCCACCGGGAACGAGTCCGCCTGCTACCTTTGCCGGATGTTCCTCCTCTGTGCGTAGGGCCCGCCACAGCCGCACCCCGTTTTGACCGGGTGCGGTGCTCCGGTGTCCCCGCATGCCCGCGGCGCCCTCCCGTGCGCCGCCCTTCACGAGGAACGTCCTCATGTCTCCCTCTTCGCCCGCGCCTTCGTACGCGGCCGTCCTGCGTACCCCGTACGCCTCCCGCACCTTCGGGGCCGCCCTGCTGGGGCGGCTCTCGTACGGGATGGTCTCCCTCTCCCTGATGCTGGCGGTGCGCGCCGCCACCGGCTCGTACTCCGTCGCCGGTACCGTCATGGCGCTGTTCGGTGCGACCAGCGTCTTCCTCTCGCCCGCCCGGGCCGGGCTGATCGACCGGTACGGGCCGCGCCGGGCCCTGCCGCCGATGGCCGGTCTCTACGCGCTGCTGCTCGCCGCCCTGGCGTACGCCACCTGGCGGCCGGGCGGCTCACCGTTCCTGATCGGGGCGCTGGCCACGGCGGCGGGTGCGTGCACCCCGCCGCTGGGGCCGGTGATGCGGATGCTCTGGAGCGAACTGGTCGCCGACCGGGAGCTGCTGCAACGTGCCTACAGTCTGGACGGTGTCGCCGAGGAACTCCTCTTCGTCAGCGGGCCGTTGCTGGTCGGGGTGGTGATCGCGGCGGCCCCCGCGTCGGCCGGTGTCGCACTCAGTGCCGCGCTGGTCCTCACCGGCACGCTGGCACTGGTGACCTCACCGGCGGTGCGCGGTGCGCGGGCGGGGCGGCCGGCCGGTGCGGGGAAGGCGCGGGGCGGCCCGGTGGCCGGGCGGCGGCTGCTCGGTGTGGCCGCGCTCCGGCAGGCGGTGCTGGTGACGGGCACCGTGGGCCTGTGCCTGGGGGCGCTGGATCTGCTGGTGGTGGCGTTCACCGAGCAGCGTCACCAGGGCGCGGCCGTCTCCTGGGTGCTGGCCGCCCTCTCGGCGGGCAGCGCGGTCGGGGGGCTGGCCTACGGCGCGGTGTCGTGGCGGACGCCGAACCGGGTGCGGCTGCCGCTGCTGGCGGCCGGGCTGGGCGCGGCGGTGGCCGTGGCGGGGCTGTCGCCCCGGGTGTACGTGCTGGTGGTGGTGGCCGCGGTGGCCGGGCTGTTCGTCGCCCCCGCGCTGACCACCGCGTATCTGATCGCGGACGAGTCGGTGGAGGCGGCCGCCCGGACCCGGGCGGGGGCCTGGGTGAACAGCGCGGTGAACGCCGGGGCCTCGGCCGGTACCGCGGTGGTGGGGCTGCTGGTGGACCGGCTGTCACCGGCGCTGTGCTTCGCACTCGCGGGGGCGCCCGCGCTGCTGTGCGCGGCGGTGGTGGCGCGGGGCGCCCTGGCGCGCACGTCCGTGGGAGCGGGTGGTGCGGTCAGCCGGTCGTGACCGCGCACCACTCCTCCCAGACGGCGGCCAGGTCCGCCTCGATCGCCGGTGCCACCGTGTCCAGCAGCCGGATCTGGGCGCCCGGCCCCGCCAGTGCCGTCCGGTACGGGTGGGGCGGGCCGCCCGGGTCGGCGCCGAGCGCGGTGACCGAGCCGATGACCCGGTGCGGGCCGAGGACCCCGGGCAGTTCGCGCAGGTCCGCGTCGCGCAGGTCCAGGTCCTCGACGAGGAGTTCCAGGCCGTCGTAGGTGGCGTGCGTGGTGGCCCGGACCGCGCCGCCGCGTTCGCCGGAGCGGCCCAGGACCAGGGTGTCGCGCCAGAGCATGCGGGCCCCGGCCGCGAGCACGACCGTCATCGAGCGCTCGACCCGGGCACCTTCGGAGATCACGAACGGCCGGGCGTCCCAGAGGAGTTCGCCGCCCTCCTCGATCTCGACGCGGGCCCGCCAGCTCGATGTGCCGCCCCGGTGGTCGTAGGCGACCAGTCCGGAGGGTTCGGTCAGCTCCAGCCGGGCGCCGGCGCCGACCCTGATGCGCAGCCGCAGGTCGTCACCGGCGAGGAGTCCGGCCCGGGTGCCGACCAGGGCGAGGCGCAGCCGGTCGGGGGCGGGGCGCAGCGGCCGGGGCGCGAGGAAGGCGCCCGGCCGCAGTTCGCGGGCGATGTGCCGGCCCGCGCCGTCGCGTTCCACGGCGACGGCGGTGGGCTCGGCGGCCTGTCGGTTCACGAGTGGCTGTGCGCGTGGTCGTGGTCGCCGCCGTGGCTGTGCGGGGCCATCGGGCCCGGGTCGGTGGGGACCAGGGTGCCGTCGCGGTGCCGGGCGAGGACGGACCGTACCCAGTCGGCGAGTTCGGCGACCGAGGCGGCGTCGTGCTTGGAGAGCGCGAGGACGGGCAGGCCGTCGCGGGCGGCCGAGGCGTCGGCGACCATGGCGGCCACGTCGACCTCGACGTGCGGGGCGAGGTCGGTCTTGTTGATGATCAGGAGGTCGGCGCCGGTGATGCCGGGGCCGCCCTTGCGGGCCACGTCGCCGCCGCCCGCGACGTCGATGCAGAAGAGCTGGGCGTCGGCGAGGGCCGGGCTGAAGGTGGCGGTGAGGTTGTCGCCGCCGCTCTCCACGAGCACCAGGTCGAGCGGGCCGAACTCCTCCTCCAGGTCCTCGACGGCGTCGAGGTTGGCGCTGACGTCGTCCCGGATCGCGGTGTGCGGGCAGGCGCCGGTCTCAACGGCCCGGATGCGCTCGGTGGGCAGGACGCCCGCCGAGCGGAGGAAGCGGGCGTCCTCGTCGGTGTAGATGTCGTTGGTGACGACGGCCATGGCGAGTTCGTCGGCCAGTTCACGGCAGAGGGTCGCGAGGATGGAGCTCTTGCCGGTGCCGACCGGTCCGGCGACGCCGAGGCGCAGGGCGCGCGGCCGGGTGTGCTGGTGGGTCTGCTCGTCGGTGTGCTGGTGCTGCTCAGGCAAGGAAGAGTCTCCGTTCTCGTCGTGCGTGTTCCAGTGCCCACTGTTCGGTGAGCGGGGGCGTGCGGGCGGGCAGTGCGGCCGGGTCCGGTACCGCGAGGGCCTCGGCCACCGCGGCCGCGGCGTGCGGCTCGGCGTCGAGGATCCAGGCGACGGAGTCCAGCGGGTCGCCGGGCAGCAGTTTGAGCGCCGCGGAGGTGATGGTCTGCAGTTCGTCGTAGACGACGCCGCGGGCCAGTTCCTCCTCGGTGACCCGCATGACGGCGCCGAGCGCGCCGAGCGCGACCGGCCGCAGCGGGCGGGTTTCGAGGGCGGTCAGCGCGGTGACCGCCGGGTGGTCGGGGGCGAGCCGCCGGGCGAGGCGGCGCACCCCCCGGCCGAGCGTCGCCGACGCCTCGCGGAGCGGGGCGGCCGGGGTGCGGGCGGCCAGTGCGTGCTGTACGGGGCCGTAGTCGACCGGGTCCTGTCCGGCGGCGCGCAGGGCGAGCACGGCGGCGGCGGCCTCGGTGACGGCGGCGGTGTGCAGCCGGGCCCGCAGCAGGGCGGGGAGGTGGTCGCGGGTGAGGCCCGCGGCGACGGCCGGTTCGAGTCCCGCGCTGTAGGTGTACGCGCCGACCGGGAGCCGTCCGTCGCCGAGCAGCAGGGGTGCCAGGCCCGCCATCAGAACATGGCGTACCGCTGGGCCAGCGGCAGTTCGGTGGCGGGTGCGGGCTCCACGAGTTCCCCGTCGATGCGGATGGCGAAGGTCTCCGGGTCGACGTCGATGTCGGGGAGCGCGGTGTTGTTCGGCAGGTCCGCCTTGGTGAGGTGGCGGGTGGGCCGTACCGCGACCAACTCCCGTTGGAGCCCGAGGCGTTCGGCGAGTCCGTCGTCGAGTGCCGCGGGGGCCACGAAGCTGACGGAGAGGTGCGGGGCGGCGTCGGCGGCGGCGGTGGCGCGCAGCAGGACGGGCTGGGTGGTCGGGATCGCGGCGTTGGCGTCGCCGAGCGGGGCGTAGACCACCATGCCGCCCTTGAGGACGGCGGCGGGCCGGATGCCGAAGAAGGCGGGATCCCAGAGCACCAGGTCGGCGAGCTTGCCGGGTTCGACGGAGCCGACGACGTGGTCGATGCCGTGGGCGACGGCCGGGCAGATCGTGTACTTGGCGACGTAGCGGCGGGCGCGCTCGTTGTCGGCGGGCAGTTCGCTGCCCCGGTCCCCGAAGCGCCGCTTCATGACGTGCGCGACCTGCCAGGTGCGGCAGACGACCTCGCCGATGCGGCCCATGGCCTGGGCGTCGGAGGAGGTGATGGAGAGGGCGCCGATGTCGTGCAGGACGTCCTCGGCGGCGATGGTGGTGGCGCGGATGCGGGACTCGGCGAAGGCGAGGTCCTCCGGGACGCGGGGGTTGAGGTGGTGGCAGACCATCAGCATGTCGAGGTGTTCGGCGACGGTGTTGACGGTGTGCGGCAGCGTCGGGTTGGTGGACGCCGGCAGGATGTGGGGGTGGGAGGCGACGGTGATGATGTCGGGGGCGTGGCCGCCGCCCGCGCCCTCGGCGTGGAAGACGTGGATGGAGCGTCCGGCGATGGCGTCGAGGGTGCCTTCGACGTATCCGGCCTCGTTGAGGCTGTCGGCGTGCAGGGCGACCTGGAGGCCGTGTTCCTCGGCGGCCTTGAGCGCGGCGTCGATGGCGGCGGGGGTGGCGCCCCAGTCCTCGTGGACCTTGTAGCCGCCCGCTCCGGCGAGGGCCGCCTCCCGCAGGGCCTCGGCGCCGACGGTGGAGCCCTTGGCGAAGAGCATGACGTTGAGCGGGACGCGGTCCAGCGCGCGGTGCATCATCGCCAGGTTCCAGGCGCCGGGGGTGACGGTGGTGGCCTTGGAGCCCTCGGTGGCGCCGGTGCCGCCGCCGATGACGGTGGTGGTGCCGGTGGCGAGGGCCTCGTGCAGGGCTTCCGGCATGAGGAAGTGGACGTGGGTGTCGACGGCTCCGGCGGTGAGGATGCGGCCCTCGCCGGAGACGACGTCGGTACCGGGGCCGATCACCAGGTCGGGGTGGACGCCGTCGCTGATGTCCGGGTTGCCGGAGCGGCCGAGGGCGACGATCCGGCCGTCCCGCACGCCGACGTCGGTCTTGACGATGCCCCAGTGGTCGAGGACGACGACGTTGGTGATGACGAGGTCGAGGGCGCCGTCGGCGCGGGAGGCGGTGGACTGGGCCATGGACTCGCGGATGGACTTGCCGCCGCCGAAGACCGCCTCGTCGCCGCCGAAGCAGCGGTCCTCCTCGACCTCGATCCAGAGGTCGGTGTCGGCGAGGCGTATCCGGTCGCCGGTGGTGGGTCCGTAGAGCGACGCGTAGGCGTCACGGGTCATCAATGCCATGTCACATGTCGTCCGTTCGTTCGGGCCGGGTGCCGGGCACCACGATGCCGGGCACCCTCTGGTGGCCTCCGAGTTCGACGAGGGCGACCTCGGCGCCGACTCCGGGTTCGAAACGCAGGGAAGTACCGGAGGGAATATCGAGCCGGAATCCCTCGGTAATGGCCCGGTCGAAGGAGAGCGCGGGATTCGCGTCCGGGAAATGCAGATGCGAGCCTATTTGAATGGGACGGTCACCGTCGTTCACCACGGTCACGGAAATCTGCGTACGGCCGTCATTGATCTTCAGTTCACCGGACCCGGTCCGGATCTCGCCCGGGATCACGGGATCGGCGAGGTGATCGTGACGAGCTTGCGCCCGTCCGGGAAGGTCGCCTCGACCTGGACGTCCTGCAGCATCTCGGGAACACCTTCCAGCACGTCGGCGCGGGTGAGGACATTCCGTCCCGCGGTCATCAGATCACTGACGAGGGCGCCTTCACGAGCACGTTCCATCGCCCAGCAGGAGAGCAGTGCGACCGCCTCGGGATAGTTGAGGAGCACCCCCCGCTCCTTGCGGTCACGGGCGACCATTCCGGCGACGCTCAACAGCAATTTCTCCGTGTCGGACGGAGTGAGAAACATTGGGAAACCTCCATGCCAGCATTCCCCGGGATTCCCGGAATCGCTCGCTCTTCTTATAAGCCTCCCGAGCGCGCCCTGGCAACTCACTCCATGCCGCGATAAGTCTGTTTCTAGCCTTATCGACCACCATATACGGGCAAAGTAGACAAATTTTGTGCATCAAGAAACGGTAAAGAGAGGCGGCCCCGCACCCGGTCAGGGGGTGCGGGGCCGCCTCGGGGGCGCGCCGGATCAGCTCGCTTCGGCCCGGTCCGGCGGTCCGGGTGGGGTCACTTCAGGCCGAAGGCCCGGATGATCTCCTGGTCGATGCCCAGCCCGCCGGGCGCCTCGGCGTGCGCCTTCAGCGAGACGAACGAGCCGGCCTTCGCCGCGGTCTTGAACCGGGCGGTCCAGGAGCCGACCGCGTCCTTGCGCAGCTGCACCGGCTCCCAGCTCTTGCCGTCGTCGTAGCTGACCGACAGCGAGGCCCCGGTGGCCTTCACCGCGCCGTCCAGCCACTCCTGCGTACCGGCCGAGAGGCCGATCTCGGTCCAGCCCTTGGCCTTCACGTCACCGGCCAGGTCGGTGTCGACCCGGTAGTCCAGCTGGAGCAGCGGGATGTCGGCCTGGGAGGGGCCGTTCTCGTCCATGGCGCCGGAGACGAAGTTCCACTCGGTGTGGGTGCGCACGGAGGTCTTCCACTCGTCGGCGTCCCGGGCCGAGTCGAGCACGAAGCGGTACGGGAGCTTCTCGGGCGAGACGTCCCAGGCGAATCCGGCCCGGCCCGCGACCTTCTTGATCAGGGTGTCGCCCTGGTAGAAGGCCGTGCTGGTGGTGTCGTACTCGTCCGACGGCATGGCGCCCGAACGTCCGGCCCCGGAGTCCGTCCACGGGGTGAAGTTGAACTGGATGTCGTTGTAGACGGACCGGAACGGACCCCAGTAGCCGGTGCCCAGGCGCGGCCGGGCGATCGGGGCGAACCACTGGGCGGGGTAGGTGCGGCCCGCCGTGTAGTCCAGGTCGCCGCTGCGCATCTCCAGGGCGGCCTCCCCGCCGTCGCCGAGAACCGAGTGGTTCTCGTACCAGAAGGAGGCGCCGGGCAGCGGGGTGACCCACTCCTCGCGGGTGCCGGGGAACTTCTCGTACTCCTCGAAGCCGACGCCGGGGCCGTAGTCGGGGATGTCGTAGCGGTAGCCGCCGCCGAGCCGGTCCTTCTCGCCGTAGAAGGTGTTCTCCACCTTCGCCAGGTCGCGGGCGGACGGGGCGTACGCCAGCGAGCGGTCCGGGACGGTGCCGTCGTGGCGGTCGACCAGGTCGTAGACGTAGCGGGCGAACTTGCGCTGGGTGACCGTGGCCTTCGCGCCGTGCCGGACCGAGTCGATCAGCTTCTCGCCCGCCAGGCGCTGGACGGAGGCGACCGGGATCGCGGTCTGGGTGCCGTACGGGGCGTACGACTCCAGCAGGACGCCGTCGCCGTCGTTGACCACGAACAGCGCCCGCGCCCCGGCGGCCACCGCGGCGGCGACCCGGTCCTCGGGGGCGACCGCGTCGCTGCGACGGACGACGACCGCCTTGCCCTTCGCGTTCAGGCCCCGGTAGTCGGCGGTGGCGCCGTTGCCCGCGAAGACGGTGGCGAGCTTCTGCGTACCGCTTTCGGCGACCGGGGAGCCGCCCTGCACCGTCACCGGGACGTCCCGGCCGTCGGCCGACAGGTCGATCAGCTTCTCGCCCTGCCGCCAGCGGGTCAGGAAGGAGAAGCTGCCCTCGGTGACCTTCTCGGTGGGGCTCGCCCACAACTGGTCGTAGATCAGCGGGATCTGATAGGCGTCGCGCTGGACCACGCCGTTCGGTGCGGTGCGCGCCATGTCGTAGCGCAGCTGCCGGGTCTCGGTCTCCTTGGGGGTGCGCACCGAGACCTTGCGGGCCTTGGAGGCGTCGAGGGTGACCGTGGCCGACTTGCCGAGGACGATCTCGGGGGCGGCGAGGAAGGCGAGCGCCTTGGAGTCGGCGCGGTCACCGGCGACGTCCGCGGCGGTCCAGGCCGTGTAGTTGCCGGGCGGCAGCCGCAGCGTGGTCTCGCCGGGGACGGCGACGGGCTGGAGCTGCTCGTCGCCCAGCGCGCCCAGGACGACGGTGCCGTCCATCGGCCTGCCGTCGCGGTCGCGGAGCTTCAGCGTGAGGTCGTACAGCTCCTGCTCCTTGTTCAGGGCGAAGCCGGTGTGGGCGACGACGGTGCCCGCCGCGTCCGTGGCGAGGACCTGGCCGGAGAACTGCGTGTTGTTCGCGACCTTCGACGGGTCCAGCGAGAGCACGGCCTCGGCGGTACCGCCTGCCGGGACGGTGATCCGCTTCGTGGAGAGCGTGTACGCGTCGGAGCCGGTGTCCGTGGCCAGGTCGAGCGTGACGTCCTTCGCACCGGTGTTGCGGTACGTGATGGTCCGCTCGGCGACCGGGTCGGACGGGGAGTGCGGCCAGGCGTACGAGGCGACCGCGACGGAGCCGGTGGCCTCGATAGTGGTGTCGACCGCCGCCTTCACGTCGAGCCGGCCGGTGCCCTGCTCGTACGGGGTGTACTCGGGCAGCCGCTTCGACGAGCTCATCAGCGCGTCCTTGATCCGCTGGCCGGACCAGTCGGGGTGACGCTGCTTCAGGATGGCGGCGGCGCCCGCGACGTGCGGGGTCGCCATGGACGTACCGGACATCGACTGGTACATGCCCTCGATGCCGGGGACCGACTGCGAGGCGGCGGCGTTGATGTCGACGCCCGGTGCGGAGAGGTCCGGCTTCAGGCCGTAGGACCTGACCAGCGGGCCCATGGAGGAGAAGGCCGCGCGGTTGTCCTGCTTGTCGACGGCGGCGATGGTGAGCGCCTTCTCCGCGGAGCCGGGCGAGCCGATGGTGCCCGCGCCGTACGCGTTGCCCGCGGCGATCACGAAGAGCGGGCCGCCGTCGGCGGACAGCGCGTCCACCGCCAGCGACATGGGGTCGGAGCCGTCGTCCGGGACGCTGGAGCCGAGGCTCATGGAGACGACGTCGGCGCCCTCGGCCTTCGCCCACTCCATCGCCTCGATGATCCCGGAGTCGGCGCCGCTGCCCTCGTCGCTGAGCACCTTGCCGACGATCAGGTCGGCGGCCGGGGCGACGCCCTTGTTGGTGCCGTCGGAGGCGGCGCCGGAGCCCGCGATCGTGGAGGCGACGTGGGTGCCGTGCCCGTTCTTGTCGTCCACCTCCTCGCCGGGTACGAAGCTCCGGGACTCCAGGACGCGGTCCTTGACGTCCGGGTGGTCGGCGTCGATCCCGGTGTCCAGGACGGCGACCTTGGTGCCCTTGCCGTCGTAGCCCTCGGCCCACGCCTGCGGGGCGTTGACCTGCGGGACGGAGTCCTTGAGCGCCGCCTCCACCCGGCCGTCGAGCCAGAGCTTGGCGATCCCGGCGTCCAGCGAACGGGACGCGGGGGTGCGGGTGACGCCGTTCCAGAAGGTGCGGGCGGTGTCCTTGCCGGCCTTCAGCGCGGTGCCGTGGATGCTGGAGAGGGTGCGGACCTTCTTCGCGCCGCGCGGGGCGGCGGGCAGCGCGCGGGACGTGGCCCCCGGGTAGGTCGCGATCAGCGGGATGCCGCCGGACCGCTTGTCGTCGTAGCCCATCTTCACGAGCGCGGTGACGTTGAACAGCCTGCGGTCCAGCTTCCCGGCGGCGAGCAGCGCGGTGGCCTCGTCGGGCAGGACGTAGAGGTCGTCGCCGGCCTGCTGGACGTGGACCCCGCCGGTCGCCCCGTCGGGGCGGTCCACGGTGACGGTGTCCTGCTTGCCGACGCCGTCGGTGTAGTGCACGACATCGCCCGTGACCAGGGTGATGTCGTACTCCTTGACGGGCGCGGCGGCCTGGCGGGCGCCGGGGTGGGGGGTGTCCTGCGCGGCGGTGGCGGCGCCCGCCGCGGGGAGCAGTGCGCCGCTCACGAGGGCGACCGAGGTCGCTATCAGCAGGGCTCTGCGACCCGCGCGCGCGGGTCTCGCCCGGCCGGAGGCGGAGGAGGGAGTCGAAGTCATGGAGCAGATCTAAGGGCCAAAACCCCGGCTACGGTCCGGTAGGCCCCTGGCGTGAAGCCGCCGTGGCGGCAACCCGCCCCACGTGGACGGGAACCGGGAACGGTTCAGGCCACTGCGGGGATCGATCCGGCGGGCGGGGACGCCTCGTGGTGGATCGGGGTGTGCGCGCCGGTGAGCGGTACGCCGCTGCCGCCGCGCCGCTCCGCGACGATCTCCGCGACGATCGACAGCGCGGTCTCCTCCGGGGTACGGGCCCCGAGGTCGAGGCCGATCGGCGAGTGCAGCCGGGCCAGTTCGAGCTCGGTGACGCCGGCCTGGCGCAGCCGTTCGTCGCGGTCCAGATGGGTGCGGCGCGAACCCATCGCGCCGACGTACCCGACCGGCAGCCGCAGCGCCAGCTCCAGCAGCGGGATGTCGAACTTGGCGTCGTGGGTGAGGACGCACAGCACGGTGCGCGCGTCGACCTCGGTGGCCGCGAGGTAGCGGTGCGGCCAGTCGACGACGAGTTCGTCGGCCTCGGGGAAGCGGGCCCTGGTGGCGAAGACCGGGCGGGCGTCGCACAGGGTCACGTGGTACCCGAGGAACTTGCCCGCCCGGACCAGGGCCGAGGCGAAGTCGATGGCCCCGAAGACGATCATCCGGGGCGCCGGGACGCTCGATTCGACGAGGAGGGTGAGCGGCCGGCCGCAGCGCGAGCCGTCGGCGCCGATGGTGACGGTGCCGGTGCGGCCCGCGTCGAGCAGGGCGCGGGCGTCGGCGGCGGCGGTGCGGTCCAGTTCGGGGTGGCCGCCGAGTCGGCCCTCGTGGCTGCCGTCGGGGTGGACGAGCAGGGGGCGGCCGAGGAGTTCGGCCGGGCCGTCGGTGATCCTGGCGACCGCCGCCGCCGTCCCCCGTGCGGCGGCGGCGAGCGCGGCGGCGAACACCGGCCGCGCGGGGTCGTCCGCGCGGACCGGTGTCACCAGGATGTCGATGACGCCACCGCAGGTCAGCCCCACGGCGAAGGCGTCGTCGTCGCTGTAGCCGAACCGTTCGAGCACGGTGACGCCGTCCTCCAGCGCCTGCCCGCACAGTTCGTACACCGCTCCCTCCACGCACCCGCCGGAGACCGAGCCGATCGCGGTGCCGTCGCGGTCGACGGCGAGCGCGGCCCCGGGCTGCCGGGGAGCGCTGCCGCCGACCGCGACGACGGTGGCGACGGCGAAGTCGCGTCCCTGCCCGATCCACCGGTCGAGTTCCTCGGCGATGTCCAGCACGGCGTTTCTCCTTACTACGGGTGCGCGGAGGGGGTGGGGAGCCGTCGGCCGCTACTTGGCGCCGAGCCAGCTCTCGATCGGGCTGAGCGCGAAGTACACGACGAACACGCCGGTCAACACCCACATGAACGCGCCCACTTCACGGAACCTTCCCTGCGCCGCCTTGATCGCGGCGAAGGCGATCACCCCGGCACCGACCCCCGCGGTGATCGAGTACGTGAACGGCATCAGGGCCACGGTCAGGAAGACCGGTACGGCGACGGAGCGGTCGCCCCAGTCGACGTGCCGGGCGTTCTGCATCATCATCGCGCCGATCACGACCAGCGCGGCGGCGGCTATCGGCCCCGGCACGATCTGGGCGAGCGGGGTGAAGAAGAGCCCGGCCGCGAAGAGCATTCCGGTGACCACGGAGGACAGGCCGGTGCGGGCGCCCTCGCCGACCCCGGTCGCCGACTCGATGAAGACGGTCTGTCCGGAGGCCCCGGAGACACCGCCGATCGCGCCGCCCGCGCCGTCGATGAACAGCGCCTTGGACAGGCCAGGCATCCGGCCCTTGTCGTCGGCGAGCCCGGCCTCGGTGCCGACGCCGATGATGGTCGCCATCGCGTCGAAGAAGCCGGCCAGGACCAGGGTGAAGACGATCATGCCGACGGTCATGGCGCCGATCTGGCCCCAGCCGCCGAACTCGACATGGCCGAAGAGCCCGAAGTCGGGCAGGGAGACGGCGCTGCCCTGGAGTTCGGGCGCGCTGCCGCCCCACGCCTTGGGGCTGATGTCGGTGACCGCGTTGACGACGACGGCGAGGATCGTGCCGACGACGATGCCGATCAGGATCGCGCCGGGCACATTGCGGGCCTGGAGCATGAAGATGAGCAGCAGGGTGACGCAGAAGAGCAGGACGGGCCAGCCGGTGAGCTGTCCGCCGGTACCGAGGGTGACGGGAGCGCCCTTGCCGACGAACCCGGCGTTGACCAGGCCGATCAGCGCGATGAACAGGCCGATGCCGATGGTGATGCCGTGCTTCAGGGCCAGCGGGATGGCGTTCATGATGATCTCGCGCAGCCCGGTGACGACCAGCAGCACGATCACCACCCCGTACATCACGCACATGCCCATGGCCTGCGGCCAGGTCATGTGGGGTGCCACCTGGGTGGCGAGCACCCCGGAGACGGAGAGCCCGGCGGCCAGGGCGAGGGGAACCTTGCCGACGAAGCCCATCAGCAGGGTGGAGACGGCGGCGGCCAGGGCGGTCGCCGTGATCAGCGCGGCGTGGTCGAGCCGGTTGCCCGCCGCGTCCGGGCCGGAGAGCAGCAGCGGGTTGAGCAGGAGGATGTAACACATCGCCATGAACGTGGTGATGCCGCCGCGGACTTCGCGGGCGACGGTGGAGCCGCGCTCGGAGATGTGGAAGTACCGGTCGAGCCAGGATCTTCCGGCCGGGACGCGCGAGCCTGGGCCCGCGTCCGGTGCACTGGTCCTGGGTTCCACTGAATTCTGGGTCATGATGCCTGACTCCCAAGGTTCACAGGGGCACCCGCGACGCGTCGGTGTGACGCGGGATTTGGGATGTCTGCGCCGGCGGCACGACCCGGGGGACGGCCCGAGACGAACGGTGCGTGCAGAGTGAGGTGGGACACCGTACGGATCGGCGGGCGTCCGTACCCGCCACGGAGGTACGGCGGCCCGCGCGTACGGGTACTGCCGGTGCTACGGGTACCGCGGGGGCGTACGGGTTCGTACGCGGGTACCGCGGGCCCCGGGCGGCGCGGCCGGCGGGAGTGTGTCGTTCCCGGTGGGCGCGCACCGCCCGGAGGGTTCAGGAGGAGCCGTGGCCCCCCGCCTCGGGGCGCTCAGGCACCGGTGAGGTGTTCGGGGCGTACCGGCGTCCGGTTGAGCTCCAGCCCGGTCGCGTTCCGGATCGCCGCGAGGACGGCCGGGGTGGACGACAGGGTGGGGGCCTCGCCGATGCCGCGCAGCCCGTACGGGGCGTGCTCGTCGGCGAGTTCGAGCACGTCGACCGGGATGGTCGGGGTGTCGAGGATGGTGGGGATCAGGTAGTCCGTGAAGGACGGGTTGCGCACCTTCGCGGTCTTCGGGTCGACGATGATCTCCTCCATGACGGCGACGCCCAGTCCCTGGGTGGTGCCGCCCTGGATCTGCCCCTCGACGGAGAGCGGGTTGAGCGCCTTGCCGACGTCCTGGGCGCAGGCCAGTTCGACGACCTTGACCAGGCCGAGTTCGGTGTCGACCTCGACCACGGCGCGGTGGGCGGCGAAGGAGTACTGGACGTGGCCGTTGCCCTGTCCGGTGCGCAGGTCGAACGCCTCGGTGGGCCGGTGGCGCCACTCCAGCTCGATGTCGACCGCCTCGTCCTCCAGTACGTCGACCAGGTCGGCCAGCACCTCGCCGCCGTCGGTGACGACCTTGCCGCCCTCCAGGAGGAGATCGGCGGTGGCCCACGCGGGGTGGTACGAGCCGAACTTGCGGCGCCCGATCTCCAGGACCTGTTCCCGGACGGCCTCGCAGGAGTGCTTCACGGCGCCGCCGGTGACGTACGTCTGCCGGGAGGCGGAGGTGGAGCCGGCCGAGCCGACCCGGGTGTCGGCCGGGTGGATCGTGACCTGGGCGACGCCGAGTTCGGTGCGGGCGATCTGGGCGTGGACGGTGACGCCGCCCTGCCCGACCTCCGCCATCGCCGTGTGCACGGTCGCCACCGGCTCGCCGGCGATCACCTCCATGCGCACCCGGGCGGTGGAGTAGTCGTCGAAGCCCTCGGAGAAGCCGACGTTCTTCAGGCCGACCGCGTAGCCGACACCGCGCACGACGCCCTCGCCGTGGGTGGTGTTGGAGAGCCCGCCGGGCAGGGCCCGTACGTCGGGCTGCTCGCCGGCCGCCTCCCACTGGCGCTCGGGCGGCATCGAACGGGCCTTGACCCGGCGCAGCAGCTCGGCGACCGGGGCGGGCGAGTCGACGACCTGCCCGGTCGGCAGCAGACTGCCCTGCTCCATGGCGTTGATCTGCCGGAACTCCACGGGGTCCATGCCCAGTTCGGCGGCAAGCCTGTCCATCTGGGCCTCGTAGGCGAAGCAGGCCTGGACCGCGCCGAAGCCGCGCATGGCACCGCACGGCGGGTTGTTGGTGTAGAGCGCGATCGCCTCGATGTCGACGTCGTCGACGACGTACGGGCCGACGGCGAGCGAGGAGGCGTTGCCGACCACCGCCGGGGAGGCGGAGGCGTACGCGCCGCCGTCGAGGACGATGCGGCACTTCATATGGGTGAGCTTGCCGTCCCGGGTGGCGCCGTGCTCGTACCAGAGCTTCGCCGGGTGGCGGTGGACGTGCCCGAAGAAGGACTCGAAGCGGTTGTAGACCATCTTCACCGGCCGGCCGGTGCGCAGGGCGAGCAGGCAGGCGTGGATCTGCATCGACAGGTCCTCGCGTCCGCCGAACGCGCCGCCGACGCCGGAGAGCGTCATGCGGACCTTCTCCTCGGGCAGGCCGAGGACGGGGGCGATCTGGCGCCGGTCGGAGTGCAGCCACTGGGTGGCGATGTACAGGTCGACACCGCCGTCCTCGGCGGGCACGGCGAGCCCGGACTCCGGTCCGAGGAACGCCTGGTCCTGCATGCCGAAGACGTACTCGCCGCTCACCACGACATCGGCGCGGGCCGCCGCCGCGGCCGCGTCGCCGCGGACGATGGGCTGGCGGTGGACGATGTTGGGGTGCGGTACGTGCCCGGAGTGGTGGTCGTCGCGGTTCTCGTGGACCAGGACCGCGCCGGGGCCGGTGGCGGACGCCTCGTCGGTGACGACGGGCAGTTCGCGGTAGTCGATGCGGATCTTCGCGGCGGCGCGGCGGGCCGTCTCCGGGTGGTCGGCGGCGACGAGGGCCACCGGTTCGCCGTGGTGGCGGACCTTCCCGTGGGCGAGGGCCGGGGTGTCCTGGATCTCCAGGCCGTAGTTCTTCACCGTGCTCGGCAGGTCGTCGTAGGTGAGCACGGCGTGGACGCCGGGGGTGGCGAGGGCCTCCGCGATGTCGATGGAGACGATCTCGGCGTGGGCGACGGTGGAGCGCAGGGTGTGGCCCCAGAGCATCTCCTCGTGCCACATGTCGGAGGAGTACGCGAACTCGCCGGTGACCTTGAGGATGCCGTCGGGGCGCAGGGTGGACTCGCCGATGCCGCCCCTGGTGCGGCTGCCCTGGTTGATGCTGGTGGGATTGCCGGTGACGCCCATGGTCAGACCGCCTCTTCCGCTCGGGCGGCCGCCAGGCGGACCGCGTCGAGGATCTTCTCGTAGCCGGTGCAGCGGCAGAGGTTGCCGGAGAGCGCCTCGCGGATGTCCGCGTCGGAGGGTTCCGGGTTGCGTTCGAGCAGTTCGTCGGCGGCGACCAGCAGGCCGGGGGTGCAGAAGCCGCACTGGACGGCTCCGGCGTCGATGAACGCCTGCTGGATCGGGGAGAGTTCGCCGGTCGCCGGGTTGTCCTCGCCGGCCGGCCGGGCCTGCCACTGCCGGGCCCGGTCGAGCGCGGTGCCGCAGGCGCCGGGGGCGCAGCCGCCGCCCGGGTGCTGCTCGGCGCGGTGGGCGGCGAAGTCGGCGAGGCCCTCGACGGTGACGACCTCGCGGCCCTCCACCTGGCCCGCGGCGACGAGGCAGGAGCAGACCGGCACGCCGTCCAGGCGGACCGTGCAGGAGCCGCATTCGCCCTGTTCGCAGGCGTTCTTCGAGCCCGGCAGGCCCATCCGCTCACGGAGCACGTAGAGCAGGGACTCGCCCTCCCAGACGTCGTCCGCCTGGTGCCTGCGGCCGTTGACGGTGAAATTGACGCGCATGATCAGGCGGCTCCTTCGGTGCTGCGGGCGTTGCCGCGGTACGACTCCCAGGCCCAGCCGAGGGTGCGGCGGGCCATGATCCCGACGGCGTGGCGGCGGTAGCTCGCGGTGCCGCGCACGTCGTCGATCGGGTTGCAGGCGCCGGCGGCGAGCGCGGCGAACTGCTGGGCGACGGACGGGGTGATGATCTTCCGGTTGTCCCAGAAGCCGCCCTCCTCCAGCGCGGCGTTCAGGAACGCCTCGGCCTCCTTGGCCCGTACGGGGGTGGGGGCGGCCGAGCCGATGCCGGTGCGCACCGTGCGGGTCCCGGGGTGCAGGGCGATGCCGAAGGCGCAGACGGCGATGACCATCGCGTTGCGGGTGCCGACCTTGGAGTACTGCTGCGGGCCGTCGGCCTTCTTGATGTGCACGGCCCGGATCAGCTCGTCCGGTTCGAGGGCGTTGCGCTTGACGCCGGTGTAGAAGGCGTCGATGGGGATCATCCGGGTGCCGCGTACGGAGACGGCCTCGACCTCGGCGCCCGCGGCGAGCAGGGCCGGATGGGCGTCCCCGGCGGGCGAGGCGGTGCCGAGGTTGCCGCCGACGCCGCCCCGGTTGCGGATCTGCGGCGAGGCGACGGTGTGCGAGGCGAGCGCCAGTCCGGGCAGTTCGGCGCGGAGGTGTTCCATGATGCTGCTGTACGGCACGGAGGCGCCCAGGCGTACGTTCTCCCGGCCCACCTCCCAGGCGGACAGCTCGTCGATGCGGTTCAGGTCCAGGAGGTACTCAGGCCGCCGGTGGTCGAAGTTGATCTCCACCATCACATCGGTGCCACCCGCGATGGGCACGGCCGTCGGGTGCTCGGCCTTGGCGGCGAGCGCCTCCTCCCAGCTGGCGGGGCGAAGGAAGTCCATGAGTGGCTCTCTTCTTCTCAATCGGGTCGTTCACTGGGGCGGGTGCGGCCGGCCCCCGGGCTGCCGCCGTCGGCAGTCGGCGGGCCGACGGCGGCCCCGGGTGCGGCCGGCCCCCGGCAGGGCGTTCCTGCTGTGTCGACGCGGTGTGTGACCCAGTACACAAGCCGTGTCCGGCCCGGTGCAGTCACCGAAACCATGAAGGAGTTGGCTGGCCGATCTCCTCGTCTTGTAGATTCGAACGAATGGCGGAGGTCGGCGACCTCGCCGTAATACCCAGTTTTCACCCGCACCAACGAAAGAGATCGGCGGCGACGAGATGCGGCTGCGCGCACTGCTGGAGACCGACGCGCTGGGCCTGCGGCTGCTCGGCGGCGAGGACGAGCTGGACCGTTCGGTCCGCGGCGTGATGACCACCGACCTGCGGGATCCCAGCCGCTACCTGTCGGGCGGCGAGCTGGTCCTGACCGGTCTGGCCTGGCGCCGGGACGCGGCGGACTCGGAGCCGTTCGTCCGCATCCTGGCGGGCGCCGGGGTGTCCGGGCTCGCCGCGGGCGAGGCGGAGCTGGGGGACGTGCCGGACGACCTGGTGGAGGCGTGCGCGCGGCACCGGCTGCCGCTCTTCGCCGTCCATGAGACCGTCGCGTTCGCAACGATCACCGAGCATGTGGTGCGGCAGGTGTCCGGGGAGCGGGCGGGCGATCTGGCCGCGGTCGTGGACCGGCACCGCAGGCTGATGACCTCCGGCCCGGCGGGCGGCGGGCCGGAGGTGGTGCTCGATCTGCTCGGCTCCGACCTCGACCTGCACGCCTGGGTCCTCTCCCCCACCGGTCGGCAGATCGCGGGCGCGGGCGGCACGCCGCTGCCCGGGCCGGTCGGCGCCGCGCTGGCGGGCCACCACCTGGCCGCCACCCGCACCGGCCGCCGTGCCCCGCACCGGGCCGTGGTCGACGGTGCCACGTATTCGCTCTTCCCGATCCGGAACACCGGCCGCGGCGCCCAGTCGGCGTCCCTCGACGTCCGGGAGTCGGTGCTCTCGGACTGGCTGCTGGCCGTCGAGGCGGACGCCGGGGACTGGCCGCCGGCCCGGCTGGACCTGCTCCAGGGCGTCACCCAGCTGATCGCCGTCGAACGGGACCGGCGCGACGCGGCCCGTACCGTGCGCCGCAGGCTCGCCCAGGAGGTCCTGGAGCTGGTCCAGACGGGTGCTCCGCCCGCCGAGATCGCCGCCCGGCTGCGGGTCGCGGCCCCGGTGCTGCTGCCGGGCCTCGGCTCCGCGCCGCACTGGCAGGTGGTGGTGGCCCGGGTCGAGTGGGGCGGGGCCCAGGAGCGGCCGGGGGCGGGCACCCCGGCGGGCCCGGCCCACGGCGTCGCAGGCGGCCCGGTCGCCCAGGCGCTGCTGGAGGAGATCCTGGTCGACCCGGCGGTCACCGGCCCCGATTCGGCCGACCGGATCGCGGTCGCCCATACGGGTGAGGAGGCGGTGGCGCTCGTCCCGCTGCCCGCCCTTCCGGCCGCCCAGGACGGGGGTCCGGACGCGGCGCGCGACGGCGCACCGGCCGATCCCGCGCTCCACGCCGACGCGCTGCTGGCCACCGTCCGCGAACCGCTCACGGCCGGTCTCGCCGAGGACGGCCGGCTGACCCTGGGGGTCAGCGCGGCGGTGCACTCGCCCGAGGGGCTGCGCGGCGCCCTGGAGGAGGCCCGGCACGCGCGCCGGGTGGCGGCGGCCCGCCCCGGCCGGGTCTGCGCGGCCGGCCACCACGAGCTGGCCTCGCACGTGCTGCTGCTGCCGTTCGTCCCCGACGACGTGCGCCGTGCGTTCACCGCACGCCTGCTCGACCCGCTGCGGGACTACGACCGGCGCCACCGCGCGGAGCTGATCCCCACTCTGGAGGCGTTCCTGGACTGCGACGGTTCGTGGACCCGGTGCGCGTCCCGGCTGCATCTGCACGTCAACACGTTGCGCTACCGGGTCGGGCGAATCGAGCAGTTGACGGGGCGCGACCTCGCGCGCCTGGAGGACAAGCTCGACTTCTTCCTCGCCCTGCGTATGAGCTGATTCCGGCCTCCGTCAAGGCAGTTGGGTCCTCCCACCGTTTGTGAAAACTTTCACCTGAGATCGAACGACCTCTTGGCCGGGCGCCCCGATCCGTGCTGAGATTCCGCCCAGACCCAACACAGCTCGATGGCGCGCTCGGGGAGGGCAACGGTGGCGCATACCGCCAGGTCTGGTTCCGGAACGACAGCAGATGACGATCCGCCGCTCCAGACAGCGGTATGGCGGCTGCGGTCACGCGCCTGCTGGACGGATGCCGCGGCCCTGCTCGAACCCGCGGCCGCCACCGATCCGGCCGCGGCCCTCCAGCGCACCGCCCTGCTGACCGAGCGGTGCCTGTACACCGGCCAGGGCTGGACGGACGCCGAGGACGCGCTGCGCGGGGCGGAGGCGCTGGCCCGCGAGGACGACGAGCGCGGCGCCGCCGCCTGCGAGCGCGGCCATCTGGCGTACGCCTCGACCCTCCTGGGGGTACGCGACCGGGCCGACGAGGCCAGTGTCGCGCTGAGCAGGGCGGCCGCCCTGCTCGCCCCCTCCGCGCCCGCCCGACCGCTGCTGGACTTCCGGCGGGGCCTGATCGCCCAGAACATCGCCGACTCCCCGCAGGCCGCCCGCGCCGCGTACCGCAGGGCGCACGCCGGGGCCGCCGCCCGGGGGGACGCGCTGCTGCTCTCCTCGACCTGGCGCCATCTGGCCCTGCTGTCGCTGCGCGAGGGCGAGCTGGCGGAGGCCCGGCACGGCTTCGCGGAGTGCCTGCGGATACGGGAGGAGCTGGGCTATCTCATCGGTACGGCCCCGGCCCTGATCGCCCTCGCGGACACCGAGCCGGAACCGGAGCTGGCGGGCCGGCTGCGCGTCGAGGCGGGTCGGCTGTTCCGGCTCCTGGGGGGCGTGCCGACCTGGCTGGCACCGCATCTGGACCCGCCCCCGCCCGAGGCCGCCGGGGTGAACTGAGCACGGGGGCCGGGGCGCCGGGTCAGCCCCCCGCGCCGGTGAAGTGCTCCCGGACCAGCGACTGCACGACGGGCAGGTCCTGGGCGATCAGCGCGTCGAGCAGCGCGGTGTGTTCGGCGGCGTCGGCGAGCAGGTCGGCCCGGCGGGTGGCGGGGTTGTCCCGCAGCGGCCACTGCGAGCGGCGGTGCAGGTCGTCGGCGACGGCCACCAGTTGCTCGTTCCCGCAGAGTGCGAGGACGGCGCCGTGGAAGGCCCGGTCGGTCTCGGCGTAACCCGCCCGGTCGCCGATCGCGGCGGCGGCCACCGTGGCGTCGGCCAGCGGCCGCAGGGAGCACCAGGTGCCGGAGGGCACGGTACGGGCCAGCCGCAGCATCACCGGGACCTCGATCAGGGCCCGCACCTCGGCCAGCTCGGCGAGTTCGCGCGGCTCGCGCCGGGCGACCCGGAACCCCCGGTTCGGCACGACCTCGACGGCTCCCTCGACGACGAGCCGCTGCATCGCCTCGCGCACCGGTGTGGCGGAGACCCCGAACCGGGCGCCGAGGGCCGGGGCGGAGTACACCTGGCCCGGCTCCAGCCGGCCGTCGACCAGGGCCGCGCGCAGCGCCTCCAGGATCTGGCCGCGCACCGAGTGACGACGCACTGCCGGGCGCGGGGCGGGCGGCCCGTCGTGGTCGTGGGTGTGCTCGCCGCGCGCCTGCTCGGGAACCCGGACGGAGGCCGGTCCGGTCGCGGGCACGGCGGTTCCGTGCGTCGCCCCGCCTGCGCCGCCCTGCTCCACTCGGACCTCCCCGGCCGTGCCGTTCCGGCACGGCTCGCGTGCGCCGTGCCCGGTGTGCACGATAGGCGCAGGTAGCCGCAGTTCAAACATCATTCCGGTCGGGTAAGGTAAGGCTAACCTGCAAACGATCGTGATTCGGTGGTCCTTGCATGACCCTCTCCACCCTGCTCCCCGGCACCGCGGCATCGGCCGTGACGGACGCGTACGCCCGTCTGGCCGAGGTCTTCCCCGGCCTGCGCGCGCAGGTGCTGGCCGACGGCGAGTCCGCCCCCGGCGGCGCGGGCTGGGTGGGTGCGGCCGAGCTCGCCGGGGGCGGCGCGGCCTTGGACGCCTTCCTCGCCTGGGACCACGAGCAGGTCCTGCGGGACTACGGCCAGGAGGCCCGACCGGACGTGGTGGCCAGCTTCGGACTGCACCGCTACGCCTGGCCCGCCTGCCTGCTGGTGACGGTGCCGTGGTTCCTGCACCGGCGGGTGCCCCGGATCCCGGTGGCGGACGTGGCGTTCCACCGGGCGCTGGGCCGGATGACCCTGCGGGTGCGGGAGTTCGCCTGTCTGCCCGACGACCCGGCCGCCGCGCTGCCCGGCGCCCGGGTGGTCGCCGACGAGACGGCGCTGCGGGCCGAGGTCCTCGCCGCGGTGGCCGGTCATCTCGGCCCGGTGCTCGACGGTTTCGGCCCGCGGATGCGGCGCGGCCGGCGCGCCCTGTGGGGCATGGCAACCGACGAGGTCGTCGAGGGGCTCTGGTACGTCGCCCACCTGCTCGGCGAGGAGCGGCGCGCCATGACCGAGCTGGAGGCGCTGCTGCCCGGCACCACGAAGCCGTTCGTCGGCACGGCCGGGTTCCGCGAACTGACCGGGCCGGACGGCGAGTCGCTGCCCACCCGCGACCGGGCGAGCTGCTGCCTCTTCTACACGCTGCGTCCCGAGGACACCTGCGTCACCTGCCCACGCACCTGTGATGCCGACCGGGTACGGAAGTTGACGTCGGCTCCCTGAGCGGCATCCCCCGCAGGCGTGGTGGAATTCGAACCCGAATCCCTTTCCCCGCAAGGCTGTTCGATTCGGCCCCGGTCTTCCGTGCGCAGCGCCGACCCGATGGCGTTCTCTTGGGCCGAAACCCCCTGTAAGCGAACGGGTTTGGGCAATCATGGCGCCCGAAATGCCCTAACGCTACGCAAGGGACCGCGCATGAGACTGACCGACATACCGCTGAACTGGCTGCTTCCGGGCGCCGTGCTGCTCGTGGGAGTCCTGGCGGCGATGGCGGTGGTCGCACGCGGCAAGCGCGCCGCTGACGCATCCGCGGCCGACGACACCTGGGAACGCAGCGAGGAGCGGCGCCGGCGCAAGGAAGCCCTGTACGCCACCGCCTCGTACGTCCTGCTGTTCTGCTGCGCGGCGGTCGCCGCCGCACTCTCCTTCCACGGGCTCGTCGGCTTCGGCGAGCAGAACCTCGGCCTCTCCGGGGGCTGGGAGTACCTGGTCCCCTTCGGCCTCGACGGCGCGGCCATGTTCTGTTCCGTGCTCGCGGTGCGGGAGGCCAGCCACGGCGACGCGGCGCTCGGCTCCCGCCTGCTGGTGTGGACGTTCGCCGGCGCCGCCGCCTGGTTCAACTGGGTGCACGCCCCTCGCGGGATCGACCACGCGGGTGCCCCGCACTTCTTCGCGGGCATGTCGCTCTCGGCGGCCGTGCTCTTCGACCGGGCCCTCAAACAGACCCGCCGGGCCGCGCTGCGCGAACAGGGCCTGGTGCCCCGTCCGCTGCCGCAGATCCGGATCGTGCGGTGGCTGCGCGCCCCCCGGGAGACGTTCGGCGCCTGGTCGCTGATGCTCCTGGAGAACGTGCGCACCCTCGACGAGGCGGTCGACGAGGTGCGCGAGGACCGGCGGGAGAAGGAGCAGAACCGTCTCCGCAGGAAGGACCAGGAGAAGCTGGACCGGGCCCACATCAAGGCCCTGAACCGGCAGAACCGGGCCTGGCACCGGGTCGGCCGCGCCGCACCCGCCCCGGTGGACGTCCAGGCCCTCACCACCACGGCGGGCTCCGGGCCGCCGGCCGTGGAGCCCGCCATATCCGAGCCGGGACAACTGCCCCTGCGTCCCCGGCCCTCCCTGCAGGCCGTGGCGGGTACGGGCCCGGGTACGGGTCCGGCCGCCGCCCCGGAACGGAGCACGGATGAGCCCGTCACCGTCGACCTCACCGCCGAGGACGACACCCAGGCACTGCCCCGGCTCGACACGCTGGAGCAGAAACTGAAGGACCTGGAGCAGCAGTTCGGCTGAGCCCCGGCCGATCCGCCACCGGAAGGCCCTGACGTCCCGGCCCCCGCCGGCCCGTCAGGGCCTTCCGCCGTCCAGTTCGAACCAGACGACCTTGCCCAGCGCCTGCGCGCTGACCCCCCAGGCGTCCGCGAGGGCCTTCACCAGGAGCAGCCCCCGGCCGTGCGTACCGTCGTCGGCGTCCGGTACGTAGGACTGGGGCAGTCCGGGCACGAAGTCCCGCACCTCCACGCGCAGTCCTGAGGGGGCCACGCTCGCGGTGACGACCGCGCCGTGCGCCGTGTGGATCAGCGCGTTGGTCACCACCTCGCTGAGCAGCAGCTCCGCCACTCCGGCCGACTCGTCGGGCCATCGGTAACGCAGGAACTCCCGCAGGGCCCCGCGCACTTCGCTGACGGCCGCCAGATCGGCGTGGGCCAGTCTGCGGCGTAAGGTGACCGCACTCCGGCCCCGCGTCGCCGGGCCCCTCGGCGCCCCGCCCGTCATGGATCCGGATTCTCCCTGACATCCCATCGGCTCCCCCGCCCGCACAGTGAACCGCCTCCCGTCTCCTTGTCGGCGGTCGTTGGTCGTCGACCGCCGTTCGTCGTCCTTGCCCGGAACATGTCCACGGGATGCATGCCCCGCTGACAGGCCGTCACGCTTGTCGATTCATCAACAAGTGAACAGAGGCTCGTGGTCGACCGGAGAGACCTCGGACATTCGATCGACACAATTCCTCCTCTCGGGTTAACTCCCAAAAAATTCACATCGGTCGCCGTTGACGCCGCCCTGTCTACGCGCGTCATCATGGTGGCTATGCGCATCCCCCCACGGATCACCACGCTCGGCGGCGCAGCCGCCCTTCTGTCCGTCCTCCTCGTCGGCGCCCCGGCCGCCACGGCCGGCGCCACGACCGCCGCACCGGTCGCCGCCTCCTCGCTCTCCTCCGTCGCCTCGGTGGGCAGCGTCTGCTACTCGGCGCTGCCCCCGCAGGCCCACGACACCCTGGACCTGATCGCCAAGGGCGGTCCGTTCCCGTACTCGCAGGACGGTGTCGTCTTCCAGAACCGGGAAGGCGTCCTGCCCAGCCAGAGCACCGGCTACTACCACGAGTACACCGTCATCACCCCCGGCTCCCCGACGCGCGGCGCGCGGCGGATCGTGACCGGCCAGAAGACGCAGGAGGACTACTACACCAGTGACCACTACGCCACCTTCCGTCTGATCGACCAGGGCTGCTGAGCCCCGGTCCTCGGGACCGATCCGCGCCGCAGCCCCCCACCTGCGGCGCGGATCACGCGTGCGGTGCGGCGGGGCGGGCCGTGTGTCCGGCGGCTTGTACGCTCCCCCCATGACCGTGACGTATGTGATCGACGGCGCCCGGGTCACCGGTCTGGACCGGTTCTGGGACGTGATCGGCGAGGCGGTGAACGGTACGGGCGGGTACTTCGGCCGCAATCTCGACGCCCTCGCGGACTGCCTGCACGGGGGCATGGGCACCCCCGACGACGGCGACTACGTCTTCGAGTGGCGGGACCACGCGGCCTCCGCGCGGGCCCTGGGCCACGAGGAGACGGCCCGGCAGCTGCGGCAGAGCCTCCAGCGGGCCGATCCCACCCACCGCACGGTGCTCCGCCACCGGCTCGACGAGGCCCTCGCGGGCCGCGGGCCGACGCTCTTCGACCGGATCGTGGAGATGCTCCGCGACGAGGGGCCGGGGGAACTGCGGCTGCGGTGAACTCCGGCCGCGCCCCCGGGAAGCGCGACGGCGCCGGTCGGCCGAGCGGGAACATCACTCGGCCGACCGGCACCGCGGGGGTCGTGGGGATCAGAACTCGGTGGTCACCTTGGCCCCGTCGAAGGCCTCGTTGCCGTAGAGGCTGATGTAGTGGTACCCGGGCGCCGGGTTGTTGACGGTCAGGGTGTGCGCGTTGCCCGCGCCGGCGGCCTTGTCGGTGTAGGCCCCGGTGGTCGCCCACCCCGTCGAGCTGTAGTAGAGGTCGGCGTCGCCCGTGCCGCCGGAGGCGGTGATCTTCAGCTGGGTGGTGCCGGCCGGGATGAGGACGGCCAGGTAGGCGTAGTCGCCCTTGACGGCCTTCAGCCCGCTGCGCATGCAGTTCTGGCCCAGCAGCCGGACGTCGGCGTCCTTGCACTCGGTGAGGTCACCGGGCGGGGTGGTGGAATCGCCGCCGCAGGCACCGGCCGCACAGGCGGTCAGCCAGGTGTTCCAGTCGGCGTCGTACCGGCTGCCGATGGTCGAGGTGAGCAGGGTGCGGGCGCCGTTCCAGTCGCCCTTGCGGTAGAGGCCGAGCAGGGTGTCGACGTCCGCGCGGTGCGACTGGAGCATGTAACGGACGGCCAGGTAGCCCCAGTTGTAGACCCGGGTCTGGTCGGCGTTGTCGTAGGTGGTGTCGAACAGGGTCCGCAGGGTGTAGGTGCGGTTGGCGGCCTGGGCGATGGCGTCGTCGTAGGCGACCTTGCGGTACGAGTAGGAGACGTACTCCGCGAAGCCCTCCACCCACCAGACGGTCGGCGTGGTCATTCCGGCCTCGAAGTCGCCGTACATGTCGAACCGGCCGTCGAGGTAGTGCGTGTACTCGTGGTTGAGGTTCCAGATCTGGAAGTCGGGGCGGGCCCACTCGGCCTCGTAGGCGATGAACCGGGGGGTGTTTCCGGCGGCCTTGGGGTCGCCCTCCAGGTACATGCCGCCGTTGTTGGTGTCGATGCCGAAGATCACACCGGCGTAGGTCTGGTAGTCGCTGCTGGAGTTGAAGACCACGACCTCGATGGTCTTGTTGTTGTCGTCGGCGACCGGGCCGTTGTCCCGGGCCACCTGGTGGAAGTAGGCGTCCTGGTTGCGCAGGCTGGTGCAGCTCGCGTCGAGCTCCGCCTGGTTCATGTCCTGCGCCCGGATGGTGATGCTGTCGCTACAGGTGAACCGCACCGGCAGGACGGACTTCTCCAGGCGCTCCGCGAGGTTGCAGGCGCCGTACTTGGCGCAGTTGACCTTGTCGAAGGCGTCGACCATCATCGCCAGGTTGACCCAGAGCGGGGCGGTGGAGTTGTCGAGGGAGCTCTTGCCCATCAGGTCGACCACGAGCGGGCTCGCCTTGGCGCGCAGCGAGTCCTCCTTGAGGAAGCGGCCGAGTTCGAGTCCCGCGTTGGCGGCCAGGAACGAGTTCTTGGTGCCGAGCAGGTCGAGGTGGTTCGCGGCGAAGTCGCGCAGGGAGTTCAGTACGCTGGGGTCGGCCTCGATGGCGCTGACGAACTCCGGCACCTGGTGACCGCGGAACATCACCGTGTACACGCTGTTCACGGCGTTGACCATGTACCACGAGCCGTCGTACGACGCGTTGTAGTCGGCCAGCATCTTCTTGACGACGTTCAGGTAGCGGGCGTTCTGCTCGGAGCTGTCGATCAGGATGATCGCCTCGGAGAGGCTCTCACCGTTGGCGTCGGTGACGTCGTAGGCGTGCGAGGAGTTGAAGAATCCGTCCAGCGCGCCCTGGATGGCCGTCTTCAGACGCGGGCCGTACGGGCCGACGGTGTCGGGGTCGTAGTACTGGACGTAGTAACCGGCCCGCAGGAAGAGGATCAGCTGCGGCATCCCGGTGCTGCCGTCACCGGGGTACGAGGCCGAGGCGTCGCGCATGGCGTCGGCGACGGTGACCATCTGGTCCTCGCGGAAGGCGTTGTAGCCGTCCTGGCCCTGGAGCTTGAAGAGCGTGTTGACACAGTCGGTGGTCGCCGCCTTGACCTTCGCGACCAGGGCGCTTCCGGTGTTGTTGGTGAAGTCGGTGACGTCGCACGCGGCGGCGGCCCTGCCGGACGCCTTGAGGCCGGCCCGCTTCGCGGCCTTCATCGAGGGCGCCGGGTGGCTCGGGAGCGCGGCGGCCGGGTCGTCGTAGTCCCGCCTGAGCGCGTCCTTGGACGCGGACTGCGGAGGCCGGTCGGCGGCCTCGAGCGCCGATCGGTCGCTGTGGGCGGGGTCGCCGGCGGGTGCGGTCAGCGACTCGGCGGTGGGACCGCCGGGGGTCCCGGTGCGGGGTTCCGCCTGCCGTCCGGCGGCCTTCACGGCGTGGGGGGCCGTGGCCGAGGCCACGGGGGACTGTCCGGCGGCCTGGCTCGGCGCGGAGAGCATGCCCACGCCCAGGCATGCCGCCAGGACCGCCGTGGACAGTCCAGCTATCTTCTGACGAACCCTCAGGTTCTTCACGTGCCGCCTCCCAGCGGAGTGGTGGCCGCGCGACGAGGCGCGGCTGTGGGGGAATGCGAGGGTGCCGGTGGGGCCCGGCCCGGACCGCCCACGTCGTGACATGGACACAACTTCCGTTCCCTTGCGCGCTGTACAATGGCACATGTCACATGTCCTTCGGAAGCCCTCTCACGCACATTCATCTGCGCGCCAACTTCCGCCCCCAGCACGGACCCAGGGATGCGGCACCGCTCGATCCGGTCGCCACCACCGCTCTTCCGGCCGGGCCCCGCCTCCCGACAGCACCCGGCGCCCCGTACCCGGGCCCCGGCCGAGCCCCGAGGAGCCATGCCCGTGTCCCGTTCCTTCTCCGCGCCCAGCACCGGAAGCCACGATCTGCCGGTCTCCGCCGCACTGGACGCCTTCATGAGCACGGCCTGGGCGGACACCCCCGTGCGGCCGGATTCCCGCGTCCCCTCGCACGGGCTGACCCCCGCCCGCCGCGCCCGGCTGGCCGCTCGCTTCCCCGGTGAGCGGCTGGTCGTGCCGGCCGGGGCCCTGCGGGTCCGCTCCAACGACACCGACCACCGCTTCCGGCCGCACACCGGATACGCCTGGCTCACCGGCCTCACCGGCGAGGACCAGGCCGGACACGTCCTGGTCCTGGAGCCGGACGGCGACGAACGGCACGAGGCGGTGCTGTACCTGCGGCCGCGCTCACCCCGTACCGGCCGGGAGTTCTACCAGGACCGCAGGTACGGGGAGTTCTGGGTGGGCCGCCGGCCGGACCTGGCGGAGGCCGCCGAGCTGACCGGGCTGCGCTGCGAGCCGCTGGAGGACTGGGAGAAGCTCTTCACCGGGCCGCAGCCGCCGGTGCGGGCGCTGGGCGGGGTGGACCCGTCCGTCGACGAACTCCTGCGCTCCCGGCGCCCGTTCCCGCTCGGACGCTCGGCCCCGGCCGGGCTCGAAGCCGTGCTCAGCGAGCTCCGGCTCGTCAAGGACCCATGGGAGATCACGCAGTTGCAGCTGGCCGTGGACGCGACGACGGCGGGCTTCGAGGACGTCGTACGCAGCCTGCCGCAGGCGTCGCGCCATCCGCGCGGGGAGCGCTGGATCGAGGGTGTCTTCGATCTGCGGGCCCGGCTGGAGGGGAACGGACCCGGGTACTCCACGATCGCCGCGGCCGGGGCGCACGCCTGCGTCCTGCACTGGATCCGCAACGACGGCCCGCTGGAGGACGGCCAACTGCTGCTGCTGGACGCCGGGGTGGAGACCGATGCGCTCTACACCGCCGACATCACCCGCACCCTGCCGCTCTCCGGCCGCTTCTCCCCCGTCCAGCGCGGTGTGTACGAGCTGGTGCTCGCCGCCCAGGAGGCGGGCATCGCGGCGCTGCGGCCGGGGGCCCGCTTCCGGGACTTCCACCGGGCGGCCATGCGGGTCATCGCCGAAGGGCTGCACGAGTGGGGTGTGCTGCGGATGTCCGCGGACGAGGCGCTCGCCCCGGAGAACGGCTTCCACCGCCGGTACACGCTGTGCAGCAGCGGCCACATGCTCGGGATGGACCTGCACGACTGCGCCCGGGCACGGGCCGGCGCCTATCTCGACGGCCGCCTGGAGCCGGGGCAGGTGCTGACCGTGGAGCCGGGGCTCTACCTCCAGCCCGACGACGAGACGCTGCCGCCGGAACTGCGCGGCATCGGGGTGCGGATCGAGGACGATCTGGTGGTCACGAAGGACGGGGCCCGGCTGATGTCGTCGGCGCTGCCGCGCACCGCCGACGGGGTCGAGGAGTGGATGGGCGCGCTGCTGGAGAGCCGGGCCTGAGGTCCGTCCCGCCTTCCCGGCCCCGTCCCGGCGGTGGCCGGGAGGGCGGTGCCGGACCCCGGGGTCAGGCCTTGGCGACCCGGGGGCGGTCGACCTCCGCCCCGTCGGGGTTCTCCTCGGCCCAGAGGTTCCTGACGTGGGACATGTGGCCCAGCATGCACCGCTCGGCGCCCGCCGCGTCCCCCGCGATCAGCAGGTCCAGCAACTGGGCGTGCTCCTCGGCCGACTGGACCAGCAGCCCGGACGCGTCGAGCCGGTTCAGCCCGAAGAGGCGGGAGCGCTTGCGCAGATTGCCGACCTCCTCCACCAGACGGCGGTTGCCGGCCAGGCCGAGCAGTTCGAGGTGGAAGCGGCGGTCGGCCTCCAGGTAGCCGAGTATGTCGTGCTCGGAGGCGGCCTCGACGATGGCCCGCGCGAGCGGCCGCAGCGCTTCCAGCTCCGCGGTCTTCCCCATCCGGGCGATCCGACCGACGGTGGGCACCTCGATCATGACCCGGAGCTCCGTGAAGTCGTCCAGGTCCTGTTCGGTCAGCTCCGTCACGCGGAAGCCCTTGTTGCGGACGGCCTCCACCAGGCCCTCGCGGGCCAGGTCGAGCATGGCCTCGCGGACCGGGGTGGCGGAGACCCCGAAGTCGGCGGCGAGGGCGGGGGCGGAGTAGATCACGCCGGGACGGAGCTCCCCCGAGATGAGGGCCGCCCTGAGGGCGTTCGCCACCTGGTCGCGCAAGTGCTCCTGCGCGGAGATGGCGTTGAGCGTCGTCAGGCGGGCCATGTCTGCATCCTCCAGCACCGTGCGGAGCCTCAGGATACAATGTCACGTTTCCATGGACGCCCGATGTCCCCGGTCCGTGCCCATCCGTCCACTGGGGACGCCCTTCCCAACGATCTCCCTGTTACGGGGCGGAGTTGCGGTGCACCGCCTCCGCGACGGCCAGGTCCTCCCACCCCATGCCGACGCTCTTGAAGAACCGGGGCCCCGAGGAAGCGGCCGGAACGCCGCCCGGGACCCGGCCGGTGACCAGGTCGGACAGCCCGCCGACGATGTCCTCGGCGGCGAACACCCCCTCCGCCAGGGGGATCAGCAGATCGCCCGCACCCGCCAGCACCGCCGTGCGGGCCTCGACGAAGACGGCGGACCGGGCCACCAGCGCGCTGTCGACCTCGCGGGCGTCCGGGGTGTGCGAGCCGACCGCGACGACCGTCGCCCCGTCCGGCACCAGGGTGCCGTCGAAGAGCGGAGCGGCGGAGGCCGTGCAGCAGAGCACCAGGTCGGCGGTGGCGACGTCGGCGCCGTCCGCCCGCCCGGTGCCGGCCTCCACGCCGCGCCGCCGGGCGTACCCGGCGAGCTCCTCGGCCCGCCGCGCGGTCCGGCCGGTCACGGTGACCCGTTCGACGCGGCGCTCCGCCAGTACCGCGTCGAGGTGCCCGTACGCCTGCGGTCCCGTGCCGAAGAGCACCAGGTGGCGTACGACGGGGCCGGTGAGGTGGCGGATCGCCAGCGCGGAGACGGCCGGTGTCCGCAGGGTGGTGAGCGCGGCCCCGTCCAGCAGGGCGAGGGGCAGCAGGGTGGCCCCGTCGAGCAGGAGGTAGCTTCCGGTGATCCGGGGCAGGCCGCGCGCCGGGTTGTCGGGGGCGACCCCGGCGATCTTCACTCCGGTGACCCGCCGGGTGGTGGCGGGCATGATCAGCAGCTCTCCGCCGGGCACCGGGAGGTGGTGCCGGGGAGGGACCGTCTCCGGGTCCAGCCCCCCGCCCAGCGCCGCCTCCAGCGCGTCGGCCGCCGCTCGCGGTCCCAGGGCCGCGATGTCGTCGGCGCCGAGCAGGGGAAGGTTCACAGCAGAAATCCTTCGGGGAAGGGGTCGGACGGGTTCAGGAAGAATTGTGCGGTACCGGTGATCCAGGCGCGCCCTGTGACGGTGGGCACGACGGCCGGGAGCCCGCCCACGGTGGTCTCCTCGACGAGCCGCCCGGTGAACGAGGTGCCGATGAACGACTCGTTGACGAAGTCCGCGCCCAGCGGGAGTTCGCCGCGCGCGTGCAGTTGCGCCATCCGGGCGGAGGTGCCCGTGCCGCAGGGCGAGCGGTCGAACCAGCCGGGGTGGATGGCCATCGCGTGCCGGGAGTGGCGGGCGTCGGAGCCGGGTGCCAGGAACTGGACGTGCTTGAGGCCGTGGATGTCCGGGGCCTCCGGGTGGACGGGCCGGCCGGTGGCGTTGACCACGTCCATCAGGGCGAGTCCGGCGGCCAGGATGTCGTCCTTGCGCGCCCGGTCGAAGGGCAGCCCGAGGTCGGCCAGCTCGACCATCGCGTAGAAGTTCCCGCCGTAGGCGAGGTCGTAGCGCACCGTCCCGTACCCGGGCACCTCGGCCGTCCGGTCCAGCGCGACGCTGAACGCCGGGACGTTGGTGAGCGTCACCGCGGTGGCCTCGCCGTCCTTCACCCGTACGTCGACGGAGACGAGCCCGGCCGGGGTGTCCAGCCGTACGGTGGTGACGGGTTCGGTGACCTCCACCATGCCGGTCTCCACCAGCACGGTCGCCACCCCGATGGTGCCGTGCCCGCACATCGGCAGGAAGCCGGAGACCTCGATGTAGAGGACGCCGAAGTCCGCGTCCGGCCGGGTGGGCGGCTGGAGGATGGCGCCGCTCATCGCGGCGTGGCCGCGCGGTTCGTACATGAGCAGGGTGCGCACGGCGTCGCGGTGCTGCTGGAAGTGGGCGCGCCGCTCGGCCATGGTGGCGCCGGGGATGGTGCCGATGCCACCGGTGATGACCCGGGTCGGCATGCCCTCGGTGTGCGAGTCGACGGCGTGGAAGATGTGACGGGTCTGCAAGGCTCCCCCTGGTTCGTCACGGCGGACACGAAGAAGATCACGGGATCACGGGATCACGGCGGGCGGTACGGTCCGGGCCGGCCCGTGCTGGGCCGGGCCCGGACCGGCGGGTGCGCGGGTCAGTGCGCGCCGCCGGCCAGTACCTTCTCCGTCGCGGCGCGTACGGCGGCCAGGTCCTCCGCGGGCAGCGGGAAGCGCGGGGGCCGGGTGCGGCCGCCGTGCCGGCCGACGACGTCCATGGACGCCTTGATGGCCTGGACGAACTCCGGCTTGGAGTCCCAGCGCAGCAGCGGGTGCAGCTCCCGGTAGAGCGGCAGGGCGGTGGCCAGGTCACCGGCGACCGCGGCCCGGTACAGGTCGACGCAGGAGGACGGCAGCATGTTCGGGCAGCCCGCGATCCAGCCGACGGCACCGCCAAGCGCCAGCTCCAGCAGCACGTCGTCGGCGCCGATCAGCAGATCGAGGCCGGGCGCCGCCTCGGCGATCTCGTACGCCCTGCGGACGTCGCCGCTGAACTCCTTGACCGCCACCACGCTGCCGTCCTGGTGGAGCCGGGCGAGCAGCTGGGGGCTCAGGTCGACCTTGGTGTCGAAGGGGTTGTTGTACGCGACGACGGGTACGCCGGCCTCGGCCACCTCGGCGTAGTGGGCGCGCACCGCCTCGTCCTCGCAGCGGTACCCGTTGGGCGGCAGCAGCAGGACGGAGCCGGCGCCCGTCTCGGCGGCCCGTTCCGCCCAGCGCCGCGATTCGGCGCTGCCGTACGCGGAGACGCCCGGCATGACCCGGTTCCCGTCACCGGCGGCCTCGACCGCGACCCGGACCACCTCTTCGCGTTCGTCGTCGGTGAGGGTCTGGTACTCCCCGAGCGAGCCGTTGGGCACCACCCCGTCGCAGCCCGACTCGATGAGCCAGCGCACATGGGCGGCGAAGGCGTCGTAGTCGATGGTGCGGTCCTCGCGCAGGGTGATCGGGGTGGCGACCATGATTCCGTGCCAGGGGCGGGTGCGCTGATCGGTGTTCGTCTGCATCGTGACTCCTTGAGAGGTGTGACATGGCACAGTGCGGTGGCATCAGGACAGCGGTAACGGGGGGCTATCCGGGGTCGGTCAGGTCGGCGAGGGTGCCGAGCTTCACGGGGCAGGCCAGCGGTCGGCGGTCGGGGCCGCCGGGCGCGGTCCCGGAGCCGTGTGCGGCGGCCAGGGCACGGACGGCGAATCCGCAGGTGCGCCCCTGGCACCAGCCCATTCCGGCCCGGGTGAGCAGCTTGGCGGTACGGGTGTCACCGGCGCCCAGCTCCGTGCAGGCGGTACGGATCCGGCCCGCGGTGACCTCCTCGCAGCGGCAGACCTCCGTGTCGTCGGCCAGCCACTCGCTCCAGCCGTCCCCCGGCCGGTGCGCGGCCCCCATCAGGGCGGCGAACTCCCGCATCCGGCGCCGGGCGCGCCCCAGGGCGACCGCCCGGCGGGCGTCCTTCGCGCGCACTCCGCCCCGTACCTCACGGACGACCGCGAGGGCCGCCAACTCGCCTTCACAGAGGGCGAGTTCGACGCCTCCGATACCGCCCGTCTCACCGGCGGCCCAGATCCCGGTGACGGTGGTCGCGAGGGAGCGGTCGACGGTGACCGCGTGGCTGCCGTCGGGGCCGGTACGGGTGGAGCACCCGGCCGCCAGGGCGAGGTCCAGCTGCGGTACGAGTCCGTGGCCGACGGCGAGCGCGTCGCAGGCGATCCGGCGCCCCGTCCCGGCCACGGGGCGCCACCGGTGGTCCACCCGGCTGACGGTCACCGCCTCGACCCGCTCGTCCCCGTGCACCTCGGTGACCGCCCGGCGGGTCAGCATCCGCACCCCGGCGCGGGCCAGTTCGGCCCCGTACCGGGCGCCCTCCACCGCCTTGCCGGGGTTGCCGGCCAGCACCCGGGGCGCGCGGGCGTACGCCCCGTACCCGGCTGCCTCGACCAGGGCCGGGACACTCGCCCCGGCCCGCGTCAGCGAGGCGGCGACGGCCTGGAGGAGCGGGCCGCTCCCGGCGACCACGATCCGGCGCCCGGGGAGGACCAGCCCGGACTTGAGCATCGCCTGGGCCCCGGCCGCGCTCACCACTCCGGGGAGGGTCCAGCCGGGGAACGGGAGCTGGCGCTCGTACGCGCCGGTCGCCAGGACGACGCGGCGGGCGTGGACGGCGGTGCGGGTCTCCCGGTCGTCGCCGGTGACCGCGTGCAGGAACCAGCCCTCGTCCCCGGCCCGTTCGACCGTCCACACCTGGTGGCGGGCGAGGTGGCGGACCGCGCCGGTGGAGCGGTGTACGGCGAGCCGGGCGGAGAGGTCCGCGAAGGCGTTCCAGTGGTGGTGGAGGGCTTCGGGGCGGGCGGCGCCGAGCCCGGGGGCCGGGCTGCGGTAGTACTGCCCGCCGGGGGCGTCGGCCGCGTCCAGCAGGACCACGTCGAGTCCCCGGTCGGCGGCGGTGACGGCCGCGGCCAGACCGGCCGGCCCCGCGCCCACCACGGCGAGCCCGGCGGCGCGGTCGGTGCCCCGGGGGCGGGGCTCATCCGTCGAGTGCGGCATGTCCGTCGCCCTCCTGGGTGGTGATGGTGTCGCCCGGTCGGGCGGGCAGCAGGCAGGCCCGCTGGTTGGGGCGGCCGTTGACGGTGGCCAGGCATTCGTAGCAGGCGCCGATGCCGCAGAAGGCGCCCCTCGGGCGTCCCTCGACCCGGGTGGTGCGCCAGCTGAGGATGCCCGCCGACCAGAGTGCGGCGGCGACGGTCTGGCCCGGAAGCCCCGCGACCGGGCGGCCGTCGAAGGTCATCCGGAACTCCGGTTCCGGTGCGGCGCCGACGAGTTCGGCGGGGGTTCGTGCTCGGCTGCGTCTCACTGGTGCCTCTCCTCGGTCCTCACTGGAGCTGTTCCCGGGCTGTTTCCGGCGGTGCGGCGGGTGGCGGGTGGCGGACGCCCGTACCGTCATCCGGCCCGGCGCCCGGGGTCGAACCGTTCGGGGGCGAACGGGGCGAGGTCGAGGGTGGGCCGCGCCCCCCGGACCGCCTCGGCGATCAGCAGCCCGGTCGCCGGGGCCAGCCCGATCCCCGCCCCCTCGTGCCCGCAGGCGTGGAAGAGCCCCGGCACCCGGGGATCCGGTCCGATCGCCGGGAGGTGGTCGGGCAGGTACGGGCGGAAGCCGTGGTACGCGCGGATCACCCGCACGTCGGCGAGGACCGGGAAGAGCGCGGTGGCGGCCGCCGCCAGCCGGGCGGCCACCGGCACGGAGAACGTCCGGTCGAAGCCGACCCGTTCGCGGCTCGCCCCGATGAGCACCGGTCCGGAGGGGGTCCCCTCCACCACGGGCGAGGTCTGGAGCGCGGCGGATCCGCTCGACACGTCGGCGACGTACTCCGCCGCGTAGACCTTGTGCCGGATCAGCCGGGGCAGCGGTTCGGTGACGAGGACGAAGCCCCGGCGCGGCAGGACAGGGAGTTCCACCCCGGCCAGCGCGGCGAGTTCGCCGCCCCAGGTGCCCGCCGCGTTGACCACGGCGGGGGCCCGCAGTTCCCCCCGTACGGTACGCACGCCGCACACCGCGCCGGCCCGGTCGCGGAGGATCCCGACCACCTCCTCCCCGGGGCGCACGAGCGCACCGGAGCGGGCAGCCGACCGCAGCAACTCCGCGGCCGCCAGGGCGGGCTGGACCTGGGCGTCCTGCGGGTAGTGGCAGCCGCCGGCCAGTCCGGGCGCGAGGTGGGGCTCGACGTCCCGGAGCCGGTCGGCGGTGACGGGGTGCGCCTCGACGCCCGCCGCGCGCTGGCCCTCGGCGGTGGCGGACAGGGCGGCCAGGGAGTCCTCGGACGCCGCGACGACCACGCCCCCCTTGGCCTCGTACTCGATGCCCGGGGGCAGCTCGTCGGCCAGTCCCTGCCACAACCGGGCGGAGAGCAGGGCGAGTTCGAGCTCCGGTCCGGGCACCTTGTCGGAGACCAGGAGGTTTCCCTCACCGGCTCCGGTGGTTCCGCCCGCCACCGGACCCCGGTCGACGACGGCTACGGAGAGTCCGGACCGGGAGGCGTAGTGGGCACAGGCCGCACCGACCACTCCGGCCCCGATGATGACGGCATCCAGGGGGCGTCTCGTGAGCACGTCAGTAATATGTCACATTGCTCAAGGGTCGCCAAGGGTGTCCGCGAGGACGGTTGATCAGTCACCGTCCCCGGGCGGACCGTCCGAACGGGCAGGGGGCGCCCGCCCGTTCAGGGGCGGGGCACGTTGCGCAGGTTGGAGCGGGCCATCTGGACCATCCGGCCCACTCCCCCGTCCAGCACGATCTTGCTGGCGGAGAGCGCGAAGCCGGTCAGCATGTCGGCGCTGATCTTCGGTGGGATGGAGAGGGCGTTGGGGTCGGTGACGACATCGACGAGGGCCGGACCCCGGTGCTTGAAGGCGTCCTTGAGGGCGCCTTCGAGCTGTTTGGGCTTCTCCACCCGCACCCCGTACGCCCCGCAGGCCCGGGCGACCGCGGCGAAGTCCGGGTTGTCGTTGGTCGTACCGAACGACGGCAGGCCCGCGACGAGCATCTCCAGCTCGACCATGCCGAGGGAGGAGTTGTTGAAGACGACGACCTTCACCGGCAGATCGTGCTGGACCAGCGTCAGGAAGTCCCCCATCAGCATGGTGAATCCGCCGTCGCCCGACATCGAGACCACCTGCCGGTTCCGGTCGGTGAACTGGGCACCGATCGCCTGCGGGAGCGCGTTGGCCATCGAACCGTGGCTGAACGACCCGATGACCCGGCGCCTGCCGTTGGGCGAGAGGTAACGGGCGGCCCACACGTTGCACATGCCGGTGTCGACGGTGAACACGGCATCCTCGTCGGCTAGTTCGTCCAGCACCGCGGCGACGTACTCCGGGTGGATCGGGACGTGCTTGTCGACCTTGCGGGTGTACGCCTTGACCACGCCCTCCAGGGCGTCGGCGTGCTTCTTCAGCATCCGGTCGAGGAACCTGCGGTCGGTCTTGGTCCTCACCTGCGGGGTCAGGCAGCGCAGCGTCTCCCGGACGTCGCCCCAGACCGCCAGGTCCAGCTGGGACCGGCGGCCCAGGTGCTCGGGGCGCACGTCGACCTGGACGATCTTCACATCGGTCGGGAGGAAGGCGTTGTACGGGAAGTCCGTGCCGAGCAGGATCAGCAGATCGCACTCGTGGGTCGCCTCGTAGGCGGCGCCGTAGCCCAGCAGTCCGCTCATCCCCACGTCGTACGGGTTGTCGTACTGGATCCACTCCTTGCCGCGCAGCGCGTGCCCGACCGGCGCCTTCACCCGTTCGGCGAAGGCCATCACCTCCGCGTGGGCCCCGGCCGTGCCGCTGCCGCAGAACAGGGTCACCCGCTTCGCCGCGTCGACCATCCGGGCGAGCGCGTCGATCTCCGCGTCACCGGGCCGGACCGTCGGCCGCGAGGTGACCAGCGCGTGCTCGACCGACCGCTCCGGGGCCGGCTGGGCCGCGATGTCGCCCGGCATCGTGACGACGCTGACGCCGCCCTGGCCGACCGCGTGCTGGATGGCGGTCTGGAGCAGCCGCGGCATCTGCTGCGGATTGGAGATCATCTCGTTGTAGTGGCTGCACTCCTGGAAGAGCAGCTCCGGATGGGTCTCCTGGAAGTAGCCGAGCCCGATCTCGCTCGACGGGATGTGCGAGGCCAGGGCGAGCACCGGGGCCATGGAGCGGTGGGCGTCGTAGAGGCCGTTGATGAGGTGGAGGTTGCCGGGGCCGCACGATCCGGCGCAGGCCGCCAGTGACCCGGTGATCTGGGCCTCGGCACCGGCGGCGAACGCCGCGGTCTCCTCGTGCCGGACCTGGATCCAGTCGATGGACCGGTTGCGCCGGATGGCGTCGACGACCGGGTTGAGGCTGTCGCCGACGACCCCGTACATCCGCTTCACGCCCGCCCGGGCGAGGATGTCGACGAACTGCTCCGACACGTTCTGCTTGGCCATGGGTGCGTGCCCTTTCCCCACTGCGGCTTCGGGACTTCCGCTCCCATCAACCCATGGCGCGCGCGGTTACGCCTCCCAGACGCCCGCCCCCGTACGGTCGTCGGAGTACCCCTGCACCCGGAGCCCGGTGTCGGTGAGGAAGGCCGCGAGGCCGGGCGGGGCCGGGGCCTCCCAGCGGGCGGCGAGCTCCTTCGCCAGGGCGGGTTCGCCGCGCAGCGGTGCGGCCAGCCCGGGGCTGCAGAGCAGCAGGACGTCGCCCGACCGGGCCACCGAGCCCCGGAACCGGAACGGCTCGGCGGGCGGCTCCGCGCCGGGCGCGCCCCCGGGCGGGGTCTCCCCGGACGGCGGGGTCCGCGGGTCGAGGTCCTGCCAGACACCGTCGCGCAGCCGGAGCAGTCCGCCCGCTCCGACGCCGAAGAAGACCCGGGTGCGGCAGTCGGGGTCGGCCGGCAGCAGCAGGCAGCGCAGGCTCGCGGTGTACCGCTCCGGTTCCTCGCCCAGCTCGGCGGCGCGGGCGCGCAGCCTTCCGTAGGTGCGGTCGGTGAGGCGGTTCAGCCCGGACTTGAGGTCCTGGCGGCGGCCGGCCCTTATGTCGTCGGAGAGCCGGGCGTGGCTGCGGGCGACGGCCGTGCCGATCCAGCGGCAGGCGTCGGCCGCCGCCCGGTGCGCCGCCCCGGTGGACCGGGCCCCGGTGGCGACGGCGACCAGGACCAGCGCCTCCTCGTCGTCGCCGAAGCGGGCGGTGAGCAGCGCGTCCCGGCGGGGTTCGCCCCGGGACCGGGCGGCGTCCCCGCGCACGGAGGCGGCGCGCAGGGTGTACGTGCCGTAGCGGGCGCCGTCGAGAGCGGTGTCGGGGACGAGCTCGTCCAGCTGCTCCGGACCGGTGGCGGGCAGCGCGGTGGGCTCGGCGTCGTAGCGGGACGGGCGGTCGCCCAACTGGCCGAACCCCCGGTGGGGCGGGGGTTCGGCGCGGGTCGGCGCCGCGGGTTTTGCCGGCCGGGGCGGCTCCGGTGGGGTGACGGCGTCCCGGTCCGGCGGGACGGGCCCGTCCGGGCCCACCGCGCCGGACGCCGAGTCGAAGCGGTCGTCGAGGGTGTCGGCCGTGTCGCCCGGGCCGGTGTCCCGGGCCTTCTCGTCGTACAGCCTGCGCCACCACGCGTCCTCGGCGGCGGGGCTCTCCCCCTGCTGGCTCATGCCCTTATTGTCGGCAGCCGGGGCACCGGGAAAACGGCGCATCCGCAAAGACGGCCGGGAACAGGGGTCCGCCGGACGTCCCCACCCCCCACGGGAAGGACGCCCGGCGGACCCGGTCGGGGTGTCGTCAGCGCACGGCGTACGCGTCGGTCACGGTCTGGACGACGGAGTTGCCGTTGGCGTCCGTCAGCTCGGTCCGCAGGGTGACCGGCTTGCCCGCCGCGCCCGCGTGGTCCACGGTCGCGGTCCACCGGCCGTCACGCCGCGCGGTGGTGGCCGCGGTCCAGGTCTCCCCGCCGTCGTAGGAGTACGCGACCTTGGCCGCGGTCAGCTTTCCGGGGGTGTAGCCCGCGTGGCCGGAGACGCTCAGACCGATCGTCTGGCCGTCCTTGGCCGGAAGGGTCTTGAGCCCGTCGGTGTCCAGGTCGTAGCCCGGGAAGAGCAGCGGGACGCCCTGGGAGTAGGCGTTCTCGTCGCGCTTCGAGCGGAACTTCCAGGTGGTCTCGGTGCTGGTGGACCGCTTCCACACGGCCGCCGGCTGGCCGAACCGGGTCGTCCTCAGGGTGAGTTCGTACGCGGCGTCCTCGGCCGGGACGGTGAACACCCCGGACGGCCAGCCGGTCTCGTCGATGAGCTCGCCGTTGCTGCGCAGGCTCATGCTGCCGATGTCGCCGAAGGAGCCCTGGAGACCGGCGTGCTCGCTGTCGCTCCAGAAGCCGGGGGCGACGCCGATCAGGTTGTCCTGGCGCTCGGCGGCGAGTGCCGGCTTCCCGGCGTCGTCGCGCGGGGCGGCCGGGACGGGGATGCCCCGGTACCAGTTCTCCGAGCGCGTCGATCCCGCCTTGTAGCTGCGCGACTGGTCGGTCATCATCTCGCCCCAGGGGAAGCTGGAGGAGAGGTACCGGACCCAGCCGGTGTCGCCCGCCGAGTAGAACTCGGTGCGCCTGGTGGGAGCGGCGACGACGTCGTTGGCGGCGGAGAACACCGCGCCGTACGGCCGGTTGATGAGCATCATGTCGATGTAGTCGGCGGCGACCCCCATCGCCTCGTAGTTCGCGTTCACCTTGCCGAGCTTGGCGTCCCGGACCGTGTAGGTGCGGTCCGAGGTGATCGGGCCGGTCTCGGGGAACGCGAGGTTGTAGACGTACGGGCTGACCGCGGTGGCCTTCCAGTCCAGCGTGACCGGGCCCTTGGCCAGGGCGGCCGTCAGCACCGCGGCCTCACCGGACTCGACGCCCAGGACGGGCACGCCCGGCTGGCCGAAACCGACGGACGGCTTCCAGGGGCCGGGGGCGGCGCGGTGGGCGAGGACGGCCTTGGCGCCCGCGGCCTTGGCGTCGCGCGCCTGATTGGCCATCAGGTCGTCGTCGCCCGCGTCCACCAGGACGATCTTCCCTTCGGCGCCCGCGGCCTTCAGCTCGGCCGGGGTGCCGGTTCCGGCGTCGACGAGTCCGGCGCGGCCGGTGCCGTCGAGGTTGACGGAGCCGGTGCTCGCCACCGTCGGGTGCAGGGCGGCGCCGCCGACGACGGAGAGCTTCTCGATCTGCGGGACGTAGGCGCGCCAGAAGCTGGCGAACTCGAAGTCGCCGTCGCTCGCCCGGCCCTGGACGTCCGCCAGGTAGTTCCGTACGTCGGAGCCGGCGGTGAGGGAGCCCGTGTGCAGCCAGGCGCCGTCCCAGGTGCGGCCGAAGGCGAGCGTGGTGGAGTGGCTCTCGGTGGCGCGGTCGGCGGTCCTCACCTGGACGCGGTGGGCCTTGCGGGCGTCCAGGACGAGGGTGGTGTCCTTGGTCAGGTTCAGCTGCGGCCGGGCCAGGTAGGCGATCGACTCGTCGAGACGGCCGGTGGAGTCCGCCGGGTCCGGGGAGATGACGAAGCTGGACACGAAGTACGCGCCGGGGCGCAGCCGGTATATCTGGTCGGCGGCGCCGTCGTTGAAGCGGCGCTCACCGCTGGCGGTGTCGGTGCCGATGACGTCCAGCGAGGAGGAGCCGGCGGCGGGCTCGCCCGCGCGGTCGACGAGCTTGACCCGCAGGGTGACGGTCTCGGCGCCCACGTAAAGCGAGAACGGGGTGGAAACCTTGGCGCCGCCGGGACCGGTGGCGAGGACGCGTCCCGTGACGTCGCCGTACTGGGCGGCCGTCAGCTTCGCGGTCGGGTCGATGGCCAGCGGGACCTTGACGGTGGCCCCGGCCGGGACGGTGACGCTCTTGGAGCCGAGCTTGGCGACGGCGGAGCGGACGGTGGAGCCGTCGTTGCCGGTGACGCCCTGGACCTTCAGCGACAGCTTGACCGGCTTGGTACCGGAGTTGGTGTACGGGACGTCGACGGTGGTGCGGTCGCTGCGGTCCTGCGGCCACGCGTAGGTGCCGCCCTGTAGGGCGGGGGCACCTACGACCGTGGTGTCGATGGCGGCCTTGACGTCGAGGCGTCCGCCACCGGTCTCGCGGACGTCGCCGGGGATGTCGCTCTTCGCGGACGAGACGAGCGCCGCCTTGATCTGCTGGGCGGTCCAGTCGGGGTGGCGCTGCTTCACGATGGCGGCGGCGCCCGCTACGTGCGGGGTGGCCATCGACGTGCCGGACATCGACCGGTACGCGTAGACGCCCCGGCCTCCGGCGGAGGCGGCCGAGATGGCGACGCCGGGGGCGGCGATCTCGGGCTTGAGGGTGTGCGTGTCGACGGCGGGGCCGCGGCTGGAGAACTGGGCGGTGGTGTCGTCGCGGTCGACGGCGCCGACGGTGAGCACGCCGGGGGCGCAGCCGGGCGAGGAGACGGTGTTCAGCGTCGGGCCGGCGTTGCCGGCGGCGACCACGAACAGGGTGTCCTCGCTCTGCGCCAGCTTCTCGGCGGCGAGGCTCATCGGGTCGGTGCAGTCGGTCGGTTCCGGGGAGCCGAGGCTCATCGAGACGACGTCGGCCTTCTGGTCGACGGCCCACTGCATGCCGGCGATGATCCAGGACTCGGCGCCGGAGCCGCTGTCGTTGAGGACCTTCCCGGCGAGCAGGTCGGCGCCGGGGGCGACGCCCTTCTTCCTGCCGCCGCTGGCCGCGCCGGAGCCGCCGACGGTGGAGATGGTGTGGGTGCCGTGGCCCTGCCGGTCGTCGGTGCTGTCGGAGTCGGTGAAGTTCTCCGAGGCGGTGACCCGGCCCTTGAGGTCGGGGTGTTCGGCGTCGACGCCGGTGTCGAGGACGGCGACCTTGGTGCCCTTGCCGTCGAATCCGGCGGCCCAGGCGAGGTCGGCGCCGACCTGCTTGGTCGACTTGTCGAGACTGGCCCGGACCTTGCGGTCGAGCCAGAGCTTCTTCAGCCCCGAGGAGGCGAGGCCGCGGGCGGCGGTGCCCGTTCCGGCACCGGTGACGTCCGACCAGAAGTCGGCGGCCTTCGCCTTGTCGGCCTTGAGGGCGACCCCGTCGATGACGTCCAGGACCGGACCGCGCTTGGCGCCGCGCGGGGTGGCGGCCCGTGCGGTGCGGGCCGTGCCCTTGCCGTAGACCGCGATCAGCGGCAGCGCCTTGGTGTGCGCGTCGTCGTAGCCCTGCCGGACGAGGCCGGTGACGTTGAAGAGTTCCTCGTCGACCGTGCCGTCGGCCAGCGCGGCGGTGGCCGACTCGGGGTAGACGTACAGGTCCTTGCCCGACTGCCGGGTCTGGAGCAGGGGTACGGTCCCGTCCTCGCGCGGCAGCGCGGTGACCGAGGAGGCCCCCGAACCGTCCGTGCGCACCAGGACCTTGTCGCCGGTGACCAGGGTCACGGTGACCGGTTCGGCCTTCTTCGCCTGCGCGGCGGAGCTGCCGGTCAGTGGTCTCTTGCCTGTCGTACCGTCCTGCGGCGCTGCCGCTGACGGGGCGATCGCGGTGACGGCCAGGACGGCGGCGGTGGCCGCTCCCAGCGCCGTGCGCGATATCGGACGCATCGCTCTCCCCAATTGATTACGGAACCAACCAGCTCAAACCGCCGCCTAACGACGGTTGTTGGTACTGCGGTGGCGCCACATTGGCAGAGCGACGGACGTTAAAGGGATGATGTACACGGCGGGTTTACGCCGTGGCCGTTTTCCGCCACGACCGGGTGCCCGGCCACGGCGACACGGTGCGGAACAAGCTCGTCCGGGAGGGTCTGGGGATGCTGGGAGCCATAGGTCTCGACGAGATACAGGAGTCGGCGTACCGCGCGCTCGTGGCGGTGGGCGCCGCGGAGGTCTCCGATCTCGCACACCGGCTGGTGCTTCCCGAGCCGGACACCGAACGCGCTCTGCGCAGGCTGGAGCAGCACGGGCTGGCCGCCCAGTCCTCCGCGCGGCCGGGCCGCTGGGTGGCCGCGCCGCCGGGGGTGGCGCTCGGCGCCCTGCTGACCCAGCAGCGCCACCAGCTGGAGCAGGCCGAGCTGGCGGCGGCGCTCCTCGCCGAGGAGTACCGGGCGGAGGCCGCCGGGCCCGCCGTCCACGACCTGGTCGAGGTGGTCACGGGCGGGAGCGCCGTCTCGCACCGCTTCCACCAGTTGCAGCTGGGTGCGACGAGCGAGGTCTGCGCCCTGGTCACCGGGAAACCGATCGCGGTCACCGGCATGGAGAACGAGGCCGAGGAGCAGGCCGCCACCCGCGGGGTCTCCTACCGGGTGGTGGTCGAGCGGGAGCTGCTCTCGCTGCCGTACGGGATCATGGAGCTGTCGGCGGCGCTGAGCCGGAACGAGCAGTGCCGGGTGATCGACCGGGTGCCGACCAAGCTGGTCGTCGCCGACCGCACCCTCGCCATGGTGCCGCTGACCGGGCGCGGCGCCGAGCCCGCCGCCCTGGTGGTCCACTCCTCCGGGCTGCTGGAGTCGCTGATGGGTCTCTTCGAGGCGGTGTGGCGCGAGGCGATGCCGCTCCGGATGAGCGAGAGCGGCATCCCGGCGGAGGAGGACACCGGCCCGGACGCGACGGATCTGGAGATCCTGTCGCTGCTGCTGGCCGGGCTGACCGACGCGAGCGTGGCCAAGCAGCTGGAGCTGGGACTGCGGACGGTGCAGCGCCGGGTGAAGGGCCTGATGGAGCTGACGGGCGTCTCGACCCGGCTCCAGCTCGGCTGGCACGCCTACGAACGGGGCTGGGTGGCCCGTACCCCCAGGGAACGCTGACGGGCGGGACCGGCCGGACTCCGGCAGTCTGGTCAGATGGGTGTGTGGCAACTCGTCGCCGTCGGCCTGGTCATGTTCCTGGGCCTGCTCGGCGTGCTGGTTCCGGGGGTACCGGGACAGGCGATCGTCTGGGCCGCCGTGCTGTGGTGGGCGCTGACCGACACGTCGCCGCTCGCCTGGGGCGTGCTCATCGGCGCGACGGCGGTGCTGCTGCTGGACCAGGCGCTGAAGCCGCTGCTGCCGCCGCGCCGCCCGCGTGAGACGGGAGCGCCGCGCAGGACGCCGTTGCTGGGCGGCATCGCCGCGATCCTGGGCTTCTTCGTGGTGCCGGTGGTGGGCGCGGTCATCGGCTACGTGGGGGCCATCTACGGTGCGGAGCGGCTGCGGCTGGGCAGCCGGGGCGCGGGCTGGGCGTCGGTGCGCTCGGTGATGCGGGCCACCGGCTACTCGGTGCTGGTCGAGCTCTTCGCGTGCCTGCTGGTGGCGGGCGGCTGGCTGGGCGCGGTGATCTGGGGCTGAGCGTCACGGCGCAGCAGCTCCAGGTGGCGTGCCCCGTACGAACGCCAGGGCCGCCAGCACTCCGCCCCGGGCCACCGCTCCGGGTCGACGTCCGGGTCGCCGAGCGCCCGCATCCGGACGAGGGCCGCCCTCGCCGGGCCGAACCCGGGCAGCCGCAACAGCGCCCGTTCGGCCTCCTCCCGGTCGGCCCCGGCATCGAGCCGCACCTCCCCCTCGGCGAGGGCGGCGGCCAGCGCCCGCAGCTCCGGTGCCTCGGGGGCACCGGCCAGCGCGCCCGGCTCCGGAAACACATGCGTCAGCCCGCCGCAGGGCACGTCCAGGACCTTCCCGTACGCCTCCACCAGCCGCCCGGCCGCCGCCTCGCCCACCAGCGTCCGTACCGCGAACTCCTCCGGGTCCGCGGTGCCCGGCGAGCGCAGCCCGGGGCGGGCGGCCACCCCCGGGGCGAGCAGCGGATCGGCCGCCAGCCGCTCGTCGACGGCGTACGGGTCGGCGTCCAGGTCGAAGAGGCGCCGCAGCCGCTGGACGGCGGTCGTCAGGTCCCGCAGGTCCGTGAGGTGGATCCGGGCGTCCAGCCAGGGCCCGGCGGACCGCTCGTCGACGGCCACGATGCCCGAGCCGTACGGCAGCCGCAGGGTGCGCCGGTAGGTGCGGTGGCCGGGCTCCCCGGCCATCTCCTCGACCCGGTCCACCATCGCCCCGGCCAGCAGGTCGAAGACCTCCCGGGCCGCGTACGGCCCCCGGTGGGCGAGCCGCAGCGGGATCCCGGTGGTCCGCGCCTCCCGGACCGCCGCGCCCAGCCCCGTGGCGGCCTCGGCCCGCAGCGCGCTCGGGGTGCGGGCGTAGATCTGCCGGACCGTGTCGTTGAACTGGCGCACACTGGCGAAGCCGGACGCGAAGGCGATCTCGGTCACCGGCAGCCCGGTCGTCTGGAGCAGGACCCGGGCGGTGTGGGCCCGCTGGGCGCGGGCGAGCGCCACCGGGCCCGCCCCCAGCTCCGCGTTGAGCTGCCGCTGCACCTGCCGCGCGCTGTAGCCGAGCCGCCGGGCCAGACCGGGCACGCCCTCCCGGTCGACCACCCCGTCGCCGATCATCCGCACCGCCCGGCCCACCACGTCGGCCCGGACGTTCCAGTCGGCCGAGCCGGGCACGGCGTCCGGGCGGCAGCGGCGGCAGGCCCGGAAGCCGTGCCCCTGCGCGGCGGCCGCGGTCGGGAAGAAGCGGACGTTCTTCCGTCGGGGCGTGACGGCGGGGCAGCTCGGCCGGCAGTAGATGCCGGTCGTCTCGACGGCGAAGAAGAACGCGCCGTCGAACCGCGCGTCGCGGCTGCTCACCGCCTCGTACCTGGTCCGTTCATCCATCACCCGATCCAGTGTGCGGCACCTCGCGGCACCGCACCGGCGGGTTTCGGACACGGACCCCGGCCGCCCCGGGGTCCGTGTCCGAAGGCGGGGCTACCGCATCCGGCCGCGCTTCGCCTCCATGGCGGCCCGGCCCTCGGCGCCCTGGCGCTTCCAGGTGCGCAACATCTCCGAGCGCAGCCGTGCGTCGGTCTTGGCCGCGATGCGCCGGTTCTCCCGCATCAGCTTGCGGAAGCTGTCGAGGCGCCGCTCGTGCAGCGAACCGTCCGCGATCGCGGCGAGCACCGCGCAGCCGGGCTCGGTCTCATGGGCGCAGTCGTGGAACCGGCACTCCCCGGCCAGCTCCTCGATCTCGGAGAAGACCTGGCCGACCCCCGCCTCCGCGTCCCAGAGCCCGACCCCGCGCAGCCCGGGGGTGTCGATGAGCACCCCGCCGGAGGGCAGGAGGAGCAGGTTGCGGGTGGTGGTGGTGTGCCGCCCCTTGCCGTCGACGTCGCGCGCGGCCCGCACGTCCATCACGTCCTGGCCGAGCAACGTGTTGGCCAGCGTCGACTTGCCCGCCCCGGAAGCGCCGAGCAGCACGCTCGTACCGCCCGAGACGATGGCGGAGAAGACGTCGATGCCCTCCCCGGTGGCGGAGCTGACGGCCAGCACCTGCACACCGGGCGCGACGCCCTCGATGTCCTGGACGAGGTACGACAGCGTCGCCGCGTCCGGCACCAGGTCGGACTTGGTCAGCACCACGATCGGCTCGGCGGCGCCGTCCCCGGCCGAGCCGTCGTCCCGCAGCAGCGCGTCACCGCTGGAGCTGGACATGGCGAGCGCCAGGAACCGCTCCACCCGCCCGAGGTCGAATTCGACGGCGAGCGAGAGGCAGATGACGACGTGGTCCACATTGGTGGCGAGCACCTGGCCCTCGGAGCGCTGCGAGGACGTCGAGCGGACGAAGGCGGTGCGCCGGGGCAGCAGCGTCCGCACGAACTGCGGGTCACCGTCGGGGTCGACGGCGACCCAGTCGCCCGTGCAGACGATCCGCATCGGGTCGCGCGGGACGACGAAGGCCGTGTCGGCACGGAGCGTGCCGTGCGGGGTGACCACATCGCACTGGCCGCGGTCCACCCGCACCACCCGGCCGGGCAGCAGCCCCTGTGCGGCGTGCGGGGCGAAGGCGTCCGCCCACGCGTCGTCCCAGCCGTAGGGAGCCAGCGGGTGAGCGGCGGACGGGTCCTGCGAGGAGAGAAGAGAAGAAGAGAACGAAGAGAACGGGAGAGACAAGGGAGACCCTTCAAAGGGTGGCCCCGGCAACGCGCACACGGGCGCGCAGAGTTACGGAGTAGGTCAGCCGGCGACCACAGGGGTGGGCATGATGCTCTTCGGATTGCGGGCAGCACCCGTCACAGCGACAGTCATCACGATCCTCACCTCCTGGTTCACGCACGGGACCGACGGCGGCGGTGGATCCCCGCCGTCCGGAACGTGGCAAACCATAGCCCGCGCCTCTCCACGGGCTCAACCCCTTTACCGCGCGGCCCGAAACGGAGCCGACCGACGCCACATCCGCCGGAGGTATCCACTTATCTCCCTCGATCAGGTGATAGGCGTACGCATCACCCTGTTCATGGCGGTTAGGGTGCCGGACATGACCACACCCCAGACCTCCACCGGCACCTTCTCCCCGGCCCAGTTGGGCACGATCACCCTGATCGGATGGAGCGGCGAACACCCCGCCGACGGCGCCGATGTCGCCTTCCTGCTCGTCTACTCGCTGGGCGACGGATCGGACGGCCCGGCCGGGACGGAGGCCGCCGTCCGTGTGTCGCTGGAGCGCGCCGGACTGCCGGTGGGCGCCTCCCCGGTCTACGCCGCGGAGCAGCCGGGCCTTCCGGTGAAGCTGCTCGTCCAGGCCGGACAGGCGGTGCTGACGCTCCCGCACTTCACCGCGCAGTACCCCGCACCGCCGGAGTGGCTGGCCGCGGCCGGTGCCCGGGGCGAGGTGAACGTCATGTTCGCCACCCGCCCGTGGCCACAGGGGGCGCCGGGCCGGCCGGTGAGCGAGGAGCAGCTGCGGGCCTTCGCGGCCGACCCCGAGGTCATCACGACCGCCGCCCACTGCGTGCTCCCGATCCGCAGCCTCGGCTGACCCGCCCGGTACGAGGATGCCCACCGCACCACGGGGTGCGGTGGGCATCCTCGTACCCGGAATCCCTGGGTCGACGGCCCCGGATCCGGCTGTTCCCTCCGTGTGCGACGGTGCGGGCGGCCGCGGGGAGAACCCTTGACCGCCCGCACCTGTGGCACGTCAGTTGTTGGCGACGCCGTTGCCCGAGAGCACCGGGATGTCGTCCACGAGGTGCGACAGCGGCTCGTCGCCCTTGGCCTGGGTGGAGTTCTCGGCGCACTGCTGGTTCTGCGGCGAGGACAGGACGTTGATGTCCTGGACCGCGACCGGCACCAGCAGGCCGACGAGCGAGCCGGCGTTCGCCTTCACCGGCAGGCCGACGCAGAGCTTGTTCAGGCTGCCCTGTACGAGCTGGGCCTGCGGGCTGCCGTCACCGTGGGTCGCGGCGTTGCCGAACGCGTCGACGGCACCGTTGCCGGTGACCGACGTGGTGCCACCGTCGTTGCCGATCGCCATGGCCGCGGGGGCCGCGACGGCGGACAGGCCGACCAGGGACACGGCCACCGCTGCGCCGGTCATCATCTTCTTCATCACGCTTCACCTTTCGGAGCGTCCCGTTGTGGAACGTACTGATCAACCCGCTACGGATGAGTCGGTTCCGCAGCACCACCCAAAAGTGTTCGATCCGGCATGAGTTCGATCACCGGCTCTCAGTCGTCGACCGCCTCACCGGAGGCCCGGGCCGCGGGAATCCGGGCGCGGGGTCTGCCGGGGTCCGCCGGGGGCGCCGGATCCGGACCGCCGTGGGCCGCCCGCCATTCGGCGAGCAGCCGGTCGTAGATGGGTGTGCCGTCCTGCGCGTGCCCCTGCCGACCGCGGGGGTGCTGACTGTCGTTCTGGTCCATGACCGGGCCCTACCCGGTGCGGCGGCCGGTGTCCGCCCGTACTACGGCAACCGGCCCAGTCCGCCCGCCCGTTCGTGGGCCCTCCCGCCCCGGACACACCGATGGGGCCGACGCGCCCGCCCGGCCGGGAGCGGCCGTGCGGGGATGCGCCGACCCCAGGGTGGGTCGGGTACTGCGGTACTGCGAACGGACAGGCGGGGAGCTGCCCGGACACACTCCCGGCCGGATCAGGACGTGACCGGCGAGGAGCGCGGGGCGGTACGGCCTTTAGTTGTTGGCGACGCCGTTGCCGGAGAGGACCGGGATGTCGTCCAGGATGTGCGACAGCGGCTCGTCGCCCTTGGCCTGGGTGGAGTTCTCGGTGCACTGCTGGTTCTGCGGCGAGGACAGGATGTTGAGGTCCTGGACCGAGATCGGGACCAGGCCGAGCACCGAGCCGATGTTGGCCTTGGCCGGCAGCGCGATGCAGGGCTTGTTGAGCGAGCCCTGGATGAGCGCGATCTGCGGGCTCATGTTGCCGTAGGTGGCGGAGTTGCCGTACGACTGCACGGCCTCGTTGCCGCTGAGCGAGGTGGTACCACCGTCGTTGCCGACGGCCATGGCCTGCGGGGCGATCGCGGCGGAGACGCCGACGAGCGAGGCAGCGACGGCTGCCGAGGCCATAATCTTCTTGATCATGAAATAGCCCTTCTGGAATTTCTCTGTTGCCCGCCTGTCCGGAGCGACCTGATCAACTCTCGGCAACGGGGATGGTTGTGCCGATTCACTCGAACGGTGCCGCCCTTTCCGGCCGTACGCCGGATGCGGGACACCGGAGGAAGCCGAGGGGCGGGAGACCGGCGGAAACGCGGTCGAGGCCCTCGGGCTCAGCCGCCGATCGGCAGGCCGCCGAGGAGGGGGGCCGCGCTCTTGGCCGCACCGGTGGCCTGCTCGGCCAGCTTGGTGACGGTGCCGTTCTTCTTCACCGCGTCCGCGGTCCGGCCGACCGTGTCCACCACCGGGTTCACGGCCTGCGGGGCGCTCTCCACCACCTGGTTGATGCCCCCGTTGAGGCTGAGGTTGGGGGCCGTGGTGTTGGTGACGGCGAGGGCGGGAGCAGCCGTGCCGAGAGCAACCACGGAACCGGCAACGAACGCAGCAGTCTTCGCGTACTTCATTTCTCGGGTTCCTTTCTGCAGCGGCATCCGATTCGGTCGCGCACCGCGCCGCACGAGCCTTCCGTGGCCGTGCCTTCCGCCGCTTTCGCCCTGGGTAACGAGGCGGTCGCGGCCCGGCAACTGGACACGGTCGGGTTTTCCGCGGGTCCATCCGTTCGAAGGGCCACAGCGGGGAGAGGGAAAGGGGAAGGCCCCGTACCGCGTCGGAACGCGGTACGGGGCCTTCTTCGGCCGAGGACGTTCGACCGGTGCGACCAGGGGTCAGGCGTTGACGCAGGTGTTGCCGAAGGCGGGGTTCAGCACACCGATCACGTCGATGGTGTTCCCGCACAGGTTGATCGGAAGGTGGATCGGCACCTGGATGACGTTGCCCGAGATGACACCCGGGGAGGCGGCGGCGCCGCCCTCGGCACCGGCGTCGGCGAACGCGGGCGCGGCCGTGCCCATCGCCATCAGGGTTCCGGCGGCGATGGCGGCAACCTTGGTGTACTTCACTGTGTTCCCTTTCTTCGACGGAGTCCGAAACGGCCACGTCTTTCGTGCCGCACGAGCGCGGTACTCATCACTCGTAACTCCGCCGCTGTCATTCGTAACGATTTAGGACCGTAGGCGAAACTCGTAGAGCTGAAGATCCTCAGAAGATCGCCCGGATGACGCAATATCGATCACCCGATGGGTCCGGAAAGCATTCCGGCCGAAGCGCCTTATCGGTGCGCGACAGCAACAGGCCCGGACCGCGCGGAGGAGGAACCGGCGGCTCGGGCCTGTCGTTACGGCTGGATCAGGTGCGGATCAGCTGTTGCCGGCACCGTTGCCGGACAGGATCGGGATTCCGTCCAGGATGTGCGACAGGGGCTCGTCGCCCTTGGCCTGGGTGGAGTTCTCGGTGCACTGCTGGTTCTGCGGCGAGGACAGAACGTTGACGTCCTGGACCGCGATCGGGATCAGACCGATGAGCGAACCGGCGTTGACCTTGGCGGGCAGGCCGATGCAGGGCTTGTTCAGGCTGCCCTGGACGAGGCTGAACTGCGGGCTGCCGTCGCCCTGGGTCTCCTGGTTGCCGAAGACCTGCGAGGCTCCGTTGCCGGTGACCGAAGTCGTACCGCCGTCGTCGCCGATGGCCATGGCCTGCGTCGCGCCCAGACCGAGGATGGAGGCGGCAACGGCACCCGTCGCCAGAACCTTCTTGATCACGTTTAACCCTTCTCGTACTGGATGCCCCGTACCGGGGCTCCCTGCACAACTCGGTACCAGGAGTTTGGTTCTTTCGATTCACCCGAATGTCAGCATCGCGCGCACAACAGTACGAAAAACACTCCAGCCGTTCATCGCTACTCCATTCGCGTGATCACAAAATTTCCACGGCTCTGCGAGTTTCCTGAACAAATCCTCCTCGTTATCCATGTACACACTGTGTAGCTCGGGCGCGCGACCGGCAGAAGCAGGGCTCATTCCACGAAGAACAGGCCCTCATGGTCTCCGCGTTTCCCGAAACCGCTGCTTTCCGAGTAGCGCACGGCACCGCCGAGCGTCCCCTCGGCGGCATCTGTACCGGTCTGATGAACGAACTGCGAGCTCCGGCTCGCCACGGAATGTCCTAGGAAGGGCAATCGATGCGCAAAGCCTTGAGTAAAAGCGTGCTCGTCACGGCGGCAGCGTCAGGACTGCTGGCCATGACCGGCGGGTACGCGTTCGCGGACGCCTCCGCCGACGGTGCGGCCGTCGGTTCGCCCGGCGTCGGCTCGGGCAACACCGTGCAGGTGCCGGTGCACGTGCCGGTGAACGTGTGTGGCAACACGGTCGACGTGGTCGGCCTCCTGAACCCCGCGTTCGGCAACAAGTGCGCGAACGTGGGCGGTCAGGGCGGCGGCGGGGGCCAGGGCGCCAGCGCGGAGGGTGCCGCGGTCGGCTCCCCCGGCGTGCTCTCCGGCAACGTGGTGCAGGTCCCGGTGGACGTACCGGTCAACGCCTGCGGCAACAGCGTGAACGTGGTCGGCGCGCTGAACCCGGCGGGCGGGAACCAGTGTGCCAACGTGTCCGGCGGGGGCGAGCTCCCGCCGCCGGTGGTCCACCCGCCGCACCACCCGCCGGTGGAGCCCCCGCACCACCCGCCGGTCAAGCCCCCGCACCACCACACGCCGCCGAAGCCGCACAAGCCCGACTGCCCGCCGGAGCACCACAAGCCGCCGGTCCACCACAAGCCGCCGACCCCCGAGCACCCCAAGCCGCCGAAGCCGCACAAGCCCGACTGCCCGCCGGAGCACCAGAAGCCGCCGGTCCACCATGAGCCCCAGACCCCCGAGCACCCCAAGCCGCCCGAGCTGGCGCACACCGGTGCCGACGGCAACCTGGGCATCGCCGGTGGCGCCGCCGCCGCGATGGTCCTCGGCGGAGGGCTGATGGTCCGCCGCGCCCGTACCGCGAAGGACTGACCGAACGGGTCGGCCGATGGCCGACCGGCATGACGGACGGCGGTCCGTCGCCGCAGCCGGGGCTGCGGCGACGGACCGCCGTTCCGCTTTCCGCTCAGCTCCGGGAGAGCCCCGCGCGGTCCAGGCAGGCCGCGATCCCGGCGGTCTCGGTGGCGTCCAGATCGCGCATCGGCGCGCTCATCCGGTTCGTGGTGATGATCCCGCGCAGCATCAGCGCGGTCTTGAAGGCGCCGAGCCCGGCGGCGGTGGCGGACGCCGTGCCGGGGCGGGCGGCGCGGACGATGTCGAAGAGCGCGACCAGACGGTCCTGTTCGGCGCGGGCCACCGCCCAGTCGCCGCGTACCGCCGCCTCGTGGAGGCGTACGTAACCGTGCGGGTCGACGTTGCCGAGTCCGGGGACGGAGCCGTCCGCGCCGCCCAGCATCATCGCGTCGACGACCAGTTCGTGCCCGGTGAGCACGGAGAACTGCGGGAGCCCGCGCGCCGCGATGGCCAGACGGCGGAACGAGCCGTCGTCGCCGCTGGAGTCCTTCACCCCGGCGATCACGCCCTCCTCGGCGAGCGGCAGCAGCAGTTCGGGGGTGAGCTTGCTGTGGACGCAGACCGGGACGTCGTAGGCCAGGACCGGCAGGTCGAGGGCGGCGGCGACGGTGCGGAAGTGCCGGTCGATCTCGGTGTCGTCGGTCCGGGTGTAGAAGGGGGCGGTGACGACGACGGCGTCGGCGCCGAGGTCGCGGGCGGCGCGGGCCCGTTCGATGGCGCGGTCGGTGGTGGTCTCGATGGCGCCGACGAGCACCGGCACCTGGCCGGCGGCGGCGGACGTGATGATCCTGATGACCTCGTCCTGCCGGGCGGGCGTGAGGTAGGCGGTCTCGCCCGAGCTGCCGAGGGCGAAGAGGCCGCTGACGCCGCCGTCGAGGAGGTGGGCCACGACCCGCTCCAGGGAGGGGCGGTCGATCTCGCCGTCCGCGGTGAGCGGGGTCACGACGGGCGGGATCACGCCGGTGTAGCGGGGGGTGCGGGCGGTCATGCGGTGCTCCTTGCGGATGGTGCGGAGGGGATGGAGGGGTGGACGCAGTGCCAGCGGTGGCCGGCCGGGCCGGTGGCCGGGGCCGGGAACTCCGTGGCGCAGGCGTCGTCGGCCTTCCAGCAGCGGGTGCGGAACGGGCAGCCGGTGGGCGGGTTGGTGGCCGAGGGCACCGGGCCGGTGAGCACGATGCGTTCGGTGGTCTCCAGCAGGCTCGGGGTGGCCGAGAGCAGCGCCTCGGTGTACGGGTGCCGGGGCGCGCCGGCCACCTCGGCGGCCGGGCCCTCCTCGACGATCCGGCCGAGGTAGAGGACGGCGAGACGGTCGGCGAGGTAGCGCACCGTCTGGATGTCGTGCGAGATGAACACCATGCCGAGGCCGAGGCGTTCGCGCAGGTCGACCAGGAGGTTGAGGACCTGGGCGCGGACGGAGACGTCGAGGGCGGAGGTGGGTTCGTCGGCGACGATCAGCTCCGGTTCCAGGGCCAGGGCGCGGGCGATGGCGACGCGCTGGCGCTGGCCGCCGGAGAGCTGTCCCGGCAGGGCGGCGAGGGTGTGGCCGGGCAGCCCGACCAGGTCGAGGAGTTCCTCGACGCGGGTTTCGCGTTCCCCTGCGGTGCCGCGCCGGTGCACGTCGAGTGGGTCGCGGAGGATCTGACGTACGGTCAGTCGCGGGTTGAGCGCGGTGGACGGGTCCTGGAAGACGACGCCGACGGCGGAGCCGAAGTCCTGGCGGCGCTTGGCCGCGGGCATCTCCCAGAGGTCGTCGCCGTGGAAGGAGACCCGGCCCTCGGTGGGTTTCTGGAGCCCGGTCAGCACGCGGGCCAGGGTGGATTTCCCGCAGCCGGACTCGCCGACCAGGCCGACGATCTCGCCGCGCTCGACCTCCAGGGTGGCGTCGGTGAGGGCGTGCACCGCGTCCCGGCGGAAGAGTCCGCCGCTGCGTGCCTTGTGGCGTACGTGGACGCCGTCGAGCCGGATCACCGGTGGCTCCCTTCCAGTCGTGCGGCCCGCGCGGGGTGGTGGCAGGCGGAGCCGTGGTCCTGCGCGTCGGTGTGGGCGGTGAGCTCGGGCGGGGTGGTGCGGCAGCGTTCGGTGGCGGCCGCGCAGCGCGAGGCGAAGCGGCAGCCGGTACCGAAGCCCTGGGGCGCGGGGACGATGCCCCGGATCTGGTGGAGCCGGTCGGCGCCGGCCTCCAGGGAGACCACCGAGCCGAGCAGTCCGCGGGTGTAGTGGTGGGTGGGGCTGGTGAGGACGGAGCGGGTGGCGCCGATCTCGGCGAGCCGGCCCGCGTACATCACCGCGATCCGGTGCGAGAGGTCGCCGACGAGGGCGAGGTCGTGCGAGACCAGGACCATCGCGAAGCCGAGTTCGTCGCGGAGCTCGACCAGGAGTTCGACGACCTGGGCCTGGACGGTGACGTCGAGGGCGGTGGTGGGTTCGTCGGCGATGAGCAGGCGCGGGTCGCGGGAGAGCGCCATGGCGATGAGGACGCGCTGGCGCTGGCCCCCGGAGAGCTCGTGCGGGTAGCTGCGCAGGGTGCGTTCGGGGGCGAGGCCGACGAGTTCGAGGAGTTCGGCGGGGGTCTTCGTACCGCCGCGCGAGGTGAGCTGCTTGAGCTGGGTGCCGACGAGTACGGAGGGGTTGAGGGAGGAGAGGGCGTCCTGGTAGACCATCGCGATCTCCGGGCCCATCAGGGCGCGGCGTTCCTTGGGCCGCAGGTCCAGCAGGTTGCGGCCGCGGTAGAGGATCTCGCCGCCGACCTCGGCGTTGCGGGCGAGCAGGCCCATGACGGCGAGGCTGGTGATGGACTTGCCGCAGCCGGACTCGCCGACCAGGCCGAGGGTCTCGCCCTCGTGGACGGTGAAGTTCAGCGAGTCGACGACGGGGACGGGGCCGTAGCGGTCGGGGAAGCGGATCGACAGGTCGCGTACGACGAGCAGTTCGGCGGCGTCGTCCGGGACGGGGGCGACGGCCGGTGCGGTCGCCCCGATCCGGTCGGCGAGCCGGGCGAGGGCGGCGTCGACGTCCACGGTGGCGGCCGCCTCGACCGGGTCGGGGGCGGGGTCGCCCGCGGGGGCGGCGGGTGCCTTGGTCCTCCCGGGTGCGGCGGAGGCGTCGGTGAGGCCCTCGGAGAGGACGTTGAGGGCGAGGACGGTGACCAGCAGGGCCAGGCCGGGGAAGAAGGTGGCCCACCAGCCGCCGGCGAGGAGGATCTGCCGGCCGTAGGCGAGGACGCTGCCCCAGCTGGGGTCGGGGTCCTGCACGCCCGCGCCGATGAAGGAGAGGCTCGCCTCGAAGATGATCGCCTCGGCGACCATGACGGTGGCGAACACCATGACCGGGGCCATGCAGTTGACGGCGACGTGGCGGAGCACGATGTGGCCGCGCCGGGCGCCGATGACCTTCTCGGCGGCGACGTAGTCCTCGCCGTACTGGGAGAGCACGTTGGCGCGGACCACGCGGGCCAGTGACGGGGTGTAGACGAAGGCGATGGTGGCGATGATCACCGGGACGCTGGTGCCGAAGACGGCGACGAGCACGGCGGCCAGGGCGATCGGCGGGAACGACATCACGATGTCGAGGGTGCGCATCACGGTCTCGTCGCCGAGCCGGCGCGAGGTGGCGGCGAGCGAGCCGAGCAGCGAGCCGGCGACCAGGGCGAGTGCGGTGGCGCCGAGGCCGATGACCAGCGAGTAGCGCGCGCCGTGCACGACCCGGGCGAAGACGTCGCGGCCGGCCCGGTCGGTGCCGAACCAGTGCTCGGCGCCCGGGGCCTGGACGGGGGTGCCGGTGGTGAGCGGGTCCTGGGTGAGCAGCGGGGCGAACACGGCGCCGAGGACGACGACGATCAGGACGCCGAGGGCGATGCGGGAGGTGACCGGGAGGGCGCGGAACGCGATGCCGGGTCGGGAGAGCTTGGTGGCCAGACGGCCGGTGGCGAACATGTCACACCGTCCTGATGCGCGGGTTGACCAGCAGGTAGAGCAGGTCGACGATGACGTTGACCACCAGGAAGGCGATGGCGATGGTCAGTACGGTGCCCTGGACCAGCGCGACGTCGCCGCCGGTGACACCTTCGAGGATGAGCTTGCCCATGCCGGGCAGGTCGAAGATCGCTTCGATGACGACCGCGCCGCTGAGCATGTAGCCGACCTTGATGCCGAGCACGGTCAGCGGGGTGACGAGCGCGTTGCGCAGGACCGAGCGGATCACCAGCAGCGGCGGAAGTCCGTTGCCGCGGGCGGTGCGTACGTAGTCGCGGTCGAGTTCGGCGACCATCGAGGTGCGGACGAGCCGGGCGAGCGAGGCGGAGACCGGGAGCGCGAGCGAGATCGCGGGGAGGGTCATGGTGGTGAGCCAGCCGCTGAAGGAGTCGGCGGGGTTGGTGTAGCCGCCGGTCGGGAAGATCCGGCTGTTGAGCGCGAACTGCTGGATGAGCAGGACGCCGAGCCAGAAGGACGGGATGGCGACCCCGGCCATGGAGAGGACCCGGAACAGCTGGTCGGGCCAGCGGTCCCGGTACATGGCGCCGATCACGCCGAGGACCACGGCGAGCACGACCGCGAGGAGCAGGCCGAGCAGGGTGAGCTGGAGGGTGAGCGGGAAGGCGGCGGTGATCCGGTCGATCACGGGCTGGCTGGGCGGGACGGTGGTCCCGAGGTCGAGGTGGACGAGCTGTCCGAGGAAGTGGAAGTACCGGACCGGCAGCGGGTCGTTGAGGCCGTTGGCCTCGGCGAAGGCCGCTCGGGCCTCGGGGGTGGCGCTCTCCCCGAGCGCGTTGAAGGCCGGGTCGGCCGGCGAGAACTGGAGCACCACGAAGACGAGCAGCGCGATGCCGAGGATCATCACCGGCATCATCGCGACGCGGCGCAGCGCGAGCCGGAGAAAAGCAACCATCGTCGGGTTCCTTGCGGGTTGGGCGGGGGCCGGCGGCCCGGGGCACCTGGGGGCGTCTGACTGAATGAGTGCGGAAGGAGGAGCGGGGTCCGGTGCGTGCGATCGATCGCACGGCGGAGGACCGTCCCGTACCGGGCGTACGGGACGACTCCCACGACGCCGCGGGCAGGTGTCGGACACCCCCGAGGGGTCCGGTGCCCCGGGCCGGGCGTTCGGGCCGGGGCCGGGTCAGGCGCGGGCGACGTCCAGGAAGGAGAGGCCCGTGGTGGGCAGCGGCTCGAAGCCGGGCAGCGCCTTCTCGTTCCAGGCGGTGGGCAGCTTGCGGTGGAGGACCGGGTAGAGCGCGGCCTCGTCGGCGACCAGGTCGGTCACCTCGCCCCACAGCCGCTTGCGCTCGGTCTCGTCGGCGGCGCGGGCGGCCTGGTCGAGGGTCTGCCTGACCTTCTTGTACGCGGCGGAGCCGCCCCAGGCGTAGCGCTTCTCGGGCCAGAAGCCGTAGTAGAACCAGCGCAGCAGGAGGTCCGCGTCGTTGCCGAAGACGGACGGGTCGCCGGGGGCGGCGAGGACCTCGAAGTCCCCCTTGTCGACCTTGGCGTACTGGGCCGGGGACTGGGCGATGTCGAGGGTGACCTTGACGCCCGCCGCCTCCCAGCTCTCCTTGAGCAGCGGGGCGATGTCCTTGACCCAGCCGGTGTCGGTGGTGAGGACGGTGAAGGAGAGGTTCTTGACGCCCGCGTCGGCGAGCAGCTGCTTCGCCTTTTCCACGTCGTGGGTGTAGACGGTGGCGGCCTTGTGGTAGTCGGGGTGGGTGGCGGGGACGTAGCCGGTGGCGGCGGCCGCGTTGCCCACCATCGCGGTGGAGATGATCTTCTCGGTGTCCAGGGCGTAGTGCACCGCCTGGCGCACCCGCTTGTCCGCGAAACGCTTGTCCGCGGTGTTGAACATCAGGAAGAGCATGCCGAAGGACTGCACGGACTCGGTCTTCGCGGTGGCCCCGAGGCGCTTGACGTCGATGTACGGGACGTCCTCGATGGCCTGGACGCGGCCCGATTCCATGGCGCTGACGCGGGCCGACTGGTCCGACATCAGCCGCCAGACCATCTTCTTGGCCTTGGCGGGATGCGGCCCGTTGTACTTGTCGTACGCCTCGAAGACGATCTTGTCCTCGCGGGTCGCCTCGACGAACCGGTACGGCCCGGAGCCGACCGGCTTGGCGTCGAACGCCTTGGGGTCGGGCTCGACGATCTTCTTCGGGACGATCCGGACGACGGCGATCCGGGACGGGAAGAGCGCGAAGGGGTACTTCAGCTTGAACTCGACGGTGCCCGCGTCGACGGCCTTCACCGTGTCGACGAAGGGCACGAACTGGGCCATCAGGGAGGCGTTCTTCGGGTCCAGGACGCGTTCGAAGCTGAAGACCACGTCCTCGGCAGTGACCGGCGATCCGTCGTGGAAGGTCGCCCCCTCGCGGAGGGTGGCCCGGTAGGTGGTGGCGTTGATCTTCTTCGGCGCCTCGGTGGCGAGCGCGGGGCGGGCCACGAGTGTTGCCGGATCGAGATCCACCAAGCCCTCGAATATGTGCATATTGGCGGCGTAGGGAGTCGCGCCCGAGGTGATCATCGGGTCGAATCCGGTCGACAGGGGGTAGGAGAGACCGGCCTCGATCAGCTCGCCGGCGCCACCCCCGCCCGTCGCGCCGTCAGCGGTCGAGGACGGTCCGCCACAGGCGGAGAGAGTGGCCGTGATGGCGGCTGCCGCGCCGACGGCGCCGGTGAATCGCAGGAAGGTACGGCGCTCGACACCGGCTGTTATCAGCTCGGGCACGGGTCCTCCAGGGACATCGAAGGCGGAACGGAAGGAAAGGCGGAAAACGACTGGTCAACGCATCGTGGCACCCGGGAACACGGGGGCCGACGAGCCCTGCGCATCAGACGTCAGATGTCTGATGCCTTGATAACGTGGGAACGTAGCTGGGCAATCGAGAGGGGTCAAGAGGGTGGGGAGTTCACATATGTCCGGTGCGAAGCCCGGCCGACAGCTGCTCAGGCAGGAGGTCGTCGAGGGCATCAAGCGCTACATCCTTGAGGAACGGCTCCGCCCCGGGGACCCGCTGCCCGCCGAGCCGGCCCTCTGCGAGGCACTGGGCGCGAGCCGCTCCAGCGTCCGCGAGGCGGTGAAGATCCTCGCCGCGCTGGACATCGTGGAGGTGCGCCACGGGCACGGCACGTACGTCGGACGGCTGAGCCTCTCGGCCCTGGTGGAGAGCCTGACCTTCCGCGGGCTGCTCTCCCCCGACGACGACTTCCAGGTGATGGCCGACCTGGTCGACGTACGCGAGCTCTTCGAACGTGGGATGGCCGACCGGATCGTCTCGCTGCTCAGCACGGAGCAGCTGGACCGGCTGGACGGCCTGGTCTCCACGATGCGCGAGACCGGCGTCCAGGACGGGCACGGCTTCGTCGAGGCCGACCGGGCCTTCCACGCGCTCCTGGTCGCCCCGCTCGGCAACGAACTGATCGGCCAGCTCTCGATGGCCTTCTGGGACGTGTACTCGATCGTCGCGCCGCATCTCGACGGGTTCACGCACGCCGACGAGATGGAGACCATCGCGGCCCACCAGAACATCGTGGACGCCGCGCGGGCCGGGGACATCACCGGCTTCCTGAAGGCGCTGGGCGAGCACTACGCCCCGGTCAGGCGCCGGATCTCCGAGGCGCGCGCCCGGAACTGATCCGGGCCCCGAAGAGGGACCGGCCCCGCCCGACGGGGAACCGGACGGGCGGGGAACGGTGCGGGCGGGGCCCTTGACGGTCGCCGCGAACGCTGCCTAGGGTCCGTGTGCCACCAGGACATCTGACGTCTTCTGTCTAGCCTTCCGGCGTTCGCGCGTCCTGCGCCCCGGCGTTCACCTCCCGGCCCACCCCAGAAGGGCACCCCCATGCCGTTGACGGACCTCTCGCTCGCGGAATGCCTCGACCACCGGCCCGAACTGCCCGTTCCGGACGGCTTCGACGCCTTCTGGTCGGACACCCTGGGCGAGGCGTCCGCCGCCGCCGCGGCGGCTCCCCCGCCCGTGTTCACGCCCGTCGACACGGGGCTCAGCCAGATCCGTACGTACGACGTGACCCTGCCCGGATTCGCCGGGCGGCCGGTGCGCGGCTGGCTGCATCTGCCGGCCGGGGCGACCGGGCGGCTCGGCTGCGTCGTCGAGTTCCTCGGGTACGGGCGGGGGCGGGGGCTGGCGCACGAGAGCCTGGTCTGGGCCTCCGCCGGGTACGCGCACCTGATCATGGACACCCGCGGCCAGGGCTGGTCGGCCGCGGGCGGCTCCACCGCCGACACGGACGCGGGCGCCGCCGGCACCGTGCCCGGCTTCCTCACCCGGGGCGTGGAGAGCCCCGAGACCTACTACTACCGGCGGGTGTTCACGGACGCGGTGCGCTGCGTCGAGACGGCGCGCGCGCATCCCTCGGTCGACCCGGACCGGATCGTGGTGACCGGGGTCAGCCAGGGCGGCGGGATCGCCCTGGCGGTGGCGGGGCTGGTGCCGGGGCTGGCCGGGGTGATGCCGGACGTGCCGTTCCTCTGCGACATCCGGCGCGGCGCGGAGATCACCGGCCGCCCGCCGTACACCGAGATCGCCGAGTACCTGCGGCTCCACCGCGACCGGGCCGGGACGGTCTTCGCCACCCTGGCGTACTTCGACGCCGCCCTGCACGCCACCCGCGCCACCGCCCCCGCGCTGTTCTCCATCGCGATGATGGACGACATCTGCCCGCCCTCCACCTGCTTCGCCGCGTACCACAACTACGCGGGCGCCAAGGACGTACGCGTCTACGCGTTCAACGGGCACGAGGGCGGGGCCGCGTACCAGCAGCGGGAGCAACTCGCTTGGGTGCGTGCCCTGTTCACCGCCCCGGCGCCGGGGCGGTCCGACCGCTCCTGACCCCGGCCGCGCCGCCGCGCCCTGCCTTCCCCCTTCCCAGAAGCACCATCCCCTTCCGAGAAGAGAGACCGTCCATGCAGCGAAAAGCCTCCGTCGCCCTGCTCGGTGCCGCCGCGCTCCTGGCCGTCACGGCCACCGGCACCTCGTACGCCGCCTCCCCCGCCCCCGGTGAACTGACCTTCCAGGACCTGACGGTCGACGGCGTGGGCTCGCCGCACTACCGCATCCCGGCCCTCACCACCTCGGTGAAGGGCACCGTGATCGCGGCCTACGACGCCCGCCCCACCCTCGGCGACCTGCCGGGCAACATCTCGATCGTGGTCCGCCGCAGCACCGACAACGGGGTGACCTGGCAGCCCCAGCAGGTGGTCCGCCGGGACGCCGCGCCCAAGGGCTACGGCGATCCGAGCCTGCTGGTGGACCGCACCACCGGCCGGATCTTCCTGTTCTACGCGGCCTCGGTGAACCAGGGCTTCTTCGGCTCGGCCACCGGCAACGACGAGTCCGACCCGAACGTCCTCCAGGCCGACTACAGCTACTCCGACGACGACGGCGTGACCTGGACCCACCGCCGGATCACCCGGCAGATCAAGGACCCCGCCTGGGCGGGCATGTTCGCGGCCTCCGGCGAGGGCATCCAGCTCCGGCACGGCGCGTACAAGGGGCGGCTGATCCAGCAGTACGCCGTCCGCGTCAACGGCGCCAACTACGCGGCGAGCGCCTACAGCGACGATCACGGCGAGACGTGGCGGATGGGCACCCCGGTCGGCCCCGGCGGCGACGAGAACAAGACGGTCGAGCTGTCCGACGGCCGGATCATGCTCAACAACCGCTCCAAGCCGTACCGGACCGTGGCGTACTCCTCCGACGGCGGGGTCACCTACACCCCGTTCGTCCAGGACACCCGCCTGACCGACCCGGCCAACAACGCCTCGGTGATGCGGTACAACCCCGATGCCGCACCGTCCGACCCGCAGTCCTCGTGGCTGCTGTTCAGCAACACCGAGGACGCCTCCGCGCGGCGCAACCTCACGGTGAAGATGTCCTGCGACAACGGCCGGACCTGGCCGATCCGCAAGGTCGTCGACCCGGGTTCCGCCGCCTACTCGACGCTGACCCGGCTGCCCGGCGGACGGCTCGGGCTGCTCTACGAGCGGGCCGACTACACGCACCTCACCTACTCCTCCTTCGACCTGAAGTGGCTCGGCGGCACCTGCGCCGACATCACGGTCACCCCGCCCGCCACCCTGAAGGCCGGCACCACCGCCGAGATGACGGTCCGCGTCGTCAACCGGATGGACGTGCGCCGCGCCGCGGGCACCGTCGACCTGACCGTGCCGGCGGGCTGGACGGCCCAGCAGCGCGCCGTCCCGGCGCTCGACCCCGGCCAGGGCGCCAACATCAAGGTCCCGGTCACCGTCGCGGCCGGGGCCTCGGGAAGCGCCGCGCTCACCGCGACGTACCGGACGATGGGGCTCCAGGCGTCCGGCGGCGGGACGGTGACCGTCACTCCGTGACCACGCTCCGGCCCCCGTCCGCCCCGGCGGTGCGACGATGAACCGGACGGAGCGTCGAAGACCTCGGGACGGACGGTGGACCGGTGACGGTGACGGGTTTACGCATCGGCGTGGTCGGCGGCAGCATCGCCGGCTGCGCCATGGCGATCGCGGCGGTACGGGCCGGGGCGGAGGTCACCGTCCACGAACGCAGCGACGGCGCCCTCCAGGAGCGGGGCTTCGGCATCGCCATGCCGCCCCCGCTCCACCATGAGCTGGTGGCCAACGGCTATCTGGGCGCTGACATGGAGACGGTGCCGGTCGAATCCCGGGTCTGGCTCACCCGGGCCCCGGGCGGGCGGTCGACGCGCGAGCTGGCACGCCAGACGGCCCCGGTGGCCGCGTGCAACTGGGGTCTGCTGTGGCGGGCGTTGCACGAGCGGGTCCGGGCGGGGGTGTACCGGCGGGGGCTGCCGGTGGAGTCGGTGGCGCGGACGGCCTCGGGGCGCGGCCTGATCCGTACCGGGGACGGGGAGCGGGAGTACGACATCGTGGTGGGGGCGGACGGGTTCCGCTCCGTCACCCGGGAGCGGATGGCCCCGGACGTCCGGCCGGTGCCCGCCGGCTATCTGGCCTGGCGGGGCACGGTCCCGCTGGACGTGCTCGGCGATCTCACGGGTCCGCTGGGGCTGCTGCGGGACGCCTGGGTGACGCTGGGGTTCCCCGGCGGGCACGCCGTCTTCTACGCGATCCCGGGCCCGGTGCCGGGATCGCGGCTGCTGGCGCACGTCGTCTACGGAACCGCCCCGCAGGGGGCCGATCCGGAGGCGTACGTGGGTGAGCTGGCTGTCGAGCACTTCCCGGCGGAGTGGGCCGAGGTCGTGGTGCGGGCCACGCCCGGCGCCCGGGCCCACCACCCGGTCGCCGACCTCGTGGCACCCCGGGTCGCCGAGCCGCCGTTCCTGCTGGCGGGCGACGCGGCGGGGGTGACCCGGCCGCACACCGCCAGCGGTGCGGTCAAGGCCCTGCAGGACGCGCTCTGCCTGGAACGCGCCCTGCGGGACACCTCCTCGGTGGCCGACGCGCTGGGCCGGTACGCCGACGAGCGCACCGCCGAAGGGACCCGGCTGGTGGAGCTGGGGCGGCGGCTGGGGCGCGATCTGGTGGAGCACACCCCCGACTGGGCCGCGATGGGACCGGCCGAGGTGGAGGCGTGGAGCCGGGCCGCGCTCGGCGGCGACCGCAGCTATCTCTACGGCAGCGTGCACCGGCCCTGATCCCTGATCCACCGGACACGCCCCGGGGCGCTCAGACCCCCGCGGCGGTCAGCGCGGCCATGTCCACGACCCGGTCGGCGGCCTCCGCCACGGCCGGGTCATGGGTGGCCACGACCGTGACGCAGTCGTCCTGGTGGGTCCGTTCGGCCAGCAGTCCGGCCAGATCGCCGGCCTGGGAACGGTCGACGGCCGCCGTCGGCTCGTCGATCAGCAGCAGCTTCGGGGAGAGGAAGAGCGCGCGGGCCAGGGCGACGCGCTGGCGCTCGCCGCCGGAGAGCTGTTCGGGGCGGTGGCGCAGCCGGTGGCCGAGCCCGACCCGGGTGAGGGCCTCCTCCGCGCGGGAGCGCTGGGCGCGGGGGCGGCCGCCGCCGATGTACACGGCGGCGAGGAGCTGGTCGGTGGCGGTCAGCCCGGAGAGCAGGTTGCCGCTCTGGAACATGTAGCCGATCCGCTCCCGGCGCGCCGCGGCCCGGCGGGCGTCGGAGAGCACGGCGAGGTCGTCGCCGTCCAGCAGGACCTGCCCGGCGGTGGGCCGCAGCAGGGCGCCCGCGACGGCGAGCAGGGTGGACTTGCCGGAGCCGGAGGGCCCGACGAGCGCCGTCATCCGGCCCGCCTCGAAGGTGACGTCGAGGCCGTCGAGGACGGTGGTACGGGCGTCGGCGCCGCCGAAGGCGACGGTGACGCCGGACAGTTCGAGGCTCATCGGTTGGCTCCCAGCATGGTCAGCGGGTCGGCGTGGGTGACCCGGCGCAGGGTCAGGGCGGTGCCCGCGAGGCCGACGGCCGCGACGGTGCACATGGTGGCGACGAGGGTGCCGGCGGGCAGGCTGAAGGGCACCTGCTCACCGACCAGCAGCCCGACGGCTCCGGCGAGCACGGCGCCCGCCACGGTGCCGAGGACGACGACCAGCGCGGCCTGGACCACCGTGTGGGCCAGCAGCCGGCGGCGGGAGGCGCCCATGGCGCGCAGCAGGGCGAGCTCGGGCTGGCGCTGGACCGTCCACACCGCGAAGAAGGCGCCGACGACGAGCGGGGCGATCAGGTAGAGGAAGACCTGGATCGAGGTCATGGTGACGCGCTCGCCGGTGTAGCCGGGGGCCGCCTCGTACGCCTTCTCCTTGGTGAGGGTGGTGGTGGAGTGGCGCTTGTCGAGGGCGGTGACCGTGGTGTCGGTGGGTGCGGTGCGCAGGGCGAGGGCGCTGAACTGGTCGGGGATCGCGGCGGCCGCGGCGGCGGGGGCGCCGGGGGTGCTGAAGCGGATGCGCTGCCAGGTCTTCAGCGGTACGTAGGCGACGGGTACATGGCCGTAGCTGGAGCGTTCGGTGAGTCCGACGACGCGCAGTTCGATGCCGAGCCGGTCGATGACCAGGGTGTCGCCGACGCGTACGCCCTCGTCGGCGAGTTTGGCGGACATCACGATGCCGTCCTGCGGGGCGTTCGCGAGGCCGTGCCCCTCGGTGACGGAGGGGGCGAGGAAGGAGCCGGGCTCGACGCCGAACGCGGCGAGGTCGACCTCGGCGCCCCGGTCCGTGGTGCCCCGGGTGATGGAGACGCCCAGCGGGGCCGTTTCGGTGCCCGCGTCCGCGCGCCAGGCGGCGGCGGTCTTCTCGTCGAGGAGGCTGCGGGCGAACTGGTCGGAGCGGGCGTCCGAGGAGAAGACGAGCTGCGCGGCCGGGAGGCGGCGCAGCGCGGAGATGGTGTCGTCGCCGAGGCCGGTGGTGAAGCCGGAGACGATCCCGACGAGTGCGGCGACGAGCACCACGACGGATCCCATGAGCAGAAAGCGCCCCCGGGCGGCGCGCAGCTCCAGCAGTGCGAGGAACACGGCGGTTCCCTTCGGTGGATCGATGTTAGGGACAGTGCGTCGCCAAGATAGATGATGGGGACGCGGCGTCCCCAAGTGGGGGTCGGAAACGGCCGGGGCTTCTAGACTGTGCCGATGCCCCGGATCCAGGCCGCCACGGTCGCCGAGCACCACGCCCAGCAGCGGCTGGCCCTGGTGCGGGCCGCGCGCGAGCTGCTGGAGGGCGGGGACGCGGCGGCCGTGACGTTCACCGCGGTCGCCCGGGCCACCGGCCTCGCCCGCAACAGCGTGTACAAGTACTTCCCCGGCCGGCCCGAGCTGCTCGCCGCCGTCGTCGAGGACGCGATGCCGCGCTGGACGGACGCCATCCGGGAGGGCATGGCGGCGGCCACCACCCCCGAGGAGAAGATCGCCGCGTACGTGTCGTGCCAGCTGGACCTGGTGCGCCGGGGCGAGCACCGGATCGCGGCGGCGCTGGCCGGGGTCCGGGACGCGACGGTGGTACGGGAGAGCGCGGCCCACGCCCACCGGGAGCTGCTGACCCCGCTGACCGAGGCCCTGACCGTGCTGGGCGAACCGGACCCGAGGCGCACCGCACTGCTCCTCCAGGGCATCGTCAACGCCGCCACCACGGCGATCGAGGGCGGCGACGACGCCGAGGCGGTCACGGACCGCGCGGTCCGGATGGCCGTCACCTCGATCACCGGCTCCGCGCCGACGCCGTAGCGCGCGCCGATCCTCGGTACCGCGCGTCCACCCCTTGACCGGCCGCACGTCCATCCGTCTAAGGTGTGCGAGACATAAGACATCTTACGTCTCATGTCTCGATCCGCTCAGTCGGCCCGGGCCACGGATCGGCGCACCGACCGGGCTGGAGCCTCACGATGTCCCTGACCGCACCGCCGCCCGGTGTCGTCCCGCCGGTCGGCGCCCCGCCCGGCCGACGCGGTGCCGGGTCCGCCGTCTGCCCGCCGCCGGTCCGATGAGCGGGCCCGCCGCGCGGGGCAAGGCCCCGGTGATCGGCCTCGACCTCGGCGGTACGAAGATCGCCGCCGCGCTCGTCGGGCCGGACGGCACGGTCCTGGCCCGGCACACCCGCCCCACCCCGGCCCGGGACGGCGCGCCCGCCGTGCTGGACGCTCTCGCCGGGGCGGCCGCGGCCGTCGACCCGGAGCGCCGGGCCACGACGATCGGCGTCGCGGCGGCCGGGGTGATCGACCCCCGTACCGGCCTGGTCACCAGCGCCACCGACTCCATCGGCGGCTGGGCCGGGACCGCTCTGGGCGCGGGCCTCGCCGACCGCACCGGAACCCCGGTGGCCTGCGACAACGACGTACGCGCCACGGCCGGTCCGGAGCTGGCGGCGCTGACCGCCGAGCCCGGGTACGCGCACGGATCGCTGCTCTTCCTCGCGGTCGGCACCGGCGTCGGCGGCGCGGTCGCCGTCGACGGGCGGATGCTGCACGGGTCGGCCGGGCTGGCCGGTCATCTCGGCCATCTCCCCAGCCCCGAGGCGGCCGGGCTGCCCTGCACCTGCGGTGCCACCGGCCATCTGGAGGTCATCGCCTCCGGTCCCGGCATCGCCGCCCACTACGAGCGGCTGACCGGCGCGCCGGTGGACCGGCTGGAGACCGTCGCCGCCCGCGCCGGGCGGGGCGAGACGGCCGCCGTCCGCGCCATCACCACCGGCGCCACCGCCACCGGCCGGCTGCTCGGCGGCCTCGCCAACGCGCTGGGGCCGGACCGGGTCGTCGTCGGCGGCGGCGTCCCCCGGATCGGCCCGCTCTACGGGGACGCGCTGGCCGCCGCGTTCACCGCGGAGCTGATGGGACCGCTGCGCGGGCTGCTGCCCCGGGCGCCCCTCCTCGGCGCCGACGCGGCCGTGCTCGGCGCCGCCGCCCTCACCACCACCCTGCCCCTCCACCACCCGGGAGCCCCGCGATGACCGCCCAGGAACCGACCACGACCGCTCAGGAACCGACCACGACCGTTCAGGCGCCGACCCCGACCGCCCGGAAGTCGGGCCCGTCCGCCGGGGAGTTGGCCGACGCCCTCCGGGGCAGGCTGATCGTCTCCTGCCAGGCCCCGCCCGGCGACCCGATGCGCGACACCGCCACCCTCGTCCGGCTCGCCCGGTCGGCCGTCGCCGGGGGCGGCGCCGCGATCCGCGCCAACGAGCCGGAGGTGGTCGCCGCGATCACCGCGGCCGTCGACCTTCCGGTGATCGGGCTGTGGAAGGACGGCGACGTCGGCGTCTACATCACCCCGAGCGTCCGGCACGCCCTGGCCGTCGCGGAGGCCGGGGCGCGGATCGTCGCCGCCGACGCCACCGACCGGCCCCGCCCGGACGGCTCCACCTTCGCCGAACTGGTCGCGGCGGTGCACGGGGCGGGCGCGCTGGTGATGGCCGATGTCGCCACGCTCGACGAGGGGATCGCGGCCGCCGGGCAGGGCGCCGACTACGTCTCCACCACGCTCTCCGGTTACGTGCCCGGCAGCCCCCGGCAGCCCGGCCCCGACCTCGACCTGGTCTCCGCGCTGGCCGCCGCGATCACCGTCCCGGTGGTGGCCGAGGGCCGGATCAACACCCCCGAGGAGGCCGCCGAGGCCCTGGCGCGCGGCGCCCACAGCGTGGTCGTCGGGACCGCCATCACCGCCCCCACCGCTCTGACCGCCCGCTTCGTCGCCGGGATCACCCGGACCTGAGCCCACCGGAGGCTCCTGGGGCCCGGCTGAGATCCGCGGCCAGGGCCCCGGATCTCAGCCGGCGATCCGCTCGAAGACCGCGGCGAGGCCCTGGCCGCCGCCGATGCACATGGTCTCCAGGCCGTACCGGGCCTCGCGGCGGTGCAGTTCGCGGGTGAGCGTGGCGAGGATCCTGGCACCGGTCGCGCCGACCGGGTGGCCGAGGGAGATCCCGGAGCCGTTGACGTTGATCCGCTGCTCGTGGTCCTTCTCGCCGAGGCCCAGTTCCCGGGTGCAGGCCAGGACCTGGGCGGCGAACGCCTCGTTCAGCTCGATCAGGTCGAGGTCGGCCAGGGTGAGCCCGGCCCGCTCCAGGGCGGTGCGGGTCGCCGGTACGGGGCCGAGCCCCATCGTCGCCGCGGGCACCCCGGCGCGGGCGAAGGAGACCAGCCGGACCAGCGGGGTCAGGCCGAGCCGCTCGGCGGTGGCCGCGCTGGTCACCAGGCAGGCGGCGGCCGCGTCGTTCTGCCCGCTGGCGTTGCCCGCGGTGACCGTCGCCTCCGGGTCCGTCTTCGACATCACCGGGCGGAGCGCGGCCAACTGCTCCGCGGTGGTGTCGGGGCGGGGGTGCTCGTCGGTGGCGACGACGGTCTCGCCCTTGCGGTTCCGTACGGTGACCGGGACGATCTCCGCGTCGTACCGCCCCTCGGCGGCGGCGCGGGCGGCCCGCTGCTGGGAGCGCAGGGCGAGTTCGTCCTGCTCGGCCCGGCCGATGCCGTACGCCCGCCGCAGGTTCTCGGCGGTCTCGATCATGCCGCCGGGGACGGGGTGGTGGAGGCCGCCCGCGGTGACCCGGCCCCGGGCCAGCGCGTCGTGGAGCTGGAGGCCGGGGCCCTTGATGCCCCAGCGGCCGTCATGGGTGTAGTACGGGGCGGCGCTCATCACGTCGACGCCGCCCGCGACGACGACCTCGCTGAAACCGGCCCGGATCTGCATCGCCGCGTCCAGCACCGCCTGGAGGCCGGAGCCGCAGCGGCGGTCGACCTGCGATCCGGTGACCGTCTGGGGCAGCCCGGCGTCCAGCGCGGCGACCCGGCCGATGGCGGGGGCCTCGGCGGACGGGTAGGAGTGACCGAGGATCACCTCGTCGACGGCGTCGGGCGCGATCCCGGTACGGGCCACCACCTCGGCGACGACCCGCGCGGCGAGGACGGCCGGGGTCTGCCCGGCGAAGACCCCGCCGAACCGGCCGATGGGCGTACGCAGGGGTTCGCAGATGACGACGTCGGGCTGGCGGTCGGGCACGGTGTGGCCTTTCGGGACGGACGGGCGGATACCGCCGGCCCCGGGCGCGGCCCGGAAGCCCCGGCCGCCCGGCGGACGGACGGCACCGCTTCCGGAGCACGCCCCCGCGCCCGGCGGCCGGACGGGCCCATGGGTCCGCGCGGCGGCCGAACTCCGGCCGACGCCCGCAGACATGGGCCCGCTTCCCGTCTATCTTCGCTGAGACCGATCACATGTGACACCCCGAGAGGACCGCAACCGCCATGCGTATCAGGATCGTCGGCGCCGGGGCCATGGGCCGCGGCATCGCCCAGTGGGCGGCGACCGCCGGACACACCGTCGAGCTGGGCGACGTGCGCGCCGAGGCCGTGACGACCGCCGTGGACTTCGTACGGTCCATGCTGGAACGGGCCGTGGCCAAGGGCCGGATGTCGGGCGCGGACCGGGACGCCGCCCTGGATCGGCTGGTTCCGCTCGACGACCCGTGGGCCGCCGGGCCGGAGGTCGAGCTGGTCGTGGAGGCGGTGCGGGAGGACCTCGCGACCAAGGCCGAGGTCTTCGGCCGGCTGGAGCGGGCGCTGCCGGAGGCGGCCGTCTTCGCGACCAACACCTCCTCCCTGTCGGTCACCACGATCGCCTCGGCGCTGAAGGACCCGACGCGCCTGGCCGGGCTGCACTTCTTCAACCCGGTGCCGCTGATGCGGATCGTCGAGATCGTGCCCGGCGCGGCCACCCGCCCGGAGATCCCGCCCGCCCTGACCGCGTTCGTCGAGGGGTGCGGCCACCGCGCGGTCACCGTCGCCGACACCCCCGGCTTCCTGGTCAACCACGCCGGGCGCGGACTGGTGACGGAGGCGCTGGCGCTGCTGGAGGAGACCGTCGGCGAACCGGCGGACATCGACCGGATCGCCCGTGACGTGCTGGGGCTGCGGATGGGCCCGTTCGAGCTGATGGACCTCACCGGCCTGGACGTGACGGCCGCGGTGATCGACTCGATCTGGCAGGGCTTCCGCCACGCGGACCGGCTCCGCCCCTCCTACCTCACCCCGAACCGGGTGACGGCCGGGCTGCACGGCCGCAAGACCGGGCGCGGCTGGTACGCGTACGGCCCCGAGGCCCCCGCCCCCGCGCCGGAACCGCCCGTCACCGGCGACCCGGACCGCCCGGTGTTCGTGCACGCCCCCGAGGGCCAGGACCGGGATGCGGCGGCGCTGCGGGCGGCGCTGGCCGCAGCGGGCGCCACGGTGGAGTCCGGTGACGGGCCGTCGGAGGCGGCCGTGGTGCTGGTCCCGGTGTGGGGGACGTCGGTGGCCTCGGCGGTGGCCGCCGACGGGCTGCCCGCCGGACGCGCCTTCGGGGTCGACCCGCTGCCCGCGGCCGGGCGGCGCCGGGTGCTGGCGGTGACCCCGGCGGCGGATCCGGCCGCCGCGCGCGACGCCCGCACGGTCCTGGCCCGGGCGGCGGAGGGCGAGGAGCCCTGGGCGGTGTCGGTGGTGCGGGACACGGCGGGCTCGGTGGCGCAGCGGCTGCTCGCCTCGGTGGTGTCGGTCGCGGCCGGGATCGCGGAGCGTTCCATCGCCGCCCCGGGCGACATCGATCTGGCGGTCACCGCGGGGCTCGGCTACCCGTACGGGCCGCTGGCCTGGGGCGAGCGGATCGGCGCGGACCGGATGCTGGCGCTGCACCGGGCGCTGCACCGGACGACGGGCGACCCGCGCCACCGCCCGAGCCGCTGGGTCACCGAGCGCGCCCAGCTCGGCCTCGCCCTGACGGACCCGGGTACCTCCCCCGCGGACTGCTGACCGGGCCGGACGTCCGTTTCGTACAAGACCCGGTGCCGGGGCCGGGCCTACGGTCGGGGCATGACTCCACGCATGGACGCGATCGGCATCGTCACCGCGGATCTTGCCGCATCGCTCGCCTTCTACCGCCGGCTCGGCCTCGACATCCCCGCCGGAGCGGAATCCGCACCCCACGTCGAAGTGACCCTCCCGGGCGGGCAGCGGCTGCTCTGGGACACCGAGGACGTGATCCGCTCGTTCGACCCCGACTGGGCCCCGCCGGCCGGGGGCGACCGCCTCTCGCTGGCCTTCCGGTGCGACGGTCCGGCGGAGGTGGACGCGGTGTACGAGGAGCTGACCGGTGCCGGGTACCGGGGGCATCTGGCGCCGTGGGACGCGGTGTGGGGGCAGCGGTACGCGACGGTCCTCGACCCGGACGGCTGCGCGGTCTCGCTCTTCGCCGCCAACGGCTGAGCGGGCCCGGGGCGCTCAGCGGCCGAGGTGCGCGGTGAGGGTGGTCCCGGTCAGGGCCCGCATCTCCCGGGCGAGGTGGGCCTGGTCGGTGCAGCCGGACCGGACCGCCGCCTCGACGTACGGCATCCCCGACCGGGCCAGGGCCAGTGCCCGCCGCAGCCGCAGCACCCGGGCCAGGGTCTTGGGCCCGTAGCCGAAGGCGGCGAGCGAGCGGCGGTGCAGCTGGCGGGCGCCGATCCCGGCCCGCCGCGCGGTCTCGGTGACGGAGAGCCCGGCGCCGAGCCGCTCCGCGACGTACCGCATCAGCGGGTCCGGGGCCGCCGTGCGGGTGGCGGCCCGCAGCGCCAGGGCCTCCAGCGCGGCGGCCGGGTCCGGGGCCCCGGCGACCCGGTCGGTGAGCGCCCGTACCCGGTCCGGGGCCCACAGGTCGGCCAGCTCGACCCGGCGGTCGCGCAGTTCGTGCGCCGGTACGCCGAGGAGCGCGGGGGCGGTGCCGGGGGCGAAGCGGAGCCCGGCGCACCGCCCGGTGGCCGGGACGGACGGGGTCATGGCCCGGGTGTCGGGGCCCGCGACGAGCAGCCGTCCGTCGATCCAGAGCAGGTCCATGCAGCCGTCGGGCAGCACCGGGCCGACCGGCCCCCCGGACAGCTCCAGCGTCCACGCGGTCGCGCCCTCGAACCGTGACGGCCGCTCCCGGTACCGTTCCTCGCCCATGGTGCTGCCGGGGCGTCAGCCGCCGAGGGCGCCGCCGCGCCCGTCCCGCTCGGGGCCGCCCGGCCCGTCGTCCTTCTCCGGGGCCGGATCGCCGTCCTTGTCCTGCTCCTTGCCCGGTTCCTTGTCCGGCTCCTTCTCGCGGTGCGGGTGGAGCCGGGACTTCACGTCGTCCGGGGGGAGGAACTTCGACCAGCGCTCGGGGAACTCGGACGGCATGTAAGGGCTGTCGGCCAGCCCGTCGTCCTCGTCGTCGTCGCCCTCGTCGTCCCAGTCGTACGCCGGTCTGCTCCTCCTCGGGCTCTCCGCCTGCGACCGGGCGACGAACTCGGCCGCCTGGGCGGCCCGCAGCCGGTCGTTCGCCGCACGGGCGGCGGCCGTCGCCATCGAGGGCCACACCCGGTCGATGGCCGCGTTGACCGCCGCGCCGACCAGCACGGCGAAGGCGGAGATGCCGATCCAGAGCAGTACGGCGATCGGGGCCGCCAGTGAGCCGTAGATCGTCGGTCCCTCGACCGTGCTGGTGAGGTAGATCCGCAGCAGGAAGCTGCCGAGCGCCCACATCGCGAGCGCGACCAGCGCCCCGGGCACGTCCTCGATCCACGGCGACCTCACGGGTACCGACACGTGGTAGAGCGTCGTCAGGAACACGATCGACAGCAGGATCACCAGCGGCCAGTACAGGACGCTCATGAGCTCGGTGCCCCACGGGACGAACTCGACGACCCGGTCCGGGCCGACGACGAGCAGCGGCAGCACGACGGACCCGAGCAGCAGCGCGACGACGTACAGGAGGAAGGAGAGCAGCCGGGTCTTGACGATGCCGCGCTGGCCGTCGAGCCCGTACATCACGGTGATCGTGTCGATGAAGACGTTGACCGCGCGGGAGCCCGACCAGAGCGCGATCGCGAAGCCGATCGAGATGACGTCGGGGCGGGCGCCGGTGGAGACGTCCGCCAGGAGCGGTTTGGCGAAGTCGTTGACGCCGCGCTCGCTGAGCACGGTCCTCGCGGCGTCGAGGATGTTGCGCTCGATGGAGGCGACGGTGGTGGTGTTGGTCCACTCGTCGACGTATCCGAGCAGACCGATCAGCGCGAGGAGCAGGGGCGGCAGGGACAGCAGGGTGAAGAACGCGGCCTCGGCGGCGAGTCCGAGAATCCGGTACTCCATGCACGAATTGACGGTGTCCTTGAGCAACTGCCAGGCCATCTGCCGCTTGGACACATTGCGGTAGAGGACTCTGGCCCGGTGAAGCCGGCCCCGTCGCCTCTCGGGTGTTTCATCTGCTGCCTGCACGTCTCTTACCGTATCGGCATGGCAGCCACCACCCACACCGTGTCCAACCAGCCTCCGCCGCTGACCGGCTACGACGTCTACGGCTCCGACCGGGCCCTCACCGAGGCGGTGGAACGCCACCTCGCGCCCGGTCTGCTGGCTGGGGCACGGGCCGAGCTCGGCGAGCTGGGCCGGGCGGCGGGCAGTGCCCAGGTGCAGGAGTGGGGGGCGCGGGTGAACGCGCATCCGCCGGTGCTGCGCACCCATGACCGGTACGGGCACCGCATCGACGAGGTCGCGTTCGACCCGGCCTGGCACCGGCTGCTCGGGCACGCGGTCGGCGCGGGCCTGACCGGTGCCTGGGGCAGGCCGGGCGGCCATGTCCGGCGCGCGTCCGGGTTCCTGGTGTGGACGCAGGCCGAGGCGGGGCACGGCTGCCCGCTGTCGATGACGCACGCGGCGGTGCCCGCGCTGCGCACCGATCCCGCGCTGGCCGCCGTCTGGGAGCCGCTGCTCACCTCGACGGTGTACGAGCGGGAGCTGCGGCCCGTCGCCTCGAAGGCCGGGGCGCTCCTCGGGATGGGGATGACGGAGAAGCAGGGCGGCACGGACGTACGGGCGAACACGACGCGCGCCGAGCCGCTGGCGGCCGAGGGCGAGTATCTGCTCACCGGTCACAAGTGGTTCTGCTCGGCGCCGATGTCCGACGGCTTCCTGGTGCTGGCGCAGGCACCCGGCGGCCCGACCTGCTTCCTGCTGCCCCGGGTGCTGCCGGACGGGACCCGCAACACCTTCCTGATCCAGCGGCTCAAGGACAAGCTGGGCAACCGGTCGAACGCCTCGGCCGAGGTGGAGTTCGACGCCACCTGGGCGCGCCGGGTCGGCGAGGAGGGGCGCGGGGTGCACACCCTCATGGGGATGGTGGCGGCGACCCGGCTGGACTGCGTGGTGGGTTCGGCGGCGCTGATGCGGCAGGCGGTGGCGCAGGCGGTCCACCACTGCGCGTACCGGGAGGTGTTCGGCGGGCCGCTGATCGACAAGCCGCTGATGCGCAACGTGCTGGCCGACCTGGCGGTGGAGTCGGAGGCGGCGACGGTGCTGGCGATGCGGCTGGCGGCGGCGTACGACGCGGACACCGAGGACGAGCGGGCCCTGCTGCGGATCGCGGTGCCCGCGGCGAAGTACTGGGTGACCAAGCGGTGCGCCCCGCTGGTGGCCGAGGCGCTGGAGTGTCTCGGCGGCAACGGTTACGTCGAGGAGTCCGGGATGCCCCGGCTGCTGCGCGAGGCGCCGCTCAACTCGATCTGGGAGGGCTCGGGGAACGTGCAGGCGCTGGACGTGCTGCGGGCGCTGCGGCGCGAGCCGATGGCGCTGGACGCGTATCTGCGGGAGGTCGGGGCGGCGCGCGGGGCCGATCACCGGCTGGACCGGGCGATCGGGGGCGTGCTGACGGAGCTGGCGGACCTGGACGGGGCCGAGGCGCGGGCCCGTCGGCTGGCCGGGCGGATGGCGCTGGTGCTCCAGGGCTCGCTGCTGGTGCGGTGGGCCCCGCCGGAGGTGGCCGACGCGTTCTGCGCCTCGCGGCTGGGCGGGGACGGGGGCGCCGACTTCGGGACGCTGCCGCACAGCCTGGACCTGGCCTCGATCGTGGAGCGGGCCCGGCCGTAGGGCGTGTCCGGGGCACGGCGACGGAGGGTGGTGCTGCGCCGACACGGCACCACCCTCCTTGCCGCACACACCGGGCGCCGGGGCACGGGCCCCGTGCGGCGGTGTTCGCCCACTCTCCACGGACCCGCCGGTTCCCGCCACGGTTGCAAAGGGTTGCAACCAATGTGCGGAGTGTCCGGTGGGCGGTCGCGCCCGGCGCCAAAATGGGGCGGTGGTGTCGAGCAGGCCCTGGCACGTGAGGGGAATTCGAAGTGGGGACAGATGCCTTCGGAGGGATGCGGACGCCCGCCTGGCAGTCCGGCCGGGCCGCCAGGGCGGTCCACCGGGCCAGGGAGGCGGTGGGCTCCGGCGACCGGCCGGTGGCCGCGCCGAGGGCCGAGATCGAGGCGTCCTGGAACCGGATGGTGCACCGCGGCCTCGATCCGGAGCAGTCGACCGAGAGCGTGCTGCTCGGGCTGGACGAGGTCGAGAAGCGGCGGCGCGGTTCCACGCTGAGCGAGGTGATGCCGTTGCTGAACGACCGGCTGGTGTCGCTGGCGGACGCCGCCCGGCAGATCGTGGTGGTCACGGACGTGGAGTGCCGGGTGCTGTGGCGCCGGGGCAACGCGGCGGTGCTGCGGCGGGCGGACGGCATCTGCCTGGCGGAGGGGGCGACCTGGGCGGAGGAGAGCACGGGCACCAACGCGATCGGTACGGCGCTGGCGACCCGGGTCCCGGTCCAGGTGCACTCCTCGGAGCACTTCGTCCGCGCCCTGCACAACTGGACGTGCGCGGCGGCGCCGGTCCGTGATCCGCGCGACGGCCGGCTGATGGGCATCGTCGACATGAGCGGTCCGCTCTCGACGTTCCATCCGACGACGCTCGCCCTGGTCAGCTCCGTGGCCGGGCTGGCGGAGAACGAGATCAGGAACCGGCATCTGCGGGCGATCGAGCGGCTGCGTTCGGTGGCGGCGCCGCTGGTGTGCCGGCTGGGCGGCCGGGCCTTGGCGGTGGACGTCAACGGCTGGCTCGCCGCGGTGACGGGGATGGAGCCGGTGGACCGGCTGCCGCTGCCGAAGGCGTTACGGCCGGGCCGGGTGTGGCTGCCGTCGCTCGGCATGTGCCGGGTGGAGCCGCTGCCCGGCGGCTGGCTGATCCAGGTCGCGGACGCGCCGTCGGACGGGGCACCGCAGCGGGTGGTGCTGGATCTGAGCCGGCCGCACGGGCTGAGGATCAACGTGGTGGGCGAGGTGGGCACCTGGACGCAGCGGCTCTCGCCGCGCCACGCGGAGCTGCTGTACGCGCTGGCCCTGCGCCGCGAGGGGCGCACCGCCTCCGAGCTGGCCGAGGACCTGTTCGGCGACCCGAGCCGGACGGTGACGGTCCGGGCGGAGATCTCCCGGGTGCGCCGCCATCTCGCCCAGGTGCTGGCGCACCGCCCGTACCGCTTCGGCGACGGCGTGGAGGTGGAGGTGATCCATCCGGACGATCCGGCCGACCTGCTGCCCCGGTCGACGGCCCCGGTGGTGGTCGGAGCGCGTCACCGCAGTTAGGAGGGAGTGTCCGTGGTTCGGGACCGGCTTTGGCGGACGCGACCGGGCGTGGTTCCCTGGCAGTCATGAACAGCCCCGCACCGCGCACCGCCGCTCCCTCCCCCGCCCGCACCACCGAGGTGACCGTCTGGTCCCTGGAGCAGACCTCCCCCGACGACCTGCGAGCGGCCTCGGTCCCGGAGGGGGATGTGCGGATCGTCCGTTCGCAGACGCCGCTGCCGGAGTTCAGCCGTTTCCTGTACACGGCGGTCGGCGGGGACATCCAGTGGACGGACCGGCTGGGGATGACGTACGCGCAGTGGCAGGAGGCCCTGGACCGGCCGGGCGCCGAGACCTGGGTCGCGTACGAGAACGGCACCCCGGCCGGGTACGTCGAGCTGGACCCGCAGGACGAGGGCGTCGTCGAGATCATGTACTTCGGGCTGATCCCGGCCTTCCGGGGGCGCCGGATCGGCGGCCACCTGCTCTCGTACGGGGTGGCCCGCGCGTGGGACCTGGCGGAGCGCTGGCCGGAGCGGACGCCGACGAAGCGGGTCTGGCTGCACACCTGCTCCAAGGACGGACCGCACGCCATGGACAACTACCTGCGGCGCGGCTTCCGGCTTTTCGACACCAAGGTGGAGCGGGAGCCCGAGGTGGCGACCCCGGGTCCCTGGCCGGGCGCCGCCCGCGACTGAACCGTCCAACAGGGCGGTCCAGCTGGGCCGTTCGGCGCAACGGCGGCGGTGCGGCAGGGCGGCGGACGCGTGGCGGGTGAGCATCATTACGGACAGACCGCTCCGGTGACCCCGAGTGATGGGCGCCACATCATCTCATCCCTCGGGATATTCTCGTCCACATAACGGATAGTGGTGGACTGGCCCAAGATGCGCATGCCACGCTTCCGCCATGCCTGGAACTGGAATTGCCTTGGTGAGTCGACGCCACGTCGACCTCGGCCGCGTGTCCAGCGCCATCTGTCCGGCGAGCTGAGAGTCCCAGCACCGCCGCCTCTTCCTTTTTCTCCGCAATGCCCTGCGCACCGCCGCGATCCGACGCGAGTGTGCAGTTCAGAGCAGCCCTCCCGCAGTCCCGAAGGACGTACTGTCATGGCCGCCACCCCGGAACAGCCTGCGCCCGCAACGCCCCGCCGCAAGGCCGGCCGCCACCGCGGCGAGGGCCAGTGGGCCCTGGGGCACTACACCCCGTTGAACGGCAATGAGCAGTTCAAGAAGGACGACGACAGTCTCAATGTGCGGACACGCATTGAGACGATCTACGCCAAGCGGGGTTTCGACTCCATCGACCCCAACGACCTCCGCGGCCGGATGCGCTGGTGGGGCCTGTACACCCAGCGACGGGAGGGCATCGACGGCGGGAAGACCGCGGTCCTGGAGCCCGAGGAGCTGGAGGACCGTTACTTCATGATGCGGGTCCGCATCGACGGCGGGCGGCTGACCACCGGGCAGCTGCGCGTCATCGGCGAGGTCTCGCAGCAGTACGCGCGCGGCACCGCGGACATCACCGACCGGCAGAACGTCCAGCTCCACTGGGTCCGGATCGAGGACGTCCCGGCCATCTGGGAGAAGCTGGAGGCCGTCGGGCTCTCCACCACCGAGGCGTGCGGCGACTGCCCGCGCGTGATCATCGGCTCCCCGGTGGCCGGTATCGCCGCCGACGAGATCGTCGACGGGACGCCCGCCGTCGACGAGATCCACGAGCGGTACATCGGCAGCAAGGAGTTCTCCAACCTGCCGCGCAAGTTCAAGACCGCGATCTCCGGTTCGCCGGTGCAGGACGTGGTCCACGAGATCAACGACGTCGCCTTCGTCGGCGTCGAGCACCCCGAGCACGGTCCGGGCTTCGACGTCTGGGTCGGCGGCGGCCTCTCCACCAACCCCCGGCTGGCCGAACGGCTCGGCACCTGGGTGCCGTTGGACGAGGTGGCGGACGTGTGGGCCGGTGTCGTCGGGATCTTCCGCGACTACGGCTACCGGCGGCTGCGCAACCGCGCCCGGCTCAAGTTCCTGATGGCCGACTGGGGCCCGGCGAAGTTCCGCCAGGTGCTGGAGGACGAGTACCTGAAGCGCCCGCTGCTGGACGGTCCGGCGCCCGCGGAGCCCAGCAGCCGCTGGCGCGACCACGTCGGCGTCCACCCGCAGCGCGACGGCCGGTTCTACGTCGGCTTCGCCCCCCGGGTCGGGCGCGTCGACGGCGCCACCCTCGCCAAGATCGCCGACCTCGCCGAGGCGCACGGCTCCGGCCGGGTCCGGACCACCGTCGAACAGAAGATGATCATCCTCGACGTGGCGGAGGACCAGGTCGAGGCGCTCACCGCCGGGCTGGAGGCGCTCGACTTCCAGGTGAAGCCCTCGCCGTTCCGGCGCGGCACGCTCGCCTGCACCGGCATCGAGTACTGCAAGCTGGCGATCGTCGAGACGAAGGCGCGCGGCGCCTCGCTCATCGACGAACTGGAGCGCCGCCTCCCCGACTTCGACGAACCGCTCACCATCAACATCAACGGCTGCCCCAACGCCTGCGCCCGCATCCAGACCGCCGACATCGGCCTCAAGGGCCAGCTGGTGCTGGACGCCGACGGCCGGCAGGTCGAGGGCTACCAGGTGCACCTGGGCGGCGCCCTGGGCCTGGAGGCCGGGTTCGGCCGCAAGGTCCGCGGTCTGAAGGTCACCGCGGCCGAACTGCCGGACTACGTCGAGCGGGTGCTGGGCCGCTTCCAGGAGGAGCGCGAGGACGGCGAGCGGTTCGCGGCCTGGGCGGCGCGGGCCGGTGCGGAGTCGCTGTCATGAGCGAACGCGCCGCCCCGTTCCACTGCCCGTACTGCGGTGACGAGGACCTGCGGCCGCACGAGGCCGGGCACGGCTCCTGGGAATGCGCCTCCTGCAACCGCGCGTTCCAGCTCCGGTTCCTGGGCCTGCTGACCCGGGGCCTGGGCCACGACGACGGTGAGGGGAACGGGACATGACGGTCACCCGGCACGACGAGGAGCTCGCGGAACTGGCCGTACGGGCCGGCCGGGAGCTGGAGGACGCCTCCGCCACGGAGATCCTCATCTGGGCCGTCGACACCTTCGGCAAGAAGTTCTGCGTCACCTCCTCCATGGAGGACGCGGTCGTCGCGCATCTCGCCTCCCGGGTCCGTCCCGGCGTCGACGTGGTGTTCCTGGACACCGGCTACCACTTCCCGGAGACCATCGGCACCCGGGACGCGGTGGCGGCCGTGATGGACGTCAACGTCATCACGCTGACGCCCCGGCGGACGGTGGCCGAGCAGGACGCCGAGCACGGGCCCCGGCTCCACGACCGCGACCCCGACCTCTGCTGCCGGCTGCGCAAGGTCGAGCCGCTGCGGGAGGGGCTGACCGGCTACACCGCCTGGGCGACCGGGCTGCGCCGCGACGAGTCGCCCACCCGGGCGAACACCCCGGTCGTCGGCTGGGACGCCAAGCGCCGCAAGGTGAAGGTGTCGCCGATCGCCCGCTGGACGCAGGACGACGTGGACGCCTACGTGGCGGAGCACGGTGTGCTGACCAACCCGCTGCTGACGGACGGCTACGCCTCCGTGGGCTGCGAGCCCTGCACGCGCAGGGTGCTGGCGGGCGAGGACGCCCGCGCCGGGCGCTGGGCCGGCCGGGGCAAGACCGAGTGCGGGCTGCACGACTGATGACGACCGATCAGGAGATTTCGATGAGCGTGACGGAGACGGGAGCCACCGTCTGGCTGACCGGTCTGCCGAGCGCGGGCAAGACCACCATCGCGTACGAGCTGGCCGGACGGCTGCGCGGCGAGGGCCACCGGGTGGAGGTCCTCGACGGGGACGAGATCCGCGAGTTCCTCTCCGCCGGGCTCGGCTTCTCCCGTGAGGACCGCCACACCAACGTCCAGCGGATCGGCTTCGTCGCCGAACTGCTGGCGGCCAACGGCGTGAAGGTGCTGGTCCCGGTCATCGCCCCGTACGCGGACAGCCGGGACGCCGTGCGCAAGCGCCACCAGACCGAGGGCACCCCGTACCTGGAGATCCATGTCGCGACCCCGGTCGAAGTGTGCTCCGCACGCGATGTGAAGGGCCTGTACGCCAAGCAGGCGGCGGGCGAGATCAGCGGGCTGACCGGCGTCGACGACCCGTACGAGGAGCCCGAGGCGCCCGATCTGCGGATCGAGTCGCACCGGCAGACCGTGCGGGAGTCCGCGGACCAGCTGTACGCGCTGCTGAGCGAGAGGGGTGCGGTGTGACCACCACGGCGACCGTGTCGGAGGGCACCGACAGTCCGTACGCGCTGAGCCATCTGGACTCCCTGGAGTCCGAGGCCGTGCACATCTTCCGCGAGGTGGCGGGCGAGTTCGAGCGGCCGGTGATCCTCTTCTCCGGCGGCAAGGACTCGATCGTGATGCTGCACCTGGCGCTCAAGGCGTTCGCGCCCGCGCCGGTGCCGTTCGCCCTGCTGCACGTGGACACCGGGCACAACTTCCCCGAGGTGCTGGAGTACCGCGACCGCACGGTCGCCCGGCACGGGCTGCGGCTCCACGTCGCCTCCGTGCAGGAGTACATCGACGCCGGGACGCTCCGCGAGCGGCCGGACGGCACCCGCAACCCGCTCCAGACCGTGCCGCTGACCGAGGCGATCCAGCGGCACCGTTTCGACGCGGTGTTCGGCGGCGGGCGGCGCGACGAGGAGAAGGCGCGCGCCAAGGAGCGGGTCTTCTCGCTGCGCGACGAGTTCTCCCAGTGGGACCCGCGCCGCCAGCGCCCCGAGCTGTGGCAGCTCTACAACGGCCGGCACGCCCCCGGGGAGCACGTCCGGGTCTTCCCGATCTCCAACTGGACCGAGCTGGACGTCTGGCAGTACATCGCCCGCGAGTCCATCGAGCTGCCGGAGATCTACTTCGCCCACGACCGCGAGGTCTTCAACCGCGGCGGCATGTGGCTGACCGCCGGGGAGTGGGGCGGCCCCGGGGACCACGAGCCCATCGAGACCCGGCAGGTCCGCTACCGCACCGTCGGCGACATGTCGTGCACCGGCGCCGTGGACTCCGACGCCACGACGCTGGACGCCGTGATCGCCGAGATCGCCGCCTCCCGGCTCACCGAGCGCGGCGCGACCCGCGCCGACGACAAGCTCTCCGAGGCCGCGATGGAAGACCGCAAGCGCGAGGGGTATTTCTAGATGACCACCACGACCGAGCAGTTGTCGGCGACCACCCTGCTGCGCTTCGCCACCGCGGGCTCCGTCGACGACGGCAAGTCCACCCTGGTGGGGCGGCTGCTGCACGACTCCAAGTCGGTCCTCGCCGACCAGCTGGAGGCCGTCGAGCACGCGTCGCGCAACCGGGGCCAGGAGGCGCCCGACCTGGCGCTGCTCACCGACGGGCTGCGCGCCGAGCGCGAGCAGGGCATCACGATCGACGTCGCCTACCGCTACTTCGCGACCCCGCGCCGCCGGTTCATCCTGGCCGACACCCCCGGGCACGTGCAGTACACCCGGAACATGGTGACGGGCGCCTCGACGGCCGAGCTGGCCGTCGTCCTGGTCGACGCGCGCAACGGGGTCGTCGAGCAGACCCGCCGGCACGCCGCCGTCGCGGCCCTGCTGCGGGTGCCGCACGTGGTGCTGGCGGTCAACAAGATGGACCTGGTCGGCTACGCGGAGCCGGTGTTCGCCGCCATCGCCGAGGAGTTCACCGCCTACGCCGACTCGCTCGGCGTCCCGGAGGTCACCGCGATCCCCATCTCCGCGCTGGCCGGCGACAACGTGGTGGAGCCGTCCGCGCACATGGACTGGTACGGCGGACCCACCGTCCTGGAGCACCTGGAGACGGTACCGGTCAGCCACGACCTGACCGCCTGCCACGCCCGCTTCCCGGTCCAGTACGTGATCCGCCCGCAGACTGCCGAGCACCCCGACTACCGGGGCTACGCGGGCCAGATAGCCGCCGGGGCCTTCCGGGTCGGCGAGTCCGTGACCGTCCTGCCGTCCGGGCGTACGTCGACGATCTCGGCGATCGACGCGCTCGGCGAGAGCGTGGACATCGCCTGGGCCCCCCAGTCGGTGACGCTCCGGCTCGCCGACGACATCGACATCTCGCGCGGCGACCTGATCGCCCCCTCGGGCGACGCCCCCGCCACCACCCAGGACGTCGAGGCGACCGTCTGCCACGTCGCCGACCAGCCGCTCCGGGTCGGCCACCGGGTCCTGCTCAAGCACACCACCCGCACGGTCAAGGCGATTGTCAAGGACATCCCCTCGCGGCTCACCCTGGACGACCTCTCCCAGCACCCGGCGCCCGGACAGCTCGTCGCCAACGACATCGGCCGGGTCGTCGTCCGCACCGCGGAGCCGCTCGCGCTGGACGCCTACGCGGCCTCCCGGCGCACCGGCTCGTTCCTGCTGATCGACCCGGCGGACGGCACCACCCTCTCGGCGGGCATGGCAGGCGCCTCCTTCGCCACCGCGGCCGCGCAGGATACCGAAGCCGCGGACGACGACGCCGAGTGGGACTTCTGATGGCCGTCGACATCTACTCCACGTTCGCGAAGGAGGGCGGCCGCGTCGGCAGCGGCGCCCTCGGCAGCGGTCAGGGCGGGGTCGCGCGATGTGTGTGATGACGTACGCGCACCGCTTGCGCGCCCACTCGCACCAACCGCACCACCTGTGCGGCCCCTTGAGCACGTTCAGCACGTTCGCCATGTCCGGGGCGTTCAGTACGCCCGGACGAAGACCTGCCGACCTCCCGGCCGCGTCCCCGTGACAAACCGCGGGACGCGAGCACCGGGCCGACGAGAGGAAAGCCTCCCGTGTCTGCCCCCCGTTCCACCGCGCGCCGCGCCCTCGCCGCCGTCGCCGCCCTGCCGCTGCTCGCCCTGGCCGTCACCGCCTGCGGCTACGGCTCCGCCGCGAAGGACGACGCCCCGAAGGCGGACGTCTCCACCGGCGGCAAGAAACTCTCCGCGGACACCGTGAAGATCGGCTACTTCCCGAACCTCACCCACGCCACCGCCCTGGTCGGCATCGAGGAGGGCATCATCGCCAAGGAGCTGGGCTCCACCGCGGTCAAGCCCTCGACGTTCAACGCCGGACCCTCCGAGATCGAGGCGCTCAACGCGGGCTCGATCGACATCGGCTTCATCGGCCCCTCCCCCGCCATCAACGGCTTCACCAAGTCCAAGGGCAAGAGCCTTCGTATCATCGGCGGTTCGGCGTCCGGCGGCGTGAAGCTGGTGGTGAACCCGGCGAAGATCAAGACCCTGGACGACATCAAGGGCAAGAAGATCGCCACCCCGCAGCTCGGCAACACCCAGGACGTCGCCTTCCTCAACTGGATATCCGAGAAGGGCTGGAAGGTCGACGCCAACAGCGGCCGGGGCGACGTCTCGGTGGTCCGTACGGACAACAAGGTGACGCCGGACGCCTACAAGTCCGGTTCCATCGACGGTGCCTGGGCCCCGGAGCCGACCGCGTCCAAGCTCGTCGCGCAGGGTGCGAAGGTGCTGCTGGACGAGTCGACGCTGTGGCCGGACAACAAGTTCGTGATCACGAACATCATCGTGTCGCAGAAGTTCCTGGCCGAGCACCCGGACGTCGTCGAGGCGGTGCTGCGCGGCACGGTCGCCACCAACGCGTGGATCAACGCCAACCCGGACAAGGCGAAGGCGTCGGCGAACGCCGCGCTCAAGAAGCTGTCCGGCAAGGAGCTCCCGGCCGAGGTCATCGACCCGGCGTGGAAGTCGGTCCAGTTCATCGACGACCCGCTGGCCGCCACGCTCGACACCGAGGCCAAGCACGCGGTGCAGGCCGGCCTCCTGGAGCAGGCGGACCTCGGCGGCATCTACGACCTGAAGCCGCTCAACAAGATCCTGAAGGCCGCGGGCAGGCCCGAGGTCGCCGACGCCGGTCTCGGCGTCAAGTAGCGCGCCCGGTACCCGAAGAGGATTCCCAGGAGGTGACGACCATGGCGACCACCACACTCACCAAGGCCGAGGACCGCACGAGGGCCGGGCACGCCGCCCGGATCGACCACGTCTCGAAGTCCTTCGACGGACCGGGGGGGCGGCAGCTCGTCCTGGACGACATCACGCTCGATGTCGCTCCCGGCGAGTTCGTCACCCTCCTGGGCGCCTCGGGATGCGGCAAGTCGACCCTGCTCAATCTGGTGGCCGGGCTCGACCGTCCGACGTCGGGGGCGATCGAGACCCCCGGCGGGCGGCCGGCCCTGATGTTCCAGGAGCACGCCCTCTTCCCGTGGCTCACCGCGGGCAAGAACATCGAACTGGCGCTGCGGCTGCGCGGTGTGCCGCGCGCCGAGCGCCGCGCCGAGGCCGAGCGGCTGCTCGAACTCGTCCGGCTCGGCGGCGCGCACGGCAAGCGGGTGCACGAACTCTCCGGCGGGATGCGGCAGCGGGTGGCGATGGCCCGCGCGCTCGCCCAGGACAGTCAACTGCTCCTGATGGACGAGCCGTTCGCCGCGCTCGACGCGATCACCCGGGACGTGCTGCACGACGAGCTGACCCGGATCTGGCGCGAGACGAACCTGTCGGTCCTCTTCGTCACGCACAACGTGCGCGAGGCGGTCCGGCTCGCCGAACGGGTCGTCCTGCTCTCCTCGCGGCCGGGCCGGGTGGCCCGGGAGTGGACGGTCGGCATCGACCACCCGCGCCGCATCGAGGACACCGCGGTGGCCGAGCTCTCCGTGGAGATCACCGAAGAACTGCGTGGGGAGATCCGCCGACATGGCCAGCACTGAGACCGCCGCCCAGGACGCCTCCCGGGACCTGGCGGGCCTGGAGGCGGGGCTCGACGCCCTCGACTCCGTACGGGTGAGCCGTACCCCCGTCCGCCAGGTGCTGGTGCGCAAGGTGCTGCCGCCGGTGGCGGCGGTGGCCCTGGTGCTCGTGGTGTGGCAGCTGCTGATCTGGGCCCAGGTCACCGAGGACTACAAGCTGCCGTCGCCGTCCCAGGTGTGGGGCGAGGTCACCGACGCCTGGGCGCGGGGCACCCTGCTCGGCTACATCTGGACCAGCGTCTCGCGCGGTCTGCTCGGCTTCCTGCTGGCGCTGGCCATCGGCACCCCGCTGGGGCTGCTGGTGTCCCGGGTCCGGCTGATCCGGGCGGCGATCGGGCCGGTGCTGTCCGGGCTCCAGTCGCTTCCCTCGGTCGCCTGGGTGCCGCCCGCGGTTATCTGGCTGGGGCTCGACGACCGGATGATGTACGCGGTGATCCTGCTGGGTGCCGTCCCGTCGATCGCCAACGGCCTGGTGGCGGGCGTCGACCAGATCCCGCCGCTGCACCTACGGGCCGGGAAGACACTCGGCGCGACCGGGCTGCGCGGCACCTGGCACATCGTGCTGCCCGCCGCGCTGCCCGGCTACCTGGCGGGGCTGAAGCAGGGCTGGGCGTTCTCGTGGCGCTCGCTGATGGCCGCCGAGATCATCGCCTCCTCGCCCGATCTGGGCGTGGGCCTGGGCCAGTTGCTGGAGCAGGGCCGGGAGACCAGCAGCATGTCGATGGTGTTCCTCGCCATCATCCTGATCCTCACCGTCGGCATCGCGATCGACCTGCTGATCTTCAGCCCGCTGGAGCGGTGGGTCCTGCGCGGCCGCGGCCTCCTGGTGAAGAGCTAGGGGTGCCGCACATGCCCGACGCCCCGGTCCTCCTCGTCGTCGCCCACGGCAGCCGCGACCCCCGGCACGCGGCGACCGTCCACGCGCTCACCGCGCGGGTCCGGTCGCTGCGCCCGGGGCTGCGGGTGGCGACCGGCTTCCTGGACTTCAACGCGCCGTCGGTGCCACGGGTCCTGGAGCGGCTGGCCGCCGAGGGAACGGAGTCGGTCGTCGCCCTTCCGCTGCTGCTGACCCGGGCCTTCCACGCCAAGTCCGACATCCCCGCGGTGCTGGACGAGGCCCGGCGCGGGCTGCCCCGGCTGCGGATCCGGCAGGCCGAGGTGCTCGGCCCGTCCCCGCTGCTCGACGCGGCGCTGCTCCGGCGCCTGCGCGAAGCGGGCGTCCACCCCGCCGACCGGGCGTCGACCGGTCTCGTCCTGGCCTCGGCGGGCTCCACAGACCCGGAGGCGATCGCAGTGATCGCTGAAATCGCGCGGGAGCTGCGGCACACCGGTTGGTGTTCCGTGCGGCCTGCGTTCGCCTCCGCCACCTCTCCCGGCGGCTTCCCCGGCACCGGGGAAGCCGTACGGGCCCTGCGGGCCGAAGGGGTACGCCGGGTGGCGGTGGCGCCGTACGTCATCGCGCCCGGCCGGCTGCCGGACCGGATCGCGGCGGGGGCGGCCGATGCGGACGTCCTGGCCGATGTCCTCGGCCCGGCACCGGAGTTGGCCCGCCTGCTGCTGACCCGGTACGACGAGGCCCGGTACGGCGGGGTCCGGTCCAGCGGGGCCCGGCACCCCGGGGCGGGCACCCCGGAGGTCCGGACGGCCGCCGTGCTCGGCGCGTAACCCCGGCGGTCCGCCTCAGCCCACGTCCAGGCCGCCGGTCCGGGTCCGCTTGAGCTCGAAGAAGTCAGCGTGCCCGGCGACGGCCCGGAAGCTGTCGAAGAACCGCCCGGCCTCCTCGCCGCGCGGCGCGGCCCGCAGCACGGGCCCGAACCAGACCGTGCCGTCGACGTGGATGGTCGGCGTTCCGACGTAGCCGCCCGCCTCCGGGTCCTTCCCGGCGTCGTGGCTGTGGCGCAGCGCGTCGTCGTACTCCCCCGAGTGCGCGGCGTCGGCAAGTGCGGCGGGCAGTCCCAGCTCGGCGAGGGACTGGGCGATCACCTCGTCGAAGTCCTCGTTCTTCTCCCGGTGGATGCGGGTGCCCATCGCGGTGTAGAGGTCGCGCAGCACGCCGTCGCCGTGCGCGGCCGCCGCCGCGACGGCGACCCGGACGGGCCCGAGCGAACGGTCGACGAGATCCCGGTACCAGTCGGGCAGTTCGTTGCCGATGTTGTGCAGGTAGAGGCTCATGACGTGGAAGCGGAGGTCGATGTCCCGGTGCTGTTCCACCTCCAGCATCCAGCGGGAGGTGATCCAGGCGAACGGGCAGGCCGGGTCGAAATAGAAGTCGACAGTGGTACGCGGTGTGGTGTCCATGGGGTGAGCGTAGGCAGGGATTGGCAGGTGGGCCCGGGCCATTCGCCGTCGATTCCACTGGTCCATTCGCAGAACCGCCTGCACGGCGGAAGCCGGGGGCAGCGGCTACCATCCGCGCATGGTCAGCATAGAGACTCTGGTGCCGGAGGCCGGGCGGTTCGACGCGGAGGGGCTGCGCGCGTTCGACGCGGACGCGCTGGCGGCGTACGTGGCCGACCCGGCGCACCCGTGGTGGCGCCGCAGACCCTGTGTGCACGCACTGGCCGGACGGGTGCCGGAGCACCGTGCCGCCGCGCTGATCGCCCGTGTCCACGACGTCCAGGACGTGGCGGAGGTGCGGATCGCACTGCTGGAGCTGCTCGCCGGCCGGACGGAGCTGCTGGACTGGCTCAGGCATCCGGACCGGAAGCAGGACACGTCGTACGGCATGCCGGAGGCGATCCTGAAGGCGCGTGGTCTGCTCGGCGACCGTACGGCGGCCGGTGAACTGGCGACGCTGGCGGCGGAGCCCTGGCAGCGCATGCGGGCGACCGGCGAGGCCGGTCTGGACGCGCTGGTCGCCCGGTACGGGGCCGAGGAGGTGCTCTCCGACGTCGGTGACGCGCGCCCGGAGGACCGGATCTTCCGGGTCCGGATGCGCCACCGGGCCGGGCAGGACGTGACCGACGCCCTCGCGGACCCGGACCGGTCGGTCGCCCATCGCGCGCAGTCGCTCCTCACCGATCCGGACCGGCTCCGCGGCTACCTCCGCACGGCGCCGACGATCGAGGCGAAGCTGTGGGCGGCGTACGCCCTGCACCGGCTGACCGGCGACGCCGCCGAGACCCGTGCGATCCGCGCCTCGCTGGGCAGCCCCCGGGTCGAGGTGGCGGGGCTGGACGAGGAGCTGCGTGCGGCGATCGTCGAGGAGTACGGCCAGTACTGCGAGGAGCGGAGCGACCCGCGCTGGCGGGTGGAGGCGATCTGCGCCGAGCCGCCCGTGCCCGTGGACGAGGAGGCACAGCTCGACCGGGCGACGGCCGCCCTCACCGCCGCCGGCCTGGCACCGCACCCGCCGGTCTCCTGCGGCGAGTACCACCAGCAGGGCGGCGGCACGTACCACGTGATCGGCCTGGGGTCCGAGGACGGCGCCGTCGACCTCAGCACCCTGGGCCCCTTCGCGACCTCCCACACCCCCGAACCCGCCGCCCGCGCCGCACTGGAGGCGGCCGGCTTCCGCTGGATCACCCCGCGGACCGGCGCCATCCGCGTCACCGGCCTCTGCGTCTACTACTTCGGCGGCCGCCGCCCGCTGGACGTCAGCACCCTGCTCTTCTACTGGCAGGACTGAGAGTTGTCCCGCGATGCCGCCCCGAACAGCTCCGGTTTCCTGCGCAGTCTGCTGCGTAGAGGGCACGGTGCAGGGCTTCCAGGTAGGCATTGAGCACTGGTGAGATCCGGGACTGTTGACAAGCCGACGACTCCCTTCCCGAACAGCGCTGCCTCCTGCGATACCGGGTGTCAGCCGCCCCGCGTACGGTCTGCGCATGGCTACTCAGAAACCACCCGGGCAATCGATACGTGACTTCGCGACCTGGCAGCCCGTGCTGGGGCTCCTGCGGGCCGCCAAGGCGGACAAGGCCGGTGCCGAGCCCCTGCGCGTGGCGGGTCGCATCGGGCAAGGCGGTTGGAGTCTGGCCCTCCCGCACCCGGCGCCACCGCGCGGTAGAGCCTTGCAGACCGAGGACATACAGGACGAGCTCGACGCGGTGGAGCGGGTGCGGACCGCGATGGTGGAGGCTGGTGTCGACGACATCTCGTTCACGGCGGAGATCGAACCGACCGGGACGACCGTGCTTCGGCTGCTCGGCCCCAGCCCGGCGGTGGAACCCGGGATCGGAACCCCTCATCCCGGTGCACTCATCCTGGTCGAAGACTCCCTTCCCGAGCCGTGGCGCCGCCTCCCCGATCCCACAGACGAAGCGAGGCCGGCCCCCTCGGCGGACCCGGAGTTGCTGGAGCGGACGCTGCGGGAACGGCTGCCCCACGCCATCGGCGCGACGGAGGCGGAGATCGCAGCCGCCGAAGCACGCCTGGGCATCCGCCTGCCCGAGGAACTCAAGGTGCTCTACCGGGTGACCCGGGCGCGATGGGAGGACTGGGGCGACGACTACGAGGCGGCGAACGGTGTCTTCGAAGCGGCGCGCTGCGAACTCTCCTCCGTGGACGACCTGTACTTGGCCGAAGCCTCGACGCGCCACTACCGCTGGGAGCACGCTGCCATGGAGGCGGTCGTCACGCACCCCGACGCCGCGGTACAGGGAGTCGTCGGGTCACCCGGGTGGCTCGTGTTCGGCGAGAACGGCGGAGGAGACCGACTGGCGGTCGACCTGACGCCCGGCCCCCGCGGCCACACCGGACAGATCATCCTGCTGAGCCACGAGGAGAGCATTGGCGCCGACTTGCTGGCCGACTCGCTCACCGACTGGGTCCTGGACCGGGAGACACCCGAGCGCCAGCACCGCAGGGAGGAGCCACCGCTCGTGGCCCACGTCAACCACGCGAGTATCAAGAGCGTCCGGGAAGCCGCACACCCCGGCCTGGAAGTCCTCTCGATCGGGGTGTGGGACGGCGCGCCGTTCAGCCTCTCACCGGTCGTCGGGCTGCCCCGCCTGCGCACCCTCGCCGCGTACGCCGGTACGCTCGCCGACCCCCTACAGGTCGCCGAACTCACCGGCCTGGAATTCCTGGAACTCGGCCCTGAGGATTGGCGTGTCCTTCTGGATGCCGGCGCCGTCCCCCGGAGCTTGCTGGCTGCGTCCATCACGGCGTACGGCGACCACGACCCCCTGCCGATCGTGGCCATCGCCAACGAAATTCTGGCTCTCTGGGACCGGCCCCAGATCATCCAGACCGTCCTGGAAGGAAACCTCGGACCCCTTGCATAGACCCGCAGAGCCAGGCTCTTCGCTCCTCCGGCCGAGGTGGTCGAGGTTGTCCATCACGCGGCCGTAGCCCGCAGCCGACTGCCGTCGACCGGTGGCCGGTGGCCGGTGGCAGTGTCCGGGGTGGCGGTCTGATTCAGGAGAAAATCACGGAGCGCGTCTGGAGACGGTCTCCGGCTCCCGCGCCGGGAGGCAGGCTGTAGTAGAAGTCGCCCTTGCAGTCGGCGTCGAGGAAGACGGTGGCGGTGGTGTGGTTCTTCGCTGCCCGGCTGGCGGAACCCGGTTCGGAGGCGGGGCCGTGCAGGTCGGCGGCCGGGTCGGCAGGGTGGTTGAGAGGATCGTGTCCTGGCTGGCCGGCTGCCGACGTCTGCACCGTCGCCACGAACGCAAGGCCGAGCACTTCCTTGCCTTTGTCGGCATAGCCGCGACCCTCATCGGGTACCGCCGACTGATCCGGTGAGCCAGTCGGTCGGGAGCAACAGCTGGCCGGCGCCGGTGGTGTCAGTGACTGCTCGTAGGGTGCGCTGGTATCCACGAGGAGGTTCCATGGGCTTTTCCGGTCATCTGGTCTTTGCGTGCAGCGAGCGCCCGCTACTGGAAGCACCCCTGTTCGGCGGCAGCGGTCCAGGGCTGGAGGACGACGTGCATGAGTGGCAGCCGCGACCGGGGGGCTGGCAGACCCTGCAATTGGAGCAAGGCGTCTGGCACGACGAGAACCTGTCCGCCTTGGTCGAATGGACCGGTGCACCGGCCTGCGTAGCTGATGTCTCCGACAGCAGCATCGCTCTCGTGACCGGCCTGAACACCGACGGGCACCGCTGGCAGGCATGGCTCAACCTGGACAATGCTGCGGCTCTCCTCGTCGAGGAACCCGAGGACGTGGACGACGTGAGCCTGTGGGTGACCACCCCGGAGTTCGAAGAGGCCATCAGGTACAAACGCGCAGAACTCGATGCGGAGGTGCAGGCCGACGCCGAAGGCGCTCTCGTGTGGGCTTCAGCAGCTGGTGTCCAGACCGCGGCGCAGCAGTCCCGGATCGAGGAACTGCTCCGCGCACGAGAGACCTTCGTGGAGGAATTGTTCGACGCGCTGCTGGATGAACTGGGCTTCCCTGAGGCCGCCCAGTCCTCACCACAGCCATAAGAAACGACGTCTTAGAAGCCGTATCTCAACCGAACGCGATCGCTTGATTTCCGCTGGGCGGGCATGGTTTAGCTCAGCGTGAGGGAGGCATGCGGCGTCTTGTTTCGGCTCCGTGATCGAAGGGTGCGCGATGGCGTCGGTGTTGGGAATGCTGGAGGAGCGGGAGACAGCGGCCCGAGTGCGGGTGGAGGGACTGCGGGAGGAAGCCGCCCGGCTGGCTGGGGTGCTGGAGGCCGCAGAGATCGAGCTGGACCTGCAAGTGATCGCGCGGGAGGAGCTGATGGAGGCCCTGGCGGCCTCGGCTGCTGAGACCACTGCCGTGACCGAGGCCGCGGCGGAATCCGCGCCCGCGCCGGTGCCGGGCTCGATCGTGCCCCCTTGGCACGAAGGACTGCCGGTGACGATGCTGGCGCCGGACCACCAGGGATTCTGGGCGTGCTGGAGGAGCGGCAGTCCGCGGGCCAGCAGCCGCTGAAGGCCAGTCCCGGGCCAGCCGACGTGAATGCATCAGCCACGCGAACGTGCGCTCTGCCACCCACCGCCTGGGCAGCACCACGAAGCCCGTCATCTCGTCGGTGCGTCTGACGATCTCCAGGGTCAGGGCGAGTTTCTCCCGTGCCCAGTCGACCATGCCACCGGTGTAGCCGCCGTCAGCCCAGACCAGGGTGCTGTCGCGGTGCAGGCGCCGCAGCCGCCTCAGCAGGCCCGTTGCGGCGTCCCCGTCGCCGATGTTCGCGGCGGTCACCGCGACGACCAGGAGCGGAGCAGGCCGAGCGTGTCGGTCCCGGACACCTTCTTCCCGCCGTCGTAGCCACGTGAGGCGGCCGGCACCGTCGCAGCGGCCCGCACCGACTGCGCGTCGATGATCCCCGTCGTGGGTGAGGCCTCACGGCCCTCGCGTTCACGCACGGCACCGGCAGCAACGGCCGGACAGCCGCCCACTCCGCGTCCGTCATGTCCGACAGATAGCGGCGCACCCGGTCCGGATGAGCGGCCGCGTTGCCGCACACGTGCGCTTGGAAGATCACCCGACCAGGAACTCTGTTCGACTTGCACGTTCCAAGATCGATTGAGATACGGCTTCTTATAGGGTCTTCCGTCTGTGGATGGCCCGGGACAGGGCCTCAGATCTCTTGGAGGCTGGGCAGTGCAGTTCGTGTGCCGAAATTTCGGCCTGTGGGATCTGCCGCGGCGTGGCCTCACCCAGCAGGAGGTTCCGCTGGAGGTGCTTCTCCTTGACATTGAGGCAGAGATGTCCATCTGGGAGGACGGGCGGCCGGTGTGGTCCGAGGAAGCTTTCCCCGTGGCCGAGCTGGCTCATCACCTGGCGCTCTGGCTCCACAGTCCGAACGTCGGCCGACAGGACTTCCAGCTCGACTATCGATCCCGCCTTCATTCCGAAGCCTTGACGGACAGTTCTGACTGGTGGGGTGATCACGCAATGACTGGTCTGATCAGGGGTCGGAACCATCCCGGACGGCGCCGTTCGCCGGGCTGAGCCCACACCAGTCTCGCAACCTGGTGACCACGTCGCGGCGTTCGGGAGCAGACGCGATGCGGCTGGGCGGGCCGTGGGGTTTGCGTGGGAGAACCCGGTGCTGCTGGTTGCGGACTCTGGGCGGACAACTTGACGATGCGACAGCGGTGGTTGCCTCAGTCGTCGGCGGCGACGATGAGCGTGATCCGCCCGGCCGCGCGGTCGACGAGCACGAACTCGTGAAAGCAGTCGTGTACGCGTCCCCAGTCATGAACCGCCTCGTCACCGAGCTCGTTCAGGTAGTAGATGCCGTCGGCCGCGGCCACGCGGGCGAACACCTCCCGCTGCAGATCTGCCTCCAGTCCGGTGGGCACGTCCCGGAGCGGCGCCGCCCATTCCCGCAGGATCTGGACGGCCTTCTCCTGGCTGATGGGCGCGTACAGATCGGGAGTGATCGACCCCAGCCAGTACGGACCGTGCCGGGGCCCGTCCGGCAGCACTCCACCGCCTGCGTAGTCGTCCCGGAACTGCTCATGCCCGATCAGTGCGGCAAGCAGCCCTTCGTCGTCCACCGGCTCCGCGGAGAAGCGCAACTGCTTGATGTCGACCCACCGGAACCCGTGCTCCTTCGGATCCTGCATGGAGCGTCGAAAGTTGATGAAGACGCTCACCCCGTGAACGAGCTCGCTGTCCATGGCACCAGCCTAAAGAGCGAGGAACTCGCGGGCGCCGCGGAGCCTGGTCCGGAGCCGTTCCTGGGTGGCACGGCTGTCGAGCCGGACGTCGAGTGCTCCGGGAAGTGCGCTGTCGGCCCGCAGGCCGGCGGGGAGCCGGGAGGCGTCGAGCCCGTCACGCCGGGCGATGAGCATGCCGAGTTCGTGACGGCTCACGGGGTCGGCTCCTGCCAGGCGGTGGACGCCGGACCGGTCGCTGGACGCGAGTTCCAGGAGGGCGGCGGCCAGGTCGGCGACGTGGACGGGGCAGCGGACGTCGTCGGTGAACAGGACGCCGGTACGGGTTCCGGCCGCGAGCTCGTGCACCGCGCGTACGTGGTCGGATCGCTGGTCGCCGATGATCAGGGAGGTCCGTGCGACGACGGCGCCCGGGTTCACGAGGCGGATGCCGGTCTCCGCCGCGGCCTTCGCGGCGCCGTAGGGGGTGAGTGGGTCGGGGAGGCGGGATTCGTCGTAGTGGACGCGGGCGCCGGAGAACACGGCGTCGCTGGATACATGGACCAGGCGGCTGGCGTGCCTCGCCGCTGCCATCGCCAGGCGGGCCGGCCCCTCGGCCGTCACCGTCCAATCGGGCCCGCCGCTCGTCGCGTTGACGACCACGCGAGGTTCCACGTCGGCCATGACCGCCTCGATGCGGTCGAGGTCGCGCAGGTCGAGGGCGTGCCACGAGACCTTTGGAGCGCTGCCGGGCCGGGTGCGGGTGGCGAAGGTCGCAGCCGTCGCATGGCCCGCTGCTGCTGCCTGGCGGACCAGCTCGGTACCCAGGAACCCACTGCCGCCGACGATCAGGATGGTCATGGTGCGACACGGTAGAGGAGGTGCCACTCCGGCACTGGTGAGACTGATCGGACTCCGCCGACGTTGTTGTCCCACGCAGGGAGAAGTGACAGCGGGCTCAGTGGCTTGCCTTCTTGTGGGCCGATACCGCCGATGTCGATGTCCACGGCCCGACGGAAGGAGGCCCGGCGGAAGGATGCCCGCCGGGCCGCGTGGAACTCGGCGAAGAATGGCCGCGACCCGTGTTCTGAGCGGCGGATTCGTCGCTGGGCGGCCCTGCGGACGGGCGCTACTCCAGCTCGTGTTTCACCAGAGCCGCCAGGCCCTCGACTAGGGGGGTGGGGTCGAGGTCCGGGTCGAGCATGCGCTGGAGCAGGAAGCCGTCCATCGCCGCGGTGATGGTCACTGCCGCGGGAAGCGGACGCGCCACCCCGCGCTCCGCGAACCAGTCGTGCAGCCACTGCCGGAGCCGGGACAGGGAAGCGGCGATCTCGGCGCGCAACTGATCGTCGCGGTTCGCCGCGACGAGCGACTCGTACAACAGCAGCAGTTCCGGATCCCGCGAGTCGCTGGAGCACAGTCCTCGGAGCATCAGCTCGACCGCCGCTGACGGGTCCTCCTGCGTCAGGGCGTCACCGATCCGGTCGAGGAAGAACGTCTGGATCCTGCCCACCGCGGCGATGCGCCTGAGTTCGCCGATGCTTCCCACGTGGTAGTGGATCACGCCGGTGTTCACACCCGCACGTTCCGCGACCCGTCGGCTGGTCACGCCGCCCCAGCCCACTTCGGGGATGAGTGAGGCCGCGGCCTCGATGATCTTCTCTCGCGTGCTCGTCCGAGGAGCAGGGGCGTCGTTCACAGTCTCATTCCCTGGATCGCGATCACGGCACCGACGCCGGCCGAGGCCAGCGCGATGGCCTCGAGAACGAGCAACTGTACCGGCAGCGGATCGGGCACGACGGGGAAGACCGCACCGAGGTCGGCCGCGAAGACCAGGACGTACACCAGGCTCAGGATCAACGCCGCCACGAACACCCAGTGCTGGTCCGCAAGGGCGAACCCGGCCACCACGAAGCTGGCGAGGCCGAGTGAGGTGAGACAGACGTTGAACCCGTTGTACTGCCAGCGGGGCAACGACGAGAAGTCCCTGGTGTCGATCAGCTTTCCCGGGACCATGGGAATCAGCAGAAGCGCCTCCCAGACCAGGAACGCCCCGGTCAGGGTCGTCAGCAGGGAATGGTTCATCACACGCTCCAGGGCCGTGGGCTTCATCCGTGCAGGGGATTTGGACGATAGTCCTGGACGGTCGTCCAAATCAAGTCTCGTCCCCGTGGCCGGGAATCGTGCATGCCCCCAGGACAGCGGCGGCTTCACAGCTCGTTCCTATGTGGGTGCGGGAGGGTGGGCCGTCCGCCGCCGGTCGCGGGACCGGCCCAGGCCCAGGCCCGAGGAGTCAGTCACCCATGCCCCTTGATGAAGCTCAGGACAGCTCGCGGGACGGTTCGTCGTCCCGGGCGCGCACCTCGCGCCGGAAGGTACTCGTCGCCGGCGGGGCGGCGGTGGCCGCGGTCGGTGCGGGCGGTGCCTTCGCCACCCACGCCTCCGCCGGGCCGACCCCGGCGAAGGCGCAGGCACAGGCACAGGCACAGGCGTCCGGTGCCGGCACCACGGAACTCTGTTACCGGCTGAGCACGGAGGCCATCGAAGGCCCGTACTACATCGACGCCGACAAGATCCGCAGGGACGTCACGGAGGACAGGGAGGGCATCCCGATGACCCTCGCCATCAAGGTCGTCGACTCCGAGACGTGCCGTCCGCTGCGGAACGCCGCGGTCGACATCTGGCACTGCGACGCGCTCGGCGTGTACTCGGGGTACGAGAGCATGAGCTCGGGCGGCTCCCCCTCCGGCCCACCCACGGGCGAACCGCCGACCGGTGAACCGCCCACGGGCGAACCGCCCGCCGGCGGCGGGGGCATGCACCAGGAGCCCACCGACGACGAGCGCTACCTGCGCGGCACCTGGCGCACCGACCACAGCGGCACGGTCCGGTTCACCACCGTCTTCCCCGGCTGGTACCAGGGCCGGGCGGTGCACATCCACACCAAGGTCCACGTGGGCGGCGCCTGGACCAAGGAGGGGTACGAGGGCGGACACACCTGCCACACCGGCCAGTTCTACTTCGAGGAGGAGGCCGTCCTGGCCGCCGCCGAGGTCGAGCCGTACGCGGCCAGCACCGTCCGGCGCACGACCCTGACCGAGGACATGATCTACGACGGGAGCGGCACCACCGGCGGTCTGCTCACCCTCCGGTACAGGAAGCACCGGATCGCGGCGGGGGTCGCCGCCTCGATCACGGTGGGCGTGGACCCGCAGGCCACGCACGACGGCGACGACGCCCCCGGGCCCGGCGGCCCGGCCTCCCCGTCGGCATCCGCCACGGGGTGACGGACGGCATCACCGGCGACCGTGCCGACCGTGCGGCCCGTCACCGACGGGCCGCACGGCGGCACAACCGGGCACGGGTCCGAAGGCCCGGAGGGGATCGGAGGGGATCGGAGGGGATCGCAGGCACCATGACCGACCACCGCGACGAACTGCTGGCCGGGGCCGCCGTGCGCGCCCTGACCGAACAACTGGCCCTGGCCCCGAAGCCCGGCCTGCCCGACCCGCGCGACCTCACCGCCCGGGTCTCGCGCCGCGACCACGCCACCCTCCGGTGGTCGGCCATCGCCCTGGCCCCCGGGATCGCGGCGATGGCCGCCGCGGCCCGCCGCAACGACGGGCCCACGCCCGGGCTGCGGGCGGAACTCGGTGCCATCGGGCGCGGCACCGAGCACACGGCCCGCCTGGCCGGCGGCGGCCACCGGGGAGCGCTGTTCGTCCTCGGCCTGCTCGTCGCCGGTGCCGTCCAGAGCCGCTCCGCCTCCGCCGACGAGGTCACCCGGGCGGCCGGACGGATCGCCGCGCACCCCGACCGGAACGCGCCGCACCGCCCCACGCCCGGCTCGGCGATGGCGGTGACCTACGGAGCCGCCGGTGCACGCGGCGAGGCCCGGGCCGGCTTCCCCCATGTCCGCAGCGCCCTGACGGCCCTCACCGCCTCCCGCGACGCCGGGGCCACCGAGGCGCAGGCGCGGCTGGACGCCCTGCTGACCGTGGTGTCGAGCCTCCGTGACACCGGGATCCTCCACGCGGCGGGCCCGGCCGGTCTGCGCCACGTCCACGCGGGGGCGCGCGCCGTCCTGAAGGCGGGCTCCGTCGCGACCGCCGCCGGGGCCGAGGCCCTGGCCGCGTTCGACGACGACCTCCGCACCCGCGGCTGGAGCCCCCGGGGAAGCGCGGGTCTGCTCGCCGGGGCCCTGTTCGTGGACGGTCTCGGCTCGTCCGCCCGCCCGGCCGCCGGTGCCTGGACGGTCACGGCCGGGTGAGTCCCCGCCGCGGGCGGATCACACCCACTTCGGGTCGCGTCCGCTGTGGGCCAGGGCCCGTTCGAAGTCCGGGGCGCCCTCGGCGACCTCCACCTCGTCGGCGAAGCCGTCGTACTGCCGGTACAGCTCGGCGGTGCCGTCGACGACCTCCCGGACGTAGGCGGCCGCCGCGTCGGAGAGCCGGAACTCCTCGCCGATGGTCCGGGCCACGTCCCAGCCGTGCAGGGCGGTCTCCTCGATGAGCATCGCGGCGACGTCACGGCCCGGGGACGTGGAGTTGCCCAGGTCGATCTCGCCGTCCCAGACCGCCGGGTCCGCCCAGGCCGCGACCGCGCGGTCCAACTGCTCCGCGTACCGCTCCGCCCAGTCGGCGTCGGCGGTGAAGTCCCGCCCGACGAGCTCCTCCGGAAGCTCCTTGCCCAGGGCCCGGTGCTCCAGACCGTGGGACGTGTACAGCACCCAGTGGTTGACGAGACCCCGCAGGTCCCAGTCACCGCAGGGCGTTCGGGTCGCGCCGAGCTGATCGGCGCGGACGGTACGGGCGATACGAGCCGCCTCGGCGGCGACCTCGGTCATATGAGCGTGCTCGGTCTTCATGCCGGAACCCTACGAGCGGGGCCCGGCCGGGCGATTGAAGAAAGGCGACACGTTCCGCCGGGCCGCCCGGTCAGCAGGCGAGCCCGGCCTCGCGGGCGGCGCAGGCGGCGGCGTCCGAGCAGGCCCGGGGGAACCAGCTGTAGGCGGCACCGGCGGCCGGGCGGGTCCGCTGCTCGCCGAGATCGGTGTCGGTGCCGATGGTCAGGGCGGCCCGGCACCAGACGCAGGACCATCCGCGCTGCTGCTGCTCCGTCAGTTCGCTGGCCGACGGAAGGTTCCTCACGTTCATGACGCCCCCGGCTCCTCGCTGGTCTGGTGGGAAGAGGATCCCCGGCCCCGGGGGCCGGAACGCTCACACTTCTGTGAGCGGGCCGGGAGGTTTCCGGCGGACCGGACCGGCTTCAAAGGCCGATCCAGGACGTCATGTTGACCAGATGGTCCGAGGTGCGGCGGCTCGTGTGGAGGAGCCCGGCCACGGTCTCCCGGGTGCGCGGGTGGTAGCGGGTCTGCTCCGGGGCGGCCCGGCGGGCCGCGAGAAGATGGCGCAGGGAGGCGTCCAGGTGACCGGTCTCCATCTCGACGACGGCACGGTCCACCAGGAACCGGGCCCGGCGCGAAGTCAGCGTCGACGGGGGGAGTTTCACGGCGCGGGCCTGGCGCAGCGCGGCGTCGAAATCGCGCATGGTGATGGCCGCGCCGATCTCGTGCAGGTTGACGTTCATCCGGCCGAAGCTCAGCCAGTGGACCTCGCCCGCCTCGCCGCCGACCCGGTCGGCCAGCTCCCGGGCGGCCTGGATGTGCTGCGCCACGGCCCGTCCGTCCCCGGCCCGGGCCGCCATCTCCGAGGCTCCGAGGTGCAGTTGGCCCGCCACGACGAGCCCTTCGCGCGAGCTCTGGCCGACGACGAGCGCCTGCCCGGCCTCGACCAGGCGCCGCCCGAGATCCGGCTCGGCATCGACGTGGCTCAGGGCCCGCCGGTACTGGCGGATCGCGGCGAGGCAGGGGTCGGAGGCGTGCGCGGCGGCCCAGCCCATGCGGTCGAGTGCGGTGATGGCGAGGTCCGCGAAGCCGAGTTTGGCGGCGATGTCGTGGGCGGTGCGGTACGCCGAGGCCAGGGCGCGCCAGACCTCGGTGCTCGGTGCCGTGTGCACGGTGAGGGTGAGGTCGTCGATGACGCCGGGGAGCGCGAGGGCGGCCTTCCTGAGGTATGTCGCCCGGACCTCCTGGCAGAGGCGGTCGGTGTCGCGGACCAGCTCCCGCGCGGTGCGGGTGGGGTGGTGGCCGTCGGGTCCGAGGTCGTACAGGGCGAGGGACTCCCGGATCGGGCGGACCAGCGCGGAGAGCCTGCTCTGTTGTGTCTCGGTCGCCCTCGGGGGTCCGGTGAGGAGGGCGATGTCGATGCCGAGGCCGCGGGCGACGGCGGCGGTGAACTCGGCCGTCGCCACCCGGGCCCCGCACTCGACCTGGTTGAGCAGGCTGTAGGAGTAGGGGATGCGGGCGGCGAGCTGGCGCTGGCTGAGCCGGGCGAGCTTCCGCTGTTCCTTGATCCGTTCGCCCGTGCTGGTGTCGTCCGGTACGGGCCTGCCGGCCCCCTCGCGTTCCTCGTTCATCGCCGGGAACCGTACCCACGCGGTCCGTCGCGGGATTCGCAAAGCGGCCCCATGCCAACCGGATTGAGGAAAATTGGCCGGTCCCGCCCCGGCGCGATGGGATGGCGGTATGACGACTCTCTACCTGCTCGGTTCCGCCGCTCCGCCCGTACTCGACATCGCTTCGGTCATCGAGAAGGCCCAGGCCCGCGGCTACGACGTGTGTCTGGGGCTCACCCCGTCGGCGGCCCGCTGGCTGGAGCCGGGGGCGGCCGGGCTGGAGCGGCTGACCGGGCACCCGGTGCGGTCCGGGTACAAGGCGCCGGGTGCCCGGGACGTCTGGCCCCCGGCGGACGTGGTGCTGTTCGCGCCCGCCACGTTCAACTCGGTCAACTCCTGGGCGCTGGGTCTCACTTCGAGCTTCGTGGTGGGTTTCGCGGCCGAGGCGATCGGCAAGGGGATCCCGCTCGTCGCGATGCCCTGCGTCAACTCCGCGTACGCCCGGCACCGGGCGTTCGGGCGGAGCGTCGCCGAGCTGAGGGAGATGGGGGTCACGGTGCTCTACGGCCCCGGCGGGTTCGAGCCGAACCTTCCGGGCGAGCGCCGCCCGGGCGGATTCCCCTGGGAGCTCGCGCTCGACGCGGTCGACGCACTGGCTCCGTAGGCTCCGGGCGCGGGCGCCGTGGACGCTTCCGGGGGGCGTGGATCCGGGAACATAGGATCGTGGGATGACTTCGTTCTCCTGTTCCCCCGGTGAGACCTTTCTGCTCGGCGGCGAGCTGCCCTTGCGGCGGCTCGGTTACGGCACGGCCCAGCTGACCGGGCCCGGCTACTGGGGGCCGCGCGGCGACCGCGGCGCCGCCGTGGCGGTGCTGCGGGCCGCCGTGGAGCAGGGGGTCACCCTGATCGACACGGCGGACAACTACGGCCCCGGGCTGGCCGAGGAGCTGGTCGCCGAGGCCCTGCGTCCGTACCGCGACGACCTGGTGATCGCGACCAAGGGCGGTGTGGTCCGCACCAGCGACAGCGCCTGGCACATCGAGGGCCGGCCGGAGCGGCTGCGGGCGATGTGCGAGGCCAGCCTCGGGCGGCTGCGGACGGACCGGATCGACCTCTACCAGCTGCACCGGCTGGACCCGGACGTGCCGATGGCGGAGCAGTTGGGCGCCCTGGACGAGCTGCGGCACGAGGGTAAGATCCGGTACATCGGCCTGGACACCCTGACCGCCGAGCAGCTGGAGCAGGCGCTCTCCCTGACCGGGATCGCCTCGGTGCAGAACCGCTTCAATCTCCTGGACCGCTCGTCGGAGGCGGTGCTGAAGACGTGCGAAGCCCATGGCCTCGCCTTTCTGCCCTGGTTCCCGCTGGGCAACGGCGCGCTGACCGGTGACGCCGCCGCAGCGCTCTCCGGCATCGCCGACCGACACGGCGCCACCCGCGGGCAGATCGCCCTCGCCTGGCTGCTGCACCGCTCCCCCGTGCTCTGCCCGACCCCGGGCACCGGCTCGGCCGCCCATCTGGAGGAGAACCTGGGGGCGCGCGAGATCCGGCTGTCGGACGAGGACCTGGGCGCCCTGGAGGCGCTCGTACCCGTATGAGAAGAAGGAGCACCCGGCTGTGACCACGCCCGGTACCACCACCCCACCGACCACCGTCCCCGTCCCCGTACCGGCCGCCGAGGACGCCGGGGCGGTGCCGGTGATCCGGGCCGACGGCGTCCAGCTGGTCCGGGACGGCAAGGTGCTGCTCGACTCGGTCTCGCTGACGGTGCGCGCCGGCGAGCACTGGGCGCTGCTCGGCGCCAACGGGGCCGGGAAGAGCACGCTGCTGGGGCTGCTCGGCGCGGTGAAGCACCCCACCCGGGGTTCGGTGGAGGTGCTGGGGCGCCGGCTCGGCCGGGTCGACATGCGGGAGCTGCGTTCGCTGCTCGGCCATGTCGATCCGCGTCATCCGCTGCGCTCCCCGCTGTCGGTGCGCGAGGTGGTGCTGACCGGGCTGACGAACTCGGTCGAGCCGGTGCCGCGCCGTTCGGTGGACCAGGAGCAGCGGGACCGGGCGGAGCGGCTGCTGGAGATGCTCGGGATGGGCGGCAAGTCGGGGTCGCGCTGGCCGGCGCTGTCGCAGGGCGAGCGGGGCCGTACGCTCATCGCCCGCGCGCTGATGCCCCGGCCGAGGCTGCTGCTGCTCGACGAGCCGGCCACCGGTCTCGACCTCGCCGCGCGCGAGCAGTTGCTCGACAGTCTGGACATGCTGCGTCAGGAGCATCCGGAGCTGGCGACGGTGCTGGTCACCCATCATCTGGAGGAGCTGCCCGCCTCCACCACGCACGCGATGCTGCTGCGGGGCGGCCGGTGCGTGGCCTCGGGCCCGGTGGACGGGGTGCTGACCACGGAGCGGGTCAGCGACTGCTTCGGGCACCCGGTGCGGATCTCCCGTACGGACGGCCGGTGGGCGGCGCGGGCGCAGCGGGTGACGCGCCGCTGAGCCGGTCAGCCGTCGTCGGTGCCGCCGTCCGGGGCGGGGTCGAGGGCGTTGGACGGGGTGGCCTGGTTGTAGTAGAGCACCCAGCCCGTGCCGGTCAGCCGCCACACCGAGCTGCGGTGGTAGACGCGGCCCTTCGTCTCGGTGTCGTAGGTGAGGTGGACGATGTCCTCGGCGAGCTGGACGCCCTGCATCCGGGTGGCGGTGAGCGGGCCGGGGCGCGGGGCGTCCGCCGCGGTGAGCGCGGCGATCATGGAGTCGCGGTCCCAGATCCGTCCGGTGTGGTCGATCTCCCGGTAGTCGGGGTGCAGCAGCGCGGCGAGCAGTTCGGCGGAGGCGCGGACGACCGGGTCCAGGAGGCGCAGTTCGCCCTCGACCGCCGCGGCCACGCCGGGGGACGGTTCGGTCATGCGGGGGCTCCGTCGTGCGCGGGCGTGCCGGGTGCGGTCATCCCGACCAGTGTGGCCACGGTGTTCCAGTTGCGCGAGGTGGCGACGATGCCCTTGGTGACGGAGGTGCGGGAGAGGGCCTCGGCGAGTTTCGAGCGGCCCAGCCCGTCGGGGGCGTAGAGGTAGAGCGCCCGGTCACCGAGGGCGAACGCCTCGGGCAGGTGGGCCGCCGGGTCGATCCCGGCGAAGCGGGCGGCGTCGACCGGCCGGTCGTAGTACGTGACGTGGAGCTGCTTCCCCTCCAGCTCGGCGGCCGGGAACGGGCAGGCCGCCGCGACCGCCGCCAGGTAGGCGCCGTCGCGGACCAGGCAGGGGACGTCGAAGCCGAAGCGCCGGGCGATGGCCCGCTCCAGCTCGGCGGCGAGGGCCTCCTCGTCGTCGGACGCGCTGCTGAAGACGGCGTTGCCGCTCTGCAGGTGGGTGCGGACGTCCGCGTGTCCCAGCTCGGTGAGCAGGGCCCGGAGGTCGGCCATCGGGATCCGTTTGTGGCCGCTGACATTGATCCCGCGCAACAGCGCCGCGTACGTCGTCATGGCCACACCCTAGGGTGTGGAGCCGTACGGGGCGGCGGGCCGTGTCACCCCGTGCCGTCGTACGGACGGGAGGGCCAGCACCACCGCGACCGCGGCCAGCTGCCAGAGCGCGCCGGCCGCGAGGAGCCGGTCGGCCCCCACCACCCCCGAGACCGGCCCGGCCAGTGCCAGTCCGAGCGGTCCCAGGGCGAAGGCGCCCAGGCTGTCGAACGCGCTGATGCGTCCGCGGACCTCGGCGGGGACGTCGCGCTGGATGACGGTGGTCGAGAGGGCGCTGCACACCGCAGCCCCGGCCCCCGCCAGGAGCGCGGCCCCGGCCACCCAGCCCAGCGGCAGCCGTGCGGCCAGCGCCGCCGCCGGGAACGCCCAGCAGGCGGATGCGGTCATCGACCAGGCGAGTGGCCTGCGGGGGCTCCGGCCGAGGAGCGCCAGCCCGCTGAGGATCGAGCCGGTGCCGTACAGGGCCAGGACCAGCCCCCAGGCCCTCGCGCCGCCCAGCCGCTGCTGGGCGAGGGCCGGTCCGAGCACCAGGAACGGGGCCCAGAGGACGAAGTTGAAGAGGCTGATGTGCAGGGTCGTCACCCACAGCCAGGTGCGGGAGGTGAACTCCTTCCAGCCGCGCCCCAGGTCGGCGAAGAGCCCGTGCCGGGGTTCGTCCGAGCGGGACAGGGGCAGCCCGGCCAGGGCCAGGGCGCTCACCCCGTAGCTGAGCGCGTCGACGGCGACCACCGTGCCCGCGTCGAGGACCGCGATGAGCAGTCCGGCCAGGCCCGGCCCCAGGACCGAGGCCACGGCCTGGGACATCTGGAGCACCGCGTTGGCGTCCGACAGCTCGTCCTCGGGGACGAGGCCCGGCACGAGGGCCGTGAGGCTCGGGCTGAACGCGCCCTCGCCGATCCCGAGGAGCACGGCCAGGGCGACCACTTCCCACATCCGCGCGCTGTGGGTCAGCAGGAGGACGGCCAGCACGCCCTGGGAGGCGAACCGGAGCAGATCGGCCGTCAGCATGACCGTACGGGCCCCGATCCGGTCGGTCAGCACTCCGCCGAGCAGCAGCACCGCCAGCACGGCCAGGATGCGGACCGCCATCACCACGCCGACGGCGTCGACCCCGCCGCCGGGCAGCCGCAGTACGGCGAAGGTCATGGCGATGGTGTTCATCCCGGAGCCGAGCAGCGAGGAGCCCTGGCCGATCAGGAACCGGCGGAATCGGGCGTGCCGCAGGGTGCGCAGGCGGCGGGGGGCCGCTCCGGTCCCGGTCGCGGCGGGAAGGCGGGTACGAAGCGTCATGGCTCCGCAGCCTCCCGCTGCCGACGCACCCTCCGCAAGTATTTCCGCGAAAGAAAATTGAGTCTTTCACCAGCAATTTCACTTTCCCTGGAATTCCCGCAGTAAATAGGCTTCATTTACTGCAACATCCCTGGTGGTAGGGTCGGTTGAGGAGAAGCGAGGGAGCGTCGATGAGGTCCATTTACTGCGGGTGGCGGGAATGAGAATCGGCCCGGAAAAGGACACGGAAACTTTGCGTGCGACGCCGGTGGAATACGGTGCCGCCGTGGACCGCTACCTCGCGGCGGCCGGTCTCGGCGACGCCTCCCGCCGCGTCTACCGGGTCTCGCTGCGGGGGTGGGCCTGGCCGTTGGTCGACCGGCGGTCCCCGACCGGCCGGGAGCGCCGGGGTGCCCGTCCGCCCGTCGTGCCGCTCGCCCTGCTGGACGATCCGCGGACCCCGGAGCGGCTGCGCCGGGGACTGGCCGACCGCGCCGCGTCCGCCCTGCCCCGTACGGTGGTCCGCGAGCTGGCCTGTCTGCGCGCGGCAACGGCGTGGTGGCTGGCGCGGGGCTGGATCGTCACGGATCCGACGGCCGGGCTGGAGCCGCCCGGACCGCACCCCGGACCGGCCGCCGCCCCCTCGGCCGCTCCCCCGGCGTCCGCCACCACCCCGGACCGGGCCCGCGCCGCCCTCGCCTCGCGGGCGCCGCTGAGGGAGCTGGCCCTGTGGCATCTCCTGCACGAGTCACGGGCCCCCGTCGAGCGGGTACTCGCCCTCGACATCGACCACCTCGACCTGCCCGGCCGGCGGGCCCGGTCCCACGCGGCGGCCCCCCTGACCTGGGGGCCGGGCACCGCCCGCCTGCTGCCGATGCTGCTCGCCGGGCGCACGGCGGGGCCGGTCTTCGTCACGGGCCGCCGGGCGCCCGCCGGAACACCGGCCGCCGACCGCTGTCCGGTCACCGGCCGGGGGCGGCTCTCCTACCGCCGGGCCGCGGAGCTCTTCACCGCCGCGACCCGGCCGCTGGACCCGGCGGGCCGAGGCTGGACCCTGCTCGTCCTGCGCGAACGGCCGGGCCGCACCGGCCCGGCCTCCGCCTGACGCCGGGCGCCGCCGGGGACGGCGCCCGGTACCGCGCCCCGCTCAGGACAGCATGTTGACCTTGTACTGCATGATCCGGTAGTTCCACTCGTCGTACCACTGGCTGACGACGATGTGGAAGTTGCCGAACGTCGAGCCGGGTACGACGAACCCGCCGTACGGGCTGGCCACGAGGTTGGCCACCTCCTGCCCGGGCGCACAGGGCAGGATCATCGTCTGCTCCAGCGTCCTGGTCAGGTCCGAGGTCGGGAGCGGGAAGACCATCGCCCGGATCGACAGCGGGTCCATGTTGAGCCAGGTGAGGACGTACTTGCCGTCCATGGCGCGGAAGCAGATCTCGCCCCACTTGCGGACGTCGAACACGGTCGTCGGCGCCGGGGCGTTCCACCGCCAGCCGCCGTCGACGTAGCCCCACGGCTCGTAGGCGCCCGGGTCGCCGAGGCGCTCCTTGCGCACCCGGTGGAGCAGCATCCCGGACGCCACCTCGCGGTTGAAGACCGAGGACAGGACGTAGCAGTAGCCGTCGTCGGCGACGGCGTACGTCTTCTGCTGGAACTGGCCGCCGTGCAGGTCGCCCGGCCACTGGCAGAGGTACTCCCAGGACTCCCCGTTGTCGGTGGAGCGCCAGAAGTCCGTGTGGTGGGTGTCGTAGATGACACCGCGCATCAGATGCATGTACATGACGCCGTCGACGACGAACACGTCGGACGGGATCGCCGTCGTGGCCTTGTCCCCGACGGGATTGTGCGGCTCGTCGACGAGGCTGTTGGCGTGGCCGCCACCGACGCTTCCGTCGATGCGCAGGTTGTTGACGTCCCCGTTGCTGGAGCGCAGGCCGACCGGGGCACGCCAGTCGCTCGGTTCGCCGGGGCGTGGCACGTGGTCGCCGTCGAAGGTGTCGCCGCCGACGAAGAGCATGGTGCCGTCCGGACAGCGCACGGGGATGCCGAGGTCGGTCCACGGCGCGGTGAACGGGCCGGTCTCGGCGGGGCCGCTGAGGTTCTTCACCTTGACAGCGAGGGTGGGGCTGGACGGGTCGCCCGGCCCGCCGGCCATGGCCGTTCCGGCGGCCGGGCCGACCATGCCCACCCCCGCGACGACGCCGATGCCGATCTTGAGGAGCCCGCGGCGGGAGTACCCGCCGGCCGCGTCTTTCCCGTTCGATGCTGCTGTCATCCGTCGGTGCCTTTCGGAGTCGGTTCTGAACGGACCGGAGGATGCCCCGGTGCCGGACCGGAACGGCCGGCGCGGTGCATCACCGGCCCAACGCCCGGACGCGGAGGCAGGATGCGGCCGGACCGGGAGTCGGGCCGAGGTCGGCCGAAAGGCGTGGCACACCGGGTGCCGGTGGCGGAATCAATCCGGTCGCCATCCACAACTCCCTTGCAGCACAGTGGAGTTCACGCACGAAGCGGCCGCCGTGCCCCGTGGGGGAGGGCACGGCGGCCGCGTTCTCCGTTGCGCCGGGCGGTTCGGCCGCCCGGTCACCGGCCCGGGGGCCGGGCGGCTATTCGACGATCTTCAGCAGCTTGTTCGGGGTACCCGCGGTGGCGTTGGAGATCGCGTCGGGGGTGGCCCCGTCGGTGAGGGCGGTGGCGACCTCCTCCGGGGTGGCGTCCTGGTGCCCGGCGAGGTAGACGGCGGCGGCGCCGACGACGTGCGGGGTCGCCATGGACGTACCGGAGATGGTGTTGGACGCGTCGTCGCTATCGTTCCACGACGAGGTGATGTCCGAACCCGGGGCGTAGATGTCCACGATCGAGCCGTAGTTGGAGAAGTACGACTGCTCGTCGTCCACGGTGGACGAGGCGACCGTGATGGCCTCGGGGACGCGGGCCGGGGAGGTCTGGCTCGCGTCGGAGGAGTCGTTCCCGGCGGCGACCGCGAAGGTGACGCCGGAGGCGATGGCCTTCTGGACCGCGGTGTCGAGCGCCTCGTCCGCGCCGCCGCCGAGGCTCATGTTGGCGACGGAGGGGCCCTCGTGGTTCTCGGTCACCCAGTCGATGCCGGCGACGACCTGCTCGGTGGTGCCCGAGCCCGAGTCGTCGAGGACCCGGACGGCGACGATCTTGGCCTTCTTGGCGACCCCGTAGGTCGCACCGGCGATGGTGCCCGCCACATGGGTGCCGTGGCCGTTGCCGTCGTCCGCGTCGTCGTCGTTGTCGACGGCGTCGTAGCCGGAGCTGGCGCGGCCCTCGAACTCCTCGTGCGTGGTGCGCACACCGGTGTCGATGACGTACGCGGTCACGCCCTCGCCCGCGCTGTCGGGGTAGGTGTACGCGCCATCACCGGCGGTCTCGGTCTGGTCGATCCGGTCCAGCCCCCAGGACGGCGGGTTGGTCTGGGTCCCGTCGATGTGGAACTTCTTGTTCTGGACCACCTTGGAGACGGCCGGGTCGGCCGCCAGCCGCTTGGCCTCGGTGAGCGTGAGGCCGGAGGCGGAGAAGCCGTTGATGGCGGAGGTGTAGTTCCGCTTGAGCGTGCCGCCGTACTCCTTGGCGAGCTCCGACTTGTCGGCCTTCTGGTTGAGCATGACGATGTAGCTGCCGGAGACGGCGTCCGCGGCGTTCGCGCCGTAGACGACGCCCATCGCGGGGGCGGGCTCGGCGCCCGCCAGCGAGGTGTTGAGCAGGGTGACTCCGGCCGCCGCGGCCACCGCGGTTATCGCCGCGGTGAGCTTGAACCGGCGGGCGCGCTTGTGAATAGCCATGAAGAGGGGTCTCCTCGTCATTCTTTGTGGGGGGATTCGCCCCCGGCCGGAAGATCTCCGGGGGCTGGCTCGAAACCCTCGCCGATTGACGCGCGCAGATCAAGACCTTCAAGCGGCTGTGACTTACTCAACAAACTTTCGTAATAAGAAACCGGCCAGAGACACTCAAGTCGACCGCGTCCACCAGGACTTATGCGGCCCACCCCGAGGTCACGGCACGACCGGCGGTCTTCCCGGGTGGCGCGGAGGACCCCGCCCGGCGGTGCGCACGGGCGGGGTCGCGGCCTGATTCCGACCCTGCTTTCACCGACCTCTCACCTGGCGGCCACATTGCGGCGGTGCGGAACGTTCCGGTGTCCCAAAGACCCCGCCGGAAGCCGGATCAGCGCTGGTAGCGGGCCAGGACCCGGTTCCCGTCGTCGACCAGACGCCGGGTCAGCTCGTCCGGCCCGATGGCCCCGCTGTAGTACTCCTGGAGGGCGGGGGTGGCGACCTTGTCCTTCCACTCCGGGTAACCGCGCACCGACTGGGCGGGCGCCGGACGGAGCGCCTTCGCGACGGCGACACCGGTCGCCCAGCCGTTCTCGGCGGTGTGCAGGGTGGGGTCGGCGAGGGCCTCGGTACCGGTCGGGAGCATCCAGTCGCCCTTGGCCAGCCGCACCATGTTCGGCGGCCGGAGCAGGAAGTCGATGAACCGCGCGGCCTCCTTCTTGTGCGGGCTGGCCTCCGCGACGGACAGGGTCTGCGGGCTGACCCCCTGGGCGAGCCCCGCGCCGCCCGCCGGCGGCGGGAGCACCGTCCACTCGAACCCCTCGGGGGCCTGCTCGACGATCTGCTGGCGGTAGGAGAAGCCGAGCGGCACCATCGCGTACTTGCCGCCGAAGAAGCCGGGGAGGGTGTCGGAGCCGCCCATGCCGAGGGTGGTGCGCGCGGCGCTGCGGTCGGTGTTGACCTGGTCGTGGATGGTGCCGGGAACGATCCGGTCGCCCGGCTCCGCGCGGAGGGTGACCCTGCCGTCGGCGCCCCGGTGGAAGAGCCGGCCGCCGGCGGAGAGGCCGAGGTTGAGGGTGACGGAGACCGGCTCCCTGAGCGGCCAGGCGACCCCGTGCCTCCCCTCGCCGGTCAGCTTCTTGGTGACGCGCCGGAACTCCTCCCAGCTCCAGGGGTGGTCGGGAGTGGGGATCCGGACCCCGGACCGCTGGAGGATCCCGGTGTTGGCGATCAGGACGCGGGGTTCCTGGAGGAAGGGCACGCCGTAGACGCCGTCGCCGAAGGTGGTGGTGGACCAGCTCTGTCGCGGGATGTCGGCGGTCAGCCGGTCGGGGAGGAGTCCGCGCAGATCGGCGAGGAAGCCGCCGTACGCGAAGTCGGCCAGGTCGTCGGAGGCGTCGTGGACGATGTCCGGGGCCTCGCCGCCCTCGAAGGAGGTGAGCAACTGGTCGTGGACGGTGTCCCAGCTTCCGGGGACGTAGGTGACATGGACGTCCGGATGGGTCTCGTTCCACTCCTCCACCAGCCGCTTGTTGACGTCGACGGACTCCTTCTGCCAGGCCAGCGACTGGAACCTCAGCTCGATCCGGCCGTCGTGCCGCCCGCCGTCGTCCTGCCCCGCGCAGCCGGAGAGGAGCAGGGCGAGCGCGGTGGCCACGGCGGCCGTCGCCCTGCGCGTCGTCGTCCGCATCAGCTCTTCACCGCCCCGGCCAGCATGGAACCGGTGATCCGCCGCTGGATGACCGCGAAGATCACCAGCGAGGGCAGGGTGGCGAGGAAGGCTGCGGCGGCGAGCGGGCCGAGGTCGGCCGCCCCCTCCGCGCCGATGAAGTGGGTGAGGACGACCGGCAAGGTCTGCTTCTCCGGTGACTTGAGCAGGACGAGCGCGAAGAACAGCTCGTTCCAGGCGGTGATGAAGGCGAAGAGCGCGGTGGCGACGATGCCGGGGGCCAGCAGCGGGGCGGTCACCGACACCAGGGTCCGCAGCCGGCCCGCGCCGTCGACCGCGGCGGCCTCCTCCAGCTCGACCGGGACGGCCCGTACGTATCCGACCAGCATCCAGAGGGCGAAGGGCAGCGCCCAGACGGTGTACACCATGACCAGCCCCGTCAGGGTGTTGATCAGATGGAGGCTCTTCAGGATCAGGAAGAGCGGGATGATCAGCAGGACCAGCGGGAACGCCTGGCTGACCACCACCCATCCGGTGGCCGCCGTCGAGAGCCGGGAGCGGCGGCGGGCCAGCACGTACGCCAGCGGGGTGGCGACGACCACCGCGAGGGCGGCGGCGCAGAGCGCGGCGGTCAGCGAGTTGGCCCCGGCCCGGAGCAGCGGCTGCTCGTCGAAGGCCTGGCGGAAGTTGTCGAGCGTCGGGTGCTCGGGGATCCAGGTGGGGTGGAGCGAGCCCAGTTCGCGGGCCGGTTTGAAGGCGGTGGAGATCAGCCACAGGAACGGGAACGCCAGGAAGGCGAGGTAGCCGAGGAGCGCGGCGTACTGTCCGGTGCGGACGAGCGGGCTGGTGCGGGTGTTCACCGGTCCTCGCCTCCCTTGAGCCGGGCGGCGAGGTGGACGGCGAGGATGACGGAGATCACCGCGACCATCACGCAGCCCATCGCCGCGGCGTAGCCGAACTGCCCGTAGTGGAACGCCTCCTCGTACGCGAAGAGCATCGGCAGCCGGGTGCGGCCGCCGGGGCCGCCGTTGGTCAGGACGTAGACCAGGGCGAAGGAGTTGAAGTTCCAGATGAAGTTGAGTGCGGTGATGGCGAACGCGACCGGTCTGAGCACCGGCCAGGTGACGGTGCGGAAGCGGCGCCAGGCTCCGGCGCCGTCGAGGGCCGCCGCCTCGTGGAGTTCCCGCGGGGCGTTCTGGACCCCGGCGAGAAGGGCGACGGTGGTCTGCGGCATGCCCGCCCACACCCCGACGACCATCACCGCGGGCAGGGCGGTGGCGAGGCCGGTGAGCCAGTCCCGTCCGTCGCCGAGGGAGAGGTCGCGCAGGGTCTCGTTGAGGACGCCCGCGTCCGGGTTGTAGACCAGCCGCCACATGATGCCCACGACCACCTCGGGCATCGCCCAGGGGATGATCGCCAGCGCGCGGGCCAGCCAGCGCAGCCGGAGCCGCTGGTCGAGCAGGAGGGCGAGGCCCAGGGAGAGGACGAACTGCGGGACGGTGACGCCGAACGCCCAGACCAGGCCGATCCGGAAGGAGTCCCAGAAGAGGGTGTCGTGGAGCAGGTCCTGGAAGTTGAGCCCGCCGACCCACTGGGTGGCACGGGTGCGGCCGGACTGGGCGTCGGTGAAGGCGAGCGCGATGCCGTAGAGCAGGGGGCCGACGCTGAGGACGAGGATCGGGATCAGCGCGGGCAGTACCAGGAACCAGGCGCCGGCGCTCCGGCCCGTCGGCCGGGGCGGGGTGCTCCGGCCGGCCGGCGGGCCGGGTCTCTCGGAACGTACGGTCGCACTCGCTAATGCCATGAATACTCCCCCTTGTGGCGTTTGACCCAGTTCATACCGTTCTGGCCGGTTGGATGGCCCACGTCATCGTGCTGACGGGTCGTCGGTTCGTCAAGGACGCCTGCGCGGGTGCGAAAATCGCAGACATGAACGAAATGCTTGCGCGCGAGGTGCTCGCCGCCGCCGGTCTGTCCGGGGGCGCGGAGCTGCTCGCGCTGGGGGAGAACGCGGTGTTCGCCGTCGGCGACCTGGTGGTCAAGGTCGGCCGGGACGCCGTGCACCACCCGGAACTGCGGGAACGTGCGGAGCGCGAGGTGGCCGTCGCCCACTGGCTGGCCGACGCGGGCGTCCCGGCCGTACGGGCGGCGGAGCCCGCGGCCCGGCTGGTCGAGGGGCACCCGGTGACCCTCTGGCACCGGCTGCCCGAGGCGGTGCGCCCCACCGAGCCGAAGGACCTGGCCCCCCTGCTGGCCCAGGTGCACGCGCTGCCCGCCCCGGACGGCTTCACCCTGCCGCGCCGCGAACTGCTGGGCGGGGTCGAGCGGTGGCTGCGGCTGGCGGGCGACGCGATCGACCCGGCCGACGCCGACTATCTGCGCGAGCGCCGGGACGGCTTCGCCGCGGCGGCCGCCGCGCTGGTCCCGCACCTGCCGCCGGGACCGATCCACGGCGACGCGCTCACCCGCAATGCGCACGTCGGCCCGGACGGCCCGGTCCTGATCGATCTGGAGACCTTCTCCGCGGATCTGCGCGAGCACGACCTGGTCGTCCTGGCGCTGTCCCGGGACCGGTACGGGCTGGCGCCCGAGGCGTACGACGCGTTCACCGCCGCGTACGGCTGGGACGTGCGCGCGTGGGAGGGGTGCCCGGTGCTGCGCGGGGCCAGGGAGACCGCCAGCTGCGCCTGGGTGTCCCAGCACGCGCCGGCCAACCCGAAGGCCCTCGTGGAGTTCCGCCGCCGGGTGGCCTCGCTGCGCGACGACGACCCGACCGTGCGCTGGTACCCCTTCTGATCCGGGGATACGGATTCTGATCCGGGGATCCGGACCGGGAGGGCGTCAGCCGGCCGGGACCTCGGCCGGGCGGCGCAGCGGCCAGTCGCCGTCCACCACCGCGTCCGCCGTGCCCTTGCGGCGCAGGAAGCTCTGGAAGTCCGCCGCCCACCGGGCGTACCACTCCACCTGGCGCTCGTGCAGCTCGGCGGCGGACATCCGGGCCACCGAGCCGTGCCGCCCGGCTATCGCGTGGGCCACCCGGACCGCGGCCAGCGCGTCCGCCCCCGCGTCGTGGGCGCCGCCGTGGACCACCCCGTACTCCACGCAGACCGCCTCCAGGGTGCGCTTGCCCTTCCGGTAGCGGTCCACCGCGCGGTCGATGGTGTACGGGTCGATGACGGGGCCGATGCCCGCCCCGCCCAGCCGGTCGCTCAGCGAGGGCAGTCCGTGGCGCCGCAGCTCGGCGGTGAGCAGCGTCAGGTCGAAGGCCGCGTTGTACGCGACGACCGGGACGCCCCGGCGCCAGTGGCCGGCCAGCGTCTCGGCGACCTCGTCGGCGACCTCGCGGACCGGGCGGCCCTCCGCCGCCGCGCGCTCGCTGCTGATGCCGTGGATCGCCGAGGCCTGGGCCGGGATCAGGACCCCCGGATCGGCCAGCCAGGTGCGCTCCTGCGCGGGCTCCGCGCCGCTGCTGCCGACGCTCACGACGGCGGCCGTCACGATGCGCGCCTCCAGCGGCTCCGTGCCCGTCGTCTCCAGGTCGAAACCGACCAGCGGCTCACGGTCCCAGCTCATCGGGTACCTCCTTCGTTGCTCCCCCATGTGGTGACCACCCTCGCACGCACCACTGACAGAGCCCCCGGGCCCCCTCGCCGAACGCGCCCGGGGAGGACGGCCCGTCAGGAGACGGGCCGGGAGTCGGCCCAGACCGACTCGAACTCCTCGCGGTACGTCTCGAACAGCCCGTGCTCGTTCTCCTGCCCGGCGCGGAACACCGCCCGCCCGCCGCCGCGCAGCACCAGGACCGGTGCCTCCATGCCGCGTGCGCGGCGCAGATAGGTCTGGACGACCCCGACCGCGTCCGTGCCGTCGCCGTCCACCAGGTAGGCCGTGAAGCGCGGGGTCTCGTCGAAGACATGGATCTCGAAGGCGCCCGGGTCACGGAGCTTGGAGCGGACCCGGCGCATGTGGAGGATGTTCATCTCCACCGACCGGCTCAGTTCGCCCTTCTTCAGCCCCAGCTCCCGCTCCCGCCGCTTGACCGCGCTGCTGGCCGGGTTGATGAAGAGCAGCCGGACGCGGCAGCCCGACTCGGCGAGCCGGACGAGCCGGCGGCCCGAGAAGTTCTGCACCAGCAGGTTGAGCCCTATGCCGATGGCGTCGAGCCGCCGCGCGTTGCCGAAGAGGTCCTCGGCGGGGAGCTGGCGCTGGAGCCGCACCCGGTCGGAGTGGACGGAGACCACGTCCGCGTACCGGTCGCCGACCAGCTCCTCCACGGCGTCGACCGGCAGCCGGTCGGCCGACGGGACGGCGGCGCCGCTGCCGAGGATCTCCAGGAGCCGGGCGGAGGCGCGCTCGGCCTGGGCGAGGACCGGCTCGTTCAGGGCGCGGTTGCGGGAGACCACGTTGCGGGCGACCTCCAGCTCGTCGAGGGCCAGCTCCACCTCGCGCCGGTCGTCGAAGTACGCCTCGAAGCAGGGCCAGTGCTGGACCATCAGCTCGCGGAGCTGGGGCAGGGTGAGGAAGCTGAGGACGTTGTCGTCGGCGGGGTCCAGCAGATAGCCCTTGCGGCGGGAGACCTCCCGCACGGCGACGGCGCGCTGCACCCATTCCTGTCCGGCGGGACCGGCGGCGGCCACCACCCAGTCCTCGCCGTGCACCGGCTCGTAGATCGGCCGGAGCACCGCGGCGACCACGGCGCGCAGCCGCTGCTCCACGAGATTCAGCCAGATGTAGGCCCGGCCGGCCCGCTGGGCGCGCATCCGGACCTCGCTCCAGGCGTCCGCGCCCCAGTCCAGCTCCGCGCCGATCTCCACGGGTTGCACAAGCGATACCGCCCCTGGGGGGACATCGGTGGATTCCCCCTCGTGACCTGGGTCACCTGGGGGCAGCTCGAAGCCTCCCGAGCTCACCCGCGCACCGCCTTCCACTCCCCCACCAACGATCAAGGAAGGGTACTCCGGGAGCGGGATCCGGTGCAGCAGGATGCGCATGCTGCTTCGTCAACTCGGCAGTGACGCAGGCTTGTTCTCCATGCCGGGATCGGCCGGAGTGAGGGGATTCATAGTGATTAAGCACCCCATCCCGCCCCGGGGGCGGGGCGGGGGCTCCGCCCGGGGGTCCGGATCACGGTTCCGGGCGACACGAAGAGGCCCGATGTTGACCGGACCGGGTGACGTCCTAGGTCGGCGCACTTCTTTCGGGAAGGATCTGCCCTGATCAGAGGTGGAGGAGTCGAGCCCATGCAGGTATGGCCGGGACAGGCGTACCCCCTCGGCGCCACGTACGACGGCGCCGGGACCAATTTCGCGGTCTTCTCGGAGGCCGCCAGACGGATCGAGCTGTGTCTGCTCCACGAGGACGGTTCCGAGACGGCGGTCGAGCTCAGGGAGACCGACGCCTTCGTCCGCCACGCCTATCTGCCCGGGGTGATGCCCGGTCAGCGGTACGGGTTCCGGGTCCACGGGCCGTACGAGCCGGAGCGCGGGGTGCGATGCAATTCGGCCAAGCTGCTGCTCGACCCGTACGCCCGCGCGGTGGCCGGGCAGATCCGGTGGGGCGAGGCGGTGTACGGCTACCCGTTCGGCCGGCCCGACGCGCGCAACGACCTCGACTCGGCGCCGCACACCATGACGTCGGTGGTGGTGAACCCGTACTTCGACTGGGGCGACGACCGCCGGCCCCGGACGGACTACCACCGCACGGTGATCTACGAGGCCCACGTCAAGGGGCTGACGATGCTCCACCCGGCGCTGCCGAAGGAGCTGCGCGGCACCTACGCGGGGCTGGCCCATCCGGAGGTGATCGCCCATCTGACGGAACTGGGGGTCACCGCGATCGAACTGATGCCCGTCCACCAGTTCGTCCAGGACCACCGGCTGGCCGACGCGGGGCTCGCCAACTACTGGGGCTACAACACCATCGGCTTCTTCGCCCCGCACAACGCGTACGCGTCCTGGGGCGACCGGGGCGAACAGGTGCTGGAGTTCAAGCAGGCCGTGCGGGCCCTGCACCAGGCGGGCATCGAGGTGATCCTCGACGTGGTCTACAACCACACCGCGGAGGGCAACCACCTGGGGCCGACGCTCTCCTTCCGGGGGCTGGACAACGCCTCGTACTACCGGCTCGCGGACGATCCCCGGTACTACATGGACACCACCGGGACCGGGAACTCGCTGCTGATGCGGTCGCCGCACGTACTCCAGCTGATCATGGACTCGCTGCGGTACTGGGTGACCGAGATGCACGTGGACGGCTTCCGCTTCGATCTGGCGGCGACCCTGGCCCGGCAGTTCCACGAGGTGGACCGGCTGTCGTCCTTCTTCGACCTGGTACAGCAGGATCCGGTGGTCAGCCAGGTGAAGCTGATCGCGGAGCCGTGGGACGTCGGCGAGGGCGGCTACCAGGTGGGGAACTTCCCGCCGCTGTGGACCGAGTGGAACGGCAAGTACCGGGACACCGTGCGGGACCTGTGGCGCGGCGAGCCCCGGACCCTGGCGGAGTTCGCCGGCCGGCTGACCGGCTCCTCGGACCTGTACCAGGACGACGGGCGCCGCCCGCTCGCCTCGATCAACTTCACCACCTGCCACGACGGCTTCACCCTGCACGACCTGGTCGCGTACAACGACAAGCACAACGAGGCCAACGGCGAGGGCAACCGGGACGGCGAGAGCCACAACCGGTCCTGGAACTGCGGGGTCGAGGGCGAGACGGACCGGCCGGAGGTGCTGGACCTGCGGGCCCGGCAGATGCGGAACTTCATCGCCACGCTGATGCTCTCGCAGGGCGTGCCGATGCTGAGTCACGGCGACGAGTTCGCCCGTACCCAGCGGGGCAACAACAACGCGTACTGCCAGGACAGCGAGTTGTCCTGGGTGCACTGGCCGGATCCGGCCGCCGTCGGGGGCGCCGAGGAGGACGGCGGACCGGCGGCGGGCGGCAGCCTGCTGGAGTTCACCCGGGCGATGGTCTGGCTCCGCCGCGACCATCCGGTCTTCCGGCGCCGCCGGTTCTTCCACGGGCGCCCGGTGCAGGGCACCCATGACGAGCTGTCGGACATCGCGTGGTTCACCCCGGAAGGCGGGGAGATGACGCAGCGGGACTGGGAGGCCGCCCACGCCAAGGCGCTCACGGTCTTCCTCAACGGGAACGCGATCTCCGAGCCGGGGCCGCGCGGCGAGCGGATCCACGACGACTCGTTCCTGCTGATGTTCAACGCGAGCGACCGGACGCTGGAGTTCCGGGTGCCGGTGGACCACGGGCGGCAGTGGCTGCTGGTGGTGGACACGGCGCGCCCGGTCGGGGTCATGCCCGGTTCGGGGCCGAAGGTGGCGGCGGGCGAGCGGGTGACGCTGGTCGGGCGCAGCATGGCGGTGCTCCAGCGGCCTGCGTAGGAGGTGTCCGACGCATGCGTGCGCGACGGCCGCGGGCATGTGTCGGACATCCCCTGGGGCGGTCGGGGACACCGCCGGTCGGGCCCTTTGCGGCGTTCTCTGTCACAGATGGCGCCGGGCCGGGTACGGACGACCGCATGACGCCCACCGCGACCTACCGGCTCCAGCTCCAGCCCGACTTCCCGTTCGCGGCCGCCGCGCGCGCCGTGCCCTACCTCGCCGAGCTCGGCGTCTCGCATCTGCATCTGTCCCCGGTGCTGGAGGCCGTCCCCGGCTCCCGGCACGGCTACGACGTCGTCGACCCCGGCCGGGTACGCGGGGAGCTCGGCGGCGAGGCGGGGCTGCGGGACCTGGCCCGCACGGCGCGGGCGCACGGGCTCGGGCTGGTCGTGGACATCGTGCCGAACCACATGGCCGCCGACCCGCGCCACAACCGCGCGCTGCGGGAGGTGCTGCGCGAGGGCCCTTCCTCGCCGTACGCCCGCTGGTTCGACATCGACTGGGCTGCGGGCGGCGGGAAGGTGCTGCTGCCGGTGCTCGGCCGCCGGATCGGCGAGGAGCTGGACCGGTTCCGGGTGGACGGGGAGGTGCTGCGCCTGGACGGCCAGGAGTTCCCGCTGCGGGCGGGCACGGCCGGTCTGCCGCTGCCGGAGCTGCTGGACGCCCAGCACTACCGGCTCTGCTGGTGGCGGCTGGCCCGTACCGAGCTGAACTACCGGCGGTTCTTCACGGTCTCGGGGCTGATCGGGGTGCGGGTGGAGGACCCGGAGGTGTTCGCCGCGACCCACGCCACGATCCTGGGGCTGGTCCGGGACGGGGTCGTCGACGGGCTGCGCGTCGACCATCCGGACGGGCTGGCCGACCCGGCGGCCTATCTGGAGCGGCTGTCGGCGGCCACCGGGGGCCGGTGGACGGTGGTGGAGAAGATCCTCACCGGCGAGGAGCGCCTGCCCGCCGGATGGGCCGTCGCGGGCACCACCGGGTACGACGCGCTGCACCACGTCGACGGCCTGTTCGTCGATCCGGCGGGCGCGGCCGAGCTGGTCGGCCGCTACCGGGAGTTCGCGGGCCCGGCCGCCGACCGGGGCGGCGACTGGACGGCGACCGTCCGCCGGGCCGCGTACGAGGTGGTGACGGACGAGCTGGCCGCCGAGACCGCGCTGCTGACCCGGATGGCGGTACGGATCTGCGCGGCCGATCCCGCGCTGCGGGACCACGCGCCGTGGGCGCTGCGCACGGCGGTCCGGGAACTGCTGGTCCGGGTGCCGGTCTACCGCCCGTACCCGGATTCCCCGTCCTCCCCGTCGCCGGAGGAGGCGTTGCCGGAGGCGGCGGTGCGGGACGCGAAGGCGGCCTTCCCGGTCGCGGAGGAGGCGGCGGCGGTCGAGGTGGTCCGGGAGCTGGCGCTGGGGCGGCCGGGCGGGGGGCCGGAACGGACGGCGTTCCGCGACCGGTTCGCCCAGACGGCCTCGGCGCTGCGGGCCAAGTCGGTCGAGGACACCGCGTACTACCGGTACACGCCGCTGGTGTCGGCGAACGAGGTGGGCGGCGATCCGGGGCGGCCCGCGGTGGTGCCGGAGGACTTCCACGCGTTCTGCGCCCGGCTGGCCCGCGACTGGCCGTCCACCGGCACGGTGCTGACCACCCACGACACCAAGCGGAGCGCCGACGTACGGGCCCGGATCGCGGTGCTGACCGAGTGCCCGCGGGCGTGGTCGGAGCTGCTGACCGAGCTGGAACGGGCGGTGCCGGTCGCCGCCCCGGACGCGCAGTTCGCCTGGTCGGCCTGGCAGACGGCGGTGGGCTGTACGGGGCTGCCGGACCATGAGCTGGCCGGGCGGATGGAGCCGACGCTGCTGAAGGCGGCCCGCGAGGCGGGGCTCTTCACCAGCTGGACCGGGTCGGACCGGGGCTACGAGCGGGCCGTGACGGACTTCGTCGCGGCGGGTCCGGCCGGTGCGGGCGGGCCGGTGCGGGAGGCGCTGGAGCGGTTCGCGCGCGCGCTCGCCCCGTACGTCCGGGCCAATGTGCTGGGCGCGGCGCTGGTGCAGCTGACGATGCCCGGGGTGCCGGACGTGTACCAGGGCACCGAGCGGGAGTACCTCGCGCTGGTCGACCCGGACAACCGGCGGCCGTTCCGCGAGCCGGACGGGGAGGGCGGTGGCGGCGGTCTCGGGGCGGAGAAGGCGCGGCTCACCTCGGTGGCGCTGCGGCTGCGGCGCGAACGGCCGGAGGTGTTCGGCGCGTCCGGTACGTACGCCCCGCTGGAAGCCCGGGGTCCGGCGGCCGCGCACTGTCTGGCGTTCTGCCGTTCCGGCGAGGTGGTCACGGCGGTGACCCGGCTGTCGTCGCGGCTGGCGGAGTCGGGCGGCTGGCGCGGTACGGAGCTGGTGCTGCCGGACGACGGGGCGTGGGTCGATCTGCTGGCCCCGGACCGGAAGTTCTCCGGGGGCCCGGTCGCGTCGGCCGAGCTCTTCGCCGAGCGCCCGGTGGCGTTGCTCAGCCGCTGCTGACGAGCAGGGTCCGCGGGCCCCGGGTGAGCAGCCCGGTGCGGGCCGGGCGGAAGCCGTCGGCCCAGCGGAGCCGGGGCATCGCGTCGAGCAGGGCGCACAGCCCCAGCCGGGCCTCGGTCCGGCCGAGCCGGACGGCCGGGCAGGACTCGGGGCCGGTGAGGACGCGGTCCTGGTCGGTGCGGAACGGGTTGAAGAGGTCGGGGGCGGCGAACCGGTCCGGGTCGCGCCCGGCCGAGCCGGTCAGGCAGGCGACGTGCGCCCCGGCGGGCAGGGTGCCGCCGCCGAGCGTGACCTCGGTGGCGGTGCGGCGGAGCACCACCTGGACCGGTGGGACCCGGCGCAGCGACTCCGCCCAGGCCGGGTCGGCGAGGGCGGGCTCGGTGCGCAGGGCGGCGAGCAGGTCGGGGGCGTCCAGCACGTGGGCGAGGAAGGAGGCGAGCGCGGTGGTGCGCAGCGCGGTGTGGCGGGTGCAGGGGCTGTGGCCGAGCCGGTCGGGGCAGCGGCGGGGGCCGGTTCCGGTGGCCGCGCCGAGGGGCAGCCAGCGGCAGAACTCCTCGACCAGATCGGCCTGTCGGCGGGCGGCGATCCGGCGGGCCAGTACGTAGGCGGTGCGCTCGATCCGGTCGGCGGTGCGGGGGTCCGGGGGCGTGGCGCGGGGGTCCGGGGCGGTGCCGGGCGGGCGGGGGTCGGCGCACTGCGGGCCGCCGTGGCAGAGGCCGAGGGGCGCGGGGCCGCCGCGGGGTGCGGCGTCGTGCGGGAGGCCGGTGAACCGGGGGTCGGTGAGGGCGGTGACCACATCCGCGTACCGGCTGACCAGCCAGACGCCCAGGGGCGCGTCGTAGCTGAGCGGGTGCCTCTCGCGCAGGAGCCGGTAGAGGCGGTACGGGTCGCGGGCGGTGGAGGGGGCGAGGAGGCTGGGGCCGGGGCGTGGTCGGGTGGCCGGTGCGGATATGCCTCCCGGCGCGTCGGCCTGCATCCGTGCTCCCTGGACCGTCTCCGTTCGGACCGTGCCGGGGGCTCGCGGACCCCGGCACTCGCCGGACCCCGCTGACCGGCCCGGTCCCGCCCGGTCCTGGAGACGTCCCGGGCCCGGGGCGCCGGGATGCGACGCGGTTCACCCAGGGGACCACTGTCCGGGCCGTGGCGCAGTCGGCGTACGGCCGTCCGGGTGAGCGGCGGGCCGGGGCGTGTCCGGTCGGTCAGCCCGGGGGCGTGGGGGCGGGGGCGGCGAGGCAGAAGCTCATCCGGCCGAAGCTCACCTGGTCACCGGCGCCGACCGGGACCGTGCCGGTGACCCGGCGGCCGTTGACGCAGGTGCCGTTGGTCGAGCCGAGGTCGCGCAGCAGCCAGCCGCCGCCGGGCGCCGCGATGAGCTGCGCGTGCATCCGGGAGACGGTCTCGTGGTTGAGCCGCAGCCCGTTCCCCGGATCGCGGCCGATCTGCAGGGGGTGCGGGCTCGGGGCGGGGAGCAGGAGTTTGGGGAGCCGTTCGTTCCGCCAGACCCGGCGTATCCGGCCGGGGAAACCGGAGACCCCGCCGACGACCCGGAGTACCCGCTGTGAGAAGCCTCTCTCGCCCTCCAGGTCGGCGGTGAGCGCCGCCAGTTCCTCGGGGCGGCGGGCGGTGAGCGCCAGCTCCATGCGCCGCATGAAGGTGTCGTGGGACAACTTGCCCTGCGCGGCGCCGTCTCTGAGCACGCCGAGCACGCGGTCGCGCTGGGCGTCGGACAGGCGCACGGCGTGCGTGTGGGACTCGAAGGAGGACGTCACGCGGTCAATTGTCGGTCCGACCTCCCCGCAGTGTCCAGAAACGGTGCGGTAGGCCGGGCTCCGGCCGGCTCGCGCCCGGCCATGGGCCCGCGCCCGGTAAATCCCCGCGCGCGGGCCCGGGCGCGTTGCTACTGTCTGCCGCCGCAGACCGCCCGGCGCACACCGGGCGGCTGTTCCGGCCCGCTCGAGGAGCATGCATGACACCTGCGCCGCAGGAACTGACCATCCGTCCGCTCACCGACCCGCAGGAACTCGCCCTGTTCCGGCGGTTGTCGTACGCGTTCGACCACGAGTTCGACGACGATCTCGCCTCGGGACGGCGGCGTCCCGAGTGGATGTGGGTGGCGCTGAGCGGCGAGCGCCTGGTGGCCCGGCTCGCCTGGTGGAGCAACACCGGCGAGACACCCCTCCTCCTGGACGTCTTCGACCTGGACGACACGGTGCCCGAGCCGGAGCGCGGGGAGGCGGGGCTGCGGCTGCTGGAGACGGCGACGGCGGCGGTCGTTCCGGCCGGTGCGCCGAGGCCCGAGTACGGGCGCCACGTCCCGGCGGACTGGCGGGAGGACCCGGCCGCCCGGGAGATCGTGGAGGCCCGGATCCGGGTCATGGAACGCTCCGGCGCACGGATGCTGGTCGAGCGGCTGCGGCTGGAGTGGCGGGCCGGGACGCCGGTCCCCGAGGACGGCGGGCGGCTCCGGTTCCGTCCGGTCGCCGACCGCGAGGACCTCCTCGCGCTGATGACCCCGGTGATGGAGGGCACCCTCGACGCGCACGGCCGGGCCGACCTGGCCTCCGGACTGACCGCCCGCGAGGCCGCCGAGAAGCACTACGACGAGGAGCTGGCGCACTACCGCACCCCGCGCGCGTGGTGGCGGATCGCCGAACTCCCCGACGGCGAGCCGGTCGGCTTCGTGATACCGGCCCGCAACAACTACAACCCGATCATCGCCTACATCGGGGTGCTCCCCGGACAGCGCGGCCACGGATACATCGACGACCTCCTCGCCGAGGGCACCCGGATCCTCGCCGCCCAGGACGACGTGGTGCGCATCCGGGCCTCCACCGACCTCGGCAACGTCCCGATGGCCCGGTCCTTCGCCCGCCTCGGGTACGTGAACTTCGAGCGCTCCTTCGACATGGTCTGGGACTGACCCCGCCCGGAGCGGACGCACGCGCGGCCGGCGCCCTCGGCACCGCGCCCTTCTTACGAGAAGCACGGCGGAGCAGCGGGCGTCCGGTGCCCCGCCAACGGGGTCCGTGCGGGCGGCCGGAGCGCCGAGATCCTCACCCCGGACAACTCCATCCGCCTCAACCGCTCGTAGCTCCCGGCCCGGTGCCCCGGGCCGCCTCTTCCAGTCGTCGCAGTTGCCGGCCGGGGATGGTCGCGTCCTCACCGCGCGGCCCCACGGCCAGGAGCCGCCCGCCGCCCCCGTCCGGCCCCGCCCGCACCGGGTCCGGTCCGGACGGGGGGGAGTCGCGGTGGTGGCAGGCGCCGCTGCCGTCGCCGGGGGTGAGGCCGTACGGGGGCCCGGCGCCGGGGAGCCGCAGGGACCGGTACGGGGTGAGCGGCCGGTTCATGACACCGCGCGGGACGGCGAAGCGGTAGTACTCGGTGAGCCCTCGTACGTCGGTGTCCGTGCCGGGCCAGACGGTGTCGTTCCAGAGCAGGTCGGGACGGTAACGGCGGATCAGCTCGCGCAGCTGCGCACCGGCGTACGCGGGGTAGTCGCCGCGCGGGACGGCCGCGCGGGCGTGCGCGGCGGTGCCTATGGGGCGGGCGTCGAAGGTCCAGTCGAGCCCGGCGGAGTAGCAGATCCCCAGCCGCATCCCCTCGGCGCGGACCGCCTCGGCGAACTCGCCGAGCACATCGCGCCGGGTGTGCCAGCGGGCCCGGTGCGGGTTGGTGATCGCGGAGGGCCAGAGGCAGAAGCCGTCGTGGTGCTTGGCGACCAGGACGGCGTAGCCGGCGCCCGCCGCGCGGAAGGCGCGGGCCCAGCCCGCCGGGTCCCAGCCGGTCAGTGCGTCCTGGAAGTCGCCTCCGAAGGCGGCGTACGGGCGGCTGCCGTAGGTCGCGCGGTGGTGGGCGGCCACGGGGCTGCCGGGGAACCGGAGCCCGTTCTCGTACCACTCGGCGTGCGGCGTCCAGGCCAGTGGCGCGCGGCGGGCCGCCGCCGGGAGCCGGTCGGCCTGGACGCGTGGCGGGGCCCAGCCCGGCACGGAGGCGGGCGTCCAGTGCACGAAGATCCCGAGTGCCGCCCGGGACCACCACCACGCGTCGGCCGTGCTCAGCACCCCGCGCCGCCGCTCTTCCGCGCGCGGCACCAGTCGTACGGGGCCATGGGGGTGCGGCCGCGGTGGCCCGGGGGGAAGCCGGGCGGGAACGACGGCACGGTCATCTCGGCCTCCACAGCCGTACGAGGAAGTGCGGACGGATCGGAAAGTGCGTATTGATCAGAACCTGAGGGGGCAGTGATCAGAAGCAGACCTTAATCGCCGGTAACAGCGTGGATCCAGTGCCGTGGGCGGGTGATCGTCGCTGTGCGGCGGAGGGGTACGGGGGCGAGGAGAAGAGGAGCGTCGGCATGCTGTTCGAGGTATGGGCCCCGAAGGCCGGTTCGGTGGAGCTGCGGCTGCGGGGCGGGTCCCGGGCCATGGAGCGGGTCCCCGGGCGGGACGGCTGGTGGGAGGTGGCGGCCGACGCCTCGGACGGGGACCGCTACGGGTTCGTCCTCGACGGCGGGGAGGTCGGTTCCGACGGCGTACGGGTGCTGCCCGATCCGCGCTCGCGCCGCCAGCCGGACGGGCCGGACGGGGAGAGCGCCGTCGTGGACCACGGCCGCTTCGCGTGGCGCGCCGAGCGGCCGGGGCATGGGCTCCAGGACGCCGTCCTGTACGAGCTGCACATCGGCACGTTCACCCCGGAGGGCACCTTCGACGCCGCGGCGGCCCGGCTCGGGCACCTCGCCGAACTGGGTGTCACCCATGTGTCGCTGATGCCGGTCTGCCCCTTCCCCGGCACCCACGGATGGGGGTACGACGGGGTGTCGCTCTGGGCCGTGCACGAGCCGTACGGCGGGCCGGAGGGGCTGAAGCGCTTCGTCGACGCGGCGCACGGCCTCGGGCTCGCGGTCCTCCTGGACGTGGTCCACAACCATCTGGGCCCGTCCGGCAATTATCTTCCGGCCTTCGGCCCGTACTTCACCGACACGCACCACACCCCGTGGGGTGCGGCGGTCAACCTCGACGCCCCCGGTTCCGACGAGGTGCGGGCGTATCTGCTGGGCAGCGCGCTCGCCTGGCTGCGCGACTACCGGCTCGACGGGCTCCGGCTCGACGCGGTGCACGCCCTGGCCGACGGACGGGCGCTGACCTATCTGGAGGAGCTGTCCGCGGCCGTGGACGCGCTCGCCGCCGAGCTGGGCCACCCCCTCCCGCTGATCGCCGAGTCCGACCGCAACGACCCCGGGGACACCGCCCCGCGCCCGCAGGGCGGCATCGGGCTGCACGCGCAGTGGAACGACGACTTCCACCACGCCCTGCACACCGCGCTGACCGGTGAGTCGCAGGGCTACTACGCGGACTTCGCGCGGGCCCCGCTGGCCGCCCTCGCCCACACCATGACCGGGGTGTTCTTCCACGACGGGACGTACTCCGCCTTCCGGGGCCGCACCCACGGGCGCCCCGTCGACACCGCCCGCACCCCCGCCCACCGCTTCGTCGGCTACGCCCAGACGCACGACCAGATCGGCAACCGGGCCCGGGGCGACCGGCTCGCCGCCGCCCTCTCCCCCGGGCTGCTGGCGTGCGCCGCGGCGCTCGTGCTGACCGGGCCGTTCACCCCGATGCTGTTCATGGGCGAGGAGTGGGGGGCGCGCACCCCCTGGCAGTACTTCACCGACCACACCGACCCGCGATTGGCCGAGGCGGTGCGCGAGGGACGGCGGCGGGAGTTCGCGGCGCACGGCTGGACGGCGGAGCAGGTGCCCGACCCGCAGGACCGGGCCACCCGGGACCGCTCCTGCCTGGACTGGGACGAGGCGGCCCGCGAGCCGCACGCCCGGCTGCACGCCTGGTACCGCGAGCTGATCGCGCTCCGCCGCGCCCTGCCCGACCTGCGCGACCCGGACCTGGCGTCGGTGCGCACCGCCCACGACGAGCGGGCGCGCTGGCTGCTGTACCGCAGGGGCGAGCTGCGGATCGCGGTCAACCTCGGCGGGGAGCCGGCCGACATCCCGCTGGGCGGCGGCCGGGGCCGGGTGGCCGCCGCCTGGGAGCCGGTGGCGGCCCCGGGCGGCGACGGGCTGCTGCGGCTGCCGCCGGAGTCGTGCGTCGTACTGGCCGACGGCTGACCGGGCGAACCGCTCCCCCAGAGCTGACCCGTCATCCCCGGCGGGCGGGCGGCCAGGGATGGCAGGACAGCCCCTACTCGACGACCGCCAGTTCCCGGGCGGTGGTGTTGAGGCGCCGGCCGCCGTCCTCGGTGACGGTCACGATGTCCTCGATCCGCACGCCGAACCGGCCCGGCAGGTAGATGCCCGGCTCCACCGAGAAGCACATCCCGGGCACCAGCGGCAGCTCCTCGCCCTCGATCATGTAGGGCGGTTCGTGGGTGGTGACGCCGATGCCGTGGCCGGTGCGGTGGATGAAGCGTTCGCCGTAGCCGAACTCGGTGATGACGGCGCGGGCGGCGCGATCGATCTCCTGGCAGGCGACGCCCGGCCGGACCGCGTCGCACCCCGCCCGCTGGGCCTCGCGGACGATGTCGTGGACCCGCTGCTCCTCGGCGGTGGGTTCGCCGACGTGGACGGTGCGGGAGGTGTCCGAGCCGTAACCGTGCTTGAGACCGCCGAAGTCGAGGACGACCATGTCGCCGTGCTCGATGGTGCGGTCGCCCGCCTCGTGGTGCGGGTTGGCGCCGTTGGGGCCGGAGCCGACGACCGTGAAGTCGACCTGGGAGTGGCCGAACCTCCTGAGCAGGTCGGCCAGTTCGGCGGCGATGTCGGTCTCCTTGCGGCCGGAGAACCGCACCTTGAGGATCTCTCCGTAGGTGGCGTCGGCGGCGGCCCCGGCGGCGGCGAGCCGCTCCAGCTCGTGGGCGTCCTTCACCGCGCGCAGCATCGGCAGGGCGTCGGTGAGCGAGACGTAGGAGCTGTCCGGCAGGGTGCGCTGGAGGCCGAGCAGATGCATCGCCCAGGCGTTGTCGCTGACCGCGAACCGGCCCCGCCCGTCGAGCAGCGGGGCGGCGACTGCGTACGGGTCCGTGCCGTCGGTCCAGTCGCGCAGGGTGAGGGCGGGGGCGCCGACGGCCGCCCCGGCGTCCGGGGCCTCCAGCGTCGGGACGACGAGCACCGGGTCCTGCCCGGCCCGGAGGACCAGCAGGGTGAGGCGTTCGGTGTTCACCGGCTGGTAGCCGGTGAGGTGGACGAGGTCGGGGCCGGGCGCGACGAGCACCCCGGCGAGCCCGGCCCCGGCGGCGGCGTCGGCCGCCCGCTCCATTCGGGCCCGGTAGTCGTCGGCGGTGAACGGTACGGGCTGGCTCTGGCTGGACATGCGGGGACCTACCTCCTGGCGCTACGGCACACGGCGTACAGCATCCTGCCCGTCCGGGCGGGCGGACGCGAGCGGACCGGGCCGCCGCCCGGCAGGCGCTCAGGCGCCCCTGCCTTCCAGGTAGGCGAGCACCGCCAGGACCCGGCGGTGCACCGTGCCGTCGTCGGGCTCCAGGCCGAGCTTGGCGAAGATCGAGCCGATGTGCTTGCTCACCGCCCGCTCCGTCACGACGAGTTCGGCGGCGATGGTGCCGTTCGCCTTGCCCTGGGCCATCAGCTCCAGCACCTCGCGTTCGCGCGGGGTGAGGCTGCGCAGCGGGGTGGCGGTCGATTTGCGGGTGAGGAGCTGGGTCACCACCTCGGGGTCGAGCGCGGTGCCCCCGGTCGCGACCCGGTCCAGGGCCTGGAGGAACTGGTCGACGCGGCCGATCCGGTCCTTCAGGAGGTAGCCGATGCCCTGGGCGCCCTGGGCGAGCAGTTCGGCGGCGTACGTCTCCTCGACGTACTGGGAGAGGACCAGGATCGGCAGTTCGGGCAGCTTCTCCCGGGCGGCGAGCGCGGCGCGCAGCCCCTCGTCGCGGAAGGTGGGCGGCAGCCGTACGTCGAGGACGGCGGCGTCCGGGCGGTGTTCCAGGAGGGCGGGCAGCACCTCGGGCCCGGTCGCGGCATCGGCCACCACCTCGTGGCCGGCACTCGTGAGCAGCAGGATCAGCCCCTCCCGCAGCAACGCGTTGTCCTCGGCGATCACGATCCGCACGGCAGCTCCACCTCGATCTCCGTCGGCCCCCCGACGGGGCTGCTGATGCGGGTGGTTCCGTCCAGGGCGGCGATCCGCCGCCGGATGCCGGCCAGCCCGCTGCCGGAACCGCCCAGGTGGGCGCCCCCGGTGGCGGGCCGCTCCGGTGTCGTGCCGTACCGTTCCGCCGCGCCGCCGCGCCCATTGTCGCCGATGGTCACGCGCAGGGTGCCGGGGGTGCGCCGCAGGCGCACGGTGGCGGCGGTCGCCCCGCTGTGCTTGCCGATGTTGGTGAGCGCCTCGGCGATGACGTAGTACGCGGCGGCCTCGATGGCGGCCGGGAGTCTGCGCCCGTCCTCGACCCCGTCCAGTTCGGCGGCGACCGGTACGCCCGCGTCGGCGGCCAGGGCCCGGACCGCGCCGCCCAGTCCCCGGTCGGTGAGGACCGGGGGGTGGATGCCGCGCACCACGTGGCGCAGTTCGGCGAGGGCGGCCTCCGCCCCGTCCTGCGCCTCGTCCAGCCGGACCCGGGCGGCGGCCGGGTCGTGGTCCAGGAGCTGCCGGGCCAGGCCGATGCGGAGGGACAGGGCGACGATCCGGGCCTGGGCGCCGTCGTGGAGGTCGCGTTCGATGCGGCGCAGTTCGGCGCCGTGCGCCTCGACCGCGCCCGCCCGGCTCTCGGTCAGCTGGGCGATCCGTTCGGCGAGCGCGCCCGACGGCGAGGTGGTCAGCAGCGACCGGGTCCAGCTCGCCGACAGGTCCGCGAGGACCCCGTGCCAGCGCAGCACCCAGCCGGTCCGCGGGGGCGGCGGGGTGCCGTACTCGTCGGCGCCCCGCCGGTCCAGCAGGTGCAGGACCGTCAGCCCTGCCCCGTCCACCAGCAGCCCCACCGGCCACAGCACCATCGCGAGATAGCCGAGGGCGTTGCCCATGAGGGCCTGGACGGGCAGCCAGAGGGCGTCGCGCCAGACGGTCGGGTCGGTGAGCACCCGCCGGACCCGTTCGGAGAGTTCGTCGCTGTCCAGCGGCGGATACGAGGTGGGGACGAACGCGAGGCCCAGCCGGGCCGCCGCCCGGCGCCGCTCCCACTCCGCGCACCGGCGCAGCACCTTGGCGGCCTCCGGCAGCGCGGGCAGCCCGATCAGCACGGCGGCGAAGATCATCACGGCCACCACCAGGAACGTCCCCACATAGGCGAGCAGCGCGACGCCGATCCCGATGCCCAGATAGCGCGAGGCGTCCCAGGAACGCCGGACGGCGGCGGCCAGCGGGGTGGCGGGGGAAGTGGCACTGCTCATGACATGCCAGGTTACGGGGGTCCGCGGTACGCCGGAGGGGTACCCGCTCCCCGGCCGTGGTGGAGCGGGCTGTACCCCCGTTCCGGGTATCCGCTCTCTCGTCCCACTCCGCCGCTGTTCCTAGCGTTGACGCAGGTCACAGGGTGTGCCGAGCGAAGGAGCCGGGGTAGTGGCGGAGACGATGACGGCGGTGCGGGGGGCCGCGCTGCGCCTGGAGGCGGTGAGCCGGCGCCATGGTGGGCCGGGCCGGGGGACGGTGGCGCTGGACGCGGTCAGCTGTGTGGTCCCGGCGGGGAGCTTCACCGCGGTGGTGGGCCCCTCGGGCTCGGGGAAGAGCACGTTCCTCCGGTGTGCGGCGGGGTTGGACCGGCCGACGTCGGGGACGGTGCGGATCGGGTCGACCGATCTCGGCCCGTTGTCGGAGGCGGCGCTGACCCGGTTCCGGCGGGACCGGATCGGGTTCGTCTTCCCATCGCACGCCCTGAATCTGGTGCCGTCGCTGAACGTCGAGGAGAACGTCGTGCTGCCGCTGGTGCTGGCGGGCGCCGGCCCGGCGGACGAGCGGGTGCTGGCCCGGGGACGGGAGCTGCTGGCCCGGGTCGGTCTGGCGGGGCGCGGCGGGCAGGACCCGGCGGCGTTCTCCGGCGGGGAGAAGCAACGGATCGCGGTGGCACGGGCGTTGGTGACCGCCCCCGAGGTGGTCTTCGCGGACGAGCCGACCGCCGCCCTGGACCCCGCGTCGGCGGAGCTGGTGCTCGGGCTGCTGGAGGACGCGGTGCGGATCGACGGCCGTACGGTCGTGATGGTCACCCATGACCCGGTGGCGGCGGCCCGGGCGGAGACCGTGCTGACCATGGACGGCGGCCGGCTGCGATGAGAGTGCGGGAGAAGGAGGCGGCCGGGGTTTCGGGGGCCGAGGCACGGGCCGGGATGCGGCGGGCCTCGGAGTTCCTCGCCCGGCGTTCGCTGGCGGCGCGGCGCCGGTCCTGGGCGCCGGTGTTCGCGGCGACGGCGGCGGCAGCCGCGCTGGTCGGCGCGTTCGCGCTGGTCGTGGGCGTACTGCTGGTGGTGGAGCCGCCGGTGGGACGGTACGCGGGGGCCGACGCGGTGGTGGTGGCCGAACAGCGGGTGACGTACACCGCGAAGCCGTGGGGCAGCGAGCCGAGGACGGTGACGACGTATCTGCCGGAACGGGTGCGGCTGGAGCGCTCCGTGGTCGCGCGGGCCGCCGCCACGCCCGGGGTGGCGCGGGCCGTCGCGGACGACACGGTCCCGGTGACGGCGGCCGGGTCGCGGGGCGCGGCCCCGGCACTCGGCCGTTCCTGGGCGGCCGCCGCGCTCGCCCCGTACCGGCTGACGGCGGGCCGCCCGCCCCGGTCGGACGCGGAGGTGGTCCTGGACGGGGCGCTGTCGGCGGCCACCGGGGGCCGGACCGGGGACCGGGTGACCCTCCAGACGGGCGGGGCGCCCCGAACGTACACCGTCAGCGGGATCGCCGACGGCGGCGGCCGGTCCGGGGGCTCCCCCGCCGCCTTCCTGACCGGACGCCACCTCACCGCCCTGGCCAGGCACCCGGGAACGGTCGACGCGGTCGGGGTGCTGGCGAGGCCTGGGGTGTCGTCGGACGCGTTGCGGGCGTCGCTGGAACGGGCCTGGGCGGGCCGGGACTCCGGCGCCCCGGCGGTCCGGGTGCTGACCGGTGCGGAGCGCGGGCGGGCCGGGCAGCCGGACGCGCTCGCCGCCCGGGACGAGCTGCTTCCGCTGCTCGCCTCGGTCACCGGGACGGTCTTCATGGTGGCGCTCCTGGTGATCGCCACCGCCATCGCCCAGGCGGTCCACCAGCGCTCCGGCGAACTGGCACTGCTGCGGGCGGTCGGGGCGACACCCCGTCAGCTGCGGTCGGCGGTGGGCCGCGAGGTGGGCCGGGTCGCCGTCGCGGCGGCGGTGGTGGGCGGTGTCGGGGCGATCCCGCTGGGGCTGTGGATGCGGTCGCTGCTGGCCACGGACGCACTGCCGTTGCCGGTGCCGTGGTGGCTGCCGCCGGTCGCGGCGGTGGTGGGCGGAGCGGTGGTCGCGCTCGCGGCCCGCCCGGTCGCGGTGCTCGCGGCCCGGTCCGGCACCTCGGCCCGGCCCGCCGCCGCGCCGGGTACGGCCGGGGCTTCGGAGCCGGGCGCGCCGGGGAAGGTCCGGACGGCCGCCGGGGCGGTGCTGGCGGTGTCGGGGCTGGGTGCGGCCGGGGCGGCCACGGCACAGGGCGGCCAGGCGGCCGCGGTGGCCGCCTCGGGGGCGGCGACCTCGCTGGTCGTCGCGGTGGCGCTGCTCGGGCCGTGGATCGCGCGCGGGGCGGTGCGGGTGGGCGGTCCGCCGGTGCGGTGGCTGGGCGGGGCGCCCGGGTTCCTGGCCGCGCGGTCGGCCGCGGCGCACCACCGTCGGCTGGGTGCGGCGCTCACCCCGATCGTGCTGGCCGTCGCGTTCGTCTGCGTCCAGCTGGCGGCGGGCGCGACGCTGGAACGGGCCGCCGACCGGCAGGCCGCCGCCGCGCTGCGGGCCGGTCTGGTGGTGACGAGCCCGGCCGCCGGGCTGCCGGACGGGGCGGTCCGGGCCGTATGCGAAACGCCGGGGGTGGTGGCGGCGACCGGGGTGCTGCGCTCCACCGTCGTCCTCGCCCATCAGGAACTGGGTGACCCGAAGATCGACCGGTTCCCGGTGCTCGGGGTGGCGGCGGACGGACTGTCCGGCACCCTCGACCCCGGGGTCGTCTCGGGCGACCTGGCGGACCTCACCGGCCGGGACACCGTGGCCGTCGGCACCGACCGGGCCGGGGACCTCGGCGTCGGCCCCGGCGACACCGTACGGCTCCGGCTCGGCGACGGCGCCCAGGTCCGGCTCCGGGTGGTGGCACTGTACGAACGGGCACTGGGGATCGGCGAGTTCCTGCTGCCGCGCGAGGCGCTGGCCGGCCATGTAGACGTCCCCCGCGACCGCTCGGTGCTGGTCCGCACGGCGGACGACACCCCCTCGGCCGCCACGGCCGCCGCGCTCCGGCGGGCGCTCGCCCCGTACACCGGGGTGACGGTCGGGACCGCGACCGCCGACGACGTCCGGATCGCCCCGCCGGTACCGGCCGGGGACGACGCGGTCACCGTGGTGGGGGTCTGGGTGATCGGCGGGTTCGCACTGTTCGCGGTGGTGAGCACGTTGTCCCTGATCACGGTGGGGCGCCGGGCCGAGCTCCGGCTGCTGCGGACCGCCGGGGCGGGGCGCGGACAGCTGCTCCGGACGCTGGTGCTGGAGACCGGGCTGGTGACGGTGGCCGGGCTGGTGGTCGGCACGGTGGTCGCGGCGGTCCCCCTGACAGCGTTCGCGGTGTCCGCGGCCGGTTCTCCCCCGTATCTGCCGCCGGCGGAGTACGGGCTGCTCGCCCTGGCCGTGACGGCCGCGGCGGCCGCGGGGACGCTCGGGCCCCTCCTGGTACGCCGACGGGGCTGAGGCGCGCCGTCCGGGGCGGCAACTCGACCGCCGTCGCAGCTCGCGGACGCACGACGGCGCCCGGCCCCGAACGGTTCGTTTCCGGGGTCGGGCGCCGTCGTGGCGACGATCGGAGCGGGTCGGCGTCCGATCAGACGACGCTGCCGGTCCAGTGCTTGACAGGCGCCTTCATCCCGGTACCGGTGCTGGTGAACAGCGAGGAGACCCGGCCGGTTCCGGAGGTGCCCCCGTCGTAGAAGATCGCGACATCGTCCCTGCCGTCCTTGTTGAAGTCCGCGTACACGACCGGGCTCTTCCCTGGCAGAGCGTGGACCTGCTGGACCTAGTCGACGATGTCGTCCAGACCTGTCTCCACAGCGCTGGAGCGCGTCTCGTCCGACCAGAGACAGCCGGCCTGCCACGACGCGCTGTGCACTGCGGCGAGTTCGACGCCGCCGTCCTTCTCGCGCGGCGCGGGGCCGCCGACGTCGCCCTCGCAGATGCTGCCGCCGTCCCGGTCGATGCCCACGGTGGTGGCGCCGACCTCCGTCACCGTGTCACGGGCCGGTGTGCAGCCGGTCGGACACCCAGATGTCCTCGCCGGATTCAGCGCCTTGTACAATGCCAAGGCCCATGTATGGGGGAGTTCTGATTTCGTGGGTTCCGTGGCCGGTATCGCTCTCACCATCGGCCTGGGGAGGTGTAGGCAGCCTGGCGGCCTCCCAGATGGTGCGCAACGTGGGGAAGGCCGCGATCAGGAGGTCCACGACACAGTTCCCTCTGTTTTGGGGCGGTTCACCGCATAACCGGCGACCGGCAGGGGGCGGCGATGACATCTCACCGCCTTTCCTATCAGTGAGGAAAAGCGAATGGCATTGCAGAATTCGCCGCTGTGGTGGCTCTTCTCGGCGGCCTGCGTCGCGATCTGGTTCGCTGTCGTACTTCCAGCCATGCCGACCAGGAACCACAGAATATTCGTCTCGCTCGGCCCACTGATAATATTCGCGGCGATCACGGGATACTGCGTTGAATTCGGTGAAGCCTTCACGGAAATTCTCCCCGTGTATTGCGGGCTGGTCCTCACGGTCCCCGTCGGGGTTCTGGGACACCGCAAGGCACTGCGCGACATGCTGAGCGATCCGGACGTGCCCTACGAAGAGGCGTCCGGCCCCTGGACCTTGCAGGGGACCGTCGCACTGGCGGTGTTTCTCGGGCTCTCCCTCTTCTATGTGAGCCGTTGACGCAGCCGGTTCGGTGAGTTGCCAGTCCCTCCGGGTCGAACGGGCCGACAAGATTCCGGGCACTCTGCCGCTGCCCGGCTCACGGCGACGCGGGCAGCGGCAGGGCCCCTTCCCGTACCGCGGCGGCGGCCAGGGCGTCGAGCACCGGGGCGATCAGCGGGTGGCCCGCCGCGCCCTGCCGTACCGCGGCGAAGACCCGGCGGGTCGGCGCGTTGCCCTCGACCGGGCGCACCACCACCCCGCCCAACTCCATCCCGAGCAGCGCGGAGCGCGGCACCAGGGCCACCCCGGCGCCCGCCCCGGCGAGCGCGACCACGGCCCGGAAGTCGTCCGAGGAGTGCTCCATCCTGGGCTGGAACCCGGCGAACTCGCAGGACAGGACCACCACGTCGTGACAGGGGTTGCCGGGGTACGGGCCGATCCAGGCGTCCTTCTCCAGGTCGGCGATGGCCACCTGGTCCCGGCCCGCCAGCGCGTGGCCGAGCGGCAGCACCGCGTCGAACGGCTCGGAGTAGAGCGGCACCCGGGTCAGCCGCCGGTCGTCGTCGCCGGGGGCGCCCCGGTACTCCACGGCCACCGCCACGTCGACCTGCCGGTCCAGGACCATCGGGACGCTCGCGTCGCCCTCCGCGTCCTGGACCCGGACCCGGATGCCGGGGGCGGTGCGGCCCAGCTCGGCGATGGCAGGGGCGAGGACGAGGCCGATGCCGGTGGCGAACGCGGCGACGGTGACCGTGCCGGCGTCCCCCGCGCTGTAGGCGGCCAGCTCCGCCTCGGCCCGCTCCAGCTGGGCGAGGACCGCGTTGGTGTGGGTGAGCAGGATCTCCCCGGCGGAGGTCAGCCGGGCGCCGCGCGCGCCCCGCTCGACCAGCCGGTGCCCGGTCTCCTGCTCCAGCGCGGCGAGCTGCTGGGAGACCGCGGAGGGGGTGAGGTAGAGCGCGGCGGCGGCCGCGGTCACCGTGCGGTGGTCGGCCACCGCACGGAGGACACGCAGCCGCCGTACATCGATCATGCACCCATTGTCCCAGGTCACGACGGATGCCCCGACCTGGACGGGGGCTACTCCCCCAGAGCGGCCCGCGCGTCGACGAAGGCGTCGACGGCCCGGTTCACGTCCTCGGTGGAGTGCGCCGCGGAGAGCTGGACGCGGATGCGGGCCGCGCCCTGCGGGACGACGGGGTACGAGAAGCCGATCACGTAGACCCCGCGCTCCAGGAGCAGTTCCGCCATCCGGCCCGCCTCAGCCGCGTCCCCGATCATGACTGGGGCGATGGCGTGGTCGCCGGGCAGGATGTCGAAGCCCTCGGCGGTCATCCGGGTGCGGAACAGCTCGGTGTTGGCGTTGAGCCGCTCGCGCAGGTCCCCGGCGCTCTCCAGCAGGTCGATGACCTTCAGCGAGGCCGCCGCGATGACCGGGGCGAGGGAGTTGGAGAAGAGGTACGGGCGGGAGCGCTGGCGCAGCAGGGCGACGATCTCGGCGCGGGCCGCGACGTAGCCGCCGGAGGCGCCGCCGAGCGCCTTGCCGAGGGTGCCGGTGATGATGTCGACCCGGTCCATCACGCCGTGCAGCTCGGGGGTGCCGCGGCCGCCGGGGCCGACGAAGCCCACGGCGTGCGAGTCGTCGACCATGACCATGGCGTCGTAGCGCTCGGCCAGATCGCAGATCTCGCGCAGCGGTGCGACGTATCCGTCCATGGAGAAGACGCCGTCGGTGACGACGAGCCGGCGGCGGGCGCCGGACGCCTCCTTGAGCTGGGTCTCCAGGTCGGCCATGTCACGGTTGGCGTAGCGGTACCGCTTGGCCTTGGAGAGGCGGATGCCGTCGATGATGGAGGCGTGGTTGAGGGCGTCGGAGATGACCGCGTCCTCCGGGCCGAGCAGGGTCTCGAAGACACCGCCGTTGGCGTCGAAGCAGGAGGAGTAGAGGATCGTGTCCTCCTGGCCGAGGAACGCGGAGAGGCGCTGCTCCAGCTCCTTGTGGACCTCCTGGGTGCCGCAGATGAAGCGGACCGAGGCCATGCCGTAGCCCCAGCGGTCCAGCGCCTCGTGGGCGGCGGCGATCACCTCGGGGTGGTCGGCTAGGCCCAGGTAGTTGTTGGCACAGAAGTTGAGCACCTCGCCGGGGCGGCCGCCCGCGGTGACGGCGACCGACGCGGACTGCGGGGTGCCGATGACGCGCTCGGGCTTGTGGAGACCGGCGGCCCGGATCTCGTCGAGGGTGGTGCGCAGGTCGTCGCGGACGGAGTCGAACATGAGGGGTGTCTCCCGGCTCGTGGGCTGGATACGGGTGGTCAGGAGGTCCAGTCGAGGATGACCTTGCCGCCGCGGCCGCTCGCCGCGTCGTCGAAGGCCGCCTCGAAGTCGCGGTAGCCGTACCGGCCGGTGATGACGGGGGCGAGGTCGAGGCCGCCCTCCAGCATGACGGACATGGCGTACCAGGTCTCGTACATCTCGCGGCCGTAGATGCCCTTGATGGTGATCATCGAGGTGACGATGCGGGACCAGTCGACGGCGAACTCCTCGGACGGCAGTCCCAGCATGGCGACCTTCCCGCCGTGCGTCAGGTTCGCGATCATGTCGCGCATCGCCTCGGGGCGGCCGGACATCTCCAGGCCGACGTCGAAGCCCTCGCGCAGTCCGAGCCGCTTCTGGCCGTCGGCGATGGTCTCCTCGGCGACGTTCAGGGCGAGGCTCACTCCGAGCTTGCGGGCCAGTTCGAGGCGGGCCTCGCTGACGTCGGTGATGACGACGTGGCGGGCGCCGGCGTGCCGGGCGACGGCGGCGGCCATGATGCCGATCGGTCCGGCGCCGGTGATCAGGACGTCCTCGCCGACCAGCGGGAAGGACAGCGCGGTGTGCACGGCGTTGCCGAACGGGTCGAAGATCGCGGCCACGTCGAGGTCGACGGGGGTGCGGTGCACCCAGACGTTGGACGCGGGCAGGGCGACGTACTCGGCGAAGGCGCCGTCCCGCCCGACGCCGAGGCCGAGCGTGGAGCGGCACAGGTGGCGGCGGCCGGCCAGGCAGTTGCGGCACTTGCCGCAGACGAGGTGGCCCTCGCCGCTGACCAGGTCGCCGACGGCGATGTCGACGACGTCCGCGCCGGTCGCGGCGACCTCGCCGACGAACTCGTGACCGAGGACGAGCGGGGTGCGGACGGCCTGCTGCGCCCAGCCGTCGTAGTTGCGGATGTGCAGGTCGGTTCCGCAGATGCCGGTGCGGAGCACCTTGATCAGTACGTCCGAGGGGCCGATCTCCGGCTCCGGCACGTCCATCAGCCAGAGTCCCGGCTCGGCCTTCTGCTTGACGAGTGCCTTCACGGCGGTGACTCCCTGTGCTGGTGCGGCGTTGAGCACCCCGGGCCGGGGGCATGCCTGAAGGAAGCCTGCGGCCCGGGGAAGACAATGGGGACGGGACACATGCGGCAGCGCGCGTCGATCGGCTGCCGCGCACCATCCTCGGCCGTCACGGAGAAATCTGCCGCACCCCGCGCCACAGGTCCATCGAGGTTTTCTTAAGCGCGCCCGAAGATCCGCTTCATGCCACGCGACCTCCACCCGTCCGGCCCATCCGGGTCCTCCTCGCCCTCGTCCGTCCGAACGGACCGCTCAGGCGTCGGCGAGGGGCGTACGGAGATAGCGGGCGCGGCCCTTCTCGATCCGGTGGAGGAAGAGGCCCGTCCGGTAGTCGACCGACCGGGTCGGGGCGAACTTCAGGGTGCGGCTGATGCCCTGGTGGGTGGTGAGGAAGAGGCGCTGGGTGATGCCCTCGCGCGGGACCCGGGTGGCGCTGGTGGTGCGGGCGGCGTCGGCGATCAGCCCGACCGCGTCGTACGCCTCGGCGGCCCAGGGGGCGGGGGCGGTGCCGAAGCGCTCGCGGTGGGCGGCGGTGAACGCCTTGGCCGCGGGCATCGCGGAGGGGTCGCTGTACGCCTCGGCGAACACCCAGCCCTCGGCGGCCTTCCCGGCCCCGTCGAGGAAGGCGGGCCCGAGGACCGGGCCGGTGGAGGCGCGGGCGCCGGTGAACCCCGCGGCGGCCAGGGCCACGGCGCAGCGGGCGCCCCGGGTGGGCGAGCTCCCGGCGAGGACCACGGTGTCCGCGCCCGCGTCGAGGACCGCGCGGGCCGCCGGGCCGAAGTCGTCGACGCCCCTCTTGACCTGGTGCACGGTCAACGCCGTGCTCCTGGGCGTGATCTCCGTGAGGATGCTTCCGATGGCCCAGGCGCCCGTGGGGTCGGCACCGTCCTCCACGACCACCATCCGCTTCGCCCGGCGGGTTCTGATCAGGTAGTCCGGGAGGCCGTTGGCCAGGCCGTCGTCCAGGACGCGGAGCAGGCAGAGGTTCCGGGTGGCGGTCGTGTCGACGGTGGTGGACCCGGCCGAGACGACGAGCTGGGCGAGGCCGGTGCGTTCGTAGCGCTGGACGACGGCCGCGTCGAGAACGTCGTGGGTGGGGCCGACGACGGCGAGCACGTCCGGGTCGGCGGCGATCCGGGCGGCGACGCGCAGCGCCCGGGTGGCGTCCCCGGCGTCGTCCTCGGTGCGCAGGGCCAAACGGAAGGGGGCGTCGGGGCGGGCGTTGTGGTCGTCGACGGCGAGCCTCATGCCGCGCTGGTGGGCGAGGCCGAGTGCCCGGCCGGGTCCGGTGAGGTCGGCGTGCAGGGCGACGGTGTGGGTGGGGACGGTACGAGGGGGTTTCCGGGCCCCGGTGCCGCGCCGTCGGTCCGCCGCCGTCCAGGCCGCGACCGTGCCACCCGCCAGCAGGACGGCCCCGGCCCCGGCGGTCAGCACGGTGCGCCGGGAGGGGCCGCGCGGGGCGGGTTCCCCGGCGGCGGTGGGCGGCTCGGGGGGCGGTTCCGGGGCGGGGATGTCGAGGGCTTCGGCCGAGCGGGCGGCGATCAGGGCGGAGAGGCCGGGCGGCGCCCAGGCGGCCGGGTCCTCGCCGGGCGGCGCGGCCAGCCGCCGGGCCGCTTCCCGGGCGGTGGGCCGGTCGGCCGGCTCCTTGGCGAGGCACGCCTCGACGAGCGGGCGCAGGGCGGGCGGCAGCCCGTCCAGGTCCGGTGGTTCGTGCACGGTGCGGAAGAGCACGGACGCGGCCCCGTCGTCCCCGAACGGGCGGCGCCCGGTCGCCGTGTACGCGAGGACGCAGCCCAGCGCGAAGAGGTCGCAGGCGGGTCCGGCCGGTCTCCCCGAAGCCTGTTCGGGGGCGAGGTAGCCGGGCGTGCCGATCAGCGCGTCCGGCTCGGTGAGGGTGGTGGCGCCCTCGTGCCGGGCGATGCCGAAGTCGATGAGCCGGGGCCCGTCCAGTGTGAGGAGCACATTGGCGGGTTTCACGTCGCGGTGGACGAGCCCGGCCGTGTGGACCGCGTCGAGCGCTTCGGCGAGCCGGGCCCCGAGCGCCCGTACCGTCGCGGGTGGGAGGCGGCCCTCGGCGGCGACGGCCTCGGCGAGCGAGGGGCCGGGCACGAACACGGTGGTGAGCCAGGGCTCGTGGGCCTCCGTGTCGGCGTCCGTCACCGGCACCGCCCAGCGGCCGTCGACCCGGCGGGCGGCCTCGGCCTCGCGCCGGAACCGGGCCCGGAAGCCGGGGTCGGCGGCGTGCTCGGCCCGGATCACCTTGACGGCGACGAGCTGCCCGCCGCCCGTGCGGGCCAGGTAGACGACGCCCATGCCGCCGGCGCCGAGCCGGGCCAGGAGCCGGTTGCCGCCGATGCTCCGGGGGTCTTCGGGGAGGAGCGGTCGCATGCCGGATCAGCTTGTCTTCGTGGGGGCCGGGCCCAGGTAGCGGAAGGCGCCGTCGCGGACGCCGTGGAGGTGGCCGTCGAAGTTCTTCAGCCGGAGTTCCTCTCCGAACGCGTAGGTGCGGGAGATGCCCCGGTACGTGGACGAGGCGATCTTCGCGACCAGCGCGGACCGGGCGGGCGGCCGGTTCTTCCGGGCGAGCGCGGTGACGGCTTCGAGGACCATCCGGGTCGCGTCGTACGCCTCGACGGCCCAGGGGGCGGGGCCGGTGCCGTACTTCGCGCGGTGGGCGGCGGCGAACTCCTTCACGGCGGGCGCGGTGGTGCCGATCCAGGGCGCGACGAACTCCCAGCCCTCGGCGGCGTCCCCGGCCTCCTTCAGGAAGCGGTCGCCGATGGCCGTGTGCATGGCCATGCGCGGGCCCCGGTAGGAGGTGGCGGCGAGCGCCCGCGCGGTGCGGGCGGCCCCGGCCGGGTCCCCGGCGTGGAAGAAGGCGTCGCTGCGGTGCGTGAGCATGTCGTCCACGACCGGGGCGAGGTCGCGGATTCCGGCGGGCACCACGCGCGGGTAGGTGGTGCCGTTCGTGGTGGTGGCGATGGCCTGGTTGAGGTAGAAGCCCGCCAGGTAGGCGGACTGGCCACCGGCCCGGTCGACGAGCACTCCGAGCCGTTGGACGTCGGGCCGGAGCACCAGCCGGTCGCGGATCGGGTAGGCGAGCGCGGGGTCGGGCGGGACGGCCTGGAAGAACGACCTCATCGACCGCACGGCGAAGGTGACCTGCTGGGAGGAGACGGTGACGATCGGCAGCAGCGCCTCGTCGTAGGTGCTGAGCACGGCGGTGGTGACGGGGTCGTCGGTGGGGCCGATGACGGCGAGCACGTCGCGGTCCCGGACGAACCGCTCGGCGGCCCGCTTGCCCTCGGCGGTCCGGCTCCGGTCGTCGGCGGCCTCCACCCGCAGCGCGAACGGCTTGTCCGTACGGGCGTTGAACCGGTCGACGGCGAGCCGCACCCCGCGTTCCTGGGCGCGGCCGATCGCCGCCCGGGGCCCGGACAGGTCGGCCTGTACGCCGATGGCCCAGGTGCGGGGGCCGCTCGCGCCGGAGGCCCCGGTGTCGTCGTCGCGCAACCATTCACGTACGGCGAGGACGCCGCCGCCCGCGACGGCCACCGCTCCGGCACCCGCGAGGAGGATCAGCCCGCGCCGGGACGGGGCGGGGGCGTCCGGGGTGTCGACGCGGGTGGCCTCGATGCCGGGCAGGGCGAGGATCTCGGCCGACCGTTCGGCGATCAGCCGTACGACGTCCTCGGGCAGCCAGTCGACCGAGCCGCCCGGGGCGTCCTCGGTGATCCGCCCGTCGAGCGCGGCGGCGGTGGGGCGGGCGGCCGGGTCCTTGGCGAGCAGATCGGCCAGCAGGGAACGGAGTTCGGGGTCGTCGATCCCGCCGAGGTCGGGTTCCTCGTGGACGGTCCGGTAGAGCAGGGCGTCCACGGCGCCGCTCCCGAACGGCGGCCGCCCGGTCGCGGCGTACGCGAGGAGGCAGCCCAGCGAGAAGACGTCACCGGCGGGCCCGACCGCCGAGGCACCCCGGGCGGCCTGTTCGGGGGCGAGGAAACCGGGCGTTCCCACCACCAGGTCGGCCGCCGTCAGCGCGGTGGCGTCGGTGACCCGGGCGACGCCGAAGTCGATGAGGCGGGGCCCGTCGGCGGCGAGGAGCACGTTGCCGGGTTTGACGTCGCGGTGGACGAGTCCCGCCGCGTGCACCGACGCCAGGGCGCGGGCCAGCAGCCGGCCGAGGACCCGGACGCTGCGGGCGGGCAGCGGGCCGCAGCGGGCGACCGTCTCGGAGAGGGCGGGTCCGGGGACGAACTCGGTGGCCAGCCAGGGCCGTTCCTCCTCCGTGCCGGAGCCGGTCACCTGGACCGCCCAGGGGCTGTCGACCCGGCGGGCGGCCCCGGCCTCGCGGCGGAACCGGAGCCGGAAGTCGGCGTCCCCGGCGTGTTCGGGAAGGATGACCTTGACGGCGGCCAGCGCGCCCCGGGCGTCACGGCCGAGGTAGACGACGCCCATGCCGCCGGCGCCGAGCCGCCCGAGCAGCCGGTGTCCGCCGATCCAGGACGGGTCCGAGGCCCGTAGCTCGTCCATGCCCCTCAGCCCTTCTTCGTGAGGGCGTCGCCCAGCCGGATGAGCATCGCGCTCTGTCCCCGCACCCCGATGTCCATGATCGTGCCCTGCGTCCACCCCTTGGCGCCCTTGGCGGTCACGGCGAAGGTGAACCGGAGGATCCGGTCCTGTTCCCAGAAGTACGGGTGGGGGCCGCCGAGTTCGCTGCTCCGGTACTGCCCGGACTCCATCAGCGTGTCGTCCGAGCTGTTCTGATTGCCCTCGCCCTGGGCCAAGGCGCTCGCGCCGAGTCCGCCGATGAACTCGCCCTGCCGGAGCTGCTGCGTGGGGCAGCGCATCGTCTCCTCCAGCGATTCGGCCATCTCCCACCGGGCGCCGTCGTCGGCGCGGTGGACGGTCATGATCGCGGCGAGCCGCAGCGTCCCCTTGTCCTTGGTCGCGGGTAACTCGAAGGAGCGGGTGAGGGTGGCGAGGATCCCGCGCCCCGGTGGCTGCTGCTGCCATACGCAGTCGGTGTCGAGTACCGGCCAGGTGTCGGGTCCGGACTCGTACGGGGTGCGGGCGACGACGCCGGGGCCGAATTCCTCGGGGCCGGCGATGACCTTCCGGATGAGGGCGAGGGCCGCTTTCCGGGTGGTGGGCAGGCGCGCCGGGTCGGCGTCGACGGCCGGCCCGTCCGTGGCATCGGGCGCCGCCTCCCCGGCGGCGGTCGCGGTGGCACCGGCGGCGGACGGGGACTTCTTCGCACCCCCACCTGCGCCGCCTCCTCCGCACGCGGTCACCAGCAGCAGCACCGCCAGCACCCCGTACCGGCGCCGTCCGCCCCGTCCGCGTCCCGGACCGCCGCGCACCACGATCGACCACCCCCGTATCCCCGAAGTCGCGTCGATCCTATGAGTACGGAAGGGGCGCGACCGGTTCCCGACGGATATGTCGTTCCGTCAAATCCCTTACGGGCGGGGGTCCTTGGCGAGACGGGCGTGCAGGTGCTCATCGTGGTACTCGCCGTCACCGAAGCGGTAGGACTCGCGGAGCACCCCTTCGAAGAGGTAGCCGCAGCGGTCGGCCACCCCGCAGGACGCCGCGTTGCCGACGGCATGGGCGATCTCGACCCGTCGGACGTCGGCGGTGTCGAAGCCCCAGTCCGTGATCGCGGTGACCGCCCGGGTGACGACGCCCCGGCCCCGGGCGGCGGGCAGCAGCAGATAGCCGATCATCGCGAGCCCGTCGGCGCGGTCGGCCCAGCGCAGGGTGGCGCTGCCGAGCACCGCGCCGTCCGTGGCGTCCAGGATGGCGAAGGAGGCGGCCGTGCCCTTCTCCCACCCGTCGTCGCGCGCCTCCACCCAGGTGCGGGCGGCGTCCCGGTCGGTCGCCCGGATGGGGTTCCAGAGGGCGACCATCGGATCGGCGGCGGCGGTCACCAGCGCGTCCAGCACGGCCTCCGATCCGGCGTCCGCCCGGGTCCAGGGGCGCAGCACCACGTCCCCGAGATCGAATGCGGTACGGACGAAGGTCTTGGGGTCGGCGGGGCTCTCGACGGGAGCGGCGTTGTCGGGGCTGTCGGGGCTGTCGGGGCTGTCGGAGGAAGGAGTGGCGTCGGGGAGCTCGGCGGGAACGGCGGAGGAGGCAGTCATGCCCCTCTTCCTACCGAACCATCACCCACCTGACCAGCGATTTTCCGGGGCGCCCACAGGTACGGCCACCGGCGGCGCGACACCGCGCCGCACACCGAAGTCGGCACCGGTGTGCGGCGTGGTGGTGGTCCCGCCGTGCGGGCGCGGGGCTCAGGAGAGCGCCAGCTCCGTCACGTTGTCCGCCTCAAGGACCCAGGTGGCGCTGAGGCCGCCCTCCTTCACCCGGGCGTCGCCGTCGCCCTTGAGGACGCCGATCCGCTTGCCGGAGAGGGCGATCTGGATGGCGTGGTCGTACACGTGCACCCAGGTGGCGCTGAGCCCGCCCTCCTTCACGTGCGCCGTGCCGTCGTCCTTGAGGACGCCGATGCGGTCGCCGGAGAGTTCGAGCTGGGTGACGTCGTCGGCCTCCCGCACCCAGGGGGCACTGAGCCCGCCCTCCTTGACCCAGGCGACCCCGTTGCCGACCAGGACACCGATGCGGTTGCCCGCCAGGTCGATGCCGATGGCGTTCTCCGACTCGCGCACCCAGGAGGCGCTGAGTCCGCCTTCCTTGACCCAGGCGACGCCGTCCCCGGTGATGACGCCGATCCGGTCGCCGGAGAGTTCGAGGTCCTTGACCTTGACGGACTCCTTGACCCAGGCGGCGGAGAGCCCGCCCTCCTTCACGTAGACCTCGCCGTTGTCCTTGAGGACGCCGATCCGCTTGCCGGAGAGGGCGATCCGCTTGACGTCGGTGGCCTCCTTGACCCAGGTGGCGCTGAGGCCCCCCTCCTTGACCCAGGCGACGCCGTCCCCGGTGACGACGCCGATCCGGTCGCCGGAGAGGGTGAGCTGCTTGATGCTCCCCGACTCCTTGACCCAGGCGGCGCTCAGCCCGCCCTCCTTCACCTCGGCGTCACCGTCGACCCGCAGGACGCCGATGCGGTTGCCGCCGTCCCCGGAGACCGTGCCGGGCACCGCACCGGCGGCCGTGGACGAACCGACGAGTCCGGTCGTCGCCAGGACGGCGGTGGCAGCCACGGCGGCGAGAGCATTGCGCTTCATTGGAGCAACTCCTCTGCTCGGATGGCCCCCTTGGGACCGACGAGCGGTGCCCTCGGGGAATGTGAACAATCCGAGACGATCAACGACTGCCGGACCCCGCCGGTACGTGCGCCATTGAGGTGAGCCGGGAGCGCGGGCCCGGCGGCGGTGCGCCGCCGGTGCCGCCGCTCCGCAGCCGGGCCCGCGCCGAACGGGTCAGCCGATGAACCGTACGGCGAGGAACAGCAGGGCGAGTGCGCCGCAGGCCACGGCGGCGATCTGCCAGGACCTCCGCCGCGAGGGGAGCAGGAGTACGTAGGGGGCCCGCGCGGTGGGGACGACGTAGTAGACGCGGTGCGGCTGCGCCGTGACGACGACGCGCGCGAGGGGCAGATAGCGCAGGTCGGCGCGGCGCGCGATCTCCTGGTCGCGCTTCACGAGCTTCGGACGCAGCTCCCGGCCGAGGAGCTTGGCCTGCCGGTCGGGCAGGGGCTTGTCGTCCGTCAGGTCCGTCCGGACCCAGGCGCCCTTCTCGCGCGCGCTCTGCCGGGCGAGGTAGGGGACTCCGAACTCGGGCAGCCTGACCTTGTCGGTGTCCGGACGCCGGGTGATGACGCCCTCCGTCCAGGTCACCGTCCGGCCCTTTCCCTCGCAGCGCCGGTGGGGCACCGTCCCGGCCCGGTCGCAGTCGGGGCAGGCCCGCAGCCCCGCGCCCCGGCAGGTCGGGCACTCCACCGCCCCACGCCCTCGGCACACTCCGCACGCGGCGCCCAGGGCTCCGCAGAGCCTGCACGTGACGCGCTCGTCCTGCTCCCGGGCGGCCCGGCCCTCCGGCGCGCCGGAGCGTTTGCCGGTGCCGTCGCAGCGCAGGCAGCTGTCGTTCCCCTTGCACCCGGTGCAGGGAGTGCGCGGCTCGCAGCGCAGGTCGCCCGCCCCCGAGCAGCGCGGGCACGCGACGGACCCGTTGCCGCAGTCGCAGGACCGGTCGTCGACCGACCCACGGCGGACCAGCCTGAAGGTCTTCTCCTGGGACGGGTCCTGCGGCGGCGGGACGTGGTGGGCGTCGATGGCGGTCTCGAACACCGGCCTGCCCGAGAGGTCCAGGGGCCCGGCGTGGAACCGCTCCTTCTCCGTGCGGCTCTCCACGCAGCGCACGATCTCGCCCTCCAGCAGGCAGTACCAGGTGATCTCGGCCGCGCCGGGCAGTGCGGCGGGAAACTCCTCACCCCGCCCCTTGGTCAACTCCCGCACCGCTCGCAGGACTTCCTCGTCACTCAGCACGTGCCTCTCCGATCCCTTCCACCAGGGCCGCACACCGCGGGCAGCGCAGCTCCGCAAGACCGTACCCACGACCCCACCGGACGGACACACCGAACGGAAAGGCCGCAGGACCGTTCGTACGGATCAGGCCAACACCCGCCCACCAAAGGTTGGTTAAGCAACCTCTTGACTATCCGGGAATCCGTTCCATAGTTAAGAACATGCCTAACCAACAGGTCGATCTGGACCGGGTCTTCCAGGCTCTGGCGGACGCCACCCGCCGGGACATGGTCCAACGCCTGGTCGGGGCCCCGGCCTCGGTCAGCGCGCTGGCCCGGCCCTACGCCATGTCGCTGCCCGCGGTGATGCAGCATCTCCAGGTGCTGGAGGAGTGCGGCCTGGTGCGCTCGGAGAAGGTCGGCCGGGTCCGCACCTGCCGTATCGAGCCGGCCGCGCTGCGCGCCGCGGAGGAGTGGCTCGCCGCCCGGCGCACCGTCTGGGAGCAGCGCCTGGACCGGCTCGGCGACCAGCTGGCCACCGACCCCGCAGCCGACAGCCCCGCCGGCCCCACCGTTCCCGCCGATCCCGCCGACTCCGTACAAGGGACGAGGACATGACCGAACACCGGACCACCCACTCCACCTTCAGCCTCGAACGCCACTACCCGGCCCCGCCCGCCCGTGTGTTCGCCGCCTGGTCCGACCCCCGGTCCAAGGCCGGCTGGTTCTCCGGCGCCGATGCCACGCACGAGCTGGACTTCCGGGTCGGCGGACGCGAGGTCAACCGGGCCCGCCGCGCCGACGGCCGGGAGCTGGTCTTCGAGTCGTGCTACCACGACATCGTCCCGGACCGGCGGCTCGTCTACACCTCCACCCTCAGCGTCGGCGACGAGCTCGCGACGGTGTCCCTGACCACGGTGGAGTTCCACCCCGAGGGCACCGGCACCCGCCTGGTCCTGACCGAGCAGGGCGCCTTCCTGGGCGGCGACGAGGAGCCGGACTGGCGCGAACGGGGAACCGCCACATGGCTCGACGCGTTGGGCACCTTCCTCCGGACCCACGGGCCCGCCGGGGCGGGAGCCGGAACCGGAACCGGAGCCGCGAGCACCCACGGAACACCGGACACACCCGACGGACCTGCGGAGGAAGCACCGTGACGATCCACCGGCTGCTCGCCCAGATGACCGTCACCGACCTGGACGCGGCGACCGCCTGGTACACCGCGCTGCTGGGGCGGGGGCCCGACGCCCGGCCGATGCGCGGCCTGATCGAGTGGCACCTGTCCGACACCTACGGCATCCAGGTCTGGGCCGAGCCCGACCGCGCCGGACACTCGACCGTGGTCCTGGACGAGTCCGATCTGGACGGACGCCTCACCCGGCTCGCGCACGCGGGCATCCGCCACGACGGACCCCGGACCACCGACACCTCGCGCGTCCTGACCCTCACCGACCCGGACGGCAACCGAACCGTATTCGTCGCCCCTCCCGCCCCCGGCGACCACTGATCCCCGGCCTACCGGCCGCACGCGGGCTCCGTGCCCCTCCCGCGCGCGGCCGCCCGTCACCGTTACTGGCGTGAGCCGCACCCCGGGCAGAACGCGGAGCCCTGGGGCACGGCGGCGTGGCACGAGGCGCACTGCGGGGTCTGGGCGAGCCGGTGGCCGCACCCGGGGCAGAAGGCGCCGCCATGGGTCTCGGCGCGGCACTGCGGGCAGACCAACTGCCGGGCCGCGCGGGTGTCGTAGCCCTGCCCGGCGTTCTGTCCGACGGCGTAGGCACTGTCCGAGACGGAGTCGTTGAGCCCCCGGCGGCGGGCGGCCTCCGCCTCGGCGGCGGTGTCGGGGGCGCACTGGAGGCAGAGCCCCAGCTCGGCGTTCCAGCACCGCCCGCAGTCGTACGAGGTGCAGCGGGGGCAGCGGTTGAAGTGCCCGTGGGCGTTGTCGATCGCCCGCCGGAACGCCGCGTCCCGCGAACTTCCCCAGGTCGCACCGGCGAGGCCGTCGGCCGCGTTGTTGATCGTGTTGGCGCCGCTGCCGAGCAGGCTGAAGGCGGCGCTGACGCCCTTGCCTATCCAGCCGGCCGCCTGGCCCGATCTGAACGGTTCGAAGGGTGAGCGCCAGGTGTCCGAACACCGCTGGCACCGGAACTCGAACTGGAAGCCCGCGCCGGTGCCGTGCTGCTGCGACAGGTCGCTGTAGTTGTTGCTGAAGTAGATTTCGTCGGCCACGTCTTGAACCTCTGAGCCCTCGCGTCGGTGGGTCGTCCTCAGAGGTCATGATGGCAACCGTCGATCGCGGTGGGACACCTGTCGGGTCATGGTTCGGTAAATGCGACCGGCCCGCGACCGCCGCCGGGTCCGCCCCCGGCCGGGACACCGGAGCCGACCGGGGGCGGCGGTCACACCGGCCCCCGTCCCCTACCGAACCTTCCGCACCCGCGTGGTCCCGGTGCTGAGAGGGGTGCCGTCGGCGCCGGTCGCCGTGACCTCCGGAACCGGGGCGCCGTGCTCGTCGACCAGGGTGGAGCGGGGCTCGCCGGGAGCGAAGGCGTGGCGTTCGCCCCACTGCCGCAGCGCGAGGACGACGAGGAAGAGGTCGTGCCCGGCATCGGTGAGCACGTACTCCTGACGACGGCCCGACGCCGCCGTGCGCTGGGCGAGGACTCCGTGAGCGGTGAGCTTGCGGAGGCGGTCGGTGAGGATGTTGCGGGCCACGCCGGTGCGCCGGTGGAACTCGGTGAACGAGCGGGCCCCGTCCATCGCGTCCCGGACGACGAGCAGGCTCCACCGGTCCCCGACGAGATCGAGCGCGCGGGCGACCGGACATTCGGGGTCGGTCCAGTCGGGCCGAGCCCCATCCGGCCCGCCGGCCCGGTCCGATTCCAGGCCCGGAGCGCGGTCCGGGTTCGCGGCAGGCGTACTGCTGGCGCGCGACATGACACCTCCCGTTTGGTTGCGAATCAAAACCATCATGCCGTACGGTCCGATCGGTTGCATTTCACTACCGATCGGGGTTGAGGCGTGATGGGCACAGGACGGCGCATGCTGTTGGCGCTGGTGTGCGGGGTCGCCGTGGCGAGCATCTACGCGGCGCAGCCGGTACTGGAACAGATGGGGCACGACCTGGGCGTTCCGGCGGAGCTCACCGGGTGGATCGTGGCGACCGGCCAGTTCGGTTATCTGGCCGGGCTGGTGCTGCTGGTTCCGCTCGGCGACGTGGTCGACCGGCGGCGGCTGATCGCCGCGCATCTGGCGGTCACGGCCGCGGGCCTGCTCCTGACGGCCTCGGCGTGGGGGGCCTGGCCGGCCTTCGCCGGGCTGGCGGTGTCGGGGCTGTTCGCGGTGGTGGTGCAGACCACGGTGGCGTACGCCGCGTCGGTCTCGTCACCCGCCGAACGCGGGCGCACCATCGGGACGGTGACGTCGGGCGTCGTCATCGGCATCCTGGGCGCCCGGGTGGTCACCGGGGCGCTGGCCCAGCTCTGGAGCTGGCGGTACGTGTACGTCGTGCTCGCGGCCCTGTCGCTCGGGCTCGCCGCGCTCGTCCTCGCCGTACTGCCGCCGGAGCGGCGCGGGCACCGGCCCACGGGGTACCGCCGGGCGGTCGGTTCGCTCGGCGGGCTGGTCCGGCAGCGCGTCTTCCTGACCCGGGGGCTCATCGCGTTCTTCCTGTTCGCCTCGTTCGGGACGCTGTGGAGCGGGCTCGCGCTGCCACTGGCGGGCGCGCCGTGGCAGTTGGGCGAGAGCCGGATCGGGCTGTTCGGCCTGGTGGGGCTCGTCGGCGCGCTCGGCGCGGCACGCGCGGGGCGGTGGGCGGACAGCGGGCGGGCGGGGCGGGTCACGGGGATCGCGCTCGCCCTGCTGATCGTCTCGTGGGCCGCGATCGGGCAGTTGGCGTGGACGCTGTGGCTGCCGGTCGTCGGGATCGTGCTTCTCGACTTCGCGGTCCAGGCCGTGCACGTGAGCAACCAGCATCTGCTCACCACCGCGCATCCGGACCGGATCAGCGGTGTCATCGGCAGCTACATGGTCTTCTACTCGCTCGGCTCCGCCCTCGGCGCCGCCGCGACCACCGCCGTCTTCACCGCCCACGGCTGGGCGGCGTCCAGCCTCCTCGGCGCCGGGTTCGCGGCCTGCGCCCTGGCCGTCTGGGCGGCCGACCGACGACGCCCCCTCGGGGAGCCGTCACCGGCCTCGGCGTGACCGGAACACACGAGTGGTACGCCGGGAGATCACCGCCCGCCGCCCACCACCGCGGCGGGCAGGTACGGGTCGATGTTGCGCCGGGCGCGCTCGACGTACTCCTCCTTCTCGCCGACCGGGGCGACGTAGTGCAGCGCGTCCCGGGCGGCCTCGTCGCCCTTGAGGCGGGCGATGATCCAGGCGGCGAGGTAGTGCGAGGCCAGGCAGCCACCGGCGGTCGCGATATTGCCCTCGGCGTGGAAGGGCTGGTCGAGCACTTCGACACCGGCGGCGACCACCCAGGGCCGGGTGGTCAGGTCGGTGCAGGCCGGGATGGAGCCGAGCAGACCGAGCCGGGCCAGCACGAGCGCGCCGGAGCACTGCGCCGCGACGAGTTGGCGCGAGGGGTCCAGTCCGCGCAGGACGTCCATGATCGCCGGGTCCTCGACGACCTCGCGGGTGGCGATGCCGCTGCCGACCACGACGGCGTCGGCGGCACACGCCTCCTCAAGGCTGGACATCTGCTCGACGACCACGCCGTTCATCGAGGTCACCTTCGGGCTCGGGGTGGCGAGGGTGACGCGCCAGTCGTCGGCCTTGACCCGGTTGAGCACTCCGAGCGCGATCAGGGAGTCGAGTTCGTTGTAGCCCTCGAAGGTGAGGATGGCGATGTGCACGGCGGCTGCCCTTCCTGGCGGACGGTTCCCGGATCGGACGGACCCCGGGGCGGGGGTGTGTCCCGAGCCCCGACCGTAGGGCCCCGCACGCAGGACAGTCGAAGAATTGTCCTGCATACAATCCGGCACATGACAGCTTCGCGGTACAAATCGCTGGTCGACGCGTTCGCCCGCGAGATCCGGGCCGGGCGGCTCGCCGCAGGGGCACGGTTGCCGACCCATCGCGCCCTCGCCGCCCGCGAGGGCATCGCCGTGGTGACCGCGACCCGGGTCTACGCGGAGCTGGAGGCCATGGGCCTGGTGAGCCGGGAGCAGGGCCGGGGCACGTTCGTCCGCGACATCGCGGTCCCCGCCGGTCACGGCATCGACCAGCAGGTGGTCGCCACGGACGCGGTCGACCTCAACTTCAACTACCCGTCGCTGCCCGGCCAGGCCGACCTCCTCCGGCAGGCGCTGCGCGAGGTGGCCACCTCCGGCGATCTCGAATCGCTGCTCCGCTACCAGCCGCACGCCGGGCGCCCCCAGGACAGGGCCTCGATCGCCCGGCATCTGGGGCGCCGTGGCATCACCACGGACGCGGACCGCGTCCTCCTCACCAACGGCGCGCAGCACGGCCTGGCCGTCACCGTCATGGCCGCGCTCGACGCGGGTGACGTCGTCGCGGTCGACGCCCTCACCTACCCGGGGTTCAAGGTGCTCGCCCACGCCCTCCGCCTCGACCTGGCGCCCGTCCCCGTCACCGCCGAAGGGCCGGATCTCGACGCCCTCGAAGAGCTGTGCGCGTCACGCCCGGTCCGCGCGGTGTACACCATGCCCACCCTGCACAACCCGCTGGGCTGGGTCATGCCGTCGCCGGACCGGGCCCGCCTGGCCGAGATCGCCCGGCGGTACGGTCCGCTGCTGATCGAGGACGCCTCGTACGCCTATCTGGTGGCGGACCCGCCACCGCCCCTGGCCGCGCTCGCCCCGGACGTCACGGTCCACGTCTCGGGGCTGTCCAAGAGCGTCGCCACCGGTCTCCGGGTCGGTTTCGTCGTGTCCCCGCCCGCCCTGGTGCCCGCGCTCGAACGCGCGATCCGGGCGACCACCTGGAACACCCCCGCCCTCACCACCGCGATCGTCGGCCGCTGGCTCGACGACGGCACGGTGGACCGCCTGGAGGCGCTGAAACGGGACGACGCCCGGACCCGCCAGGCCATCGCCCGGCGGGAGTTGGCCGGCCTCCCCCTCGTCGGCCACCCCTCGTCCTACTTCGTCTGGCTGCCGCTGCCCGACGACGCGCGCGCCGACCGCCTCACCGCCGCCCTCGCCCGTCAGCACATCTCGGTGTCCACGGCCGAACCGTTCACCACCTCGACGCACCCGCCCCAGGCGATCCGCCTCGCCCTGGGCTCGACCGATCCGGACAGCCTCCGGTCCACCCTGCGCACGGTGCGGCGCATGGCCGTCGAGGACGCCTTCGGCTGACCCGGCGGGCCGAGCCCGAGGGCGCCCCCGCGCCACCTCCTCAGTGCGCGACGTCCAGCTCCACGCGGACCGTCTTGCCCGGCTTCCGGTCCAGCACGGTCCAGCGGTCGGCGAGCGCGTCGACGAGGACGAGCCCCCGCCCACTGTCCGCGTCGACCGCCGGCGGGACCAACCCCACCGGCCCCGGAGGACGTTCCTCGCCCCGGGTGTCGCTGACCTCGATCCGCAGAACTCCCCGCGCGCCGCCGACCGCCGGGGAGTGGCGCAGCCTCAGTTCGAAACCCCGTCCGGCCACCCGGCCGTGGGTCGCCGCGTTGGCCGCGAGCTCGGCGACGATCAGTTCGGCCGCATCCGAAGCGTGACTGCGGTACGGGATGCCCCAGTCGTGCAGCACGTTCAAGGCGAGCCGGCGGGCGAGCCTCGCCCCGCGCGGCGTGGAGCTGAAGGGTTGCACGAACACACGTACGGTGATGGGGTGTTCGGAGTTGGCGAGTGCTTCCATGCCCCCACCCTGACCCCCGGCACCCCTCCGGACCAGCCACGGAACTCGTACGCTCCGTCAGCGTACGAGTACATACGGTGGACAGTAGGGGTAACGTTCCGTGACCATGGGCGAGTTGTCTGCCGGTAGCGGCACGGAGTACGACGAGCACGGAGGTGGCCGGGGCATGACGGACGGCATCGAAATGGCGGACGGGGCGGCGGGTACGGGTCCGGAGCCGGAGCTCTCCACGAGGTCGGGCTCCGAGCCCGAGCCCTCGGAGAGCCTGAGGATCTTCGGCACGGTGGTCAAGGGCTTCCGCAAGAGGGCCGGGCTGACCCAGGAGGAGTACGCGCCGATGGTGCGGTACTCGAAACCGACCGTCTCCTCCATCGAACAGGGCCGCAGATTCCCGCCGTTGCCCTATGTCGAGCGCTCCGAGAACCTGCTGGACGCACGCGGCATCATCAGGGCGGCCGCGGCCCAGCTGACCCGGCGGCCGGGCATCGCCAACTGGTTCCGGCAGTGGGCGATGCTGGAGACGGAGGCGATCAACCTCTACACGTACGAATGCCGCCTGATCCCGGGGCTGCTCCAGTCCGAGACGTACGCGCGGACGCTGTTCCTCAACCAGCTCCCGATGCTCGGAGAGGAGCAGATCGAACGGCAGTTGACGGCTCGGATGGAGCGTCAGCAACTGCTGCGCGAGCGGATCGGCACCAACTACTGCTTCATCCTCGAAGAGCACATCTTTCTGCGCCGCCTGGGCGGCACGCGGGTACTCCGGGAGGCGATCGACCATGTGCTCGACCTCGCCGAGCTGCGCAATGTGGAGATCCAGATCATCCCGCAGGCCCGCGAGAGCCACGCGGGCCTGGACGGACCGATCCAGCTGCTGGAGACGCCGGACCACAAGTGGTTCGGCTACGGCGAGGGACAGAAGTCCAGCCAGCTCCACGTCGACCCGTCGGTGGTCAGCGTGCTCCAGATGCGGTATGCCAAGATGCGATCACAGTCCCACACCCCCGAAGAATCCGTGGGTCTGCTGCGGCAGATGCGAGGAGCGCTATGAGCACCACCACCTCAGATCTTTCCTGGTTCAAGAGCAGCTACAGCGGCGGCGACGGCGACTCCTGCGTCGAAGTCGCGCTCGCCTGGCACAAGTCCAGCTACAGCGGCGGGTCCGGCGACGACTGCGTGGAGGTCGCCACCTGCCCCACCACCGTCCACGTCCGGGACTCCAAGGTCGAGCAGGGCCCCGAGCTCGCCCTGTCCCCCGCCGCTTGGACCGGCTTCGTGACGTACGCGACCGGAGCCGCGCTCGTCTGACGCACCATCGGCGCACCGTGCCGCGTACCGGACCTGTTCCGGTGCGCGGCACAGCCGTTCCCTGGTTCTCCTGGGGCGCGCGGAGGGGGCGTACGCCTTGATAGCGTCGCCCCCACGACTGCGGTTCGTGCTTCCCGCCGGGGTCGGTCGCCGTGCGCCTACGGTCCGCCCCTGGGGGCACGGGGAAGTCTGCGGCAAGGACGAAAAAAGGGCCCGACGCATGAGTCTCGCGCAGCTCCACTACACCTCTTCCCCTGCTGTTCCTTCCGCTCCTTCCGCAGACGACGGGGGCGGCAGCGGCGCACACTTCACCGCCGTCAGCGCCGGACTGCCCACGCCGGTACTGGCCGAGGCCGAACAGCTCCTCGGCTACGAGCCGCCCGCCGGCACCCCGCCCCGACCCAGCTCCGACCAACTCCGCTCCCTGCCCGAGGCGTTGAGCTTCAGCGTGCTGGTCGACGGCGGGCACCTGCTGGCCCGTACGGTCGCGTACACCGGTCCCGGGACAGTCGGTTCCGGGACCACTGGTTCCGGGTCAACCGGTTCCGGGGGCATCGGCTCCGGGGGCATCGGCTTCCACGCGCACGCGGTGCACCTCCCGGCCGGTACGCGACTGCCGGGCGGCGCGCTGCCGATCACCGCATGGCGTTCGCCGGGCTGGGCCTCCACCCCGCCCCGGGGCGGGGTCCCCGAGCGAATATCCGCGCTGCCCGCCTCCGCCGCCTCCGGACCGGAGGCGCTGAACGACTTCGCCGTCTCCCGGAGCCCCTGGCTCGCGGCGGTCTTCGCCGACCTGCGGCGGGTCTGCTCCGGCGGGCCGGACGCCGGGCGGCTGGTGCTGGTGGAGCGGCACAGTGCGGACGTGGCCCGGTGGATCGCCCTCGCCTCGGCCGTGCTGCCGCCGGACGACGCGCACCGGCTGACGTTCACGACGTACACCCGCCACCCGGCGCAGGCCCCGCACCAGGTCGTCGGCGTCCTGCCCGAGGACGCGCCGGGGAGCGGCGGTTCGCCGTCCCTGCTGGTGCACGACTGCGCCGGTGCCCGGCCCGCCGCGCCGGTGGACGACGCCTGGGCCGAGACCTGCGCCCGGATCTGGCGCAACCGCTCCCCCGAGCTGTTCCGGACGGCGGCCGAACTGCCCGGCGGCCCCTTCGCCGCCGGTCCGCTCGCCGTGACGGCGCTCTGCGCGGGCGTCCCCCTCGGATCGGCCGAACGGGCAGCGGCGGCGACCTGGGCGGCGGAACGGCCGTACGCACTCGACGAGGAACGCACCCACCGCCTCACCGACGCGCTGACCGACCCCGAAATCGACCGCACCCCGGCCGAACTCACCGCCGTGGCAAGCCTGTTGACCGCACTCGACGGCCGCGCCCCGGCCGGGGTGACGGCTTCCCTGGGCGCCCTGCTGGTGACGGAAGCGGTCTACGGGAACGGGCTCACCGTCACACCCCCGGGGCGCTCGGTCTTCACCGGGCCGGGCGGGGAACCCGTCGCGGCGGCCCTCGTCGAGGCGGTCGGCGACGACCTCCGCACCGAACTGGCCACCGGCGCGGCGCTCACCGCCCCGGCCGCAGCCCCCGGGCACGGCGTGGGCCGCACCGTGCAACTCCTGCGCATCGCCCGGCTGCTCGACGTCGACTGCGCCGACCTGCTCCCCGGGGTCGTACGCCGACTGGCGCGGGCGCTGCGGGACGGGGGCGCGGGCGACTGCGGGCAGGTGCTGCTGGACCTGCTGGACGAGCAGTTCGACATCCGCACCGCGCTCCTCGGCGAACTGGACCGGATCACCACGGAGCACCCGACCGCGACCGAACGGCTCCTCACCGAGGTCGCCCTGCCGTTCACCGGAGCCCAGGCCCTCCCCCACCTGCGGATGTGCGCGGCGGCGGCCGAGGCACGGACGCGCGGCGGCGACGACCGGGTCAAGGCGCTGAACTCCGTACTCCGCGCGGGTGGCATGTCCCCGTTCACCGAGCCGCTGGTGCTGCGTACGGCGATGGGGCTGGTCTGGGACGGGTCCGCACCCACGGCGGCCGAGGCCCGGCAACTCCTGGCCGCGAGCACCTCCGACGCCCACCGCACGGCCGGCACCTGGTCCGCGCTCGTCGCGGCGGCCCTCGGCGCCCCCGCCGACGACCCGGACGCCCCGGAACTGGCCCCGGACCTGCTGCGCGGCTTCCCCCAGGAGATCGACGCCCGCACCCGCCACGCCCTGCAACTCCTGGATTTCGCCCGCAACCTCCGGTCGGGGTCGGCGGACCCGGGCTGGACGGAGGAGGCGCTGCGCCTCTCCGCCGCAGCGGACCCGGTGGAACCCGGCGTACGGGAACAGGCATACGGTGCCCTGGCCGAGCGCCTACTCGCCCCGGACCGCCCCGAGGCCGAGCTGTACGCCTTCGTCCACACCGCGACCCCGGACCTCGTCGCAGCCTACGGCCGAGCCGCCCGCCGGCCCACGATCTCCGCCCGTCTGCGCTCCGAACCCGCCTACACCGCCGACTGCTTCACCGTCTGGACCTCCCACCCCCACGCGGGCGACGCCTGGACCACGACCAGAACGGCCCTCTTGGAGGAGGTGCTGCGCCCGGTCGTCCGCACCCTGCCCCCGGAAGAACTCGCGGCAGTCGAAGAGGCCGCCACCCACGCGGGCAGCACCCGCACAGCGGAAGCCTTCCGCTCCTGGAACAAGTCGACCGGCAGCCTCCGCAGGCGCATCGGCAACCGGATCGCGGCCCGGGTGCGGCGGGTTTCTTCCTGAGGACCGCCCCGAGGACGTCCTCCTTCGCCTCTTGGGGTCACCACGACGTGCACCGGCGCCCGACCGGCTCACCCGTTCACGAAGAAGCCCATGACCACCACGTTCGCCCCCCTGGGGATGGGGGCGCCACGCGAACCCGCTGTGACGTGGGGCACATATTCCTTTGTGATAGTTGCGCGATTCCCGGCTTTTGTTGATCTTGGCAAATTGGCTGCGGGCCCACAAAACTGTCGACCCGTCGCAGCCACGAGGCCCGGCATATCCGTGTGACCCAGGGGGGACACCAACATGAGGTTCGGCAAGGTAATCGGCAGAGCCGCCGCGGCGGCCACCGCGCTCATCGCACTCCAGACCGGCTTCGCGGGCAACGCCGGCGCGGCCACTCTCACCTACGACGGCCAGGACCCCATCGCCGCGGGGTGCGCCGGTGACGCGATCACCGCCAAGAAGGTCACGCTCACCACGGGAACCGACTGGTCGTTCGCGGAGCTGCGCTACAGCCCGTCCTGCCGGACCGCCTGGGGCCGGGTTCAGGTGGCACGCCTCACCGGCCTCGAATTCGGCTGGGCCTATGTGGAGCGCCAGAGCGACGGCAACTCGTACCGATGCGAATCGGTGTCCTGGAGCGCGACCCTCGGTTCGTACACCTGCTACACCCCCATGATCAACGACGCCGGTCAGCTCGCGCGGGCCTACGGCTACGCGAAGTGGAACGGACACGTCTTCAGCGGCGTGTCCGACTGGTACTGACGACACCCCCCGGGGCCTCACGGCAGTGCGGCCCCGGGTGACCGAACCCGACACTCCGTGACGGCCCGCCGATTCCCTTCGGCGGGCCGTCACGCGTGGGGCGGAGTCCACCGAACTCCTCGCCCGGTTCCGTGGCCCCTGTCGCCGCGCCCCACGTCTCCGCCCGGCCCATGGACCAGCCCCGGTCGTCCGTCGCCCGGAGCCGGAGCGAGATGGAGTTGATGCAGTACCGCTGGCCGGCGGCGGTCGGGTGGCCCCTCGCCCCAACCTGATTCGAGAAGGCCCCCGGCACCAGCCACCCCACATGCGCGGCGGGGACCACCAGTACAACGCGCTCGCCCTGTCCCCGACTGCCTGGTTGAGGGGACCACCCCCGCGTGCGCGGGGACCACCCCGAGCCGGTGGTCGAGCCGGAGTCGGTCCCGGGACCACCCCCGCGTGCGCGGGGACCACCGGCCGGGCGTGACCGGGCGGATCAAGGCCACGGGACCACCCCCGCGTGCGCGGGGACCACCGGGGACGTCTACCAGCCCTCCCGTGGCGGGTGGGGACCACCCCCGCGTGCGCGGGGACCACCGCCCGCGCGCTGAACCGCTCGACCGGCTGCGGGGACCACCCCCGCGTGCGCGGGGACCACTGAGCTACGCGGATGGCCCGTATGGCCGGTCCGGGACCACCCCCGCGTGCGCGGGGACCACAAGGCGTGGAACGCCTGGTGCGGGACGACCCCGGGACCACCCCCGCGTGCGCGGGGACCACGGTGATCTCGATGCCGGCCACCCCGTAGGCGCGGGACCACCCCCGCGTGCGCGGGGACCACGTGAGGGGCGTTGCGGGCGTACTCCCTGCGGAGGGACCACCCCCGCGTGCGCGGGGACCACCTTCAACGTGCTGATCCCGGTGCTGTGCGGGGCGGGACCACCCCCGCGTGCGCGGGGACCACCTTCAGTCGTCCGGCGCGGATCATCTTCGCTCGGGACCACCCCCGCGTGCGCGGGGACCACTGCTGCTCCAGCTGTTCCAGAGAGGTGTGGGAGGGACCACCCCCGCGTGCGCGGGGACCACCGTTGCGGTTGCGGACATGTCGTCCCCTTTGGGGGACCACCCCCGCGTGCGCGGGGACCACCAGTACAGTCCTTCTGGCGTGTTCCAGTCCGGGGGACCACCCCCGCGTGCGCGGGGACCACCAGTACAGTCCTTCTGGCGTGTTCCAGTCCGGGGGACCACCCCCGCGTGCGCGGGGACCACTTTCCTTCGAGCCAGACCGTGTGCCAGGCGCCGGGGACCACCCCCGCGTGCGCGGGGACCACGAGGTAGCACGGCGTTCTCCTCGGGGTTGGGAGGGACCACCCCCGCGTGCGCGGGGACCACTCGCCATCCCCCCTTGACCTGGAGGTCGATCATGGGACCACCCCCGCGTGCGCGGGGACCACTCTGCGGTGTCCGCGGTGAAGTAGCCACACCGGGGACCACCCCCGCGTGCGCGGGGACCACACGAAACCCCATGTCACCTGTCCGACCGGGCAGGGACCACCCCCGCGTGCGCGGGGACCACTTCGCGTGTCGTCAGGCGCTCGGCGTGCGCCAGGGACCACCCCCGCGTGCGCGGGGACCACACGATGTACCCGAGCTGCATTTCGCCATCGCTGGGACCACCCCCGCGTGCGCGGGGACCACAGCACGGCGGGACGAGCGCATGAAGCTCGCGCGGGACCACCCCCGCGTGCGCGGGGACCACACCCCGTCGTACGCCGGGAAGCCCTCGGGAACGGGACCACCCCCGCGTGCGCGGGGACCACCCCGACATGAAGGCGCTGCTCCGCTCCGCCGGGGGACCACCCCCGCGTGCGCGGGGACCACATCCCCGTACCCGCCTTTTCGAGCCCGCGCCAGGGACCACCCCCGCGTGCGCGGGGACCACGGCATCCGGGACGCTGGCACCGAGGTGGCGGTGGGACCACCCCCGCGTGCGCGGGGACCACATCCTGAACGACTTGCCCCGCGGGGCCGACGGGGGACCACCCCCGCGTGCGCGGGGACCACTACAGCCACCTGGGATCTCGCGGCATCACGCCGGGACCACCCCCGCGTGCGCGGGGACCACAACAAGCCGATGATCGTCGTGCCCAACCACCTGGGGACCACCCCCGCGTGCGCGGGGACCACCGAAGACGCCGACCAGTAAGGCACAGAGGGCCGGGACCACCCCCGCGTGCGCGGGGACCACGAGGGGTGGGACCAGTCCGAGCTCAAGGCCGCGGGACCACCCCCGCGTGCGCGGGGACCACATTCCGCGGATGAAATCAAGAATCCCTTTTCCGGGACCACCCCCGCGTGCGCGGGGACCACGGATGCATCGTCGGCAGCAGCGGCCGGGACTGGGGACCACCCCCGCGTGCGCGGGGACCACGTAGGGAACCTTGCCGCCGGAACGCTGGCGGAGGGACCACCCCCGCGTGCGCGGGGACCACGCCCTGGCCGTCGCCGCCGTGCTCGGCGTGTGGGGACCACCCCCGCGTGCGCGGGGACCACAGAACCTCGCCGGGCTCCAGGTCCTCCACAGGGGGACCACCCCCGCGTGCGCGGGGACCACTCGGCCGCGACCGACTCCGGCTTGTCGTCGCCGGGACCACCCCCGCGTGCGCGGGGACCACTCTTCGTGACCTGCGTCTTTATCCGGGCCAGGTGCTGTTTCCGTCCAACTTCACTGAGTCCGACATTCGTGATGTACACCCCATAACGACATTGAAGCGTTCAGTAAGACCACCTCAGAGCGGCCGCCCGCCCCACCCCCACCGGAGCAGACGGGCGGGCACCCGAGGCGCGCGTCAGGCGTCCGGCGTCAGGCGGAGCGAGATGGAGTTGATGCAGTACCGCTGGTCGGTGGGGGTCGGGTAGCCCTCGCCCTCGAAGACGTGGCCGAGGTGCGAGCCGCAGCGGGCGCAGCGGACCTCGGTGCGGACCATGCCGTGGCTGCGGTCCTGGATCAGTTCGACGGCGTCGGTGTCCTTCGGGTCGTAGAAGGACGGCCAGCCGCAGTGCGACTCGAACTTGGTGTCCGAGCGGAACAGCTCCGCGCCGCAGGCGCGGCAGGAGTAGACACCCTCGGTCTTGGTGTCGGTGTACTCACCGACGAAGGCGGGTTCGGTGCCGGCCTGGCGCAGCACGGCGTACTCGGCCGGGGACAGCTCGGCCCGCCACTGCTCGTCCGGCTTCTCGATCTCGTACGACACGTCGCTCCCTCAGCTCGTCAGGTGGTCCAGGATGCGCGGACCGAGGTCGGTGACGTCGCCCGCGCCCATGGTGAGAACGAGATCGCCGGGCTTCGCCATTCCCGCGATCGCGGCGGGGACCGCGTCCTTGTCGTGGACGGCGGTGACGTCGGCGCCGGCGGTGCGGGCGGCGTGGATGATCAGCTCGCTGGTGATGCCGGGGATCGGGTCCTCGCGGGCCGGGTAGATGTCCAGGACCACGGAGGCGTCGGCGAGGGCGAGGGCCTGCCCCATCTCCGTACCGAGCTCCTGGGTGCGGGAGAAGAGGTGCGGCTGGAAGACCACGAGGATGCGGGCGTCGGCCGCGGCGCCGCGCATCGCCTCCAGGTCGGCGGTCATCTCGGTGGGGTGGTGCGCGTACGAGTCGATGACCTGGATGCCCGACGCCTCGCCCTTGAGCTGGAGGCGGCGCTTGACGCCGGTGTACGTGCCGAGCGCCGAGGCCAGGTTGTGGGCGGGGATGCCGAGGGCGACGCCGGCGGCGAGGGCGGCGACGGCGTTGAGCGCGTAGTGGCGGCCGGGCACGGAGACCGTGAACGTGAGGAACTTCCCGTTCAGCAGGATCGTGACCTCGCTGGTCAGTCCGCGCGGGGTGATGCGGTGGACGCGTACGTCGGCGGATTCGGCCTCGCCGTAGGTGACGACGTTCAGCCCCTCGCGGCCGCGGACCCGCCCGGTCAGCTCGACGGCGCCGGGCTGGTCGGCGGAGATCACCAGCGTGCCGCCGGGGACGATCTTGGCGGTGAACGCCTCGAAGGACTCGTAGATCTCGTCCATCGAGGCGTAGTTCGCGTGGTGGTCCAGCTCGACGTTGAGGACGATCGCGACCTCGGGGTCGTACTTCTGGAAGCTGCGGTCGCTCTCGTCGGCCTCGGCGACGAAGATCGCGCCCTCGCCGTGGGTGGCGTTGGTGCCGGGCCCGGCGAGGTCGCCGCCGATCGCGTACGAGGGGGCGAGGTCCAGCCCGGTCAGGGCGACGGCCAGCATCGACGTGGTGGTCGTCTTGCCGTGCGTACCGGCCACCGCGATGGCGCGCAGGCCGTTCATCAGCGAGGCGAGCGCGTCGGAGCGGTGGACGACCGGGATCGACAGCTCGGCGGCGCGCACCAGCTCCGGGTTGTCGGCGCGGATGGCGCTGGAGACGACCACGCACGAGGCGTCGTCCGCCAGATGTGCGGCGGAGTGCCCGATGTGGACGGTCGCCCCCAGCGCCCGCAGCGCCTCGGCCGTACCCGATTCCTTGGCGTCGCTGCCCGCGACCTTGGCGCCGCGCTGGGCGAGGATCTTCGCGATGCCCGACATTCCGGCGCCGCCGATGCCGATGAAGTGCGGGCGTTCCATGGCGGCGGGGATACCGGGTGTCATGTGCGTCCTCCGGGAGCTGAGCGGGTTCTTTCGGTCGCGGGGAGGTACCACCCTCGACCGCCCGCCCAGCCTATTCGCTGTGCGCGAAGAGCTTGAGCACCGGGACGCCGACCTTGTGCCGGGCGCGGGAGGCCCAGTCCCGGTGGAAGAACTCCTCGACGTAGTGCGGCGCGGTCAGCACGATCACCTCGTCCGCCTCCGCGTCCTCGACCACGGACTTCAGCAGGTCGAGCGGATGGTCCTCGACGACCTGGCCGACCGCCTCGGAACCGGCCTGGCGCAGCGCCTCCAGCGACACTTCGAGTGCCAGTTCGGCGGACTGTCTGGCGTTCTCGCCCTCCGGTTCCTCGCTCTCCTGGGCGGCCGCCTTCAGTTCGCCCATCGCCAGGTCGTCGATGGCCCGCAGGAGCACGTCCGCCTGGTCACCGCGCGGCTGGAGAAGCACGACGAACGAGATCTGCTCCTCCCCGTGCAAAGTGGTGACGAAGTCGACGTCCTCCGAGGTGAGGGGCTTCTCGATCATCAAAACGCTGGTGAACACCACGGGCGCCCTTCTGCTTCAGTGACCGTCCCAGGTCACTGCTGAAACCATCCTTCCCCGTGCTGGCACGGGGGTTGCGGAGGTAATTGTGCCCACCGGAAGCCAACCGGAACGGCTAATTCCGCTCTTTTCAGCCCTGACGGTACCGGGTGAAGAGAAAACCGTCCTCTTCCAGCATGGATGCCAGGACGAATCGTTTCGGCACGGCGACGCCCGCACCGCCCGCGATCCGCTGCGCGTCCCCGGCGGTCAGCAGCGGCGCGAGCGTCAGGCAGAGCTCGTCCAGGACCCCGGCGGCCACGAACTGGCCCAGCAGCCTCGGGCCGCCCTCGGTCAGCAACCGGGCGTGCCCCCGGTCCGCCAGCTCCGCCACGGCCCTGGCGGGGTCCACCCGGGTGCCCTCCCCGGCGAAGACCACCTCGGCGCCCGCGGCGCGCGCCTGCTCGACGCGCTGGGCGGGGACCGCGGCGCCGGTCAGCAGCAGGGTCGGCACCAGCGGCTCGGTGAAGAGCGGCATCGAGAAGTCCAGGTCCAGGCTGCCGCTGACCACGGCGATCGCGGGCGCGGGCCCCTGGCCGGCGGCGGCCCGGCGGGCGGCGAACGCCTCGCGCGCCCGGGCGGGGCGGTAGCCCTCCAGGCGGACCGTCTCCGCGCCCACCACGATCGCGTCGGCCAGACCGCGCAGGGTTCCGAAGATCCGCATGTCGGCCGCGCAGGAGATCGGCTGCGAGCGGCCGTCGTGCTGGGCGGCCCCGTCGAGGGTGGACACCATGTTGGCGCGGAGCCAGGGGCCGTCCTGCTCCGGGTAGGCGTAGGCGTCGGCCAGGGCGTCCAGGCCCCACTCCCCCGAGGCGTCCGCTGCGGCCTCCTTCGGGGCCCCGCGGGACGGCACGGAGGAGGTGGCGGCGGGTGTCGGGTCGGTCACAGGGAACAGGCGTCGCATGCTCCGCAGTCTTCCACGCTGCCCGAACGCTTAAAGTGGAGAGTTGTGTCGTCCTCCACAGCCCTTCCCGGGCAGAGCCCCATATCCGAAACAGCTCCGCTGTCCCTGTGCGCCCGCGAGCCCCGCGTGCCGGCCGACCGGCTGGTCGCCGAGATGGTGCCGCCGCCGCGCTTCGACTCCGTACGCTTCGATACCTATGTGCCCGACCCGAACCAGCCGAGCCAGACGGAGGCGGTCCAGGTCCTGAGCGGCTTCGCGGCCGGGCTGGGCGGCGCGCACGCCTCCGGTGCGGGCAAGGCCGGAAGAGCGCGCAGCGCATCCTCTGGTGGGTGGTGGCGGGCGACGGGAGGGCGGTTCAGCCGTAAGCCCGCGACCGCGTCCGCCCCGCTCGGGGTGTACCTCGACGGCGGCTACGGCGTCGGCAAGACCCACCTGCTCGCCTCGCTCTGGCACGCCACGCCCGCCGAGCCCGCGCTGAAGGCGTTCGGCACGTTCGTGGAGCTGACCAACCTGGTCGGCGCGCTGGGCTTCCAGCAGACCGTGCAGACGCTGAGCGAGCACCGGCTCCTGTGCATCGACGAGTTCGAACTGGACGACCCGGGCGACACGGTACTGGTGTCCTCGCTGCTCAGCAGGCTGGTCGAGGCGGGGGTCGCGCTCGCCGCCACCTCCAACACGCTGCCCGGCAAGCTCGGCGAGGGCCGGTTCGCCGCCGCCGACTTCCTGCGGGAGATCCAGGGGCTGTCCGCCCACTTCCGCCCGCTGCGCATCGACGGCGAGGACTACCGCCACCGCGGCCTGCCCGAGGCCCCGCCCCCGTACTCCGAGGACCAGGTAACCCGCGCCGCGTACGCCACCCAGGGGGCCAGCCTGGACGACTTCCCCGGGCTGCTCGACCACCTCGCCCGGGTCCACCCGAGCCGCTACGGCGCGCTGACGGACGGGGTGCGGGCGGTCTGCCTCACCGAGGTCCAGCCGGTCCCCGACCAGTCGACCGCGCTGCGGCTCGTCGTCCTCGCCGACCGCCTGTACGACCGGGAGGTCCCGGTGCTCGCCTCCGGGGTGCCGTTCGACCGGCTGTTCAGTGACGACATGCTGAACGGCGGGTACCGGAAGAAGTACTTCCGGGCGATCTCCCGGCTGACGGCGCTGGCACGGGACGCGAAGGGCCTGGTGGGGCAGTAGGTTCGGGGGCGTACCACCGGGACGTCCACGGATGCCCCGGTGTTCCCGTACCGACCGCGCACATCGTTCGAAGGGATTCCGCATGGCTACCGTCCGACACGCCCACACGGTCTGGGAAGGCAACCTGACCGAGGGCAAGGGGGTCGTCACCCTCGACTCCTCCGGCATCGGCTCGTACGACGTCTCCTGGCCGTCCCGCGCCGAGCAGGCCAACGGGAAGACCTCGCCCGAGGAGCTCATCGCGGCGGCCCACTCCAGCTGCTTCTCGATGGCACTCTCCCACGGCCTGACCGGGGCCGGTACGCCGCCGACCCGGCTGGAGACCAAGGCCGACGTGACCTTCCAGCCCGGCACCGGCATCACCGGCATCCACCTCACCGTGGTGGGCGAGGTGCCCGGCCTCGACGAGTCGGCCTTCGTCGCGGCCGCCGAGGACGCCAAGGCGAACTGCCCGGTCAGCCAGGCGCTGTCCGGCACGTCGATCACGCTCTCCGCCTCGCTGGGCTGACGGCTCGCGGACGCCGCGGACGTCGGCGTCAGCACCTGGGCCGACGTCCGCGGCGGCCTCCGCGCCCGCGTCGGCGTCCCCGTCCGGGGTGCTGTCATGGGCGCGTCGGGCATTTTGGCGTCACAGCCGTCACCGGCATCACAGGAGTCACAGGGGCCACTCCCGGACCGGGACACGGTGACCCGCATGGTTTCCGCGCGGCGATGCGCGTGCTACACACATGCGGGTCACTTTTCCTGTCCGCCAGCAGGGAGTCACCTCATGTCATCAGAATCGTCACGCCCGGCCGACGCCACGACGCCGCGCCCGGCGACCAGCCGCCGCCAAGTCCTGGCCGGTACGGGTGCGGCCCTCGCCTCCGTCGCCTTCACGGGGGCGTTCTCCGAGCTCTTCGCGGGGACCGCCGCCGCCCGGGGCCACGCCGGGTACGGGCCGCTCGTGCCCGACCCCGACGGGCTGCTCGACCTTCCGAAGGGCTTCCGCTACCGGGTGCTGTCCCGGGAGGGCGGCCCGCTCCGCTCCGGCCAGGGACTCGTCCCCAGCAACCACGACGGGATGGCCGCCTTCGCGGGCCGCCACGGCCACGTCCACCTGGTCCGCAACCACGAGAACCGGGTCACCGCGCGCATCCCGGTCCCGGTCGTCGAGGGCCTCACCTACGACCCGATGGGCAAGGGCGGCTGTACGGCCCTGGAGCTGGACGGCCGCAACAACGTCCTGGGCGAGCGCGTCGCCATCGCCGGGACGGCGGTGAACTGCGCGGGCGGCCGGACCCCCTGGAACACCTGGCTGACCTGCGAGGAGACCGAGGACCGCGCGGGCACCAACGGCTACACCAAGGACCACGGCTTCATCTTCGAGGTGGACGGCGCCGACCCGCGCCGCACCGGGGCCGTCCCGCTCACCGCGATGGGCCGGTTCCAGCACGAGGCCGTCGCGATCGACCCGGGGAACGGGATCGTCTACGAGACGGAGGACGCCTTCGACAAGCCCTTCGGGCTCTTCTACCGCTTCCTCCCGAACAAGCCGCTCGGCGGCACCGGCTCGCTGCGGGCCGGCGGGCGGCTGGAGGCCATGCGGGTGCCGGGCGTCCCGGACCTCTCCCTCGTCCAGGAGACCGGGACGGCCTTCGAGGGCATCGAGTGGGTGCCCGTACCCGACCCGCTGGCGGACGGCACCCCGATCCGGTTCCAGGACTTCGGGCCCCGGGGCATCACGCACGCCCAGAAGCTGGAGGGCTGCTACTGGGGCGGCTCCTCGGTGTACTTCGTGTCCAGCTTCGCCCGCAGCGGCGAGGGCTCGGCCGCCGACCACCACGGCCAGGTGTGGCGGTACGAGCCGAAGCGCCGCCGCCTCACGCTCGTGATCGTCTTCGGCGCCGGGAAGGATGTGGACCTGCCCGGCGAGTCCCCGGACAACATCTGCCTCGCCCCGGACGGCGGGCTGATGGTGTGCGAGGACGGCGACGGCGCGCAGCACGTGTTCGGCCTGACGCGGGGCGGCGAGGTCTACGCGATGGCGCGCGGGCGGCAGAACATCGGTACGCCGGAGAAGCCCGAGTGGGGCGAGTTCGCCGGGGTCACCTTCGCCCCGGACGGCTCGACGATGTACGTGAACTGCTACACCCCGGGGACGACGTTCGCGGTGACGGGGCCCTGGCGGTGAACGACCGGCCGGGCGGGCGGTGATCCCGTTTTAGGGGCCGGGTCCACGGGCTGGTTCGACAGGCCGGTTCCGTGAACCAGTTCCACGGGCCGGTTCGACGGGCCGGGTGAATCCGGGGACGGTTCCGGACGCCGGGCGGCACCGTACGCACCGATTAGTCGGATAACTGGATAGTTTCCGCTGGTGACTGGTTACCGACGGAAAATGACAGCTCTTGCCATTCTCGGGATGCTGCTCGGCGGTCTCACCGGCTGCGGGGGCGGCGACGGCGCGTCCGTCATCGCCCCCGCGGCCACGGAGCGCTCCCCCGCGGCCACGGAGCGCTCCCCCGCGCCGGTCCGCTCGCCGTCGCACGCGGCCCCGGCCGCGCCGCCGACCCTGGCCCCCGGGCCGGGCGGGCTGACGCCGGTCTTCAGCCATGGCCCCCGGACCGGCGGGAAGGTGGTGGCGCTCTCCTTCGACGCCGACATGACGGCCGCCGAGGGGCCGCGCGCGGCGGCGGGCGAGCACTTCGACAACCCCGCGCTGATCGCGCTGCTCCGGGAACGGAAGGTGCCCGCGACGGTCTTCATGACGGGGCGCTGGGCCGAGGAGTACCCGGACCAGGCCCGGTCCATCGGCACCGATCCGCTCTTCGAGGTCGCCAACCACTCGTACAGCCACTACGCCTTCACGGCCCCCTGCTACGGGCTCCCCACGGTGGCGCGGCAGGACATGCGCGCCGATGTCGCGCGCGCCACCGCCGCGTTCCGGAAGGCCGGGTTGCGCGACACCGTGCCGTACTTCCGCTTCCCGGGCGGCTGCTACGACGGCACCGTGCTGCGGGCGCTCGCACCCGAGCGGATGACGGCGGTGCAGTGGGACGTGGTCGGCGGCGACGCCTTCGCGACGGACGCGGACGCGGTGGCCGCCCAGGTACTGGCCGGGGTACGGCCGGGCTCCCTGGTCGTCCTGCACTGCACCCGCAGCGCCGCACCGGCCACGGTGGAGGCGGTGCGCCAGGTCGTCCCCGAACTGCGCAGGCGCGGCTACCGCCTCGTGAAGGTCTCCGACCTGATTCGGGCGACGACGACGGCCTGAGCGGCCCCGAACCGCGCCCCGCGTATCAGGCCGCCGCCCTCGAGCAGGCGAGCGCCGCCACCGCGACGGCGAGGACGGTGGCCACAGCAGCACCCATGGCCCCCGAAGGCCGCAGGGCGTGTCCGGCGGATCACGCCCAACGTCGGCCCACACCGGACAGCCTCAGTTGGCCGTCGCCTTCTCGGGCTTGGCCTCGCTGGGCCGTACGATCACGAAGCCCTCGCCGTCCAGGCGCAGCTGCACGGCCTCGCCGGAGCCGCCCCGGATCATCGAGCCGAAGCTCTGCGAACGGTGCAGCGAGGTGGTCAGGTTGGCGCTCCAGCCGACCACCGCGTCGGTGTCGACGAAGACCGGCTGCTGGGGGCTGACGGGGATCACGATGGGGTGGCCCTCACACATCAGGCCGAGCTTTCCGTAGCCGGTGAAGACGCTGTTGAAGAGCCCGCCGCCGACCATCCCGGCACCCTTCACCGTCTTGATCTCGTAGGCGAGCGTGGGGTCGAAGCAGAGCACGTTGCGCCCGTTGATCGTGAGAACGTCGCCGTGCTCCATCTCCACGATGAAACAGTTGGCGGCCTCGTGCGCGAACCACGCCTCGCCCTGGCCCCGGACCGCCATCAGCGGCAGCCCCTCGCCGGTGACGGCGCGCTTGAGCAGGCCGCCTATGCCCTGGCTCTTGTGCTCGAACTGGAGATTGCCCCGGAAAGCGATCATCGCGCCCTGGCGGGCGTGCATCTCGCCGTTGACGGCGTACTTGATGGACTTGGCGTTCTGCAGGGTCATCCCCGGGGCCGTCGCCGGCTGTGCCATGTGCTCGGTGGAAAAGAGATCGCTCTTCATGCGGTGCATCCTCACCCGGAGACTCCGATTCCGCCAAGAGTCTTCTTTCCCGGGGCTGGCAGACTGGTACGGATGAGCAGCGAAGAATCCCCCGCATCCCCGTTCGTGTCCGAGACCACCCCTCGTGACGAGGCGCCGCAGTACGTGCTGCCGCTGGTCGTGCACATCGAGAAGACGGCTCCCCCGGCCCGGACCGACGCGCTGCGGACGGCCGCCCGCGCGGTGCTCGTGATGCTCTCCGACGAGCGCTCGGAGGGCGAGGGCGAGTGGGCGCGGGCGATGCGCGACTGGCAGGACGCCCGGATCCGGAAGGTGGTGCGGCGGGCGCGCGGCGCGGAGTGGCGCAAGGCGTCCGCGCTGCCCGGCATCACGGTCACCGGCGAGAGCGCCGAGGTGCGGGTCTTCCCGCCGGTGCCGCTGGACGGCTGGCCGAAGGAGCTGGCCAAGCTCCAGGTGTCGGGCACGGACCTGGACGACCCCGAGCCGCCCGCCGCCCCCGACCTCGGGGGCCCGGTGCTCTGGCTCAACCCGGAGCTGGACATGTCGGCGGGCAAGGCCATGGCGCAGGCCGGGCACGGGGCGCAGCTCGCCTGGTGGGAGCTGTCGGACACGGAGCGCAAGGCGTGGCGCGAGGCGGGCTTCCCGCTCTCGGTGGCCACCGCCGCGCCGGAGCGGTGGCGGGAACTGACGACCGGTGGGCTGCCGGTGGTGCGGGACGCCGGGTTCACCGAGATCGCCCCCGGTTCGTGCACGGTGGTCGCCGACCATCCGGCGCTGCGCCGGGGCTGAGCGGCCGGAAGCCGGTGTGCGTCCCCGGGCGGCGGGCACCTGCCCGCCGCCCGGCCGATCAAACGTGACATCAATCTGATTCCGGGCGCCGCATAGCCTTACCGGTGAACGAATACCCTTTCAGGATCATGGAGGCAGCGGCCCGTCCGCGCGGCCGCGCCGTGCCGGATGGGCCCTGATGAGAGGGGTCGTGATGTCCGGGAGACCCAGGGCGCTTCGTTCGGACCGTGCCGTGCCGTCGGGGGGCCGGTCCGGTGGCGTGGATCGTACGGCGGACGACGACGCGGCGGGGCGCGATGCCAGGGCGCAGGGGCCCGGCACGATCCGGCCGAGCGGTCCCGGCCGTCCGTCGCCGTACCAGGCCCTCGCGGCGGTCCGGGCCTTCGCCACCGGGTCGGGGAGCGGCCCCGCGCCGGGGATGTCGCGTCCGACCGCGCCGGTGCACGCGGCGCGCATCCAGCAGCGCGCCCGGCGTGAAGTGCTGTACTTCGACGCGCCTCCCTACTGGTCCGTGGACAACACGGTCCAGCTCGACCGGTTGTCGGACGGAGTCTCGTACCGCACGGTCTACGGCGAGCAGGCGATCGAGTACCCGGGGGCGATGACCCGCATCGACCAGTGCCTGGCGGCCGGGGAGCAGGCGCGGGTGACGGCGCGGCTCCCGATGAAGATGATGATCATCGACCGGGAGACCGCCTTCACATGCGCCTTCGGGGAGAACGACCCGGCGGGGAGCCCCGGCGGCCTCGTGATCGTGGACTCCGGGCCGTTGCTCGACGGTCTGGTCGAGCTGTTCGAGCGGGTCTGGGCCGACAGCGCCCCCTTCGACCACGGCACCCCGGAGCCCCGCGCCGAGCACGACGAACTGGACGCCGCGGAGAAGCGGTTGCTGACCCTGCTCCTCGGCGGGCTGACCGACGACGCCATCGCCCGGCACCTGGGCGTCGGCCGCCGCACCGTGCTGCGCCGCGCCCGTGGGCTGATGGACCGGGCCGGGGTCGCGACCCGGATGCAGCTCGGCTGGTACGCGGCCCGCCGGGGCTGGGTGGACGTGTCGTGCGGCACGCCGGACCCCGGGGCGGCGCGGGGATAGCGGCGGGCGCACCGGGTCCAGGACCAGCGCCGGAGGGGCGTCGGCGCGACGGTGCGGCCTCCGTTTCCCGGAGGCCCCGGCCTCGACAACTGGCGCACATGCGCCACGCATTGGCCTTCAGCACATGCTCCGACGGGCTATAGCCTCCGGGTGCGCCGCTCGTCCGGGCCCGCTTCCCTCCCGTTCCCCTCCCCTTGCTCCGCCCCGCCCTGCCCGGACTCCGGCGTGCGCTCCTTGCCCGTTCCGTTCCTTTCATCCGAGGAGAAGTACGTGCCGACACCCTCCAGCGGCATACGCACAAGACGGCTGATCGCCGTCACGGCGGTGCTCGCCACCGGCATGCTGATACCCGGGTTCAGTCCCGGGACAGCCGTCGGAGCACCCGCCGGCAGCAACCCCGCGGGCGGTCTTTCACCCAAGGCCGCGCAGCGGGCGAAGCCCTCCCTGGTCACCCTCATCACCGGGGACACCGTTTCCGTCACCAAGTCCGGCGGCCGCACCTCCGTGACCGTCACCCCGGCGCCCGGCAACGCGGCGACGTTCCAGACCGTCACCGACCCCGACGGCGACCTGTACGTGTACCCGACCGAGGCGCTGGCCCCGCTCGCCGCCCGCACCCTGGACCGGCGGCTGTTCAACGTCACCCGGCTGATCAGGGACGGGCACGGGGACGCCAAGGACAAGACGCTGCCCGTGATCGTCTCGTACGACGACAAGCCCTCCCGCACCGAGCTGGGCGCACGTGCGCGGAAGCTCCCCTCCGGCAAGCCGGGCGTCCTGCTGCGCCGGATGGGCATGGCCGCCGTCCACGTCGAGAAGACCGGGGCGGCCTCCTTCTGGAAGGCGGCCCGCCCCGACCGGGCCGCCGGGAAGCAGCGGACCGCCGCCGGTTCCCAGGTCGCCAAGATCTGGTACGACGCCCCCGCCAAGGTGACGCTGGACCAGAGCGTTCCGCAGATCCACGCACCCGAGGCCTGGGCCAAGGGGTACGACGGGACCGGCGTGAAGGTCGCGGTCCTGGACACCGGGGTCGACCTCGGCCACCCCGACGTCAAGGACCGGGTCGTCACGTCGAAGAGCTTCGTCGCCGGTGCCTCCACCGTGCAGGACGGCCACGGCCACGGCACCCATGTCGCGTCCACCGTCGCGGGCAGCGGCGCCGCCTCGGGCGGCCGGTACAAGGGGGTGGCCCCCGGGGCCGACCTGCTGATCGGCAAGGTCCTCGGCGACGACGGCTCGGGCCCGGATTCCGGCGTGATGGCGGGCATGGAGTGGGCGGTCGACCAGGGCGCCGACATCATCAGCATGAGCCTGGGCTCCGCCGGTGACGCCGAGGACGACCCGTCCACGGAGGCGGTCAACCGGCTGAGCGCCTCCAGCGACTCCCTGTTCGTGATCGCCGCCGGGAACGACGGCCCGGGAGAGTCGACCCTCGGCAGCCCCGGCGCCGCGGACGCGGCCCTGACCGTCGGCGCCGTCGACAAGTCCGACCGGATGGCGGAGTTCTCCAGCCGGGGCCCGCGCACCTGGGACCACGGCATCAAGCCCGACGTCACCGCGCCCGGCGTCGGCATCGTCGCCGCCCGCGCGGCCGGTACCGCCATGGGCAGTGTCGTCGACGACAACTACACGGCGGCGAACGGTACGTCGATGGCCACCCCGCACGTCGCGGGCGCCGCCGCCATCCTGGCGCAGCGGCACCCGGACTGGCCGGGCGAGCGGCTGAAGGCCACGCTGACCTCGCACACCGACCGGTCCGCCGACGCCACCGTCTTCGAGCAGGGCAGCGGCCGGGTGAACGTCGCCGCCTCCCTCGACGCCCGGCTCGACCTCTCCGGCCCGGTGGACTTCGGAATGACCTGGTACGAGGGCAAGGACGCCACGTACGAGAAGCGGACCCGCACCCTCACCGTCAGCAACCCCTCCGGCGCGGCCCAGACGGTGAAGCTCGCCGCCCGCCTCGCGCAGGGTTCCCCGGCCGACGGCTCGCTGACCTTCGGCCGGGACGAGGTGACCGTTCCGGCGGGCGGCAGCGTCGACGTCCCCGTCGTCCTCGACCCGAACCTCCTCGACGACGGCTCGTACACGGGTGAGGTCACCGCGACCGCCGCGGACGGCGCCACCGCCCACGCCGCCCTCGGCTTCGCCAAGGAGCCGCCGAGCTACGGCATGAACATCGAGCTCAAGGGCCGCGACGGCAAGACCCCCGACCGGGGCCTGGTCGTCGTCATGGGACTCGACAGCGCCTACTACGAGACGTTCCCCGTGAACAAGCTGGCCACCCTCCGGCTGCGCGTCCCCACCGGGCGGTACGCGGTCTTCGGCGGGATCACCACCGGCGACCTCGGCTACCGGGGCGGCTACGCCGACGCCCTGGACCTGTTCAGCCTGCCGGAGGTGACGGTCGCCGACGCACCGGTCACCACGACCGTCGACGCCACCCGGGCCGAGGACTTCCGGCTGGACGTCACCGGGGAGCGGCGGCCCCTCGAAGCCTCCACCTTCGCCTACCAGTTGCGGCGGACCGCCCCCGACGGACGCTCCTCGGGCGTCAGCGTGACCGGTGACGCCTCCCCCACCACCGGGCACTTCGGCGCGATCCCCGCGGCGAAGCCCCGTACGGGCACCCTGTCCTCGACCTTCTACCAGCGTGAACGGCAGCCGCTGTTCACCGCCGAGGCGACCGGCCCCAAGGGCTTCGCGCTGACCCTGCGGTCCCCCAGCAACCTCGCCCGCTTCGACGGCACCAGGAAGCTCCCGCTCGTCGACGTCGGCGGCGGCAGCCCCGAGGAGCTGGCCGGGAAGGACGTCCGCGGCAAGGCCGTGCTCGTGCACAACGACTTCCCCGTTGTCGCCGGTCCGCTGGCGGGTGAGCTGGAGGAGGCCGGCGCCGCCGCGGTGCTCGTCGCCCGGGTCACCGACCGCAGCGTCTTCACCGCGATCGGCGACGGGCTGAACATCCCGTTCGCCGGAATCACCCAGCGGGACGGGAAGGAGCTGGCCGCCCGGATCGCGGCGGGCGGGAAGAAGGCCGTCACCGTCACCCTGCACGGCCGGAAGGAGTCGGCCTACGCCTACTCCGGGCAGTGGACCTACGACGGCATCCCCGCCGACCTCCGCGCCACGGCCCGGCGCGGCGACTTCGCCTCCGTCACCAACGTCTTCCACGGGTACGGGGAGGAGCAGGCCACCGAGTACCTGCAGGACGTGTGGGGCCCGAAGGAGACGAACACCGTCTCGGTGCGGACGCCGGAGACCGTCTACCGGGGCCAGCGGCGTGAGGACTTCGTCTACGCGAAGGGCGGCCTGACCTACCAGCAGCACGTGGCCGTGCAGCGGTTCGGCGCCCAGATGCACGGACGGGTCGAGACCCCGCGGGCCGGAAGCTCCGTCGTGGAGGACTGGTTCGGTCCCGCCCTCCACGCGGCGCCGCTGGGCAGCTGGCCGTCGTGCAACTTCTGCAGCACCGACGCCGGTCTCGTCCCGCTGCCGGGCAGTGGCGCCGACTCCGACCCCGCGCACTACATGGACTGGGGTCCCATGCCCGCCATGGCCTTCTACCGCAACGGGAAGCCCATCGACGACGACGGTACGTGGACCATCAAGGGCAAGGCCGACTACCGGCTGGACATCGAGCTCCCCTTCGGCGAGACGGACGGGGACCAGTTCGGCACCTCGGGAACCGCCCGCGCCCAGTACTCGTTCACGGCGGACGCCCCGAGCGGTTTCTCCGAGGAGGCGTGCAAGGACTTCGTCGGCCAGGTCACGACGTGCGAGCCCCTGCCCGTCATCACCACCCACTACGGCATGACGGCCGACCTGCTCAACCGGGTCAAGGCGAACTCCGCCTACTCCTTCACCCTGGACGGCTACCGGGCCACGGGCTGGAAGGGCTCGACGAAGGTGGCCGGGGCGAAGGTCTCCGTCAGCTACGACGGCGGCAGGACCTGGAAGGCGGCCACCGTCACGCGCGAGGACGCGGACTCCTTCCGGGTCTCCTACCGGCACCCGAAGCTCGCCGCGACCAACGGGTACGTGACCGTCCGGGCCGAGCTGTGGGACGGAGCGGGCAGCCGCACGGTCGAGACCATCGAACGGGCATACCGCCTCAAGTAGAACAAGCAGGACAGAAGCGGGCGTCGCACCGGAATCCCCTCCGGTGCGGCGCCCGCCGCCGTCCGGCCGGAAGCCGGAACCTCAGACGAAGCTCTGAACGTCCCTCTGTTCGGATTCGCCGCCCCCGTCCGGGGCCATGAGCCCGGTACGAAATGCTGGACGCGCAGGCGGAGCCGGAAGGGGGCGGGCATGAAGCTGGGGATCGGGATCGGCTGGCGGCCGGAGATCGCGGACGCCGTGGAGGCGCTGCCCGGGATCGACTGGGTGGAGGCCGTGGCGGAGAACCTCTGCCCCGGCCATCTGCCGGATTCACTGGTACGGCTCCGGGAGCGCGGGGTCACGGTCGTGCCGCACGGGGTCTCGCTCGGGCTCGGCGGTGCCGAGCGGCCCGACCCGGGGCGCCTCGCCGACCTCGCCGCCCGCGCCGAACTGCTGGGCGCGCCGCTGGTGACCGAGCACATCGCCTTCGTACGGGCCGGGGGGCCGCGTGCCGGGGCGCCGGGGCTGGAGGCGGGCCATCTGCTGCCCGTGCCCCGGACCAGGGACGCGCTGGACGTGCTGTGCGAGAACGTGCGCATCGCGCAGGACGCGCTGCCGGTGCCGCTGGCCCTGGAGAACATCGCGGCGCTGGTCTCCTGGCCCGGCGAGGAGCTGACCGAGGGCCGGTTCCTGGCAGAGCTGGTCGAGCGCACCGGGGTCCGGCTCCTGATCGACGTCGCCAATCTGCACACCAACCACGTCAACCGGGGCGAGGACCCGGCCACCGCGCTCGACGAACTGCCGGTGGAGGCCATCGCGTACGTGCACGTGGCGGGCGGCGTGGAGAAGGACGGCGTCTGGCACGACACCCACGCGCACCCGGTGACTGCGCCGGTCCTGGACGTACTCGCCGAGCTGCGCTCCCGGGTCGACCCGCCGGGCGTCCTGCTGGAGCGCGACGACGCCTTCCCCCCGGCCGGGGAGCTGGCGGGCGAACTGGACCTGATCCGGGCCACCCTGGACCGGGCGGCCGGCCCCCCGCGCCGTGTCCCGGCGGCCCGTACACCCGCCCGGGCCGTCCCGGTCGAGCCCTCCGGGACGACCGCTTCGGAGACCGCCGGGGAGACCGCGGCCCGGGACCGGCTCGCCGCCGGCCAGCACGGGCTGCTCTCCGCGCTGGTCGCCGGCGGCCCCGTCCCGGCGGGCTTCGACCGGGAGCGGCTGGCGGTCCAGAGCCGCGCCCTGGCCGCCAAACGGGCCGGGGTCGTCGCCAAGGTGGCGCCCGAGCTGCCGGAGATCCTGGGCACCGGCTACCGGAGCGCCTTCCTGGCGTACGCCGCGGCCCGCCCGATGTCCGCCGGATACCGCCGGGACGCGCTGGACTTCGCCGAGTCCCTGCTGCTCGCGGACCTTCCCGCCGACGCCGCGGCCCGGCGGCGGCTGACCCACTGGTGGCAGGACCGGGCGGGCGCCCGTCCGCCCCGTCGTACCACTCTGCTGCTCCGCGCGGCCCGCGCGGCCCTGACCGGAAGGTGACCGGCGTGAACGCCCTGGCCCTGGCGATACAGATCGCCGTCCTGCTCTCCTCCGTCCTGCTCGTCACCGGGCTGGTCCGCGCCCGCCGCGGCGCCGCGCGCCCCGGCGGCCCCGTGCACGACCGCTACGAGGCGGCGTTCCTCGGCGGCGGTCCGGGCAGGGTGGTGGACACCGCGCTCACCGCGATGGCGACGGACGGGCGGCTCACCGTCGGCGGCCCCGGCATCGTCGCCGTCCAGCGCGACGAGTCCCGTGACCTGGTGGAGCGCGCCGTCCTCCAGGAGCTGGCGCAGGCACCCAACGGATCGCTGCACGGCCTGCGCACGGCGGTGATGCGGCATCCGGCGGTCCAGGAGATCGGCGACGGGCTCGCGGCCCGGGGGCTGCTGGTCGTGCCCGGCACGGGGCGGGGATGGCGGCGCTGGGGCCTCGCCCAGGGGCTGGTCTGCCTGCTGGCCGTCCCGCTGACCGTCGTGCTGACCGCCCAGGACGCCCTGAGCGACGAGCTGGCCCCGGCCGGCGCCGTACCGTTCCCCATCCGGGTGATCCCGGCGCTGCTCGTGGGCGTCGTCGTCGGCTTCGCCTGCGCCTCCCGCGCCCGGGGGCGCGTCACCCGGGCCGGGCAGCGGGCCGCCCGGGAGTACCGCACCGCGCACGCCCTCGTCCCCGACGCGGCCCTCCTGGTCGCCACGCAGGGACCGCGGGCCCTGCCCGACCCGGAGCTGCGGGCCCAGCTGACCACGGCGGCCCGGACGGACCCGCAGGGCCGGGCGCACGCGGCGGCCGTCGCGACCGGCGCCTCCGCGCTGCTGCTCGCCCCCGCCGTGTGGTGCGCCGGTGACTCCGGTTCCGGCGGCGGCTGCGGCAGCTCCGGCGACGGGGGCGGGGACAGCGGCGGGGACGGCGGCGGGTCCGGCTGCGGTGGCGGTGGCGGGGACAGCGGTTCCAGTTGCGGCGGCGGATCGAGCTGCGGCGGAGGCGGCGGGGACTGAGCGGTCGGGCGGTGCCGCGCGTCCGCATCATGGAAAAGGGCTTGGCATCCGCGTCCGCACCCCGTAGAAAGCGCCCATGGTCTGGGTTGTCCTCCTGCTGGTCGCGTGGGGCGCGGCGGTCGTTTCGTGCGTCCGGCTCTGTCTGGTCTCGGCCCGCGCGGGTCTGCTGTGGAGCACGTCCGAGGGGGCCGACGACACCGTCCCGGATCCCGGCACCGACCGTGAACTGACCCTGTACGAGACCGCGTTCCTTGCCGGGGGCCCGCACCGGGTGGTCGAACTGACCCTGGTCGCCATGCATCTGCGGCGCCGGCTGCTGCTCGCCCACACCGGCTGGGCGACCGTCGTCGACCCGGAGGGCCGGGACGAGATGGAGCGGACGGTGATACGGGCGATCGGGCCGCAGGGCCAGTCGCCGATACCGCCCCTGCGGCGCGCGGCGGCCGCCGCCGAGGCGGTGCGCGCCCTGGCCGACCGGCTCGTCGCCGCGGGGCTGGCGCTGCCCGGAGGCGCCGGAGGGGAGGTCGCCGCGGCGGTGCGGGCGGTGCGCGGGGCGGCGCTGCTGATCACGGCGATGGGCGCGGTGACGTTGTTGATGCCCGGTCAGGAGCACGGGCCGGGCGGGCCGGTGGTGTCGCTGCTCGTGTGGTTCGGGCTGCCGCTGGCTCTGACGGTGGGGTGCCTGGCCATAGCGCGGATGGAGATCCATCCGTACGACTCGTGGGCCTCACCGGCCGGTTGGCGGCTGCTGGCCGCGCACGGGGCGGCACGGGGCGGGGTCCTGGCGGCGCTCGCGGTGGACGGCGTGCGGGCCGTGGACGATCCGGCGCTGCGGGCCGCGCTCGGCGGCGGGGTGTCCCGGTAGCCGGGACGGGGTGGAAAGACGCCGGTGCGGCGCGCTGTCCGCGCGCCGCACCCGGAGCCGAACCCGGTGTCGCTGGAACGACGGGCGGCGCCGGAGCGCCGGTGCCCGCCTTCTGACCTTCCGGGTTGGGGTGGTCGTGCCCGCTCGCTACGCGAGCCCGGCCACCAGGTCTGCGACCGCCTTCCGGCGGCCGGTGAAGAACGGGACCTCCTCGCGGACGTGCATCCGCGCCTCGGAGCCCCGCAGATGGCGCATCAGGTCGACGATCCGGTGCAGTTCGTCCGCCTCGAAGGCGAGGACCCACTCGTAGTCGCCGAGCGAGAAGGAGGCGACGGTGTTGGCCCGGACGTCCGGGTAGCCGCGGGCCATCTTGCCGTGGTCGGCGAGCATCCGGCGGCGGTCCTCGTCGGGCAGCAGGTACCAGTCGTAGGAGCGGACGAAGGGGTAGACGCTGATGTAGTCGCGCGGCGTCTCGTCGGCGAGGAACGCCGGGATGTGCGACTTGTTGAACTCGGCGGGGCGGTGCAGCGCCATGTTCGACCAGACCGGCTCCAGCGCCCGGCCCAGCTTGGTGCGCCGGAAGAGGTTGTACGCGTCCTGCAGCTCGTCGGCGGTCTCGGCGTGCCACCAGATCATGACGTCGGCGTCGGCGCGCAGGCCGGAGAGGTCGTAGGTGCCGCGGACGGTGACGTCCTTGGCCGCGAGCTGGTCGAACAGCTCCTGGACCTCGTCGGCGTAGCCGGTCCGGTCCTCGGGCAGGGCGTCGCGCAGCTTGAAGACGGACCACAGCGTGTAGCGGATGACCTCGTTGAGGTCCTTGGCCTTCTTGCCGGCGTTGGCAATCTTCTCGGTCGCACTCATAGGGCTATTGTCCCGCCTCGCTCCCTGTGCCCTGAACCGGGGTCGGCGTGGCGATGATCTCTTCCGCGGTCCCTTCCGCCAGTTCGGTGACGATCTCGTCGGCGGCGCGGTGGGCGCTGGCGACGCAGGCCGGGATGCCGACCCCGTCGTAGACGGCTCCGCAGACCCGCAGGGCGGGCAGTTTCGCGACCTGTTCGCGGATCCGGGCGACCCGGGCGAGGTGGCCCACCGGGTACTGGGGCAGTCCGCCGATCCAGCGGGTGACCTCGGTGTCCACGGGCCTGACGGCCAGTCCGGTGGCCTCGGCGAGGTCGCGCAGCGACACGTCGACGAGTTCGTGGTCCTCGCGGTGGAGGTACTCCTCCTCGCCGTACCGGCCGACGGAGGTGCGCAGGACGAAGAGGTCGGGGGCGGCGTCGGCGACCCAGTTCCACTTGTGGGTGGAGAAGGTGGACGCCTTGATCGTGCGGCCGTCGACCGGGGGGACGAGGAAGCCGGAGCGGCCCGCCAGGGGCTCGGTGGCGGCGACGTCGGAGCGGCGGAAGGCCATGGTGACCAGCGCCATCGAGGCGTACTCGACCCCGGCCAGCTCGGCGGAGGCCGCCGGGGACTCGGCGGCGAGCAGGGTGGAGGCGGACCAGGCGGGGGCGGCGAGGACGACGCCGTCGGCGGCGATCGTGCGGTCCTCGGTGCGGACGGCCCAGCCGTCGGTGCCCCGGGTCAGGCCGAGGACCCGGGTGCGGGTGAGGATCTCCCCGCCGGCCGCCCGGACGGCGTCGGCGACCGCGCCGGGCAGGGTGCCGATGCCGCCCTCGATGCCCTGGAAGACCGGGCCGGTGAGCTGCCGGGCGGCGGCGCGTTCCTGGGCGCGGCGGACGCCGTCGAGCAGCGAGCCGCCCTCCCGGGCCACCTCGAAGAGCTGGGGTACGGCGGCCCGCATCGAGATCCGGTACGCGTCGCCCGCGTACACCCCGCCGAGCAGCGGTTCCACGAGCCGGTCGACGACCTCGCGGCCGAGCCGGTCGGCGACGTACGCGCCGACCGCGACGTCCTCGCCGACCGGGGTGGGGGCGAGGTCGCGCTCCCCGGCGATCCGGGCGAGGCCCTCGGGCGTGAGGAGTCCGGCGAGCGCCGAGGGGTCGCCGGGGACGCCCATCAGATGGCCCTTGGGCATGGGGCGCAGGGCGTCGCGCGTCCAGACCGAGGCGGTGGCCGTGGCGGGCGGCTGGAGGCGGTCGCCGAGCCCGACCTCGCGGGCCAGGCCGACCGCCTCGGGGCGGCGGGCGAGCATCGACTCGGCGCCCAGGTCGACCCGGGCCCCGGCGACCTCACCGGTCATCAGCTTCCCGCCGAGCCGCTCGGCGGCCTCCAGCAGGGTGACCCGCAGTCCGGCTCCCAGGAGGCGGTGGGCGGCGGCGAGACCGGCGATGCCTCCGCCGATGACGACGACGTGTCCGGTGCCCGGGTCCGCGCGGTGTGGTGAACGCTGCATGCCCCCACTCTCTCAAACGCGGCCCGGCGCCCGGCCGGGTCCCCCACGTCGTAGCGTGGGCCCGCGGGCACGGCCCGGATCACGGCGGAGGGAGAACCGGACATGGCGGCGGAGCGACTGGTGGTCATCGGCGGCGACGCGGCGGGCATGTCCGCCGCGTCGCAGGCCCGCAGGCTGAAGGGGCCCGGGGAGCTGGAGATCGTCGCCTTCGAGCGGGGCGGCTTCACCTCGTACTCCGCCTGCGGCATCCCGTACTGGGTGGGCGGCGACGTCGCGGGGCCGGACGCGCTGATCGCGCGTACCCCCGAGGAGCACCGGGCCCGCTCCATCGATCTGCGGATGCGCACCGAGGTCACCGGGGTCGATGTCGCCGGGCGGCGGGTGCGGGCGGTGGACCTGGGCAGCGGCGAGGCGTACTGGACGGGGTACGACCGGCTGGTGATCGCGACCGGGGCCCGTCCGGTGCGTCCGGCGCTGCCCGGGATGGACGCGCCGGGGGTGCACGGGGTGCAGACCCTGGACGACGGGCAGGGTCTGCTGGAGACGCTGGACCGGGCGCCGGGCGACCGGCGGGCGGTCGTCGTCGGGGCGGGCTACATCGGTGTGGAGATGGCGGAGGCGCTGTTGAAGCACGGTTTCGCGGTGACCGTGCTCAACCGGGGCGAGCAGCCGATGGCGACGCTCGACCCGGACATGGGGCGGCTGGTGCACGAGGCGATGGACGGTCTCGGCATCACCACGGTGAACCGGGCCGGGGTCACCGCGATCCGCACCGGCCCGGACGGGCGGGTCTCCGCGGTCGTGGCGGGCGGGACGGAGTATCCGGCGGACGTGGTGGTGCTCGGCATCGGGGTGGAGCCGGAGACGGAGCTGGCGCGGGCGGCGGGCCTCCCGCTGGGCCCGCACGGCGGGCTGCTGACGGACCTGTCGATGCGGGTGGTCGGCCGGGACGACATCTGGGCGGGCGGCGACTGCGTCGAGGTGCTCGACCTGGTGGCGGGCCGTACCCGGCACATCGCGCTGGGCACCCACGCCAACAAGCACGGCCAGGTCATCGGGTCCAACGTCGCGGGCGGCTACGGGACGTTCCCGGGGGTGGTCGGGACGGCGGTGAGCAAGGTGTGCGATCTGGAGATCGCCCGCACCGGTCTGCGGGAGAAGGACGCCCGCGCGGTGGGGCTGCGGTTCGTGACGGCGACGATCGAGTCGACGGGCCGGGCGGGGTACTACCCGGGGGCGCGGCCGATGACGGTGAAGATGCTCGCGGAGTACCGCACGGGGCGGCTGCTCGGGGTGCAGATCGTGGGCCGGGAAGGGGCGGCCAAGCGGGTGGACGTCGCGGCCGTGGCGCTCACGGCGGGGATGACGGTGGAGCAGCTCACCGCCCTGGACCTGGGGTACGCGCCGCCGTTCTCCCCGGTGTGGGACCCGGTGCTGGTGGCGGCCCGCAAGGCGGTGACGGCGGTGCGCCGGGCGGGCACCGCCTGAACGGCGGGGCCCGCGTCCGGCGGCGGGTCAGCGCTCGGTGCTGGTGTGGACGAAGTCGACGAGCCGGGTCAGCGCGTCCGGGTCCATCGACGGCATCACGCCGTGGCCCAGGTTGAAGATGTGGCCCTCCAGACCGGCGGCGGCGTCCAGCACCTCGCGGGTCTTGGCCTCCACGGCCTCGGTCGGCGCGAACAGCACGGCGGGGTCGAGGTTGCCCTGGAGCGCCTTGCCGGGGCCGACCCGGCGCGCGGCCTCGTCCAGCGGGACGCGCCAGTCGACGCCGACCACGTCCGCACCGGCCTCGCCGAGCAGGCCGAGGAGTTCGCCGGTGCCGACGCCGAAGTGGATGCGGGGGACGCCGTAGTCGGCGACCGCGTCGAAGACCTTCGCGGAGGCGGGGAGCACCGAGCGCCGGTAGTCGGCGGGGGACAGCGCGCCCACCCAGGAGTCGAAGAGCTGCACGGCCGAGGCGCCCGCCTCGATCTGCACCTTGAGGAAGGCGCCGGTGATCTCGGCGAGCCGGTCCAGCAGGTCGGCCCAGAGCTCCGGGTCGCCGTACATCAGGGCCTTGGTGTGCTCGTGGTTGCGGGACGGGCCGCCCTCCACGAGGTAGCTGGCCAGGGTGAACGGCGCCCCGGCGAAGCCGATGAGGGGGGTGGCGCCCAGCTCGGCGGTGAGCAGGCCGACGGCCTCGGTGACGTACGAGACGTCCTCGGGCGTCAGGTCGCGCAGCCGGGCCAGGTCGGCGCGGGTGCGGATCGGGTCGGCGATGACCGGGCCGACGCCGGGCTTGATGTCGAGGTCGATCCCGACGGCCTTGAGGGGGACGACGATGTCGCTGAAGTAGATCGCGGCGTCGACCTTGTGGCGGCGGACGGGCTGCATCGTGATCTCGGCGACCAGCTCCGGCATCGTGCAGGAGTCGAGCATCGGGATGCCCTCGCGGACCTTCAGGTACTCGGGGAGCGAGCGGCCCGCCTGGCGCATGAACCAGACCGGCGTGTGCGGGACCGGCTCGCGGCGGCACGCCTTCAGGAACGCCGACTCATGGGTGGCGGGGGTCTTCGGCTGCTGGCCCATGGGGCGATCGTTGGCACTCACACCAGGAATCTTCGCACGGCGGCCCCGGCGGCCGGGCACGTGTATGTGTCCCTCCCTGCGCGAAGCGCCTCTTCCGCCTACTCTTCCCCGCATGGCTCCGGCGCAGGGACACTTCTCCGATCGAACCGACGACGCTGACGGCAAGGACAGCGAGGAGGGCGGTTTCGTCCCGCCCGCGTTCCGGTCGGCGGTGGACGCCCTGCACGCGGCGCGGCTCCGCCCCGAGCTGGAGGTGGAACCGACCCGGCCGCCCCGGCGGCTGGCCCCGTTCGCGCACGCGCTGGAGGCGGCGGTCGTCGACGGCGAGGACGATCTGGCCGACGGCCGTCTGGTGCTGCTCCACGACCCGGCCGGGCACGATGCCTGGCAGGGCGCCTTCCGGCTGGTCACGCTGGTGCGGGCCGAGCTGGAGCCGGAGATGGCCGCCGATCCGCTGCTGCCCGAGGTGTGCTGGTCCTGGCTGACCGGTGCGCTGGAGGCGCGCGGCCTGTCGTACGGGGAGGCCGGGGGGACGGTGACCCGGGCGGGTTCGCACTACTTCGGCACGCTGGAGGCGCGGCGTCCGGCGACCCAGATCGAGATCCGGGCGTCCTGGACGCCGAGGGAGGGCCGGGGCGGGGTCCCGGACGCCGCCGCGCACCTGATGGCCTGGGGCGATCTGCTCTGCCAGATCGCCGGTCTGCCGCCCTCGGGGCCGGTGGACGCGGCGGTGGTGACGCTCCCCCAGCGGCGCGGCCCCCAGGTCTCCTGAAAGCCCGCACCCCCGAACCGCACAATCTTCCGAATGGCCGAAAACGGGCTGTGCCGGTCACCGCGCGTCACCCATGTCGCCCAGTCACCGGCACTTTTTTCGTACAATCGATCGTGCGCCCGATTTGCCCGAATTGTTACGCATCAAATCGCGATCATCCCCTAAAGGAGCAGGGTCCTGCTGCCGAAGAGGTCAATGACCCTTCAAGCACGGTTCGCCCCGGCCCACCACTGAGCCGGCCCGTCCCGCCACTCCCCAGGAGGCCTGGTGTCCGTTCTCCTAGAGCAGCCCGCAAGCCTGGTCGCCTACCGCCCGAACAAGCCGACGGCCATGGTCGTCGTGGCCGACCCGCGCGTCCGTTCCACCGTCACCCGCCATCTGTGGGCACTCGGAGTACGTGACGTCATCGAGGCGTCGTCCATCGCGGAGGCCCGTCCCCGCGTCGGCAACCCGCGCGACATCTGCGTAGCCGACGTCCACCTGCCCGACGGTTCCGGGCTGACCCTGCTGTCCGAGACCCGGGCGGCCGGCTGGCCGAACGGCCTCGCCCTGTCCGCCGCCGACGACATCGGCGCCGTCCGCAACGCCCTCGCGGGCGGCGTGAAGGGCTATGTCGTCACCGGAACACGAACCAATATCGGCCACCCCGCCCGCCCCGGCGTCGCGCCCATCGGCGCCAACGCCGCCCGTATGCACCGACGCCCGCCGGGCGCCCCCGGCCACCCCGGCGGCTACCGCGAACTGTCCGGCCGCGAGGTGGAGGTCCTCCGGCTGGTCGCCGAGGGCCAGTCCAACAAGGCCATCGGCGTCTCGATGGGCCTGTCCGCGCTCACCGTCAAGAGCCACCTCGCCCGGATCGCCCGCAAGCTCGGCACCGGCGACCGCGCGGGCATGGTCGCCGTCGCGCTGCGTACCGGGATCATCCACTGACACCCGCACCGGACCGCGCGCACGGCCACGGCCCGGCTGGTTTGTGCTCATCGGTGCCCGTCGGCGGAACGTTCCGTCGACGGGCTCCGTGCATACACGGATACCCTTGACACGTGACCGACGCCCAAGAGACCGCAGCAGACAGTTCACTGCGAACCACCGGGGGCGCTCCCCCGGACGACGTCGCCCCGGCGCCGATCCCCTTGCTCGAACCGCGCGAGGGCATTCCCCCGGTGGTGGCGTCCGAGGACGCGCTGGCCCGGGTGGTCGCCGCCTTCGCCCGCGGGTCGGGGCCGGTGGCCGTCGACGCCGAACGGGCCTCGGGTTACCGCTACGGCCAGCGCGCCTATCTGGTGCAGCTGCGCCGGGAGGGCGCCGGCAGTGCGCTGATCGACCCGGTCGGCTGCCCCGACCTGTCCGGACTCGGCGAGGTCCTGACCGGCAGCGAGTGGATCCTGCACGCCGCCACCCAGGACCTGCCGTGTCTGCGCGAGATAGGGATGACCCCCACCGGGCTCTTCGACACCGAGCTGGCCGGCCGGCTGGCCGGCTTCCCGCGCGTCGGCCTCGGCGCCATGGTGGAGAACGTGCTCGGCTTCTCCCTGGAGAAGGGGCACTCCGCCGTCGACTGGTCGACCCGTCCACTGCCCGACCCCTGGCTGCGCTACGCGGCGCTCGACGTCGAGCTGCTGATCGACCTGCGCGACGCCCTGGAGGACGAGCTCGACCGGCAGGGCAAGCTGGAGTGGGCGCGCGAGGAGTTCGACGCGATCGCCGCCGCCCCGCCCGCTCCCCCGCGCAAGGATCCCTGGCGCCGCACCTCCGGCATGCACAAGGTCCGCCGCCGCCGCCAGATGGCGGCGGTCCGGGAGCTGTGGACCGCGCGCGACCAGGTCGCCCGGCGGCGCGACGTCTCCCCGGGCAAGGTGCTGGGCGACGCCGCGATCATCGAGGCGGCCCTCGCGCTCCCGCCGAACGTCCAGGCCCTGACCGCGCTCCCCGGCTTCGGCCACCGCATGGGGCGGCGCCAGCTGGAGCAGTGGCAGGCGGCCGTCGACCGGGCCAAGGCGCTGCCGGAGTCCGAACTGCCGCAGCCCGGCCAGGCGCTCACCGGCCCGCCGCCGCCCCGCGCCTGGGCGGACAAGGACCCCGCGGCGGCGGCCCGGCTCTCGGCCGCCCGCACCGCGGTGTCGGAGCTCGCCGAGCGGCTGCACATGCCGCAGGAGAACCTGATCACCCCGGACACGGTGCGCCGGCTCTGCTGGGAGCCGCCCAAGCACCCGACGCCGGACGCGGTGGAGACCGCGCTCGCCGGGTACGGGGCGCGCCGCTGGCAGATCGAGCAGGTGGCCCCGCTGCTGCTGCGCGCGCTGTCGTCGGCCGCCTGAGCCGGCCGCACCGGGGGCGTAATCGCGCCAGGTTCCCGACCCTTACGCGCCCGAACGCCGGACGGACCGATTCCGGTCCGTCCGGCGTTCGGCGTTCCCCGGGCCGGGACCGGGGCCGGGACCGTGTGACCTTCGCCGCTCCCGGCGCAGGGGGTGGGCAGTCTGGTTACTCGCAAGTAGCATGTGGGGAGCAGCACGCTTCCGGGCGTGCCGCGCAGCAGTGCCATCCCGCACCCTGGAGGAGAGCCACCGTGCCTCGTACCATCCGGGACGTCGTCTTCGTCGACGGCGTCCGTACCCCGTTCGGCAAAGCGGGCCCGAAGGGCATCTACCACGAGACCCGCGCCGACGATCTCGTCGTGAAGGCCATCCGGGAGCTGCTGCGCCGCAACCCGGATCTGGACCCCGCGCGGATCGACGAGGTCGCCATCGCCGCGACCACCCAGATCGGTGACCAGGGTCTGACCCTGGGCCGCACGGCGGGCATCCTGGCGGGTCTGCCGCAGTCCGTGCCCGGCTACTCGATCGACCGCATGTGCGCGGGCGCCCTGACCGCCGTCACCACGACGGCCGGTTCGATCGCCTTCGGCGCGTACGACGTCGTGGTCGCCGGTGGTGTCGAGCACATGGGCCGCCACCCGATGGGCGAGGGCGTGGACCCGAACCCGCGCTTCGTCTCGGAGAAGCTGGTCGACGAGTCCGCCCTCTTCATGGGGATGACCGCGGAGAACCTGCACGACCGCTACCCGCAGATCACCAAGGCCCGCGCCGACGAGTACGCGGTGCGCTCGCAGGAGAAGGCCGCCAAGGCGTACGCCGACGGCAAGATCCAGCAGGACCTGGTGCCGATCTCGGTCCGCCGCACCAACGCCGAGGCCGGGGAGACCGGCTGGGGCCTGGTCACCGCCGACGAGCCGATGCGCCCGGGGACGACCCTGGAGTCGCTCGCCGGTCTGAAGACCCCGTTCCGTCCGCACGGCCGGGTCACCGCCGGTAACGCCGCCGGGCTCAACGACGGCGCCACCGCCTCGCTGCTCGCCGCCGAGGACGTCGCCCGCGAGCTGGGCCTCCCGGTCAAGATGCGGCTGGTCAGCTACGCCTTCGCCGGTGTCGAGCCGGAGGTCATGGGCTACGGCCCGATCCCCGCGACCGAGAAGGCCCTGGCCCAGGCCGGTCTGACGATCGACGACATCGGTCTGTTCGAGATCAACGAGGCGTTCGCCGTCCAGGTGCTCGCCTTCCTCGACCACTACGGCATCGCCGACGACGACCCGCGGGTCAACCAGTACGGCGGCGCCATCGCCTACGGTCACCCGCTGGCCTCCTCGGGCGTGCGTCTGATGACCCAGCTGGCCCGGCAGTTCGAGGAGCAGCCCGAGGTCCGCTACGGCATCACCACCATGTGCGTCGGCTTCGGCATGGGCGCGACGGTCGTCTGGGAGAACCCGAACTTCAACGGAGGCAACAAGTGAGCTCCACCGCTGAGCTTCTGAAGGGTGCGGCCGAGCTGTTCCCCGACGAGGTCGTCACCCAGGCGCACGTACGCCACCTGGACCTCCCGGCCGGTGCGGGCCGCTTCGCCCTCATCACGCTGGACAACGGCCTGGACCACACCAAGCCGACCACCTTCGGACCGCAGTCGCTGGCGAACCTGAACGCCGCGATCGACCAGGTCGAGAAGGAGGCCGCCGAGGGTGCGATCACCGGGGTCGGTATCACCGGCAAGCCGTTCATCTTCGCCGTCGGCGCCGACCTCAAGGGCGTCGAGCTGCTGAAGAACCACGACGACGCGCTGGCCATCGGCAAGGGCGGCCACGACGTGTTCCGCCGCCTGTCCGGCCTCGCGGTCCCGACGTTCGCGTACTACAACGGCGCGGCGATGGGCGGCGGGGTCGAGGTCGGGCTGCACTGCTCGTACCGGACCGTCTCCAAGGCGCTGCCCGCCTTCTCGCTGCCCGAGGTCTTCCTCGGTCTGGTCCCGGGCTGGGGCGGCTGCGCGCTGCTTCCCAACCTGATCGGTGCCGACCGCGCGGTCTCGGTCATCATCGAGAACTCGCTGAACCAGAACCGTCAGCTCAGGGGCAAGCAGGTCTTCGAGCTCGGCATCGCCGACGCGCTCTTCGAGGGCGCGGACTTCCTGGAGCGGTCGCTGGTCTGGACGGCGGACGTGCTGAACGGCACGGTCACCGTGGAGCGTCCCGAGGTCGACCGCGGCGAGGCCTGGGACGAGGCCGTCGCGCGCGGCCGGGCCATCGCCGACTCCAAGGTGCACGGTGCGGCCCCGGCCGCGTACCGCGCGCTGGAGATCATCGAGGCGGCCAAGGACGGCGACCTGGGCGCCGGCTTCGACGCCGAGGACCGGGCCCTCGCGGACCTGATCATGGGCGGCGAGCTGCGCTCGGGGATCTACTCCTTCAACCTGGTCCAGAAGCGCGCCAAGCGCCCGGCCGGTGCCCCGGACAAGAACCTGGCCCGCCCGGTCACCAAGGTCGGTGTCGTCGGTGCCGGTCTGATGGCCTCGCAGCTGGCGCTGCTCTTCCTGCGCCGCCTGGAGGTGCCGGTCGTGCTGACCGACATCGACCAGGAGCGGGTCGACAAGGGCGTGGGCTACGTCCACTCCGAGATCGAGAAGCTGCTCGGCAAGGGCCGGATCAACCAGGACAAGGCCAACCGCCTGAAGGCCCTGGTCACGGGCGTGCTGGACAAGGCGGAGGGTTTCTCCGACGCCGACTTCATCATCGAGGCCGTCTTCGAGGAGATCGGCGTCAAGCAGCAGGTGTTCGCGGAGGTCGAGGCGGTCGCCCCGGCGCACGCGATCCTCGCCACCAACACCTCCTCGCTCTCGGTCACCGAGATGGCGTCGAAGCTGAAGCACCCCGAGCGGGTCGTCGGCTTCCACTTCTTCAACCCGGTCGCGATCCTGCCGCTGCTGGAGATCGTCCGCGGCGAGCGGACCGACGACGCCTCGCTGGCCACGGCCTTCGGTGTGGCGCGGAAGCTGAAGAAGACCGCGGTGCTGGTGAAGGACGCCCCGGCGTTCGTCGTCAACCGCATCCTCACCCGCTTCATGGGCGAGATCCAGAACGTCATCGACGAGGGCACCCCGGTCGCCGTCGCCGAGCGGGCCGTCGAGCCGCTGGGTCTGCCGATGTCGCCGCTGGTGCTGCTGGAGCTGGTCGGCCCGGCCATCGGTCTGCATGTCTCGGAGACCCTGAACCGCGCCTTCCCGGACCGGTTCACCGTCTCGGAGAACCTCGCGGCCGTCGTCAAGGCCGGCAAGCGCGGCTTCTACGTCTACGACTCCGGGAAGCCGGAGCTGGACCCGGAGGTCGCCGCCCTCCTCAAGCAGGGCGACGTCGTCCTGTCCGAGGAGCAGGTGCGCGACCGGGTGCTGGACGCGGTGGCGCAGGAGATCGGTCTGATGCTGGACGAGGGCGTCGTCGCCGAGGCCCAGGACATCGACCTCTGCCTGATCACCGGCGCCGGCTGGCCCTTCCACCTGGGCGGCATCACGCCGTACCTGGACCGTGAGGGCGTCTCGGAGCGGGTGAACGGGAAGAAGTTCCTCGCGCAGGGCGTGGCCAGCGTTCCCGCGTAACCACCCTTCGCCGACGCGACGGCGGGCCGCACGGAGATCGTTCCGTGCGGCCCGTTCCGCTGTCCGGGGGCCGTCTCACCAGGCGGGGAGCGCCGGATAGTGCGCGCAGTCCGGGCCGCAGGAGGCGCGCGCGGACATCGAGGTGTGCAGCCAGCTGTCCTCGGGAACGCCGTGCACCTTCAGCTCCAGCCGTGCCGGGGGCGAGTGGATGGCGCTGAACACGGCGACGAACTCCACCTCGTAGGTGCCCGGCCGCCAGTCGTGGGGGTGGGTGACCCGCCAGCTCCCGTCGTCCTGGACCGGGGCCTCGGCGATCAGCCGCCCCTGCTCCAGCACCATGACCTTGTCGGTGCCGCGCGCGGCCGTGCCCGAGAACCGGGGGCGGGGGCCGCTCCAGGCACCCTTGCGCGGGCCGATCACCTCGGGCGCCGCCAGCCGGTCGACGACCTCGAACTCGGTCTCCGCCGCGGTGGACACCCCCGGGCCGACGAGGGCGACCGCGGTCACCTTGTGCCGCCCGGCGGGCCATCGCACGGCGCGCCGCCACTGCCACCCCCCGTCCCCGTCGGTGCGGGTGCCGCCGAGGTACTCCCCCTCCTCGAAGAGGAGTACGTAGTCGGCGCCCTCGGGAGCCGTGCCGGTCAGTTTGCGCGCGGCACCGACCGGTTCGCCGAAGGACGGTGACGTCACGGCCGGGGCGGCGGACGTCACGGGCGGGGAGGTCAGCGCGAGCTGCGGCTGCTGCACGGTGAACTCGGTCTGCACGGGCGGCAGTTGTCCGGGCGCCAGGCTCTGGACGTCCACCAGGCCGGGCGGCAGCCCCGGGACGGCGGCCAGTCCGGCCGCCACCAGCCGCGCCGCCTCCCGGGCCCCCTCGTGGTTGAAGTGCGAGGCGTCGACGATGCCCTTCGGGTGCGCCGGGTGCTCCCCCGGGTCCAGCCACCGGAACAGGCCCCGGGCCCGCGTGGGTCCCAGCTCGGTGAGGAGCCCGGTGGTGGCGGCGTTCATGTCTACGACCGGGCAGCCAGTCTCCGCCGCGGCCTCCAGGGTCAGCCGGGCGTATCCGTCGTGGCTGTCCACCACGGCGCCCCGGGCGTCGAAGACGCAGCGGGCCGCCGGGGTCACCAGGACCGGCACGGCTCCCTCGGCCCTCAGCGCCTCGACGTACAGCCGCAGGTACTCCTTGTACTCCCGCGGGCCGTGGTACCGGTTGAGCTGGTTGATCCGCTGCTCGACGTGACCGAAGGCGATGAGGACGAGGTCACCGGGGCCGACGAGGGTGAGCAGCGCGGCGAACCGGCCCGTGAAGTAGTCCCGCAGCGTCATGGCGTCGCGCGCGTAGTTGCGGATGTCGCAGTCGGGGCCCAGGAACTCCCCGAGGTACTGGCCCCAGCCCGCGAGCGGGGACTCCTCCTCGGTGCGGGAGGCGGCCACCGAGTTGCCGATGACGCAGATCTTTCGCATGGTCTCTTCTTCTCGTGTCCGTGGTCGGGTGGTCCGGGCCGGGGTCAGGCCGCGTGCCAGGGGCCGAACCCGGGGTCCGGCCAGGACGTGTCCTGCCTCGTCCAGTGCAGCCGTCCGTCCGTGCCGAACACGGCGACGACCGCCCGGCCGTGCGCGTCGGCGGCGACCGCCGGTGCCCCGGTCATGACGATCTCGTGGTGTTCCCAGTCGGGCGGCGCGGTGGTCCGCCCGTCCGTGGGGAGCACGGTCACCGCGGGCCTGCTCCGCTCGTCGCGGCGGGCGACGACCAGGAGGTCCCGCTCCGGGGTGAGCAGCCGGGCGGCGGCGACCGCCCCGGTGCCGCCGTCGTCGCTGAGCCGGTCCACCCGCTGCTCCCACGTCCCGTTGGGGCGCTGCCGGTGGCGCATCACCGCTCCGGAGTCCTCCTCCCGGTAGAACAGCGCGACACGGTTGCGGCCGACCTGTACGGGGGTGAGGCCGGAGGCCGGGCGCCAGCTCTCCGGCACCCCGGTGACCAGCTGGTCCTCCAGCTTGAACGGTCCGTAGACGGCCTCCTGCCGCCACCGCACCCCGCCGGTGCGGTTGGTGGCGTACATGTCGATGCGGCCGGTGGAGCGCGCCACCGCGGTCAGGGAGTCCTGCATCCAGCGCCCGCCGAGCACCTCCCAGCCGGTGAGCCCCTCCGGCGTCTCGCGGCGCATGCTGACGCCCACGGAGAAGTTCCGTACGAAGACATGGAGGTGACCGGCCGGGTCGACCACGGCGGCGGGGACTCCGGCCTCGCGGCACCGCCGCCAGTCCCCGGTGGCCTCGTCGGGGTTGCCGAGGGACTCCCAGGGCAGCACGGAACCGGTGTGCCCCTGGCGCCACATGCGGACCACGTCGACATCGGCCCGGCCCTCGGGGCCCTGGACGCGCCGCAGTCCGACGAGGTGGACGCCCCCGGTGCGGTCGGGGGCGACGGCGAGGCACGGCAGGAGGTCACCGCCCGGCAGCAGCAGCGGCCCCTCGAAGTGTCCGCCGCCCGCCTCGGTCTCCGTCCACACGGCGGCCTGGTCGCCGAGGACGGTGTACGCGGCGAGCCGGCCGTCGCCCTGCCGGTGCAGCCACTGGGTGCCCTGGGGGTAGCGGCTGCGGGTGCTCCAGCCGTAGCGGCGGATGTCGGCCCCGTCGCCGAGCTGGAGGTCGCCGCAGTGGCGGTGCGCGCACGGGTGGCCGTCGGCGCCCGCGTACACGTCGATCAGGGACTTCTTGAGCGCGTGGGAGCGTTCGCTGAGGTTGCTCGGCCAGTTCTTGTTGCCGTAGCCGGTGAAGTGCTCGGTCAGCGGCGGGCGGCTTCCGGCGCGCAGGTGGCGGCGGAGCGCCTCGCGGGCGAACTGGGCGGTGGCGGTGTGGTCGGCGTGGTCGCTGGAGGTGATGCCGCGGCCCTCGTCGTACGACTCGTGCAGCGGGTCCGGGTCCATGGTCCACAGCAGCGTGGGCCGGGCGTAGGAGAGGAGCTGGGTGAGCGCGGCGACGACGTCCTCGCGGCCGAGTTCCTGCGGCTGGTGCAGTGCGGACCCGGCGGCGAGGAGGGTGGGCTGGCGGGCGGCGCGCCCGTCCCACAGGCTGGTCAGCCGGGCCTGCGGCCGGTCCGCGGGGAAGCCGTGCGCGGTGTCCGCCATCCGCAGCCCCAGGAAGAAGAGCTGCACGTGCGGCGCCTGCTCCAGGTAGAACCGCTCGGCGGCCACGCCCGGAACGAGCTCGACCGGCTCCCGGGTCCAGGGGGCCTCCCGGTCGCCGAGGACCATGGTGGCGTAGGCGGCGCACAGACCGTTCTGACGGGCCTCCATGTAGCCGGCGAAGTCGACCGGGGCCTGGTCCCGCAGCGGGTCGCGGGTGTCCACGTTGCGTCCGTCGGCCTCACCGGCCGTGAGGTAGACGCTGGTGACGCGGTGGCCCGCGGCCAGCACCCGGTACAGGTCGGGGTTGACGAAGTAGAGGTCGTCGTCGGCGTGGGCGAACACCTGGAACAGGGAGGTGGAGCTCGCCTCGGGGGGCTGGGTCATGGTCGGTCGGTGCTCCGATCGGGCGCGGCGGGCGGACGGCGGGCGGCGTGGGGCGCGCTCACAGCGGCCACTGCGGCAGTTGTCCGGCGTGGAAGCGCTGGTTGCGCGGGGAGCCGGCCTCGAACTGGCTGGCGACCGGGAAGTACGAGGGCAGGAACGCCGCCAGGACGGCGTCCTGCTCGTCCTCGGTGACATCGCCGTCGTGGTAGTCGTTCAGGCAGAAGACGTCGTGCGGGCGGTTGAGCTGAAGGCGGGAGAGCCGCTGCTTGTGCTCGCTCAGTCCCACGTTGACGAAGCCGCAGTTGATGCTGCCCGGCGCCGAACGCTGGGTGTGGAAGCCGTAGTAGTGGTGCAGCGAGGAGGCGATCGCCAGGTCGGAGTGGCTGCGGAACCGGCCGGCGGCGGTCGCCGCGACGGCCTGCGGGTAGGAGCGTTCGATGTCGGCGAGGACGCTGCGGCGCAGCGGGTGCGGCGCGTGCAGGAAGGAGTGCGCGAGGAACTGCCCGAAGGTGTCGGCTATCAGGGCGCGGTTGTTCTTGGCGGCGCTCATGTTGAACTCGTCGGTGCCCTCGGTCGGCCCCATGGGCACGGTCGTGGGGGACATGAAGTGCTTGGCGACGCCGTTGCTGTGGAAGAACATGCCCGGCTGGAGCACCCGGCCGATGAACACGTCGTCGTTGAAGTACAGGAAGTGCTCGGACAGCCCGTCGATGCGGTGCAGCTGGCTCTCGATGGCGTGCGAGTTGTACGTGGGCAGCACCGACGGGTCGGCGAAGATCTCCCGGTGGTCGACGACGCGGACCCTCGGGTGGTCCAGGTCGAGCCAGTCCGGGACCTGCTGGTCGGTGACCAGGTGGATGGTGCGGATCCACGGGGCGTACATGTCGATGGAGCGCAGCGAGTAGCGCAGTTCGTCGCGGTCGCGGAAGCGGGCGGCGCTGCTCGCGGAGTCCTCGGTCTCCATGCCGAGGGCGCGCATCACCGCGTTCTTCCGCTCCAGCCAGGCGACGTCGCCGCCGTCGACCCAGGTGTACACGGCGTCGACGGGGAAGTCGACGTCCCCGTGGACGGTGCGGGCGTACGGCTCGATGGTGGGGTAGGTCCGTCCGCCGAGCACCGTGTGGGTCTGGTTCATGGTCCGGGTGGGCACCTTGTCGCCGACCACGGTGCGGACCGGGGAGACCATCATCCGTGGGTCCTCGGGGTCCTCCTCCCAGAAGTTGATCGTGCAGCCGTAGACCCCGGCGAGGCGGAGGGTGCGGGCGGGGCTGACGGTGTTCTGGTAGACGCGGACGGCCGGGCAGGCGGTCTGGGCGTGGCGTTCGGCGAAGGCGGCGAGGACCGTGGCGGTCGGGCTCTGGCGTTCGTTGAGCAGCGCCACGTAGACGGCGCTGCTGCCGTGGGTCGCGGTGAGCGCCTTGAGGACGAGCTCCCGGTTGGAGCTGTGGACGGCGACGGCGTGCCGGACGTTGGTGTCCCGGGTGACGAAGTACGGGATCCGGGCCTGTTCCAGGGCCGTGGCGACCAGCGCCAGGTTGTGCTGGACGACGTCCCAGGGCGATTCGGCGGTCATCCGGCGGCACAGCTGTCCGCCGTCGCGTACGAGGCCCCGGTCGGACCGGAGCAGCCGGTCCTCCAGGGCGCGCTGCTCCTTGGTGTCGACCGTGGTGGCGGGGGCCGGGGCGGCCGGGCGGAGGATTCCCTCCTGGCCGCTCATCAGGGAGTGCAGGGCCTGTCGCTCCGCCTTGCGGGCCTCGCGCTGTCCGGAGGCCCGTTCGCTCTCCAGTCCGGCGAAGACGTCCTCCCACATCGCGGTCACCACGGGCGGGGCGAGCCGGGCCACGGATTCGGCGGCCGCGCGCCCCATGCCGTGCCGCAGCGGGGCGTCCTCGATGAGCCGGATGAGCGCCCGGGCGGCGGCGTCGGTGTCGTTGGCCGGGACGAGGATGCCGGTCCGTCCGTCGAGGACGACCTCGCGGGGGCCGTTGGGGCAGTCGTAGGAGACGACGGGGACACCGGCGGCCTGGGCCTCGGTCAGCACGAGGGGGAACGCCTCGTTGCGGGAGGTCATCAGGGCGATGCTGGCCTTGGCCCATTCCTCGGCCAGGTGCGGGGAGTTGCCGTTGAGCTGGACGCTGTCGTGCAGGCCGAGCACGTCGATCTGGCGCCGCAGGGCGCCGCTGAGCGGGCCGTCGCCGAAGATGCGCAGGGTCCAGGTGGGGTGGTGGCGGGCCACGGTGTGCCAGATGGTGATGGCGTGGTCGATCTGCTTCTCGCCGACCAGCCGGCCCGCGATGACGACGGTCCGGGTCTCCAGGGTGGAGCGCGGCCGGAAGCCGCGCGGCAGGGCGTTGGGGACGACGTCGATGCGCGGTGCGCTGTGGCCGAGGGTCTCGGCGAACCAGTCGCGGGTGCGGTTGCTGAGTACGGCGAGGGCGTCCAGGCGGGAGGCGTAGCGCAGCAGCGGTTCGGCGCTGGGGCCGCGCAGTTCGGAGACCCGGTGCTCCTGGTGGAGCGTCATCACGTGCGGGGGCGCGAGCTGCACCGCGAGCGCCATGAGCGCCGGTGTGGTGGTGATGAGGAGATCGGTGTCGGTGTGCTGGAGCGCGTACTCGAGTTCCAGGTCGGTCAGCCGGTTGAAGGCCGCTTCCCAGGCGGGGTCCACCAGGGTGCTCGGCCGGTCGGCCACCTGCGCCCACGCCTCGTCGGCCAGGCCGGTGGGGCGGACCGGGACGGGGGTGGGCCCGGTCCGGTCGATGAGGTAGTCGACGCGGACGCGCTCGTCGATCGGGAAGAACAGCTCCGTCCGGGTCCTGAGGATGCTCAGGACCCGGACGTCGTGGTTGCCGGCGAGTTCGGCCGCCTGGTTGAACACGGCCCGTTCGGTGCCGCCGACGGCGTCCGCGGTGAGCAGGAGAAAGGTGATCTTCATGGGGTTCTCGGTTACGCGGCTTCCGTCATCGGGCTGCACTGGATGCGGAAGTTACCCGCGGGTGTGTAGCGGGGCAGTACGAGCATGGGGGGCCGGCCGGCCGGGGTGACCGCGGTCTGCCGGTAGGCGAAGACCCGTCCGGGGTTGCGTACGTCGTGCAGACGCCGTCCCAGTCGCATGTCGCGCAGGTTGTCCGAGCACAGGACCAGGTCCCACTGCTCGGCGCGGTCCCGGCGGGGCGCCATGAGGTGCAGCGGTGCGGTGACCTGCCACAGGCCTTCCGCGGTCCGGTCGATGTCGGCCTCCAGCCGGCGCCCGGAGGCGACGAACTCGGCCCAGGGGGCTTCGGGCTCCCCTCCGACCACGCGGAAGGCGACCTCGACGTGGCTGTGGCTGACCTGGACGCGCACCACCTCCGCCGAGGGCTGGGAGGGGCTGAACGTCACCCGGGCGTTCCCGGTGACGCTCCGGCCGAGCCGGTAGCGGGCCCCGGTCGCCGCGGACGCCTCCATGGGCCGGGTCGGGCCGCCGTACGGCACGGGGAGGTCGACGAGGAGCAGGGGCAGTGTGCGGCGCAGCCCCTGGGAGAGGCGGAGCCGGATCTTCCAGCGGCCGGGGGTCAGGGGAAGCCCGTGCACGTCCTGGCCGAGCAGGACCGCGGCGTCCATGGCGACGCCTCCGTCGTGGTCGGTGTAGACCCGGGCGTCGGTGGTGAACCTGCGGCCCCGGCGCCTGAGCTCGATCCGGGCGCCCTCGTCCGGGCGCACCCGGCGCGGCAGCCGGGCGTGCAGGTTGACGGTCTGTCCGTCGAGCACGGCGGCATAGCGGAGTACGGCGGCCCGGCCCTCGCGTCGCGGCAGGAAGACCCGGCGCAGCAGCACCGACCGGACGCGGGTGATCTGCCGGCCTGTCCGGCGGCGCAGGGCGCGCAGAGGTCGTCGGCGCTTCATCGGGCGGCTCCGTCGGCGAGGCCGTGGTGGGAGGGGCCCGCGTCCAGGCTCGGCCGGAGGACGCGGCGGTCGGTGAGCCGGGTGGGTGCGCTGGTCCCGGCGGGCAGCTCGTACCGGCTGGGTACGGGGAAGTAGTGCGCGAGGAAGGAGCGGACCATGCGGTCCTGGGCCTCGGGGTCGGGGTGGACGACGGTGTCGTTGAGGCAGAAGGTGTCGAAGTCGCGTCGGGCGAGCAGCGAGTTGAGCCGGCGGGGTGCCTGGTCGGCGGCGAGGTCGACGTAGACGTAGCGCAGGTTGCCGACGGTCGCCCGGCCGGTGTGGAAGCCGTAGTAGTGGTGCAGGGACGAGGTGATCGGGACGTCCTGGGGCGAGCGGAAGCGGGAGTGCTGGGTGCGGCGGTGCTCCTCCGCGTAGACCCGCTCGATGTCGGAGAGGACGCTGCGGCGCAGGGCGTGCGGGGTGTGCTTCATCTTCTGCGCGATCCGGGTGCCGAAGGACCGCTCGATGAGGTCCCTGCTGTTCTTGCCGGCCGCGTTCACCGGCAGGTCGCCGGGGCCCGCGGAGCCGGTCGGCACGAGCGCCTTGGACTGGAAGAACTTGCTGAGTCCGTTGGCGTGGAAGAAGTGTCCGGGGGTGAGCGGCCGGCCGAGGAACACGTCGTCGTTGAGGTACAGGAAGTGCTCGGACAGGCCGTCGATCCGGTGGAGCTGGCTCTCGATGGCGTGGGAGTTGAAGGTCGGCAGCGCGGCGGGGTCGGAGAAGATCTCCCGGTGGTCGACGACCTCCAGGCCCGGTACGTCGGTGTCGAGCCAGGCGGGCACCTGACCTGCGGTGACCAGGTAGACGTTGCGCACCCAGGGCGCGTACTGGTGCAGCGACCGCAGCGAGTAGCGCAGTTCGTCGCGGCTGGTGAACCGGGCGTCGTTGGCGGCCTGGTCGTGCAGGGCCGCGGCGGGGGCGCCGGGGCGTCCGGAGCGGGCGGAGTCCCGTTCCGCGGCCCACACCGGGTCGGAGTCGTCGACCCAGGTGTAGACGACGTCGATGGGGAAGAGGTGGTCGTCCGGCAGGGGCTGGGTGAACTCCGGCAGGGTCCGTGCGACCCCGGTGGTGTAGGCGCCGGGTACGAGGGCGAAGAGCGCCTGCGGGGCGGCCGGCCTCGGGGTGTCCGTCGGGACCTGGTCGACCACGCGGTTGGGGCGGGGGGCTTCGTAGTGGCCGTCGCGTTCCGCCCAGAACTCCAGGTCGCAGCCCTGGTCGATGCCGAAGACGAGGTGCTGCGTGGGGTCGGTGACGTACCAGGCGACCCGGAGGGCGTCGTGCTTGCGCAGCTGCCGCCAGGACCTGACGTCCTCGCCGGGGCGTACGCCCGACTCCGCCGTGGTGGCCGCGCCGATGTAGCCCGGGGCCTCCTCGAAGGCGAGCCGGAGCAGTTCCTCGACGGTCTCGCGGAGCGCGCCGGGCACCGCGACCGTCGGGACGTCCTTCGCGGTGCCGCGGATGCAGAAGTACTCGATGCCCTCGGCCTCCAGCACGGAGGTGAGGATGTGCAGATTGCGCGCCCGGGCCGCCCACGCCGTGGCGCCCTCGACGAGGAGGGCGCGCATGTGCCGGCCCCCGAGGCGGACCACCCGCTGCGCGTAGGCCGCGCTGTGCCGGGGGGTCCTGCGCCGGCCGCCCATCGCCCAGACGACCGTCGCCGACCGGACGGCGTCGACGGAGGTGAACGAGGACTTGACGGCGGAGCGCAGCGGGGCGGGCACTTTGCGGACGATGCCCCTGCGCGCGCCCATGGGTATGACGGACCGGTAGGCCGAGACCAACGATCCCGCCTCCGGATTGCCGGAACCGGCCACGAGGCATCCACCACCCACGCCACTGCGGCCCAGCGCCTGCCGCGGCCGGACACCACCTCGTGCCCGGACGACGAACGGAATGAGACCGAAAGCTGTCATTCACCATGCCGAACGTCTCGCCGGACGGTCGACCCCGCTCACCCACGAGCAAGTCACAGAACCTTCACATAAGGAAGCGATCAATGTCCAACCAAAAAAGCGCACATGTACGACAAAAAGGCGTGAGGAATCCCACCGGGAAATTCGTACAACCTTTTACGAGTCCACGGGAACGTCACATGAACGCGGGAAGGCGAACCGGTGTCGCCCGGCGCCCCCGGGCCCCGGCGGGGACGGCGCCGGATCAGATCCGGTGCCAGTGCGGCGGGAGCGTGAGCCCCGGCCCGTCCTCCTGCCGGGCGAGGGACACGCCCCCGTCCGGTTCGCACACGGCCACGACGACCCGGCCGTGCCCGTCGAGCGCGAGGGCGGGGTCGCCGGAGCACTCCTTGGTGGTGTCCGACCACCAGACACCACTCTGCTCCGCCTCGGTGCCGCAGACCCCGATCAGCAGGGTGCCGCCCGCCCCGCGCTGCGCGAGAACCGTGCAGTCGTAGCCGTCGAGCGGGGTGCGCAGCGCCACGACGGCGCCGTCCCCCGGCTGCCCGCCCGCCGCCAGCGGCCAGGCGCCCGCCCGGTGGGCGACGACCCCGGCCGTGTTCGCGTCGGTCCAGTAGTAGGTGAGGCGGTCGGGGGCCGTCTCCACCGCGGTCGCGGAACCCGCCAACGCGTAGAACTGCGCGGGCCGGGCGGCCGTCAGCGGGCCGTCCGGGGCGTCCTGACGCCACTGCTGCACCCCGCTGTCGCTGGGCGCGAAGACCTCCACGAGCCCGCCCGACGTCGCCGAGGCCACCACCTCCGCGGCGAGCCCGACGCCCTTGAGGTCCTGCCAGGCCCCCCACTTCCCGGTCTTTCCCTCGCGGCGCATCTGGAGTCCGCGCCCCGCGTTGCGCGCGAAGACGAAGACCGTTCCCTTCGCGTCGACGGCCCCGGCCGGCGCACCGGCCTTCAGGCCCTCCTCGCGGTCGCGGTGGAAGTTGCCCAGGGAACGCCACGCGGTGACGGGACGGCCGGTCTGGTACTGGACGGCGTGGACGAAGTCCACCTTCGGGCCGTCGGCACCGGTGCGCTCGCGCCGGCCGAGAAAGTGCACGTAGGAGTTGGCGCCCTGAACGACGGTCACGTCCGTCAGGCCCGCGACCGGCAGGAACTCCGGCCCGTCCCACCGGTCCCCGCCGGGGCTCCGCTGCGTCCAGCGCAGCAGACCGCCCTCCGTGCGGGCGTAGAGCGTGAGCCTGCCGTCCTTGCCGAGCGGCAACCAGCGGCCACGCGGCGTCCCGAGGACCCGGCGGTGGCCGGACGGCGGGTCGAGCGGGCGGGGGCCGCTCGCGGAGTCCGACGCTCTTCTCCGCATGGCCCGCAACACCTTCTCCGCTTCACCGGTTCTTCAACCCGCCCGTACGTGGCCGACACATCATATGCTCAGCCTCCGACCGGGCTTCGGGGCACGTCCTCGGCAGGTACGCGGGGTGTGACGCTTCCCACCCTCGCCGTCGCGGGGCCGGACACCTCCCGGCTCCCCGGAGGGCGGGCACCCTCCCGCCCGCTCGGAAAATCTGCCTATAGTGCTCCAGCGTCCGATCCGTCGGCGCCTGCGCGGTCGGCGACGCCCGCCGTGACCCTGCCCAGCGCGCGCCCCATGAGCCGCGGGCGGGTGTTCCGTACGATCCCCCCTTCCGTCCCCGGTCCCTCGTGGCCGGGCCGCGACGGGAGGTCCCGCCTCGCCTCAGTGGTCCCCCACCGGCCCAGGGGCCCAGACGATGACGAGCTGCATGCATGTCTGACGAATCCGATCCGTCCTCCCGCCGCAAGTCCAGGGGCCGCAAGGTCCGTACCCGCGGTCAGCGCATCAGGCGCGCCGTGCTCGTCACGCTGCTGGTGCTCGTGGTCGCCGGTGGCGCCACCACGTACTGGCTGTACAGCAGGCTCGACGGGAACATCACCGGCGTCGACATCGACAAGGCGCTCGGCGAGGACCGCCCCGAGAAGCTCCCGACCAGCGGACAGAACCTGCTCGTCCTCGGCTCCGACTCACGGGACGGCGCCGAGAACAAGGAGCTGGGCGGTGGCGGCGCCGTCAGCGGCGCGCGCTCCGACACCGCCATGGTGGTGCACATCCCCGAGGGCCGGAGCAGGGCCGTCGCGGTCTCCATACCGCGCGACACGCTGGTGACCCGGCCCGAGTGCACCAAGGCCGACGGCACGGCGGTGCCGACGGCGAACCGTGTGATGTTCAACTCGGTGTACTCCCAGGTCGGCCCGGCCTGTGTGGTCAAGACCGTGGAGAAGATGTCCGGGGTCCGCATCGACCACTACCTGGAGATCAACTTCGCCGGTTTCAAGGACCTCGTCGACGCCATCGGCGGAGTCACCGTCGACGTCGAGAAGCCCATCCACGACAAGTCCTCCGGGCTCGACCTGACCGCCGGTACGCACCGGCTCGACGGCACCCAGTCCCTCGCCTACGTCCGGACCCGGCACGGCATCGGCGACGGCAGCGACCTCGGCCGCATCGGCCTCCAGCAGCAGTTCCTGCTGGCCCTGCTGAGCGAGGTCAAGTCGCAGGACCTGCTGGGCAGTCCGGCGAAGACCTACAAGGTGGCCAACTCCGCGACCAAGTCGCTGACCACCGACTCCGGGCTGGCCTCGCTGACCTCCCTGGCGGAGTTCGCCCGGTCGATGAACGGTGTCGACCCGGGCACGATGGAGACCATCATGCTGCCGGTCGCGTACGACAAGGTGGACCCGAACCGGGTCGTCGCGGCCCGGCCCCAGGCCGACACGCTCTGGAAGGCGATCCGCGAGGACTCCACCATCCCCGAGTCCGCGAAGAAGTCGCCGGCGACCGGCGGCTGACCGGGCCGGACCAGCCGTACGGCGATGCCCCGGAACCGCGTGGTTCCTGGGCATCGCCGTGGGCCGGAGCGCGTCAGCGCCGCGCCTCGGGGTGGTACAGGCACCAGCCCTCCCAGGCCGATTCGACCATCGCGCGCACCCCGTGCCGCGCCGTCCACTCCAGCTCGGAGCGCATCAGGTCGGAAGCGGCCACCACCCGGGCCGGGTCGCCGGGGCGACGGGGCCGCACCACCGGCTCGGCCGCCGGTCCGTAGCCGGTGACCTCGCCGATCAGGGCGATCATCTCCCGCACCGAGACGCCCTCGCCCCGGCCGATGTTGACCGTCAGGTCGGTGCCGTCGCCACGGGCCGCGAGCGCCCCGGCCACGGCGACATGGGCCGTGGCGAGGTCGGCGACATGGATGAAGTCGCGGATGCAGGTGCCGTCCGGGGTGGCGTAGTCGTCGCCGAAGACCAGCGGGGCCTCGCCCGCCGTGAGCCGCTCGAAGACCATCGGGACCAGGTTGTGGACCCCCGTGTCGGCGAGGTCCGCCGAGGCCGCGCCGGCCACGTTGAAGTAGCGGAGCGAGGCCGTCGCCATGCCGTGCGCCGCGCCCGCCGCGCGGACCATCCACTCGCCCGCCAGCTTCGTCTCGCCGTAGGGGTTGATGGGCGCGCAGGGCGTGGCCTCGGTGACCAGGTCCACGTCCGGCAGACCGTAGACGGCGGCCGACGAGGAGAACAGGAAGCGGCGGGCGCCCGCCGAGGTGACGGCCTCCAGCAGGGTCTGGAGCCCGTACACGTTCTCCCGGTAGTAGTGCAGCGGACGGGCCACGGACTCGGCCACCTGCTTCTTGGCCGCCAGATGGACGACGCCGTCGACACCGTGCCCGGCGATCGCCCGGTCCAGCGCCTCCCGGTCGAGCGTGGAGCCCTTGACGAAGGGCACCCCGTCGGGGATCCGGGCCGGGTCACCGGTCGACAGGTCGTCGTACACGACCACCCGCTCGCCCGCGTCGAGCATCGCCCGTACGACATGCGCCCCGATGAAACCCGCGCCACCCGTGATCAACCAAGTCATATGGGCATCCTATGACCCCTGCCCGGGGCGCCCCTTCCGCCCGCGGCCGGACCGGCCGCCGTCACCCGCGGTCCGCCGCCCGTGCAGTCGGCTGTGCGCACGCCCGTAGGTGAAGTAGATGACCACGCCGATGGCCATCCAGATACCGAACCGCAGCCAGGTCTCCGCCGGGAGGTTGAGCATCAGCCACACCGAGGCGGCCACCGACGCGATGGGGACGAACGGCACCCACGGGGTACGGAACGCGCGGTGCAGGTCGGGGCGGGTGCGGCGCAGCACCAGCACCCCGAGGGCGACCACGACGAAGGCGAAGAGCGTACCGATGTTCACCAGCGCCGCCAGCTCGTTGATGCTGGTGAACCCGGCGACGACGGCGATGACCACGCCGAGCAGGATGGTCGGGCGGTACGGGGTGCGGAACTTCGGGTGGGTCTTGGAGAAGAACCTGGGGAGCAGCCCGTCGCGGCTCATCGCGAAGAAGACCCGGGTCTGCCCCAGCAGCAGGATGAGGCAGACGGTGGTGAGGCCGATCGCGGCCCCGAAGCTGATCAGCCCGGCGTAGACGGGGTGGCCGACGGCCTTGAAGGCATCGGCGAGCGGGGCCTCCACCGACAGGTCGGAGTAGTGCTCCATGCCGGTCACCACCAGCGAGACGGCCACGTAGAGCACGGTGCAGACGAAGAGCGAGGCGAGGATGCCGCGCGGCATGTCGCGCTGCGGCACCTTGGTCTCCTCGGCGGCGGTGGCCACCACGTCGAAGCCGATGAAGGCGAAGAAGACGATGGAGGCGGCGGTGAAGATGCCCATGACGCCGAAGTTGGTGGGCGCGTAGCCGAACATCAGCTGGACCAGGGGTTCGGTCAGGCCGGAGCCCCCGGTCTGCGGCCGCGCCTTGGGGATGAACGGCGAGTAGTTGGCCGCCTTCACGAAGAAGCTCCCGGCGATGATCACGATCAGGACCACCACGACCTTGATGGCGACGACCACGGTCGTGACCCGGGCGGAGAGCTTCATCCCGAGCACCAGCACCACGGTCAGCACGAGCACCAGGAAGAACGCCAGGATGTCGAAGCCGAAACCTTTTGCCGCGTCCGTTCCGGAGAGCGCGTCGGGGACGTGCCAGCCGAAGTTCTCCAGCAGCGAGCGGACGTACCCGGACCAGCCGACCGCCACCACCGCCGTACCCAGCGCGAACTCCAGCACCAGGTCCCAGCCGATGATCCAGGCGACCAGCTCGCCCAGCGAGGCGTACGCGAAGGTGTACGCCGAACCGGCGACCGGGACGGTCGAGGCGAACTCGGCGTAGCAGAGCGCGGCCAGCGCGCAGACGACCCCCGCGACGACGAAGGCGATCGCGGTGGCGGGCCCCGCCGTCTCCTTGGCCACCTTGCCGGTGAGGACGAAGATGCCGGTGCCGATGATGACGCCCACGCCGAAGACCGTGAGGTCCAGGGCGGAGAGGGACTTCCGCAGCGCGTGCTCCGGCTCCTCGGTGTCGCGGATGGACTCCTCGACCGTCTTGGTCCGGAACAGTCCGTCACCGCTGGGTGGTGTGTCCTGCTGGGCAGTCACCTGCGTACCTCCGCGCATTCGTCGTGTACGCCATGATTCGGGCCCGGCGCGACGAACCAGGGTGACAAATCGGGCGATTTCACACGAATGGGCCGGTCGGACCACCCGTACAGGGTGACCCGACCGGCCCATTGCCGTGCGGCGGCGGTCCGGCCCGCTCGGGGCCGCGGCGGCGTCAGTCGCGGGCGGGCTCGATCACCGCACCGGCCTCGGTGCCGCTCCCGAAACGGCCGTCCAGCTTGGCGACCAGGCCGGTGACCTGGCGGGCGATGTCCGGCGCGGTCAGCCCGATCTCGGCCATGACCTCCTTGCGGGAGGCGTGGTCGAGGAAGCGCGGCGGGATGCCGAAGTCCCGCAGCGGTACGTCGACCCCGGCGTCGCGCAGGGCCTGGGAGACGGCGGAGCCGACCCCGCCGGCCCGGCTGTTGTCCTCGACGGTGACGACGACCCGGTGCCGCTCGGCGAGCGGGGCCATGGCCTCGTCGACCGGCTTGACCCACCGCGGGTCGACGACGGTCGTCGAGATGCCCTGGGCCTCCAGCAGGTCGGCGATCTCCAGGCACATCGGGGCGAGCGCGCCGACCGAGACCAGCAGTACGTCCGGCCGGGTGGCGCCGGGCTCGCGGAGCACGTCCATCCCGCCGACCCGGCCGACGGCCTTGACCGCCGGGCCGACCGCGCCCTTGGAGAAACGGACCACGGTCGGCGCGTCGTCGACCTCGACGGCCTCGCGGAGCTGGGCCCGGACCTGGTCGGCGTCGCGCGGGGCGGCGATCCGGAGGGAGGGCACGCACTGCAGGATCGACATGTCCCACATGCCGTTGTGCGAGGCGCCGTCGGTGCCGGTGATCCCGGCCCGGTCCAGGACGAAGGTCACACCGCACCTGTGCAGCGCGACATCCATCAGGACCTGGTCGAAGGCGCGGTTGAGGAAGGTGGCGTACACCGCGAAGACGGGGTGCAGACCGCCGGTGGCGAGACCGGCCGCGGAGACCGCGCCGTGCTGCTCGGCGATGCCGACGTCGTAGATCCGGTCCGGGAACTCCTTCTCGAACCTGGTCAGCCCGACCGGCTGGAGCATGGCCGCGGTGATCGCGACGATGTCCTCGCGCTCCCTGCCGAGCTTGACCATCTCCTCGCCGAAGACGGAGGTCCAGTCGAGGCCGGAGGAGGCGATGGGCAGCCCGGTGTCCGGGTGGATCTTGCCGACCGCGTGGAAGCGGTCCGCCTCGTCCTGGAGCGCCGGGGTGTAGCCGCGGCCCTTCTCGGTGATGCAGTGCACGATGACCGGGCCGCCGAAGCGCTTGGCCCGCTGGAGCGCGGACTCCAGCGCCTCGATGTCGTGGCCGTCGATCGGGCCGACGTACTTCAGGCCGAGGTCCTCGAACATGCCCTGCGGGGCGATGAAGTCCTTGAGGCCCTTCTTCGCGCCGTGCAGCGTCTCGTACAGCGGCCTGCCGACGACGGGGGTGCGCTCCAGGATGTCCTTGCCCCGGGCCAGGAAGCGCTCGTAGCCGTCGGTGGTGCGCAGGGTGGCGAGGTGGTTGGCGAGGCCGCCGATGGTCGGCGCGTAGGAGCGCTCGTTGTCGTTGACGACGATGACCAGCGGGCGGTCCTTGGCGGCGGCGATGTTGTTCAGCGCCTCCCAGGCCATACCGCCGGTGAGCGCGCCGTCACCGATGACCGCGACGACGTGGTCGTTCCTGCGGAGCACCTCGTTGGCCTTGGCGAGGCCGTCGGCCCAGCCGAGGACGGTCGAGGCGTGCGAGTTCTCGATCACGTCGTGCTCGGACTCGGCCCGGGAGGGGTAGCCGGAGAGGCCGCCCTTGCTCTTGAGCTTCGAGAAGTCCTGGCGGCCGGTGAGGAGCTTGTGGACATAGCTCTGGTGCCCGGTGTCGAACAGCACCTTGTCCCGCGGCGAGTCGAAGACCCGGTGCAGGGCGATGGTCAGCTCGACGACGCCCAGGTTGGGGCCGAGGTGGCCGCCGGTCTTGGACACCGCGTCGACGAGGAAGGTCCGGATCTCCTCGGCGAGCTGCTCCAGCTGCTCGGGCGTGAGCCGGTCCAGGTCACGCGGTCCACCGATGCGGGTCAGCAGGGCCACCCGTGCCTCCTTGCGTCTTGAGCTGGTCGAGCATGCCGGTCCGATGAGTCTAATGTTCCGGTCGCGCCGGGGGGCATCGGGCGGTCCGTTCGGTACGTACTCCGTACATATGGTCCGGAAAATACGGCCGCGTCCGCCTGCCCGGGGTACGCCTCGGGCGGGCGGACGCGGCGGTGCCCCCGGGCTACGCGCGGCCCGCGGTCTTCTGCGTGCGGCGGGAGACCGAGTCGATGACCACGGCGGCCAGCAGCACCGCGCCGGTGATCATGTACTGGATGGCGTTGGCCATCCCGATCATGTTCAGGCCCTGTTGGATCGACTGGATCACGACCATGCCGAGCAGCGCGGACCAGACCTTGCCCCGGCCGCCGAAAAGGCTGGTGCCGCCGATCACGGCCGCCGCGATGACCAGCATCAGGGTGTTGCCGCCGCCGACGCTCTTGGTGGCGCCGCCGGAGAGGCTGGCGATGAAGAGGCCGCCGAAGGCGCCGAGCATGCCGGAGAGCGCGAAGACGGTGATCCGGACCCGGTCGACGCTGATACCGGCGCGGCGCGCGGCCTCCGGGTTGCCGCCCACCGCGAAGACCTGGCGGCCGAAGCTGGTGCGCCGGGCGACGAAGTCCGCGACGACCAGCACCGCGAGGAAGAGCACCAGGGCCAGCGGCAGGCCGCGGGCGCCGGAGGGCTCGTTCAGTACGAACGCGACGGCGAGGCACAGCACGGCGACGACGCCGGTGCGGAGCAGGACCTCGCTGATCGGGCGGGCGGGCAGACCGGCGGCCCGGCGCCGGCTGCTGTCCATGAGGAGCGAGGCCGCGTACGCGAGGACGGCGACCACGGCGAGCCCGTAGCCGGCCGCCTTGTCCTCGAAGAAGTAGTTGGTGAGGTTCTCCACGAAGCTGCCGGACGGGGTGTTGATCGAGCCCTCACCGCCCATCATCCACTCCTGGAGACCGCTCCAGCCGAGGAAGCCGGCCAGGGTGACGACGAAGGCGGGTACCCCGATCTTGGCGAAGAAGAAGCCGTGCAGCGCGCCGAGCACCAGCCCGCCGCCCACCGCCACCAGCACCGCGGCCCATTCGGGCCAGCCGTGGTTGACGTTGAGCACGGCCCAGGTGGCCGCGCCGACCCCGGCGACCGAGCCGACCGACAGGTCGATCTCGCCGAGCAGCAGGACGAAGACGATGCCGACCGCCATGATGCCGAGGCCGGAGCTGTAGACGGCGATGTTGGCGATGGAGCTGGCGGAGAGGAAGTTCTCGTTCTGGATCTGGAAGACGACCGCGATGACGATCAGTCCGACCAGGACCGGCAGCGAGCCGAGCTCGCCGCCGCGCACCTTGCGGGTGAACTCCGACCAGTAGCCCCTGAAGCCCTCCTCGCGCACGAGCAGACGCGGGTCGACGGCGGGGGCGGCCGCCCCGGGGGCCGCTTCGACGGCGGCTCCCTCTGCGGTTCCGGGGGCCCGGGAGGTCTCGGACGTCTCGGGGGACTTGGGGGACTTGGGGGTCTTGGCGAGGTCGCTCACTTGGCGTCCTCCTTCGTCGCTGTGCGGGCCTGACGGCGCGTGACGGCGTTGTCCGTGGCACCGGTGATCGCGGAGATGATCTCCTCGTGGGAGGTGGTGGCCACGTCGAAGACCCCGTTGTTGCGGCCCAGCCGCAGCACCGCCACCCGGTCGGCGACGGCGCGTACGTCGGCCATGTTGTGGCTGATCAGGATGACGCCGTGGCCGCGCTCGCGCAGCCGCTCGACCAGGTCGAGGACCTGGGCGGTCTGCTCGACGCCCAGGGCGGCGGTCGGCTCGTCCAGGATGACGATCTTGGGGTCGCCGATCAGCGCGCGGGCGATGGCCACCACCTGGCGCTGCCCGCCGGAGAGTGAGGCGACCGGGATACGGACGCTGGGGATCCGGATGGACAGGGTGTCCAGCAGTTCCTTGGCGCGCTTCTCCATGGCGATCTCGTCGAGAACGGACGCCCGGCGCAGCTCGCTGCCGAGGAAGAGGTTGGCGACGACGTCGAGATTGTCGCAGAGCGCCAGGTCCTGGTAGACGGTGGCGACGCCGAGGTCCTGGGCGTCGTTGGGCCGGTTGATCCGGACCGTGCCGCCCTCCCACTCGATGGCGCCTTCGTCGATCGGGTGGACGCCCGAGATGGTCTTGACGAGGGTCGACTTGCCGGCGCCGTTGTCGCCGACCAGGGCGACCACCTCGCCGGAGTGGATCTCCAGGTCCACATCGGTGAGCGCCTGGACGGCGCCGAACCGCTTGGAGATCCCGCGCAACGCCAGCACGGGCGTAGCGGACACGTGAATCATCTCCTTCGCCGCCTGACCGGCGGTGGGGGGTGGTGCCGGGCACCGGGGGGAAGTCGGTGCCCGGGCCGGCGAAACAGTCCGGCACCCGCCCCCTGCTGCGGGGCATGGACGGGGCGGGTGCCGGACCGGACCGGGGAGCTCCGGGATCCCGCCGTCCGGTCGCGGACGCGGAACTCCCGTGCGGTGGTGGTTACTTGATCCCGGCGGCGGCGCAGGCCGCCTTGTACTGGGCGGTGCAGATCTGCTCGACCGTGTACACCTTGTCGGCGACGATGGTGGAGGCGACGTTCTCCTTGGTCACGATCGAGGCGTCGTACAGCTTCGACGGGGTGGCCTTGAACTCGCCGGAGAGGCTGTCGACCTTGACCGGGGCCAGGTCGTCGATCTTGTCGCCCTTGAGCAGGCGGACGGCGATCTCGGCGGTGGTCTCGGCCTCCGGCTTGATCTGCTTGTAGATCGAGAAGGCCTGCTCGCCCGTCAGGATGCGCTGGATTCCCGCGAGTTCGGAGTCCTGGCCGCCGACCGGGACCTTGATGTCCTGCTTCTTCAGGGCCGTGATGATGCCGCCCGCCATGCCGTCGTTGGCGGAGTAGACGCCCTGGAAGCCCGTCTTGCCCAGCGAGTCGATGGCGGCACCCATCTTCTTGTTGGCCTCGTCCGGCGACCAGTCCGGGATGTCCTGCTCGTACACGACCTTCTTGACCTGCTGATCGAGGACGCTGTGGGCGCCCTTCTTGAAGAAGGGGGCGTTGGGGTCGGTCGGCGAGCCGTTGATCATGACAACGTTGCTCTCCTTGGCCTTGGCGCCCAGCGCCTTGACCAGCGCCTCGCCCTGGAGCTGGCCGATCTTCTCGTTGTCGTACGACACATAGGCGGAGATCGGGCCCTCGGCGAGGCGGTCGTACGCGACGACCTTGACGTCCTTCTTGGCGGCCTGCTGGACCCAGGACTTGGCGGCCTTGTAGTCGACGGTGTCCAGGATGATGACCTTCACACCCTGGGTGACCAGCGCGTCGAACTGCTTCTTCTGGGTCTCGCTGTCACCGGCGGCGTTGTTGTACTTGATCTCGCAGTCGCCGCAGAGCGCCTTGACCTTCGCCTCGATGATGGGGCGGTCGAACGTCTCGTAACGCGTGGTCTTGTTCTCCGGCAGCAGCAGGCCGATGGTCTTGCCGTCACCCCCGCCGGAGCCCTTGTCGTCACCGGCCTTGCCACAGGCGGCGAGGGAGAGGGCCATGGAGACCGCGGCCGTTCCTATGACAATGCGTCGCGTCGTTGCGTTCATTACGGGTTGCCTCCCTGACGAGGCCGCGACGTCGCGGCCGAGGTGGCTGGCAGTCAACTCGGCTACGACGACAGCGTCAAGGAGTAAATCCTTAACGAGATGACAACGGTGCCATCCGTTATCTAAGTGAAGGCAGGAGTGGCTTTCGGCAAGGTACTTTCCAAAAGGGTCGAATCCCCCATCTCGCTGAGCACCAGGGCCAGGGCGCCCAGCACCTCGGCCCGTCCGCCCAGCGCCCCGGGGAGTACCGAGAGCTGCCGGGCGGCGCTCGGGATGGCGTAGCGGGAGACCGAGTCGCGGATCGGCCCGAGCACCAACTCGCCCGCCTCCGCGAGCGATCCGCCGAGCACCACCCGGCTGGGGTTGAGCAGATTGCAGAGGTTGGCGACACCGCTGCCGATGTGCCGTCCCACGTCGGCGATGACCCGGCGGCACCCCGGATCGCCCTCGCGGGCCAGCTGGACCACCCGTTCCATCGTCAGATCCGGTCCGTGGCTGGGCTGGAGGAGCGGCAGCACGTAGCGGGCGGCCGTGAAGGTCTCCAGGCAGCCGCGGTTGCCGCAGCGGCAGACTGGACCGGACTCGTCGAGCGTGATGTGGCCGATCTCGCCGGCCGTGCCGCCCGGGCCCCGGTAGATCCGCCCGTCGATGACCAGGCCGGCGCCGACCCCGCTGGCCACCTTGATGTAGGCGAGGTCCTTCACCCCCCGGCCGCTCCCCCAGACCAGTTCGCCGAGCGCGCCGAGGTTGGCGTCGTTGTCGACGTAGACCGGCACACCGAGCCGGCCGGACAGCTCCTTGCTGGGGTTGATGCCCGTCCAGCCCGGCAGGATCGACGTGGAACCCAGCGTGCCGGACTCCACGTCGATCGGGCCGGGAACACCGAGCCCCACGCCGATCACCTTGTCCGGGCCGACCCCGGTCGCTTCGATCAGCCGCCGGACCAGTGCCTCCGCCCGCCCGAAGCCCTCCGCCGACGAGGCGTCGACGTCCAGCGGCTCGGACTCCTCGGCGAGGACCTGATGGGCGAGGTTGCCGACCGCCACCCGCAGGTGGGTGTGGCCGAAATCGACCCCTATCACGATGCCCGCGTCACCGCTGAGCGAGACGCTGCGGGCCCGGCGGCCGCCCGCCGAGGTGGGGGTGACCTCGACCGTGCCGCTCTCCTTCAGTTCACGAACGATATTGGAGACGGTGGCCGCTGAGAGGCCGGTGCTCCGTGCGATCTCCGCCTGAGTGAGCGAGCCCGCCATACGTACCGCGCGCACGACCCGCTCAAGGTTGGCGCGATGCAGAGATGTCTGCGACCCCGGAGTCTCCATCGACTCTCTCACTCCTACCGTTTTCTCCAACATGTGAACCCCAAGCTGACCGTTTTGCGGCACTCCCCGTCAAGACCTTGAGCAATCGAAGCCTCCGATGAGCGGCATGTATCAGCCGCGTACGCACGCGAACCGCCCGCCGGCGCGGGCCGGCGGGCGGTTCGGGAAGAGGCTCTGCGGGCGGCTACTTCACCGCGCCCGCGGTGAGCCCGGCCACCACCTGGCGCTGGAAGACGATGTAGGCCCCGAGGACCGGCAGCATCGCCATCACCAGACCGGCGAAGAGGCCGGACCAGTCCCCCTTGTAGCCCTGGCTGTTGGCGAGTTCCACCAGCCCCTGGGAGAGCACCCGCTGGTCCGGATCGGTGTTGAGGACGGTCGGCAGCATGTACTGGTTCCACTGGCCGAGGAAGTTGAAGATCCCGACGCTGATCAGGCCCGGCTTCGCCATCGGCAGCATCACCTGGAAGAACGTCCGGGTGTGCGAGGCCCCGTCGAGCATCGCCGCCTCCGCCACCGAGGTCGGCAGCGTCCGGAAGAAGGAGGTGAGGAAGAAGACGGTGAACGGCAGCGAGTACGCGATGTACACCATGATCAGCCCGTGCCGGGTGTTCAGCAGGGCCATGTTGTTCATCACGAAGAAGAGCGGGACCAGCGCCAGGATGATCGGGAAGCTCATCCCGCCGATGAACAGGAAGTAGATGAAGCGGTTGCCCGGGAAGTCGAACCGCGCCAGTACGTAGGCCGCCATCGAGCCGAGCAGCAGGGTGCCGACGAGCGAGCAGCCGACCACCACGATGGTGTTGAAGAAGTAGTCGCTCATGTGCGCCTGGCTCCAGGCGCGCGACCAGTTCTCGAAGTGCAGCTTGTCGGGGAGCGACAGCGGCGTCGACAGGATCGAGTCGTCCGTCTTGAAGGACGACATCACCGCCCAGAGCAGCGGCAGGACCACCAGGATCGCCCAGATGATCAGCACACCGTGCGAGAACACGTTGAGGACGTGGCCCTCGCTGCTCTTCTCCTTGGGTGCCGCGGCGGGCTGCTTCGCCACCGGGGCCGGGTCGGCGGCCGGTGCCGCGGGAGGGGTGTCAGTCGTCTTCACGCGTACTCACCTCGTACTGTCGAGCCGGACACGGAGGCCGACCTGTGGTGCTTGTGGTGCCTGCCGGATATCCGGGCACCGTCTCCTGTCGGTCGCGGCATCAGAACTCCAGCCGCTCGCGCCGGCCCAGCCGCATCACGATGGCGGCGAAGGCCATGGTGACGACGAGCAGTCCGACACCGATCGTCGTCGCGTAGCCGGCCTGTCCGTCGCGGAAGGCCGTCTGGTACACGTACAGCGGCAGGACCGTGGTCGAGTAGTCGGGGCCGCCGGGGCCCACGGTCATGACCTGTACGGCGGTGAACGCCTCCACGCCGAGCGCCAGGATGCCCATGTAGACCCAGCCCGACTGCACCGTGTCCCAGAGCAGCGGAAGGGTGATCTTGAAGAAGGTGGTGAAACGGTTCGCCCCGTCGAGCAGCGCCGCCTCGTAGAAGTCCTTCGGGATGGACGCCATTCCGGCGGAGAAGAGAACGACGAAGAAACCGACCGTCGACCAGATCAGCACCGTCATGACACAGATCAGCGCGAGGTTCGGGTCACCCAGCCAGTCCGGATGGACCGAGCCCAGACCGATCGCCTTGAGCGCCGAATTGAACACCCCGCCGGCCGGGTTGTACGCGAACTGGAACAGCAGGGCCACGATGACGATCGAGAGCACCTGCGGGAAGAAATAGGCGATCTTGTAGAAACTCGACCCGCGCACGCCGGAGACCGTGGCGTTCTTCCGCCGACGGCCTCCGACATTGAGCATGAAGGCGAAGAAGAGTGCCAGGCCGAGCGTCACCAGCGGCAGCAGCAGCACGAGCAACACGCTGTGTTGCAAGGACTTCCAGAAGATGTCGTCCTTGAGCATCCTCGTGTAGTTGTCGAACCCGACCATCTTGAAATCCGGGCTCAGGCCGGTCCAGTCCGTGAACGAGTAGTAGATGGACTGGATGAACGGCCAGATGACGAAGACCGCGTACAACGCCAAGGGGACTGTCAAGAACCCCACGATGAAACGGTACTTGCCGTGCTGCATCGTTTACCGACCCCGATCTTTCCGCGGGTGCCGCCGCTGGTGACGGTTGCTCACTGGTGCTTGTAGTGCTTGATGGACTGGTCCTTGGCCGCCGCGTCCGCGAAGGCCTGGATCTTCTTGATGGCCTCGGCCGGGGTCGCACGGCCGGCCATCATCTCGCCGATGCCGGCGACGCCGATCTGCTCCTTCTGGAGCTTCACGTACCAGTCCTGGAGGCGCGGGTTCACCACGTTGTCGCCGGCCTTCTTCAGGGCGTCGACACCGGACTGCATGGCGGTGGACAGGGTGAGGCCGTCCGTGCCGCCGTTGAACGCGCTGAGCGACTTGACCTGCTTGGTGAAGTTCTTCGAGGACTCCTCGGAGAGCATGATGCGCAGCTGCTCCATGCCGCCCTCGGGGTTCTTCGCGTTGGCCGGGACGATGAAGGGCTCACCGCCGGACGCCCAGATGGTGCCGAACGGCAACTTGTCGGACGAGTCCAGGCTGGACGGCGCCGAGACCATCATCTTGAAGTCCTTGGGCGTGGTCGGCGCCGCCTCGTTCTCCACCCACGAACCGTTGGGGAGGAAGAGCGCCTTGCCCTTGGTCCACTCGGTCTGCGACTGGATGTGGGTCAGACCGGGGGTGCCCTGAAGGATGTAGCCCTTCTTGTACAGCTCGTAGTACGCCTCGAAGGCCGCCTTGACAGCGGGGTCCTTCCACGCGTTCGGCTCCAGGTTGTCGATCTTGTCGAGAACCTCCCGGCCACCGATCTTGCCGATGAACGGGTAGAGCGAGAACGGCAGGTAGTACGGGTACTTACCGGCGTACGTCCAGCCCGCGATGCCCTTCTTCTTCGCCTTCGCGCAGAGGGCGAGCATGGCGTCCCAGTCCTCGGGGTACTCCGCGTCCAGCTTCTCCAGCGCGGTCTGCGAGTACCAGACGCCGTACACGGTGTACGCGTAGTACATGATCCAGACGGGGTCGCCGTCGAACTGGCCCATCTCCAGCACACCGGGGCGCAGCGTGTCGCGGACCTTCTTGCTGGGGTCGTCGATGGACGGGGCGTCCATCAGCGGCGTCAGGTCGAGCAGCTGCTTCTTGCCGACCAGGACGCCCATGTCCATCTGCTCGGCACCGGAGTTGTCGATCAGGTCCGGCGGGGTGCCGCCGTTGAAGCGGGGCTGGAGCTGCGACTGGATCTTCTGGGTCGCGACGTGCTTGACCTTCGGGGCCTTCGGGAACGCCTCGTTGTACTTCTTCTCCGCGTCGATCGCGTACTGCTGACCGAAGCCGCCGTCGAAGATGACCACCTCGAGCGGGGCCGTCTCGTTGACGCCGAGCGGGTTGGTCTTGGAGACCTTGCCCTTCTCGACCTTCTTGTCGCCGCCGCTGTCGCCGCTCGCGCAGGACGACAGGAAGCCCATCGCGGGAACGCTGATCAGGCCGAGTGCGGCCGATCGCTTGATCACATCGCGACGGCCAAGGCCCTCGTTGTTGTGGGCGGAGGTGGATCCCATGCTCAAGTCCTCGCCTTCTCCAGGACTCAGGCGGTGTGTACCGGTCGCCCGTCGAAATTCGCCTCAGGCGAAGGGCCCCGCCACCGCGGTCAATTGCGCTTGGGTGGTGCTGATTTAAGGCTAACCATGTGCGGTGGGGGTACCGGAGAGCCCGGTTGTCGGAGGCACCCGTCGTGCCGTCCTCGACCTCTTCCCCTCGTCCCCCACGCCCGCGTCACCGGAGCGGTGGTGCGGACGTGCGACAGGTATAGTCCACTCACGGCCGACTGAGCAAGATCGAATGCGAGTTTGAACAGCAGTCTTTCCCGAGTTGAGACCTCGCGGATACATGGCCCCCGCATGCTCCCGGCTCCGGCGCGAAGATTTCCGCATTCGGGCCGACACGGCCCGGCATTCGCCTCCAACGCCCTTGACACATCGCCACACTTGGCTACCTACTGGACGTCGCACAGCTCCTGTGACTGACGTCCGGGCCAGTGGCTGAGGGGTGCGGGCGCGCTCTTCGACGCCACCTCCGCCCCCGCGGCCCGGGTCGCCACGGTGGAGCTGCCGGTCCCCTCGGCGGCGGGCGCAGTGCGCTGCGCACACCGGGCTCGTACGCGCACTACCGCCGGGTGTGCGCGGGTGATGGGGAGCGGCTCGCGGAGGTGGAGTTGACCGCCTGACGGCCGTTCCCCGCCCGCCCCCGACCGGTGCCGGTCACGGGCGGGCGGCGGTCTCCGGTCCGGTCCCGGGGATCAGGTTCTCCGGCAGGGCCACGTTCCACGCGGTGATCACCGGGTTGCCGTGCTCGGTGCCGAGCCGTGAGACCGCCCCCGTCGCGAGCTGGAAGAGGGTGCCCTCGGCCGGGGTCAGGCCGAGGTAGCGGGCGGTGAGGACGCGCAGGAAGTGGGAGTGCGCGACGAGCGCGATGTCCTCGTCCCCGGAGCGCCCGGCGGCCGCCGCCGCGACGGCGGCGAGCACCCGGTCGGCGCGGGCGCCGACCTCGGCGGGCGTCTCCCCGGGGTGGTCCGCGGGGCCGGCGGCCACCCCGTCGGTCCAGAGGTTCCAGTCGGGGCGGGTGCGGCGGATCTCGTCGGTGGTCACCCCTTCGTAGCCGCCGTAGTCCCACTCGACCAGGTCGGGGGTGACGACCGGGTCGGGCAGCCAGGCGAGTTCGGCGGTGCGCCGGGCGCGCAGGGCGGGGCTGACCAGGGTGACGGCGATGTTCCGCCCGGCGAGCAGCGGTGCCAGCGCGCGGGCCTGCCGTTCCCCGTACGGGGTCAGCGGCAGGTCGGTGTGGCTCGTGTGCTGCCCGGACCGCGACCATTCCGTCTCGCCGTGCCGGACCAGGATCAGCTCGCCCATGATGCTTCCGCTCTCTCCGTACGATGCCGTGTGCGCCGTGCGCCGTCACCGGGTGAACCCGCCGGTACACGATCGCATTCCGCCGGGGGCGCCCCGGTCCGGGACACCCGCGCGGAGGCCCGGTACGGAAAAAGGGGCCGCCCCCTCCGCGGTGCTGCGGAGGGGGCGGCCCGGTGCCCTGCCGGACCCGCTGTTACTTGCGGATCAGGCTGCGGAGCACGTACTGCATGATGCCGCCGTTGCGGTAGTAGTCCGCCTCGCCGGGGGTGTCGATGCGGACGACCGCGTCGAACTCCACACCGGTGTCGGTGGACACCTTGACCGTGCGCGGCGTGGTGCCGTCGTTCAGCTCGGTCACGCCGGTGAAGGAGAAGGTCTCCTCGCCGGTCAGGCCGAGGGACTCGGCGCTCGCGCCCTCGGGGAACTGGAGCGGGAGGACGCCCATGCCGATGAGGTTCGAGCGGTGGATGCGCTCGTAGGACTCGGCGACGACGGCCTTGACGCCGAGGAGCGCGGTGCCCTTGGCGGCCCAGTCGCGGGACGAGCCGGAGCCGTACTCCTTGCCCGCCAGGATGACCAGCGGGGTGCCGGCGGCCTGGTAGTTCTGCGAGGCGTCGTAGATGAACGAGACCGGCGCGCCGTCCTGGGTGAAGTCGCGGGTGAAGCCACCCTCGGTGCCCGGGGCGATCTGGTTGCGCAGGCGGATGTTGGCGAACGTGCCGCGGATCATGACCTCGTGGTTGCCTCGGCGCGAGCCGTAGGAGTTGAAGTCACGGCGCTCGACGCCGTGCTCCGTGAGGTACTGGCCGGCCGGGGTGTCGGCCTTGATCGCACCGGCCGGGGAGATGTGGTCGGTGGTGACCGAGTCGCCCAGCTTGGCGAGGACGCGGGCGCCGGTGATGTCGGCGACCGGGGTCGTCTCCATCGTCATGCCCTCGAAGTACGGGGGCTTGCGCACGTAGGTGGACTCGGCGTCCCACTCGAAGGTGTTGCCGGTCGGGATCGACAGCGCCTGCCACTGGGCGTCGCCCGCGAAGACGTCCTGGTAGGACTTGTTGAACATGTCCTCGCCGATGGAGTTGGCGACGACGTCGTTCACCTCGGCCTCGGAGGGCCAGATGTCCGCCAGGTAGACCGGCTTGCCGTCCTGGTCGATGCCCAGGGCGTCCTTGGTGATGTCCACCTTCATCGAACCGGCGATGGCGTACGCGACGACCAGCGGCGGGGACGCCAGGTAGTTCATCTTGACGTCGGGGTTGATCCGGCCCTCGAAGTTGCGGTTGCCGGAGAGCACCGAGGTCACGGCCAGGTCGTGGTCGTTGACCGCCTTGGAGACCTCCTCCGGCAGCGGGCCGGAGTTGCCGATGCAGGTGGTGCAGCCGTAGCCGACGAGGTTGAAGCCGACCTTGTCGAGGTACGGGGTCAGACCCGCCTTGTCGAAGTAGTCGGTGACGACCTTCGAGCCCGGGGCGAGGGTGGTCTTGACCCACGGCTTGCGGGACAGGCCCTTCTCGACCGCCTTCTTCGCCACGAGCGCCGCGGCGACCATGACGTACGGGTTCGAGGTGTTGGTGCAGGAGGTGATCGCGGCGACGGTGACGGCGCCGTGGTCGATCTCGTACGTCGAGCCGTCGGGGGCGGTCACGGTGACCGGGTTCGACGGGGTGCCGTTGGTGGCGGCCGGGGCGTCGGAGGCCGGGAAGGACTCCTTGCCCGCCTCGTCGGCGGTGGAGACGTAGTTGAGGACGTCGCTCTTGAACTGCTCGGCGGCGTTGGCGAGGACGATGCGGTCCTGCGGGCGCTTCGGGCCGGCGATCGACGGGACGACCGTCGAGAGGTCCAGCTCCAGCTTCTCGGAGAAGTCCGGCTCGGCGGCCGGGTCCAGCCAGAGGCCCTGCTCCTTGGCGTACGCCTCGACGAGCGCGACCTGCTGCTCGTCACGGCCGGTCAGGCGCAGGTACTTCAGCGTCTCGTCGTCGATCGGGAAGATCGCGGCGGTGGAGCCGAACTCCGGCGACATGTTGCCGATGGTGGCGCGGTTGGCGAGCGAGGTGGCGGCGACGCCCTCACCGTAGAACTCGACGAACTTGCCGACGACACCGTGCTTGCGGAGCATCTCGGTGATGGTCAGCACCAGGTCGGTGGCGGTGGTGCCGGCCGGGAGCTCGCCGGTCAGCTTGAAGCCGACGACGCGCGGGATGAGCATGGAGACCGGCTGGCCCAGCATCGCGGCCTCGGCCTCGATGCCGCCGACGCCCCAGCCCAGCACACCGAGGCCGTTGACCATGGTGGTGTGCGAGTCGGTGCCGACCAGGGTGTCCGGGTAGGCCTGGCCGTTGCGGACCATGACCGTACGGGCCAGCTTCTCGATGTTGACCTGGTGGACGATGCCGGTGCCCGGGGGGACGACCTTGAACTCGTCGAAGGCGGTCTGGCCCCAGCGCAGGAACTGGTAGCGCTCCTTGTTGCGGCCGTACTCCAGCTCGACGTTCTGCGCGAACGCGTCGTTGGTGCCGAACTTGTCGGCGATGACGGAGTGGTCGATGACCAGCTCGGCCGGGGCGAGCGGGTTGATCTTGGCCGGGTCGCCGCCCAGCTCCTTGACGGCCTCACGCATGGTGGCGAGGTCCACGACACACGGCACACCGGTGAAGTCCTGCATGATCACGCGGGCCGGCGTGAACTGGATCTCCTGGCTGGGCTGCGCCTGCGAGTCCCAGCCACCGAGCGCCCGGATGTGGTCGGCGGTGATGTTCGCGCCGTCCTCGGTGCGGAGCAGGTTCTCCAGCAGCACCTTCAGGCTGTAGGGGAGGCGCGCGGAGCCCTCGACCTTGTCCAGCCTGAAGATCTCGTACGACTCGTCGCCCACGCGCAGCGTGCTGCGGGCGTCGAAGCTGTTCGCCGACACGACAGTCTCCTTCATCAATGTGCGCGTACTCCGCGCCGCGCCTTGTCACGCCAGGCGCCGCGTGGTGCCGCCTACGGCCCCTCGACCGTCCGCTAGAGTGAGGATTGGTTAGGTAACCCTTACTTCCCGCGGACCGCGCTGCGCCTTCGGCATATATCTCGATGTCGAGATAACTCTAGTACATCACCCCGTCGCGGTCATGCGCGGGCACCGTCGGCCCGCCGCGGCGAAGCCCGGACCCGGCCGACGGCCCGACCGCCTCCGACGGAACGACCCGGACAGAACCAGGATGGCCGCGACCCCGCGACCCGAAACCCCGCCGGACCCGGGGCGCAGGATCCAGAACTCAGGACTCGGGGCGGTCGACGAGGGCCTGGACGCCGTCGAGGATGCGCGAGAGCCCGAACTCGAACGGATCGGCGTCCGCCCCTACAGCGGCATCCGGCGCGAAGACACCGGCACCGATGGCACCCGTGAGCGCCGGGAATCGGTCGGCGTGACGCGTGAGCAGCTCACCGGTCAGGTCGAGCCACTGCCGCTCGTACTCCGCGTCGAAGTCGGCGGCCTGCTGGGCGAGGCTGCGCACATGGCCCATGACCAGCAGGAAGACCTGGTGCCGCTGGGGCGCGGGCAGGCCGGTGGGCTCCAGGATCCCGAGGGCGGCGTCGAGCCAGGCGAGCTGGTGGGGGCCCATGAGCCGGCGGCGCATCATCGTGGCGGCCAGCAGCCAAGGGTGGGCCCGGTACACCTCCCGGCAGGAGCGGGCCCAGGCGGTCAGCCGCGACCGCCAGTCCGGAGCCTCGGCCGCGAGGTCGGGGGCATCCCTCAGCACGGCCTCCACCATCAGCTCCACGAGCTCGGCCTTGCCGGGGACGTAGCCGTACAGGGCCATCGCGGAGACGTCGAAGGCGGCGGCGACCTTGTTCATCGAGACGGCGTCCAGGCCCTCGGCATCCGCGAGCCCGACGGCCGCCTCGGCGATCCGCTGCGGGGTGAGGCTGGGCTTGGGGCCGCGCGTGGGCCGGTCCCGCTCGCCCCACAGCAGCGCGACCCCGGTCCGCAGATCACGCGCCTTCTTCTCCCCGGCTCCGGTTCAGGCCATGGCTCGCGCCAACTCCTTCGGCACGGTGCTGTCGCCTCGCCCGCAGCCACCCCGAGCTGTACTCCGCGTACGTCGGCACCGACCAGAACATCGCCGAGGGCGGCCGCGACACCTCCGCCTACAAGAAGGGGATGACCTTCTCCGAGCGGCTCGCGCCGGAGGCGGTGACCATCGACGAATGGCGCGAGGGCACCTCCTTCGCCCTCCCCTTCTTCGTCTTCCAGGGCGCGCGGGAGGTCCTCACCCCGCCCGGGCCCGCCCGGCGGTTCTTCGACGACGTCGACGCGCCGGTGAAGGGCTTCGCCCTGATCCCCGACGCCGGCCACTTCGCCGCCTTTCGGCACCCCGGGGCGTTCCTCGACCTGATGCTCACCAAGGTCCGCCCGGTCCTCGACCACTCGTCGGCACCCCGTCCGTGAACCGGTCCGGTGGATCACGGTGTTCTGGAGACGAGCCTCTTCTCCGACCTGAGCGGGGTAGGTGGCCGGGCGACGGGTCCCCCGGGCACGACGAAGGGCCGCCCCGCCCACGAACTGGGGGACGACCCTTGTGCCGGCGCCTCACGAAGGCGGCCGGTGTCGGACTTCCAGCCGATCGAATCAGCGGACGGCCATGTCATCGGCGTCATCGGCGCCGAGTGGCTCCGGGAGCCGGCCGTTCGTGTCGGCGCCCGCGCACGACCGCACCCCCGCGCCCTGCCGGCCGACCCGGTGCAGCACATGACGGGACGCCGAACGGGCCTGGCCGCCCAGGACCTTCCCGCCCGCACGCGCCACCGGCCTGGCGTCGCGCCCCTGGTGCCCGAGGACGACGACGTCCACGCCGTTCCCGTGGCCCGGGGCATCGGGCCTTCCGTTCTCGACGGCCCCGGGCAGCGGCCCACGTTCCGGGACGACGCGCCGCCCGTCCGCTCCACCGTCACCGCCGCGACGGGCCTTCAGCCGCATGCCGAGGAAGAAGGTGCCGACGCAGGCGACGAGCACACCCACGGCGAGCAGCACGAACTCCCTGACGCCGAGGCCGGTGGCCGGGGCCCCACGGGCGATCACGGGCTCGGCCGAGCCCTGGGCCACCGGGGTGGGGCTGATCGCGGCCGCGGGGCCGGAAGCCTCCGGATCCAGCGTGCCGGACGTGGGCGCGCCACCCGCCGCCGGCGTGGCCGGTTTCGGAACGTCGGCGGTCACGGGTCCGGTCGTCCGCCCGGATCCGGTGGACGGCCCCGAACCGGACGTCCGCCTCGGAGGAGCGGATGCCGCCGTTCCGGCACCCGGGTGCGAGGCGGGCGGCTTCGTACCGGTCGTCGGCCGCGGAGCGGTGGAGGCCCCGGAGCCCGGCTTCGTGATGTCGAAGGACTTCACGAAGTTGCTGCTGTTGGCGTTCAGGGTGCACGGCGCATCGGCCCAGGCCTGCGCCGACCCGTTCGTGGCGACGAGATGGAGGGCGAGGTCGCCGGCGGTGACCGTGCCCTTGCCCGGCCGGCTGAAGGTGGGCGTGGTGACGCTGGCGGTCGCGGCGACCTTGAACGAACCGGACGCCGGAACCTTCGTCCTGGCCATGCGGAACGGAACCTTCATGTCGAAGTCGGTCTGGGGCCCGTCGACATGGGCCGTCGCGTTCGCGGTGCCCTCAAGGGTCTGCGCGCCGATCCTGGTGAGCCAGTCGGTGACCCCCGCGCTCACCGTCGCCACCGCGTCGACGGAGATGGTCCTGCCGGGCTCGCCGACCTTGATCGAATCCGGGATGTTCGATTCGATCTTCACCCTGGTCGGCTGAGCGCCGGTCACGGGGGACGAGCATGTGTAGTCGAATGTGCGGGCGAATGGTTGCGCGGCAGCCGTTCCGGCACCGACGATGCCCACGACTCCGTTCACCGCCGCCAAAGTTGTCGCGGCCCCAAGGATCAACCCTGCCCTTGGCCCGCCGCATTTGGTGATCATGAATTGACCCCCGTCTGTTGCTCAGGGTGTTCGATTGCGGAATGACTCTCATTCCTGGTGTTTCTCCAGGCCGCACACCTGTACCGGATTCGCGAATCCCGGACGATCTCGACCGGCGGGATCCGCGACGTCACTGGAAAGACACCGCCCGGGCGGCTCCGGTTCCGAGAGGAACGTGGCGTACTCCCAGGAAGGCGGTCGGCCTTTGAGTGATGCCTCTCGCGGCACACACACCGTGCCCGTACGACGGAACGTCGCAACGCCGGGCACGAGGGGCGACCACGGCGACACCGCCTTCGACCGAAGGCATCGCCATTCCTTCAAATTGACTGTACATCAGGTATTCAGCACCCCTGGTCGACCTCGCACTCCGCTCCGGATTCCTCTCCCGCGGGTGATCTTTCACGAAGCCCGCACAACAACAACTTCCGGTACGGTACGGCGATGACGACCGACTCGCCCTACCCCACTCAGGGTCGGAACCCGCCCCCGTGCGCCCCCGTCACCAGGCAGAGACTCGCACTCGCCCCCACCAAGATCCAGATCGGCTTCCGTTCACGGACCACCCCGGCCCACCACTCCATCGGCAAGATCGAATAAGTCCGGGAAAGGGAACAACAGGTCGGGCCTGCCGACCGGTTCACCACGGGGACTGGAATCAGCAGGATCACTTGTCGCCACCCCTCCCCCACCGCACAGTCGACGAGGAGCATCCATGACGACCATCGGGCTGGCCGCAGCCATCGAGGAGCTGCGGCAGGAGCTCTACCAGGCCCAGGCCCAGGGATCCCAGCAGCAGTTCGCCTTCCGGATCGAGGAGGCCCAGCTCGAACTGCTGCTGGAACTGCGTGACGACGCCAAGGGCGAGGGGAAGTTGCAGTTCGGGGTGGCCACCGCGGGCGGGTCCGGATCCCATTCCACTTCCCGCTCGCACAAGCTGACTCTGAAACTGCAGGTGAGGGACCGGGCCGCAGGAGGTAACAGCCCCGAGATCAGTTTCCAGCCGTTCGATTCCGGGGATGACGAGGGCTGAGTTGGAACGCCAGAGACTGGCCCTGGTCCGCGTCAGCGAAGCTGCCCGGGTCCGCCGCGTCGGCACTGGCTATCTCATCGCTCCCGGCCTGGTGTTGACAGCCGGACACGTCGTCCGCGAGAGCATCGGTTCGGCGTCCCATGAGATCCATGTGGGCGTGGGGCACCCCAAGGACACCGGCCGGGACCGCCCGTTCCTTCCCGGAAAGGTGTGCTGGATCGGCCCGGACGGACTCGATGTCGCCCTGCTGCGGCTGAAGGACGAGACGGACATCCGCGGGACGGTGCGCTGGGGGCGCGCCGTAGGCAACGCCATCGTGCGCTACGACGGTCTCGCGTTCCCCTTCGCGGTCTACAAGGAGGGGCAGCACAATGTGGAACACCTGAGGGGGGAGCTCCCTCCCTTGTCCGGCGGTTACGGCTCCCAGGATCTGTACTCCCTGAACCAGTACGTCGCGCCGCGCATACCCCCGAACGACACGCAGGCGTGGGCCGGGGCCTCCGGCGCCGCGGTCTTCTGCCAGGACCACCTCGTCGGCGTCGTCATCCACAACGACGAGGAGTTCGACAACCGCTGCCTGCGTGCCCTTCCGGCCCGGAGGTTCGCCACCGAACCCACCTTCGTCGAGGCCCTGCGGAAATGCGGCGTCGCGCCGCCCGCGCTCGCCAACGTCTCAGCGCCACCCGCCACCCGTACGGACGACCCCACGCCGAGCCGCCCGGACCCGCGGATCGCGAAGCTCCATGACCTCAAGGACATCCTCCTCGCCGAACTGGAGCGGGACCCGGTGCAGAGGGAAGTGCGGATCGGACGTCCGCTGCCCGTGCACTGCAAGGCCGCGCCCGAGGAATTCACCGGCAGGAAGAGCGATACCAGGAGGATCTCGGAATCCCTGGCGTCCACTCCCCGACCGGGCCAGGAACAGTTGCTGAATGACATCGCGGCTGTCTACCTGGAGAAGAAACGCAGCAAATTAATGGTATTGGGCCAGGCCGGTTCGGGGAAGTCCGTCCTGATCCGGCGCTTCGCCCAGGCGCGGCTGGAGGACGTCGGCTGGATCGAACAGGGACCGGTTCCGGTGATCTTCAGCCTGGGATCATGGAATCCTGACATTCGGCTCGGCGACTGGCTGACCGAACGTTTGGAACGGGATCACTCCTTCCTGGCCGGGCAGCACCACAGTAAACAGAGGACATGGGCCGCCGAACTGATCGAGAACGGTGACGTCCTCGCGATTCTGGACGGGTTCGACGAGATGGCGAAGGAGCTCTACAAACCCGCGCTGGACAAGCTCAAGGACTCAAAACTTCCGATACTGCTGACAAGCCGCCCCGAGGCGCTCGTCAGCGTCCAGGAAGACGGAGGGCTCTTCCCGGGGATCGAGCTGACGGGCCTCACTCTCGCCGACTACAACGACCAGTTGGGTGAGTTGGGAGCGTGGGAAGGCGTCCTGAAGAAATTGAACGACCAGGACAGTGGCGACGCCGCCGTCGCCCGGCTCGCCGACGTACTGTCCACTCCCCTGATGTTCACCATGGCCGAGCACTTCCGTAGATCCGGCGGCAGGCCCGCGGACCTGCTGGAGCTCGCCAAGCACGACTCTCCGACCGCTCTGCAGGGGCACCTTCTCGACTCCTTCCTCAGCCGGGCGTACAGCAGCCAGCACAACCCGGACGCCCCGAGGCGTCAGCGCTGGAGCGCCGACAACGCGAAGAAATGGCTCGGCTACCTCGCCACGCATCTTACGGTGCTGAGCGCACGACAGCAGAGCGAGGAAGAGCGGCGCAGGGAAAAGCAGCGCCGCGAGCAACAGCGGCGCCAGGAACAACAGCCCGAGAAGCACCCGCACCCGGAACGGCAACCCGGGAGGCAACAGCCCAGGAGGCAGTGGCCCGATCAACAGCAGTGGGACGCCCAGGACATCGCCTGGTGGCAACTGGGCACGGCCATGAGCCTGCCCATGCGCATGATCGTCTCCGGATCACTGTGCGGGCTCGTGTCAGGAACCGTGTGCGTCCTCGTCGGCTTCTTGGCGCAAGCCCCCTTGTCGGTGTCCCTGACCTTGCTCATGAACGGCCTGGGCATCGGGGTGGGCTTCGGGCTCGTACACGGAATCGCGTCGAAGATCGACGTCGGCAGCCCGTTCAAACCGTCCCGCATGCAGATCGCGATAGGCAGCGAGACGAGACAGAGGCGGTGGGAAAGGGTGCGTAAGAGCTTCCTCCCCAGAGCCGGCAGTGGGCTGGCCGGCGGAGTCGTCTTCGGGATCGTCTACGGTGGCGCGATCGCGGTCTACGCGAAGGCCCTCGCGTACCCCTGGCTCGCGGTCGCCCTGATCCTCGGAAACTGGATAGTGGCCGGGCCACTGATCGGACTGGGAATCGGGATCGTCCTCACACTGACGGCCTGGTTCGAGAGAGAGCCCGAGCCGAACGAATCGACCGACGCGGCGGACCGCTTGCGCACGAACCGCACCATTGTGCTCGTCCAGGCATCCGCGGCGGGGCTGGCCCTCGCCCTCGGATACGGAGCCGCGGTCACGCATTTCAACGGCCGCGCCCTCGGCCTGCAGCACGCGGTCTCGGCCGGACTCGTCGGCGCACTCGGGGTCATCACCCTGACCGCGTGGGGCCGGTGGTTGGTCCTGGTCCGTCTCTGGCTGCCGCTGCTGGGGCACCTGCCCTGGCGGGTGAACGCCTTCCTGGACGAAGCCTGGGACCGGGGCGTCCTGCGCCGGACCGGTGCGGTCTACCAGTTCCGCCACGCACAACTGCGGGACCACCTCGCCAAGCCTCCCAAGGAGCCCGGCCGGGGCAGCGGCCCGGCCGACGCGGATGACGACGGGCCCCGGACCGTGGCCGGCCCCCGCACCACACCGCACCGATCCGCACCGGACGACGGAGGAACATGAACGACGCGAACGAGTTCACGGACATCTCCCCGACCACCCTCGCCGACCTCCTGGGGCGCGGGCAGGTCATGGACATCGGCATCCGGCCCCTGTGGACGCCGTCCCCCCGGATCGCCGGACCGGCGTTCACGGTCCGGTGCCCGCCCGGCGACAACCTCATGCTGCACGCGGCCATCCACCGCGCGGAGCCCGGCTCCGTCATCGTCGTCGAGTCGGGTGACGTCGACTTCGCGCTCGCCGGCGGCAACGTGTGCGCCGTGGCCCAACGCCGGGGCATAGCCGCCTTCGTGGCCGACGGGGTGATCCGCGACCTCGCCGAGGTCCGCGCGATGGGCTTCCCGGTCTTCGCCAGGGGGGTCATCCCCATCCCGGGAACGAAGAAGGCGGTGGAGCCGCTCAACCATCCCGTGCGGTGCGGCGGGGTCGACGTGGCCGCCGGTGACATCGTGGTGGCCGACGAGGAGGGTGTCGTGGTCGTCCCGCGCTCCGGCGCCGGGCAGGTCCTCCTGGACGCGCGGGCGAAGGCGGCCAAGGAGGCCGCGGAGAGCCTGGACGACTGGGAGACGGCCCACCGCACCCGTATCGACGCGATCCTGCGCGGCGCGGGCTTCGAGGGCTGACCCCGCCACGAGTGCGGATCCCGGGCAGGCGTCCGGGGACCGCACTCCGCCGTTCCCGCTGCTCCGTTCCCGCGCTCCCCCGGTACGGACGCCTCCCGGCTGCCCCGTACGGACGCGCAACGCGGGCGGCCGCGACCGGCCGGGCGGAACATGGAAGGCGACAACGCCCCGGACGGCGCTCGCCCACGCCCCGGGGCCGCAACTGCCGCGCCGACACGCCCATGCGTCACCCGAATGGCGCACCCCGCCGATCGGCTCATCTCATATCTGAGATAACCTTTCGCCATGTCAGACGACTACCTCGTACGCATCGGCAAGCTCATACGCGACGCCCGCCAGCACCGGGGCTGGACGCAGAGCCAGCTCGCCGAGGCGCTCGGCACCAGCCAGAGCGCGGTCAACCGCATCGAGCGCGGCAATCAGAACATCAGCCTTGAGATGATCGCGCGCATCGGTGAGGCGCTCGACAGTGAGATCGTGTCCCTCGGATACGCCGGACCGATGCACCTGCGCGTGGTCGGCGGCCGCCGGCTCTCCGGCGCCATCGACGTCAAGACGAGCAAGAACGCGTGCGTGGCACTGCTCTGCGCCTCGCTCCTCAACAAGGGCCGTACGGTGCTCCGCCGGGTCGCCCGCATCGAGGAGGTCTACCGCCTCCTGGAGGTGCTGAGCTCCATCGGCGTACGGACCCGCTGGATCAACGACGGGACCGACCTGGAGATCGTCCCGCCCGCCAGCCTCGACATGGACGCGATCGACGCGGACGCCGCCCGCCGGACCCGTTCCATCATCATGTTCCTCGGCCCGCTGCTGCACCGCATGGACCGCTTCAAGCTCCCGTACGCGGGCGGCTGCGACCTCGGCACCCGCACGATCGAACCGCACATGATCGCGCTGCGCCGCTTCGGCCTGGAGATAGCCGCGACCGAGGGCATCTACCACGCCCAGGTCGACCACACGGTCACCCCCGGCCGCCCCATCGTGCTGACCGAGCGCGGCGACACCGTGACCGAGAACGCCCTGCTGGCCGCCGCCCGGCACGACGGCACGACCGTCATCCGCAACGCCTCCTCCAACTACATGGTCCAGGACCTCTGCTTCTTCCTGGAGGCCCTGGGCGTACGCGTCGACGGCATCGGCACGACGACCCTGACCGTGCACGGCGTCCCGCACATCGACGTGGACGTCGACTACTCCCCCTCCGAGGACCCGGTCGAGGCGATGAGCCTCCTCGCCGCCGCCGTGGTGACGGAGTCCGAGCTGACGATCCGCCGGGTACCGATCGAGTTCCTGGAGATCGAGCTCGCGGTGCTGGAGGAGATGGGCGTCGACTGCGACCGCACGGTGGAGTACGTCGCCGACAACGGCCGCACCCGCCTCGTCGACCTGACGGTCCGCCCCTCCAAACTGGAGGCGCCGATCGACAAGATCCACCCCATGCCCTTCCCCGGGCTGAACATCGACAACGTGCCGTTCTTCGCGGCGATCGCCGCCTCGGCCCACGGCCAGACCCTGATCCACGACTGGGTCTACGACAACCGCGCCATCTACCTCACCGACCTGAACCGCCTCGGCGGCAGGCTCCAACTCCTCGACCCGCACCGGGTGTTGGTGGACGGCCCGACCCGCTGGCGCGCCGCCGAGATGATGTGCCCGCCCGCCCTGCGCCCGGCGGTGGTGGTCCTGCTCGCCATGATGGCGGCCGAGGGCACGTCCGTCCTGCGCAACGTGTACGTCATCAACCGGGGGTACGAGGAGCTGGCGGAACGGCTCAACTCCGTGGGCGCCCAGATCGAAATCTTCCGGGACATCTGACCGGCGGGGTGTCGTGCCCCTTGGCGGCAAGGGGCATGACACCTCACTATGCCAGCTGACCTGCGGATACCTACCTTCACGGCCTTTCGCTGATCTCTGTCATTTTTCAGCACCTTGTGCAACGCATGTGCAAGATGATCTTGAATGATTGACGGAACGTCAGAAAGGACTGAGTAACCGTCAGCCTTTACGGAGGGTTACCGCCGAAGCGGCCTCGCAACATCCGATGTCGGTCGCGTCGCGCCGACCGCGTCTGGGCGACGAGGCGAACCGCCATCCGCTCGACGTCTCCGGCCTCACGACGCAGCCTGGGTAGACCGCGCATCCGAGTCCTCCGGCTGACCACTTCGCCACGCAGAAAGGACCCGCACCACGCAGGCGCGTCCTCTGTCGTAGACGGGCGCCGTGTCACGGTCTGAGCCTGCGCCCACCTCGTGGGAGCACCCGCTGCGACGTCCGGGCCGACGGGGTGTCGGGCCGCCCTACGATGAGCAGCGTGACAAGTCTCCGCGCCCCAGGCTCTGGCCCTCAGCACATAGCCGTGGGGACGGCCGAGACCGACCGCCAGCTGACCGACTCCACCCGCCTGATGTCTTCCGCCGACATGGCCGCCTTCACTGCCTGGTGCGCGAGCGTCGGTCGGCGGCCGCTGCCTGCTACCCCGGAGACTGTCACCGAGTACGTGGCGCACTTGACCGAAACCCCGTCGCCGAAGACCGGCCGCCCGCTCGCCCCTGGGTCCATCAATCGCGTCCTGACAGCATCTATGTCGACTACTTTCCGGGCGAGGTGGACGAGATCACCGTTTGGCAGGATGCCAAACTGCCCGAGGCGATCGCCCGTGATGCCGCCCCGGTGGACGATGCCGGCAAGGCGTACGCCGAACTGATCGCCCATTTCACCCCGGAAGGCGCGACCGGCACGACGCTGACCGACACGTTCCAGCCGGGCCACCGCCGGAACCAGGACACCAGCCCCGCCTCGCCCAGCGTCAGATGCCCGGCCGCCTTCCGTAGCGCGCCGGTGTTCCCCAGCGCCTCCTCCGCCCGCTTTACGAACGACTCATCGGGCATCCGCCTCCCCAGCTCAACTGATTCCACCGTGTGTTTGGAGAACTGGACCCCCGCCCCCAAGTCCACCCGACTGAGCCCCGCGTGCTCACGCAAGGCCTGGACGACGGCGCCGAAGGTCCGCAGACTGTCGGAAGGGGCGGGCTCGCGCTCCCTGGCGCAAGCTGTCACGTCGCTGCTCTCCGCCATACGCGGCCACCTCCAGGTGCGTACGTCCTCAGCGGTTTCTCCGCGATCGACAGCACCCAGAGTGATGGAAAGATCCCCCTACAATCCACAGAAAGTGCACGTACGCTGACGCACCGTACGTGCCGCACTGCTGGAACGCATCCCCGTCCGACCGCCACGGTTGCCCCATGCACACCACGACGCCCCAGCCTTGCGCCACCATACGCACGTTCGCGCAGCAGCTCTTCCACCCGCCGCGGCGCCCGTCTGGCCCGGCTCCTGGCCATGGAACGGCTGACCGCCTGGGACCTGTCACCCCGGGTCATCGAGCGGGCCGAACACGTCGTCGCGGAGCTGGCGGCGAACGCGGCGCTGCACGGCCGCGTCCAGGGGCGCGACTTCCTGCTGGCGCTGACGCTGGACCACGCGGCCGGCACCCTGCGTATCGCGGTGAGCGACACGAAGGGCGAGCGCCGCCCCGAAATCCCCTCGGAGCCAGGGCCGGACCACGAGTCGGGCCGCGGTCTGCTCCTGGTCGAGGCCCTGGCCGACCGCTGGGGCACCGAGCCCCGCCCGCCCTCCGGCAAGACTGTCTGGGCGGAGATCGCCGAGCACGGCGAGGAGCCGCCGACTACATCCGGCCAATCCGGTGGCCAATGCCGTTGAGGACGGCCGAACGCTTTGAGTGACGGCATCCGGTCGGCCTACGCTCCGTCAGCGGTTCGTGGCGTTCCCGGCAACGCCAACGCCACCGCGAACCACCACTCAAAGGAGTGCCTCCCTTGCCCTTCCCGCCCAGCGACATGGTTGCCGCCTTCGCTCGACACATGCACTTCAAGAGCCTGGAGCAGGCCCTGTGCGACCGTCATCCCGAGCTGACCGACCGGGTGCGGTTCGACGACGCGAACCTTCTGATGCATCTGAAGGTCACACTGTCCGGTCAGCGCTCGGTCGCCCTGGCGCAGGTACGCATGGGGTACTCGATCGTCTGGGCGGTGATGGATCCCGTACTGAACAGTGCGCCGTCCGTCTGGCCGCTAGACACGCCCGACGAGGTGCTCGTCGACGCCCTGCACGCCGTGGCCTCGGCGCACCTCACCGGCGTACCGGTTCCCTCACCGTGGCGCTGGAACGAGAGCGAGCCGTCCGACATGACCGAGCTGGCCGACCTCCTGGACGCCCGCGGTGTGCGAGTGCGGCGCGTGGCGGCGGGGAATGGCTACCTCCCGTACGGCCCCCGCCACTCGCCGAAACTCGACATCGTGGGCGGACGCGACGGCTGCTTCGTCGAGGCCGAGCTCTCCGACGCGTTCGTCCGCGTTTCGCTGAAGCCTGCCCTCGGCTGGCTGGTGGATGTGTACCTCGAGGAATGCGAGGCGTGGGGCCGTGTCGATCTGGGCTGGCATCTGTGGCGCAGCACGCGGCCGGGACCAGGAGTACCCCGTGCGCAGGCCTCGGTGGCGGACGTCGCCGACGTGCTCGGCAAGGGGCTCAAGGCCTGGGACGTCGAAGTGCCGTGCGTGCCGACCGATCGCGGGGAACCGGCTCCTGCCGGGTACCGATCCGCATTGCAGGAGTCCCTCTTCGCGGGTGAAGCTACTCCGCCCGAGTGGCCGAGGGACGTCGGCCTCGATATCGATCAGCTCTATGAGGAAGCCGAGCCAAGGACGTCGCCGCGCTCGCCCAGCCCCCGGCACATCACCGAAACGGTTCTCGACCAGTTGGTGGCATTCGGCTTCGGGGACGTCGAAGAGGGGGACGCCGAAGTCCCCATCCGGTCCGACGCGTTCCACATCGAGTGGCACAGCCGTGCCAAGAGTCTGTCCACGTCCGAGGTGCAGCGGCTGAACGGCCTTGCCGCGGCGGCCGGCGATGACGTACCAAAGCGGCTCATCGTGATCACGACATCCGGCATCAGCCGCCCGGCAGCGGCCTTCGCCGACTCGGCCAAGGCGTTCGTCTTCTTCGTCGACCGCAGCGCTGACAAGCTGATGGCATTGAACACCCGTGCTCAGGAAGCACTTTTCCCCCACGCAAAACCAGCCGATCGTGAGCTGGAGCCCTGGTAACCGTCCCGTCAGAGACCGGCCCTCGCCAGCAGAGACTTCAGCGCTCCCGGCTCGACCTTCTGCACGGACCGCACCTGGCCGAGTTCCAGCTCGTCCCAGCTCACCGGGTTGGCGTACAGGGCATCCGTGGGGCCGGGCAGGAGGGTCACGTCCACCCGATAGGAGAAGTCGGGGTCGTCGGGGTCGTCTTCCGGCTCTCCGTCGACCTCGGCCACTGCGGCGACCGCCGACTGGGGCTGGCTGAAGAAGAACCACAGACGGCCCCCCGGGTTCATGCGGTTGCGTCGGCTGAGCCAGAGGTCGAGTTCGGGGTCCTGATGCGCGAGGCGGCGCACGGTCTCCTTGTCGGACGCTCCCCGTCGAGGGTGTCCTTATTCGGATTCAGGATGTAGATCCAGTCCTGCACGGTCTCTCCTGTCGCCGTCGTGCACGCCGCCCGAGATCCGGCCTCGCGGTGCTGGCCCATCGTGCCAGCCCCCGTGGCGCACACGCAGGCGGTCGACCGACTTTTCCGGACGCGGAGACCACTGTGTCGCCGTCCGGCATCATGACCCCCATGACCAACGGGGTGGACGTGCGCACGGCTGCGGCCGAGTTCGACCGGAGCGCCGTGGCGGACGCCGCGTCGGCTGCCGAGGAGGAGCGCAAGCAGGTGCTGTCCCAGTTTCCGCTGGAGGACTGGGCGGAGCTGCCGCTGGAGCGCTACGCCCTCGGACAGGCCGCGCCGCCCGGAGCGGGGCCGACATACTGCCGGCTAATGGAGTTCGGCACTCGGCACCTGGGCAGCATCAAGGGCGGAAGTGCCGCGAAGCACATCATGTACCACCACGTCTCCGGGGAGTGGCGGCTGGCCGCACCCCTGCGTGGGATGGACCCACAGGACGCCTGGGCGGAACTGCGCGGACAGTTCGTCAGGGCTTTCGACGCCCTCGAGTCAGGGGACTTCGAGGCGCTGGACGACCTCGAAGTACTGCGGTACGGACCGACGTTGGTGACGAAGTCGCTGGCCACCTACTTCCCGCAGCACTTCCTGCCCATCTACGCGGGAGAGCACCTGCGCCGGTTCGTCACCCTGCTGGGCGGTTCGACGCAAGGTGATGTTCCTGCCTGGGGGAGCAATCGTCGGCTGCTGGAACTGATCCGCTCTCGCGCGGAGTTCGAGGGCTGGACCAGGCACGAAGTGATGCATTTCCTCTACGCGCACTTCGATCCGCGGTCCAAGCAGCGCACCGTCTGGAAGATCGCGCCCGGCGAGCGCGGCCGGCTGTGGGAGGAGTGCCGCGCGGAAGGAGTCATCCGGGTCGGATGGGACCAGCTCGGAGACCTCGGCCTCTACCGGAGCGACACCGATCTCAAGCAGGCCCTGGACAGGAACTGGCCCCGTAGGAGCGGGGGCAGCCTGACCCTCGCACGCCGACTGATGGCCTTCCGTGACCTGGAGGATGGCGACCGGATCGTGGCCAACCGAGGTACGGACGAGGTCCTGGCCATCGGCACGGTCAACGGGAGTTACCGCTTCGAAGCGGACCGGCCCGAGTTCCAGCACGTCGTCTCCGTGGACTGGGATCTCTCGCACGCGCGGAAGCTGTCGGAACCGAAGCAGTGGCGGTCCACCTTCGCCAAGGTCGACCCGGCCCTCTTCGCGAGGCTCATCGCACCCCAGGGCGCTTCGGGTGTGGACGTGATCCGAGCACCGCAGACCACGCCGGTCGCGCTGCCCGAGGACGTACAGGCCGTGCTGGACGCTCTGGAGCGCAAGGGGCAAGTGATTCTCCACGGGCCGCCCGGTACGGGCAAGACACGCCTCGCACTCGGCGTCGCCCTCGCCCTGGACGGCCGCGCGGACGCGCTCGGTGCCGACGCCCGTCACCGTGGCCTTACACAAGCCGAGATGTTGCACGGCGACCGGGTCAGCATGGTCACCTTCCATCCCTCCTACGGTTACGAGGACTTCGTCGAGGGATTCAAACCGGACCTGAGCGCCACCGGCCCGGGACTCACCCTCGCGCTCACGGACGGCCTGTTCCACAGCCTGTGCAGCCGTGCCGCCGCCCATCCCGACCAGACGTTCCTGCTGGTCATCGACGAGATCAACCGCGGTGACCTACCGCGTATCTTCGGCGAGTTGATCACACTCCTCGAACTCGACAAGCGCAACCTTCCGGTCGCTCTGCCCGTCAGCAAGCGACGCTTCTCCGTCCCGCCGAACGTCCGGATCATCGGCACCATGAACACCGCCGACCGGAGCATCAGCCACCTGGACGCCGCGGTCCGCCGCCGCTTCGCCTTCCTGCCCGTAGGACCGGACCCGGACGCCGTCTCCGGAACGGTCGGCCCCCTGGACCTGGCCGCGTTCTTCGAGTCCCTCAACGGCCGTATCGCCCGTGATCTCGACGCGGACCACCAGATCGGGCATGCCTACCTGCTGCGCGACGGTGCGCCCATCGCCACCGAGGAAGACCTGGCCGCGGCCTTCCATCACGAGGTGGTCCCGCTCCTGGAGGACTACTGCCTCGGCCGGGCGGAACTGCTGCACCTCATCCTCGGCGACCTGGTCGACGCCGACACCGGGCGTGCCCGCCTCATGTCCCCGCAGGATCTGCCGGACGCGCTGGCGACCGAGTTCACCAGCGGCGCTCCCGGCCCGGATGCCTGACCGCCTCCCGGTTCCTCTCGGTGAGTACGAGTCCGCCCCGCTGGAGCCCGGCCAACTCACTCCGCGGGACATAGACCGTCTGCAGGCCCTTCAGGCACGCGGCTGCCTCACCCTGAGCAGGGAGCGCACCGGCTGGCGCCTCAAGGCCGACGCGACCGTCGGCGTCCTGGTCCTGGACCGCGTCCGCGTGGTCATCTCCCCCAAGTTCGCCATTCCGGGAGAGCAGCTCATGAGCTGGCTCGCCTACGCCCTCGTTACGCCCGTCCCGGCGACGGCGAGGCGCTGGGCCACCGGCCCCGACGGTTACGCCGACCTGATTGCCGCCGCCCTGCTCGAACAGTGCGAGCGGCTGCTGCGGGAGGGCCTGCGCCGGGACTACGTACGCCGCCGGAGCGTCGACTCGGTGCTCCGGGGGCGCCTGGACGTCGCCGCCCAGGCCACCCGGCGCTACGGGCAGCTGGACCAGCTACACATGCGCACCTTCGACCGGGAGGCGGACATCTGGGACAACCGCGTTCTGGGGAGCGCGCTGAAGGCGGCACTCGGTCCGACCACCAGCCCGGACCTGGCGCGCGCCCTGCACGACATCGCTGGCGCCTTCCCCGAGGCGCCGACCCCCGCAGCGGCGCTCCGCGCCCTGGACTGCACCCACTACACCCGCCTCAATGCTCGTTACCGCCACGCCCACACCTGGGCCCGCCTGCTGCTGCGCGGCGGGGGCGTGAGCGACCTGCTCGCCGACCAGGGCGCCACGGCGGACGGCCTCCTGCTCAGGATGCCCGCGCTCTGGGAAGCCGTCGTACGCCGTCTCGGCACCGAGGCCGTCGGCCCTCGCGGCGGCCACGCCTTACCCGGCGGAAACGGCGCCGGCATCATCGTCCGCGGAGACCTGGGCAACACCTCGACGTTCCGGCCCGACCTTCTGCTCAGCCTCCCGGCACGCGGCACGGCACACCGCAGATTGCTGCCGGTGGACGCCAAGTACAAGCGCTACGACCGGCACGGGGTGAGCGCGGACGACGTCCACCAGCTCCTTACCTACGGCGGCGGTTACGGGCCTGCCGAAGACCCGATCGCCATCATCGTCCACCCCCGGACGGGCGGCAACGCCCAGCGCATCCTCCGGGTGCGGGGCCCCAACGGCCTGTTGGGCACCGTCCATGTCCTCGGCGTCGACACCCGCACCACGCCGGAGCAGGCGACGGACTGGATCAGTTCAGTACTGCGCTGAACACCCCTATTGACCGTGTGGCTCCCGCACCACGATGTCCGCCTTTTCGTCCCGGACAGCCTCCACAAAGCCAATGAGCGTAAACGGAGTTGTGGGCGAAGAGCCCCTCACCGGAGCGATAGCGCCACCGGTCCTCACGTCATGGGCTCCCCTCCATACAGGAACTTTCTCGATGGCCACACGTCTCGAGATGCGTACGCAAATTCGAACTTCAACAGTTCCACAACTTTGTTGACACTGCTAACGCATTCTTGCCATGATCGATTATGGCAACATGGCTCCCCACCCATGCGCCACGCACCTTCGTCGCGCCCGGCACCAAGGAAACGAACATAAGCGACTGGTCTCTTCCGGGACATCTGACCGGCGATGAGGTGTCGTGCCCTCCTGGAGGCAAGAGGGCACGACACCTCAGCACGCCTGCTGACCTGCGAGGTGGCTGGGAGGGTGTCCCTGTCGGCGATCTCGGCAGGACACGAGCAAGGGTCCCCTCCTGGAAGTCCCGCGCCTGATTGTGGGCGACCGCGTCGTTCCCGTTCCTGGAGACCTGCTGATCCCTCTCTCACTCCTCAGGTGTTGAGCGACGGCCCAAGAACACTTCGGTCACCCGCTCGGCGAGATCGTCTTCGGTCATCGTGGTGTCAGCCTCGATGGCACGCAGCCCGAGACGCTTCGTTTCCTCGTGGAGATGTTTCACGAAGGCGTGATCGCGTTCTGCGATGTTGCGGCCGGCCTGCTCCGGATCACTGGTCTTCCAGATGAACCCTTCTCCGGGCGTGGCCCGACTCTGGATCGCGGCCTGGCGGAACTCCGGGGTGGGGAGGAGCCAAATCGCCTGACTGGAAACGGAGAGCAGCGGCTTCACGAGGTGTGGCAACAGTCGGAAGCCCTCGACGAGGACACAGGGTTCCGATGGCAGCCGAAGGAGATCGTCGATGATCAGCCGGAAGCCTTCACCACGGAACCAGTGGAAGGTCTCGAGCATGGTGTCCGGAGACCGGTTCACCCATCGCTCGTCCATATCCATGGCCATGAACCGGTGCAGGAACGGGGCCTCTTCGGGTGTGGTCCGGTCCGCGTGCTCCGACATCACGTCGTCGGTCGCGTAGAGCTGCCACCCGTATTGATCCGCCAGGCGGCGAGCAATCGTCGACTTGCCCGCCCCACTTCCGCCGCCGATCCAGTAAACATGCCGCAGCTGTTCACGCAGCGCGACGGTATCGGCAGCCGATCCGTATCGCTCGGGTCGCATTCTTCTCCTGTCAGAATGGCTTCGTCACACGACGTTAAGCCGTGTCCGCCCGTCCACCGCTCCGGACAGCGGACGACCGGCATCACCCTGCGCGTGACCGGCGCCGCCGACCGACAAGGCCCCGCTCCACAGATCGGTGTTCGGCCCTCGTGAACATCGTCCACACCGACGAACGAGGCCCTATAGCACACGGCCGCACGCACCCCGCCAACCGTCGAGCGCCGGACACACTGCCCTCGCACCGGCCCGAACGGGTATGCCGTCACCGTCCGCTTCGCTCCGGGCATCCGCACCGCCGCCATCGGGAGGCCCAGCCCAGGGAACGGACACATCCCGCGTTCGCGGCAACGGGCCGCAGGTTTCGCGCTGTTCGGGAGCGGGGTCCGGTACGGCCGGAACAGGTCGATGCTCGAACAAACATCATGCGGGCACGATCATCGTATCGAGTTAATGTCAGCGGCTTTCCTTGCCCCGGAGGGCGAAGCGGCTATTAGTGTTCCCCTGGATCTGGACGGGTTCCCATCCAGATACCCCCTTTTCCCTCCAGTTACCCAGTGACGTCCGCATACGTGCGTGTCGCCGACCTCAGCAAGGGGAGCTTGCCCGATGACGGTTGCATCGAGCCCGGAAGTACGGCCGGAGCTGCCCCGGCAGTCCAGTCTGGGGACGGCGGCTGCCCGCAATCTCGCCACCACGACGAAGTCCGCCCCGCAGATGCAGGAGATCTCCTCCCGCTGGCTGCTGCGGATGCTCCCCTGGGTGGAAGCCAAGGGCGGGACGTACCGGGTCAACCGTCGTCTGAGCCACACGGTCGGCGACGGGACCATCGAGTTCGTCCAGGAGGGCGCCCGCGTCCGGGTGATCCCCCGCGAGCTCGGTGAACTGGCCCTGCTGCGCGGCTTCGACGACGTGGAGGCGCTGACTGCGCTCGCCGACCGGTGCGTCCAGCGCGACTTCCGGGCGGGCGAGACGCTGGTCGAGGACGGTGCCCCCGCCGACCGGATCCATCTGATCGCGCACGGCCGCCTCCGGCAGACCGCTGTCGGCGCGTACGACGACGCGGTCGTCCTGGACGTACTCGCCGACGGCGACCGGTTCGGGGAGAAGGCCCTGCTGGACGAGGACGCCCGGTGGGAGCAGACCGTCGTCGCCGAGACGTCGGGCACCCTGCTCACCCTGTCCCGCGCCGACTTCGCGGCCGTGCGGTCCATGGCGCCGAGCCTCCACGGCCACCTCGAAGCGGTCTCCGCCCGCTCCCGTCAGCGGCAGAACCACCGGGGCGAGGCGGAGATCGCGATGTCGGCCGGCCACGCGGGCGAGCACGAACTGCCCGGCGCCTTCGTCGACTACGAGCTGAACCCGCGCGAGTACGAACTCTCTGTCGCCCAGACCGTGCTGCGGGTCCACACGAGGGTCGCCGACCTCTACAACGGGCCGATGAACCAGACCGAGGAACAGCTCAGGCTCACCATCGAGGCGCTGCGCGAGCGCCAGGAGCACGAGCTGGTCAACAACCGGGAGTTCGGCCTGCTCCACAACGCCGACTTCAAGCAGCGCATCCAGCCCCATGCCGGTCCACCGACCCCGGACGACCTGGACGAACTGCTCTGCCGACGCCGGAGTTCCAAGTTCTTCCTCGCGCACCCCCGGACGATCGCGGCGATCGGACGCGAGTTCAACGCCCGTGGGATCTACCCGGACCACATCGACCTCGACGGTCAGCGGGTCACGGCCTGGCGCGGGGTTCCGATCCTGCCCTGCGACAAGATCCCGATCACGCCGGAGAAGACCAGCTCGATCCTCGTGATGCGCACCGGCGAGGAGAAGCAGGGCGTCGTCGGCCTGCATCAGACCGGGCTGCCGGACGAGTACCGGCCGGGCCTGTCGGTCCGTTTCATGGGCGTCGACGAGAAGGCCATGACGTCCTATCTCGTCAGCGCCTACTACTCCGCCGCGATCCTCGTGCCCGACGCGGTCGGCGTGCTGGAGAACGTGCAGATCGCCCACTGGCCCAAGTAGCGGCCCCGGGCCCGAACCTCGCGCGAAACCCCGGGTTCCCGGGGCGGTCGCGCATGCCCCGGGGCCGGGAACAGCCGTCCTCACCCACCGAAGGAGCCAAGGAGCCACCGATGCCCGCGCCCGAGCTGCCACCGCCCCAGTCGAGTCTGCCCGAGGCCGCTTCCCAGTTCGGGGAGCGGGTGCTCGCCGCCGTCGTCGCCCATGCCCGCGATGTGAAGGCCGCCATCGGTCCGGTCTCCGCGCCGCCCGTTCCCGCCTCGTCCTCCTCTTTCTCGCTTGCCGCCACACCGTCCCTGCCGGCCGCACCGTCGCTGCCCGTGGCGCCCTCCCTTCCCGTCGTACCCGCTCCTTCGGTACCGGCGGCGGAGGCTCCGCGGCCGGCCGCCGGCCCGGGGTCGGCGCTGCGCGGCCCGAGCGGGCTGGGCACGGCGGGCCTGCGCCTGACCCTGCGGGAGGAACCGCCGACGCCCGCACCGGGTACGGGTGCGGGCGAGGGCACCCCGGTTCCGGGCCTCTACCACCACCCGCTGCCCGAGCCCGACCCGGTACGGGTCGAGGAGGTCAGCCGGAGGATCAAGTCCTGGGCGCTGGACGAGGTCTCGCTCTATCCCGACGACTGGGAGGAGGAGTTCGACGGCTTCTCCGTGGGCCGCTACATGGTCGGCTGCCACCCGGACGCGCCCAGCATCGACCATCTGATGCTCGCCACCCGGCTGATGGTGGCCGAGAACGCGGTGGACGACTGCTACTGCGAGGACCACGGCGGCTCCCCCGACGGTCTCGGGGAACGGCTGCTGCTCGCGCACACCGCCCTCGACCATCTGCACACGACGGAGGAGTACCAGCCGCAGTGGGCGAAGTCGCTCCACTCGGACGCGCCCCGCCGCGCCTACCGCTCCGCCATGGAGTACTTCGTCCGGGCGGCCAGCCCCTCCCAGGCGGACCGGTTCCGGCACGACATGGCCCGGCTGCACATGGGGTACCTCGCCGAAGCGGCCTGGGCCCAGATGGACCACGTACCGGAGGTGTGGGAGTACCTGGCGATGCGCCAGTTCAACAACTTCCGCCCCTGCCCGACCATCACCGACACGGTCGGCGGCTACGAACTCCCCGCCGACCTGCATGCCCACCCCGCCATGCAGAAGGTCATCGCGCTCGCGGGCAACGCGACGACCATCGTGAACGACCTGTACTCCTACACCAAGGAGCTCAACACCCCCGGTCGCCACCTGAACCTGCCGGTGGTGATCGCCGAGCGCGAGGGGCTCTCCGACCGGGCGGCCTATCTGAAGGCGATCGAGGTCCACAACGACCTGATGCACGCCTTCGAGCGCGAAGCCGCCGCCCTGACCGCCGACTGCCCCGTACCGCAGGTGCAGCGGTTCCTGCGGGGGGTGGCCGCCTGGGTCGACGGAAACCACCACTGGCACCAGTCCAACACCTACCGCTACAGCCTGCCCGATTTCTGGTAAAGAGAATGGATTCACCTGTGACCAACACCGAACTCACCACCGCTCCCCTGAGCATCCCCAACCCGGCGACGCCGTACCAGGGGGACATCGCCCGCTACTGGGACGGGGAGGCCCGGCCCGTGAACCTGCGGCTGGGCGCCGTGGACGGCCTGTACCACCACCACTACGGCATCGGTGAGATCGACCACGCCGCGCTCGGCACCCCCGAGGACAGCGAGCGCGAGAAGAAGCTGATCACCGAGCTCCACCGGCTGGAGTCGGCGCAGGCCGACTTCCTGCTGGCGAACCTCGGCGAGATCGGGCGGGACGACACCGTGGTGGACGCCGGCTGCGGCCGCGGCGGTTCGATGGTGATGGCGCACCAGCGCTTCGGATGCAAGGTCGAAGGTGTCACGCTCTCGGCCAAGCAGGCCGACTTCGCCAACGGCCGCGCGCGTGAACTCGGCCTCCAGGACCACGTCCGCGCCCAGGTCTGCAACATGCTCGACATGCCCTTCGAGACCGGTTCGGCCGCGGCGTCGTGGAACAACGAGTCGAGCATGTACGTCGATCTGCAGGACCTGTTCGCCGAGCACTCCCGCGTGCTCTCGGTCGGCGGCCGCTACGTGACCATCACCGGCTGCTGGAACCCGCGGTACGGCCAGCCCTCGAAGTGGGTCTCGCAGATCAACGCGCACTTCGAGTGCAACATCCACTCGCGCCGGGAGTACCTGCGCGCCATGGCCGACAACCGCCTCGTGCCGCAGGCCGTCATCGACCTCACCCCCGACACGCTTCCCTACTGGGAGCTGCGGGCCACGTCCTCGCTGGTCACGGGCATCGAGGAGGCGTTCATCAACTCGTACCGGGACGGGTCCTTCCAGTACGTCCTCATCGCGGCCGACCGCGTGTGACCTTCCGCGGAACCACGAGGGCCCGCCCCCGGACGCCACGCGCGGTGTCCGGGGGCGGGCCCTTCCCCGTGGCCGTGCGGCCGTTACGGGCCGCCCGGCCGGAAGGGGCAGGTGAGGGGGAGGATCCGTTCGGAGAGCTGCCCGGTGAGGTGGGTGTCGGTGAAGGCGGCGTCGGTGAGCCAGTCGACGGTGGTCAGCCGGTCGACCAGGGGCTCGAACTCGGCGGGGTCGACCGGAACCTGGGCGGTCAGCACGTCGAGGGCGATGCCCTGGCCGTCCCGGCCCAGGCGGCCGGACGCGTCGGTCCGGCTGGCCAGGGTCAGGGCGAACAGCCGGGCCTCGGCGGGCGGCTTGGACTTGCGGAGCTTCTTCTCCGAGACGACCCGCTGGGCCCAGCCGGAGAGCTTGGGCCGCATCTTCCTGCCGAATCCGAACGGCTGCGTCCCGTCCTCCTCGGGGACCAGCGAGGGGACGGTGATGGGGGTGGCGTTCTCCGGCCGGGAGGCGAGGAGGTCGGCGACCGTGCCGGGTAGCTCCAGCCAGCCGCAGCCGGTCAGTCGCTCGACCAGCTCCCCCGGGTCGGCCAGGCCCAGCCCGGTGAGGTCCTGGCCGACGAGGTTGCCGGTGCCGGTGTGCGCGGTGCGCAGGGTCAGCATCAGGACCAGCAGGCGCGCCTCCGGTCCGGGCAGCGGGGCGTGACCGGCCACATGGGCGAGCACGGAGCGCGCGTTCTCCCACTGCGCCGGTACGGGCAGCACCCGGTCCACCGGGGGCCCGCCGCCCGGGGCGCCTCCGGTGCGGTGCTGGTGCTGGAGATCGGCGGCCGCGGCGGCCTGCTCGGCCCGCTCCGCCTCCAGCCGCAGGCGGATGTCGCCGGTGGCGTCGGCCCAGGCCACGAAGGCCCTCGCCTTACGGCTGTGCAGCTCGGCCAGGAGCGCCAGATCGGGCTCGTCGCGCTCCTGGTAGGAGCGGAAGAGGTCGCCCAGCTCGATGAGTTCGTCCCGCAGGGTGAGGGGGCGCAGGTCGTACGGGATGATCCGCTGGGCGATCTTCGGCAGGGGGCGCCGTCGGCGCGGCCGCCTGGGGCGGGGGGCCGGGACCGGGCCCGCGGCGGCGGTCTGCTGATCGGAGAAGTGCGGGGCACCGGTGGCCGCGGGCACCGGCCGGCCGCCGGTCCGGGGCGCGGGCGCCTGGCCCACGGTCCTGGCCCCGGGGGTGGCCGCCGCACACCGTGAGCAGCACTCCAGCGCCTGCCACCAGCGCCCTTCCCGGTCGGTGAGGACGGCCAGGACGATCGGCCCGCCGCACCGCCAGGGTTCGGTACGCACCGGCCGGCCGGTGTCGGGGATGTGGGCCCGGCAGCCGTCGGTCCGGCAGGCGCAGTAGGCCTCGGGGCGGGGTGCGGGGGCGGCGCGGAGATGGGCCTTGAGGTGGGCGACCGCGGCCGCCCGGCCGGCCGCCGCGGTCGGCAGCCGCTGCTCGGCGCAGGCGGGGCGGCTGCACGAGACGCGCACCGCCGCACCGCCCCGGTCGGCGGCGTCCAGACGCACCGTCCACCGGCGCCCCGGGACCCGTTCGTCCAGCTCACTCACCACGGCCTGCGTCATTCCGATCTTCCTTCACGTCCCGAACCGCCCGATGCCCGCCACCGTCTCCCACCGTGTCGGGCGGGTTACGCGCAGCGATCCCACCGTATGCGGCACCGGAGTGAATTCCGGCGGGATTAACCCGTTCGGGCTACGCACGGCTCATGAGGAAGGGGCGGTAGGCCGGGGCCGCGCGGAGGGCTGCTCATTCCTCCTCCGTCAGTTGTGCGTCCAGATCGTCGAAGAGGAGTTCGCCGTGGTCGATCTGGCCGGTGCGGTAGGCGGAGCGGGCGACCAGGTGGGCGGCGACCGGGCTGGTCATCAGCTGGAAGAAGCCGATCAGGGCGAGGGTGGCGAGGTCCATGCCGCTGCGCAGCCGCAGGGCGACCCCGGCGAGGACCAGGAGCATGCCGAGGGTCTGGGGCTTGGTGGCGGCGTGGCTGCGGGAGAGGACGTCGGGGAGGCGGAGCATGCCGACCACGCCGAGCAGGCAGATCGCCGCGCCGATGAGGACCAGGACCGCGCCGGCCAGGTCGGCGGCCTGGAGCCAGGGGTTCATCGCGGCTCCCCCTCGGTGCCGCCCGCCGGGGTGCGGCGCGGGGGGCGGTCGCGTACGGCGATGAAGCGGGCGATGCCGACCGAGCCGGTGAAGCCGAGGAAGGCCAGCACCAGCATGATCGGGAAGTAGAACGAGTCGCGGGCGAAGGCGGACTTGGCGCCGAGGCCCGCGATGATCAGGGCGGCGCAGACGTCCAGTGCGAGAGCCCGGTCCAGCATGGAGGGGCCTCGTCCGATGCGGGCGAGGAGCGCCGCCCCGGCGATGAGGATCAGGACGACGGCCGCGATGAGCAGGGCCCGGTCGATGGTTTCCGGTGTGCTCATGACCGGGTCTCCTTGTCGGGTGGGACCAGTGGGTACGGCCCGGCGACGCGGTCGATCTCGTCGGCGGTGCCGAAGGCGCGGACGGTCAGCCGTTCCAGGCGCCAGACGGAGCGGCGGGCGGCGTCCAGGACGGCGGGCCGGTCCGCGTCCAGGACGTGCAGGAAGAGGGTGGCCGTGGCGCGGCGCACCTCGACGACCGATCCGCCGGGGACGTTGGACACGGCGACGGCGGTGGCCGTGAGCATCAGGTCGGAGCGGCAGCGCAGGGGTACGGCGATGACGGCGGCCCGGTGCGGGTGGTCGACGAAGATCTGCCGGGTGACGCGTACGCCGGAGGTGTACATGTCGTAGAGCAGGTATCCGGCGAGCAGCAGGATCCCCCAGGGGTGCAGGCGGAGGCCGAGGTCGACGCGGGGCAGCGGGAAGGCCAGGCAGACGGCCACGGCGACGACCGCGCCGGTGAGGATGTTGGCCCAGTTCATGCTGGACCACAGGAGCACCCAGATGAAGGTGAGCCAGGCGATCAGGGGGAGGTCGAGGACCCGGCCGTGCTTGCCGAACTCGCAGGCGAAGGGCGGGAGTTCCTTGTTGGTGAAGGAGAACGTGAACCGGCGTCTCATCGGCCGAGCACCGCCTCGACGTAGGGGGCGCGGGCGAGGAGTTCGACGGCGGCGCGGTCGGTGTACGAGGTCAGGGGTCCGGCGAAGACGGTGAAGGCGAGGCCGAGCGCGACGGTCGCGGCGGTGGCCCAGGTCATCGGTCTGGGGAGCCGGGTCGTGGTGGTGACGGCGTGGCCGTGCAGGGTGGCGGCGACCGCGCGTCCGGCGGGCTGGTGGCGGGGGCGTACGGGTTCGTCGCCGGTGCCGGGGACGCGGTCCGGGCCGGGTTCGTCGGTGTCGGAGTCGTCCTCGTCGGAGTCGGCCTCCAGGAGGGTGCCGTCGGCGGCCTGTCCGGGCGGGGCGGCCCGCCAGAAGGCCAGGTTCCAGACCTTGGCGGTGACGTACAGGGTGAGCAGGCTGGTGACGGCCGAGCCGGCGACCAGGGTCCAGGCCCAGGCGCCGCCGTCGGCGACCCCGGCGCGCATCAGGGCGAGTTTGCCGATGAAGCCGGAGAGCGGCGGGATGCCGGCCAGGTTCATGGCGGGCACGAAGAAGAGGACGGCGAGCAGCGGGGCGGCGCGGGCGAGGCCGCCGATGCGGGTGAGTTCGGTGGTGCCGGAGCGGCGTTCGATCATCCCGGTCACCAGGAAGAGCGTGGTCTGGACGGTGATGTGGTGGGCGACGTAGACGATCGCGCCGCCGTAGGCGTCCCGGGTGGCGAGGCCGATCCCGAACACCATGTAGCCGATGTGGCTGATGAGGGTGAAGGAGAGCAGCCGTTTGAGGTCGGTCTGGGCGACGGCGCCGAGGATGCCGATGACCATCGAGGCGAGGGCGGCGGCCATCAGCAGGTCGCCGAGGCGGTTGCCGGGGAAGAGCAGGGTCTCGGTGCGCAGCATGCAGTAGACGCCGACCTTGGTGAGGAGTCCGGCGAAGACGGCGGTGACCGGGGCGGGGGCGGTCGGGTAGGAGTCGGGGAGCCAGGCTGCGAGCGGGAAGACCGCGGCCTTGACGGCGAAGACGGTGAGCAGCATCGCCTGGATCATGGTCTGGACGCCGAGCGGGAGGGCGGCCAGGCGGACCGCGAGCTGGGCGAAGTTGGCGGTGCCGGTCGCCGCGTAGGTCATGGCGATGGCGGTGAGGAAGAGCATCGACGAGAAGAGCGAGATGATCACGTAGGTGGAGCCGGCGCGGATGCGGGGGCCGGTGCCGCCGAGGGTGAGCAGGACGAAGCTGGCGACCAGCATGATCTCGAAGCCGACGTACAGGTTGACCAGGTCTCCGGCGAGGAAGGTGCAGGAGACCCCGGCGACCAGGATCAGGTAGGCGGGGTGGAAGACCGCGACGGGGGTCTCCTCCTCCCGGTCGGCCATGCCCTGGCCGAGGGAGTAGACCAGTACGCAGAGGGTGACGGCCGAGGAGACGGTGAGCATCAGCCCGGAGAGCCGGTCGGCGACCAGGGTGATGCCGAGCGGCGGGGCGAAGTCGCCGAGGTGGACGGTGAGCGGGCCGTGGCTGTCGGCGGCGATCATCAGGGTGACGGAGAGTCCGAGTACGGCGGTGAGCACGGCGACGCTGACCAGGCGCTGGACCTCTTTGAGCCGGGTGCCGAAGGCGAGGCTGAGGCCGGTGGCGCAGAGCGGCAGCAGCACCGGCAGGGGGACGAGCGCGTTCATCCGGTGGCTCCCGGGTCGGTGTCTTCCGCGGGTGCGGACGGTGGTGCGTAGTCCTCGGGGTCGGCGCCCAGGACGTCGTGCCAGAGGTCGCCGGTGGCGTAGCGGCCGCGGGCCTGGAGGGCGCGGTCGGCGCGCAGGCGGGCCCGCAGGCGGTGGCGTTCGGCGCGGTAGCGGGCGCGTTCCTCGGGGGTGGTGCCGGAGGTGGCGCGGTAGCGCTCGCGGAGTTCGGCGCGTTCGCCGAGCACTTCGGCGCGCAGGATGATGCGGCGGTCCTCCTGGTCGTCGTGGACCTCGTCGGTGCCGGTCAGCTGGCTGCTCCGGTAGGCCATGGCGAGCAGGAAGGCGGTGGTGGCGAGGGTGATGACGATGGCGGTGAGGGCGATCGCCTGCGGGAGCGGGTCGGTGACCCGGCCGAGCGGGACTCCGTAGAGGAGGGGTTCGGCGCCGGCCCGGCCGCCGGCGGCGATGACGAAGAGGTTGATGCCGTTGCCCGCGATCACCGCGCCGAGCAGGATGCGGGTGAGGGGCCGGGTGAGCATGAGGATGCCGCCGACCGCGCAGAGTACCGAGGCGGTGGCCAGGAGGCTGGCGCTGGTGGTCATCCGGGGGCCCCTTCCGTGCCGGGTTCGCCGGGTGGCGGCGGGCCGTTGCCCGCGGCGGCCGCCTGCTCGGCCGCCGCGCGTTCGGTCTGGCGGTCGATCTTGGCGCCGAGCGCGCGGACGATGTCCAGCACCACGCCCAGGACGAGGAGGTAGACCCCGAAGTCGAAGAGGATGGGGGTGCCGAGGTGGTACGCGCCGATCAGGGGGAGCCGGCCGTGGTGGGTCCAGGCGTGCAGGACCGTTCCGTCGGCGAGGCCGAGCAGGGCGACGCCGGTGGAGACGAAGAGTCCGAGGCCGGTGAAGAGTCCGGGCTGGAGCGGTGCTGCCCGGGCCAGTTCGAAGCGTCCGCCGGCCAGGTAGCGGGTGATCAGGGCGAGTCCGGCGACGAGTCCGGCGACGAAGCCGCCGCCCGGCATGTTCTCGGCGCAGAACAGCAGGTAGAGCGAGAGCACCAGGACCGGGTGGAAGATCAGCCGGGCCACCACCTCGAAGACGACGGAGCGGTGTTCGGGCGCCAGGGTGGATCCGGCGGCGAGCCAGTCGCGTTCCGGGGCGCCTTCGTCGCCGTGCGGGAGTCCGGCCATCGCGGGGGTCGCCAGCGACCAGGCGGTGCGGCCCCCGGACGGCCCGGGCGGTGGGGCGGGTTCGGTGCGGCGGTGCAGGTAGAGGAGGCTGGTGACGCCGATCGCGGCGGCGGCGAGAACGGCGGACTCGCCCATGGTGTCCCAGGAGCGCAGGTCGACGAGGATGGTGGCGACGACGTCCTTGAGTCCGTGGTGGGCGACCTCCTCCACCATGGCCGCGCCCGCCGGGGACGCCGTACGGGCGGCCGCCGCGACCCACACCACCACGCCGAGCGTCGCCGCGGCGGCCAGGGCCACCGGGATGCGCGCGGCCCGCCGCCAGGGGCTGACCGTCTCCTGGAAGTGCACCGGCATCCGCCGCAGCACCAGCACGAACACGATCATCGACACGGTCTCCATGCAGAACTGGGTGAGCGCCAGGTCCGGGCCGCCCTGGACGACGAAGAGCAGCGCCGCGCCGTAACCGGTGAGCCCGGCCAGGACGACGGCCTTCATCCGGCGGCGCACGGTGAGGCACATGAGCGCGGCGGCGCAGGTCAGTACGGCGACGGCGCCCTGGAGCGGGACGTCCCAGAGCCGGGGGGCGAGGGCCTGGCGCCAGGGCTGGTCCACGCCGAGGACGGTGAGCTGGCCGGCCAGCATCACCAGCAGGGTGGTGGCGAGATAGACGGAGAGCGAGCCGCGCTGGACGAATCCGGTGAGCTGGAGGGAGAACCGCTCCAGTCCGAGCAGCAGGTGGCCGAAGACGTTGTCGGCGGTCGGCCAGGCGATGCGCCGGGAGAGCCGGGTGACGGTGGTGCGGCCCAGGAAGAGCAGTGCACCGGCCGCGAGGGCGACGGCGGAGAGCAGCAGCGCGGTCTCGAAGCCGTGCCAGAGCGCGAGGTGGTACAGGTGGGCCGCCGGTCCGAAGGCGTCGGCGCAGGCGGCGAACAGCGGGTCGAGCCATCCGATGCCCGGCCCGAACACCAGCCCGCAGAGCGCGAGCAGGGCGGGCGGTGCGAGGAAGGCCGGGCCGACCCGGTGGACCGGGGTGTCGTCGACCCCGGGCTTGCGGGCGAAGGCGCCCCAGACGAACCGGACGGTGTACGCGACGGTCAGCGCCGAGCCCGCGACGGTGAAGCCGAGCGCCCACCGGTCGGCGGTGGTGCCCTCCAGCAGGGCGGTGAAGGCGGCCTCCTTGGCCGCGAAGCCGAGCAGCGGGGGCAGCGCGGCCATGGAGGCGGCGGCGAGCACCGCGACCACGCAGACGTGCGGCAGGGACCGGCCGACGCCGGAGAGCCGGCGCAGGTCGCGGGTGCCCGCCGCGTGGTCGACGATGCCGGTGACGAGGAAGAGCGGGGCCTTGAACAGCGCGTGACCCAGGATCATGGCGGCGGCGGCCAGCGCGGTGTTGCGGTCGCCGGCCCCGGCGAGCAGGGTGAGGAAGCCGAGCTGGCTGACGGTGCCGTAGGCGAGGACGAGCTTGAGGTCGTGCAGGCGCAGCGCCCGCCAGCCGCCGAGCAGCATGGTCGCGGCGCCGAGCACGAGCACGACGGGCCGCCAGACGGGCACGTCCGCGAAGCCGGGGGCGAGCCGGGCGACCAGGTAGACCCCGGCCTTCACCATCGCGGCGGCGTGCAGATAGGCGCTGACGGGGGTGGGCGCGGCCATCGCGTTCGGCAGCCAGAGGCTGAACGGCCAGATCGCCGATTTCGACAGGGCCCCGCACAGGATCAGCACCACCGCGACGGAGACGGTCCAGGTCGCCGCGGGCGGGTGGGTGAGGATCGCGGAGATGCGGTACGTGCCCGTCGCCCGACCGATCATCAGGAAGCCGACGAGCATCGCGAGGCCGCCGAGGGTGGTGACGGTGAGGGCCTGGAGCGCGGATCGGCGGCTGTGCTTGCGCTCGCTGTCGTAGCCGATCAGCAGGTAGGAGAAGACCGTGGTCAACTCCCAGAACACATAGAGCGAGATCAGGTCGTCGGCGAGGACCAGCGCGAGCATGGCGCCCGCGAACGCCAGGAGGTTTCCGGCGAATCCGGCCAGTCGCGGGGTGGTGTCGGTGAAGTAGGAGGCGCAGTAGAGCAGGACGAGCGTGCCGACCCCGGCCGCGAGGAGCACCATCAGCTCGCCGAGGGCGTCGAGCCGCAGTACCACGGTGACGTCGTACGCGGGCATCCAGCGCCAGGACCAGGTGACCGCGGAGCCGGAGACCGCGGTGTCCCACTGGGTGGCCGCCCACACGGTGGTCGCGGCGGGCGGCAGCGCGAGGACGACGAAGGCGCGCCTGCCCAGCGCCCGTACCAGCGGGCGCGCGAAGCCGGCCAGGACGAAGTGGCAGACGATGAGCGCGGTCATACGGCCCCGAGAGGCGTTCCGCGCCCGTCCGGGGCGCAGGACCGGGGCCGTGGTGACACAGAACGGACGAAGAGCACCGAATAGAGATATATCCCTTGCCGTGCTCCATCCGTACGGCACGCCGCGTCCGTCGGCACCTACTGGATCCGGTCACGCCCAAGGCCCGGCCCGCGCCGGTTCCGTGACCGTCCCGCACCGGCTCCGCGGTCTGTACGCCCAGGATGTGACGAGGATGTACATGACCAGTGATGCACTGGTGAGCCCGGATTCTTTTCATTTTTTCACTGTGACTAAAATCTATCTGTCGAAGTTCTCAACGGATTTGACCAGTCCCGAGGCTGGCATCATCAAGGAGCACGCCCTGCGCACGCGCGCCTCACGGCGGACCGAGTCGACCCCCATGTCGCTGCGGACAGCCCTGCTCGTTCTGGCCATCGTTCCCGGTGTCGCCCTGGCCGCCCTCTGGGCCGTGACCAGTGGCCAGACCCTGCTGGACTTCCAACGCATGGCGGCCCAGGGGCAGTTGGCCCAGAAGGCCGGTCAGCCGTCCAACATCGTGTACTACAACCTCCAGCAGGAGCGCCGGCTCAGCGCCGAGGCGCTCGCCCGGCACAAGGGCGTCACCGAGGAGCTGCGTCAACAGCGCACGAAGACCGACGAGGCCGTCAAGAGCTTCCAGTCGCTCTCCGACGTGGCCACCGACGACGCTCCCGACGAGGTCCGCGACGCGGTCACCAAGGCCCGGGAGGCCATCAACCAGCTCCCCGCACAGCGCGCCCTCGTCGACGACGGCGGCAGCGAGCAGCAGAAGGCCGTGTACCGCTACTACACGGACCTGATCTCGGTGGACCTCGAACTCTTCGCGGCACTCAGCCACGTCGACAACGGCCGGATCACCACCATCTCGCAGCCGCTGGTCGACCTGTTCTGGACCAAGGAGATGATCTCCCGTTCGGACGCCCTGCTGGCGCGCGGCTGGCCCGCGGGGAAGCTGGGCACCGCGGACCTGAAGCAGGTCCGCGAGGCGGTTTCCGGCCAGGAACTGCGTTACTCCACCAGGGTCGTTCCGCTGCTGTCCGAGGACGAGCGGGCCATGTGGCAGACGATCGTCCGCGGTGAGGCGTGGAAGACCAAGACCCGGCTGGAGGACCAGATCCTGCGTCCGGCCGAGGCCGACTCGGACGGATTCGTCACGCTCGGCGCCAAGGAGAAGACCTGGCGCACGGCGATGGACGACCTCGACCCGCAGATCGAGAAGCTGCTGGAGAAGCGCACCGCCTCCGTGGTCGACGAGGGTCTGGGCAGCACGATGTCGCTGCTGTTCAGGATGGTGCTCACCACGGTCGTCGGCCTGATCGCGGTCATCGCGGTGATCTGGACCACCTGGCGCCTCACCCGTAACCTCCGTCGCCGGATCAGCGGCCTCCAGGAGCGCGCCGAAGCCCTGGAGAAGTCCCTGCCGGACGTCGTCGAACGGCTCGCCCAGGGCGAGCGGATCGACGTCGAGGCCGAGGCCGGCGCCATCCAGAACGACGCCAAGGGCGGCGGCGACGAGCTGACCCGACTCGGCGACGCGCTGAACCTGGCACGCACCAGCGCCCTGGCGGCCGCCGTCAAACAGGCCGACCAGCACCGCGGCTTCGAGCGGCTGCTCCAGCGGATCGCCCGCCGCACCCAGCAGTTGATCGGCCAGCAGCTCAAGAAGCTGGACGAGCTGGAGCGCAGGCACGAGGACCCCGAGCTGCTCGACGGTCTCTTCGACCTCGACCACCTCACCGCGCGCCTGCGGCGGTACGAGGAGAACCTGGTGATCCTCGCCGGCGGCTCCCCGCACCGGCGCTGGCGCAAGCCGGTCCCGCTGCTGGACGTGATGCGGTCCGCCCAGGGCGAGGTGCAGGACTACCGGCGGGTCGTGCTGGACCTGGACGGCAGCCCCTGGCTGTCCGAACGGGCCGTCGGCCCCGTCTCCCATGTGCTCGCCGAGCTGATCGAGAACGCGCTCAGCTTCTCCCGGCCGCCCGCACCGGTGGAGGTCCGGGCCGCCAAGGTGAGCCGCGGCCTGGCCATCGAGGTCGAGGACCGGGGCCTGGGGATGGACGAGGAGCAGCTCGCCGCGGCCAACGAGCTGATGACCAGCCCGCCCCGGATGGACGTGCTCGCCCACTCCGACGACATCCGGCTCGGCCTGTACGTGATCGCGCGCCTCGCGGACCAGCACGGTCTGCGGGTGGAGTTCCGCTCCTCGGCGTACGGCGGTACCCGCGTGGTGCTGCTCGTCCCGGACGAGCTGACCGTGCCCGAGCCGCGGACCGGCCCGGCCGGCGTGCCGGACCCGGCGCCCGCCCCGGCCGCGCCCGCCCCGCAGGAGGCCCCGCCCGTCGTCCCCGCCGCCACCGGCCCGGGGGAGGCGCTGCCCACCCGCGTACAGGGCCGGGCCCTCGCCGGGGTCACCGCGCTGAACGCGGCCGGCGCCCCGTACGCCACCCCGGCACCGGAGCAGGACCCCTCGCCGTACCAGGCCCCCGCCGAGCCGTACCCGGCCCAGGAGCAGCCGTACCCGGCGCCCGGACAGCCCGACGGGACGTTCGGCGCGCCCGAGACCCCGTACGGGACCGCCGAGCAGCCGTACATGACGGCCGCCGGGCAGTACCCCGTGGGCGGTCCGCCCTACCTGGGCCAGGAGACGTACCCGGGCCAGGAGGCGTACGGGCAGGCCCCGGCCGCGTACGCGGACCCGGTGTCCCCGCCGGTCCCCGCCGCGCTGCCGGTGTCCGAGCCCGACCACCCCGCGCCCCCGGACCCGGGCGCGGCACTCGCCCACGACTCCGGCCACGGTGCCGGGCAGCCCACCGCCCCCGGCACGGAGCCCCCGCTGCCGCGCCGGGTCCGGCAGGCCAGCCTGGCCGACGAACTCCGGCTCGACCCGCTGGCCGCCCGGCCCGCCGCCCCGCAGCCGCCGAGCCGTCCGGAGCCCCCGACCCCCCGCACGGAGCCCCGCCGGGCCGGTGCCGCGATCGGCGCGTTCCAGCGCCGGTCCCGGGCCGCACGCGCGAGTGACGAAGCACCGGCACGGCCCGTACCGCCCTCCATCCCCCTGCCCACGAGAGAAGAACGGCCATGACACGCACTACCGCCACCCACCAGGACCTCGACTGGCTGCTCGACGGCCTGGTGGACTCGGTGGCCGAGACCCGGAACGCCGTCCTGCTGTCCGACGACGGGCTCGTGGTGAGCCATTCGCGGACCATCAGCCGCCCCGACGCGGAGCGGCTGGCCGCCATCTGCACCGGCCAGCAGAGCCTGGCCCGAGGGGTCGGCCAGCTCTTCGACGGCGGCGGCGTGCACCAGGTGATCGTCGAGCTGAACGAGCTCTGGCTCTTCATCATCGCGGCCGCCCAGGGCACCCACCTCGCGGTGATCGCCTCCCAGGAGGTGGACGCCGAGATCATGTCGCTCGCCATGCACAACCTCGTCCAGCAGGTCGGCCAGAAGCTGACCACGCCGGTCCGCGGCGAGTTCGACGCCTTCGGCACCGGGGACGGGCAGCGCGCGTGACCCCGCACTGGGAGGACGAGCCCGAGGAGGACGCGGCGGGCACGATGGTGCGTCCGTACACCATCACCCGGGGCCGGACCGCTCCCGAGCGGGACGACTTCAGCCTGATCACGGTGGTGACGACCGCGCAGGACCCACGCGACGAGCACGGCGCGCCGGTCCGGCCCGGACGGCTCCAGCCGGAGCACCGGATGATCCTGGAGCGGTGCCGCGCCTCGGCGGCGGTCGCCGAGGTCGCCTCCGACCTCGGCCTCCCGGTGTCGGTGACCAAGATCCTGCTGGCCGACCTCGTCGCCCAGGGCCTGCTGCTGGCCCGCGCCCCGCTCTCGGTGGCGCGGGTGGCGGGCGGGGCCAACATGGGCATGCTCGCCGCCGTTCGTGACGGACTCCGGAGACTCTGAACCAATATGACAAGCAGTCAGGCGGCGCCCGCCGCCGTAAAGATCCTCATCGCCGGCGGCTTCGGCGTCGGCAAGACCACCTTGGTGGGCGCGGTCAGCGAGGTCGCTCCGCTGCGCACCGAGGAGTACCTGACCAAGGCCAGCGTCGGCGTCGACGACCTGGCCGGGGTCGGCCAGAAGGACACCACCACCGTGGCGCTGGACTTCGGCCGCATCACGGTCAGCCCCGAGCTGGTGGTCTACCTGTTCGGCACCCCTGGGCAGGAACGTTTCTGGTTCATGTGGAACGACCTGGTCAACGGGGCGCTCGGCGGTGTGGTGATCGCCGACACCCGCAGGCTGGAGACGAGCTTCGCCTCGATCGACTTCTACGAGAGCCGCAACATCCCCTTCGTGGTGGCGATCAACTGCTTCCACGGCCACAACACCCGTACCCCGGACGAGATCAGGGCCGCCCTCGACCTCGATCCGCACGTACCGCTGCTCGTCGGCGACGTCCGCGAGCGGCCCTTCGGCCGGGACGTCCTGCTGGCCCTGGTGGACCACCTGATGAGCCTGCCCGCGGCGACCGGCTGACCGCCGCCCGCCCCGACCCTTTCGCACCCCTTCCCGTTCTGGAGACATCTGAGATGGCAACACCCCTGCGTGTCCTGATTCACGGCGGCGGCATCGGCGGGCTCACCCTCGCCACCGCACTGGCCCGGCGCGGTCACACCGTCGAGGTCGCCGAGCTCCGTGACGAGGTGGACGCGCTCGGCGTCGGCATCATCCAGCCGTCCAACGCCCTCCATGTGATGCGGGAGATCGGGGTCCTCGACGACTGCCTGGAGGCGGGGTTCGAGTGGGAGGTGCTGACCATCGCCGACCCGGCAGGCAACACCCTCGCCGAGATACCCCAGCCCCGGATGGGCGACGCCCCGGCCAACAACGGCATCCCGCGCCCCGCGCTGGCCCGGGTGCTGAACTCCGCCGCCACCGCCGCGGGCGCGAAGATCCGCTTCGGCACCACGATCACCGGGCTGGCCGACGACGGCTCGGGCGTGGACGTCACCCTGTCCGACGGCTCCGCCGGGCGCTGGGACCTGGTGGTCGGCTTCGACGGGATCGGCTCCCCGCTGCGCACCCGGCTCTACGGCGACCGGTACACCCCCGAGTACACCGGCTTCGCCAACTGGCGGGTGACGGTGCCCCGTCAGCCGCAGGTGCGCGGTGTGGTGATGGGCACCGCGGGCCAGGCCGCCAAGGCGCTCCTCACCCCGATCACCGAGGAACTGATGTACCTGGGCGCGGTGTTCGCCGAGGCCGAGGAGTTCCGGCCGGACCCGGAGCGGGCGCACGAGCAACTCGTGGAGCGGCTGCCGATGTTCTCCGGCCCGGTGGCCGAGGCGCTGGCCACCGTCACCGACCCGGCCTCGGTGGTGTACTCGCGGATCTCCCAGGTGACCGTCGAGGAGCCGTGGCACGTCGGGCGGGTCGTTCTCGCCGGTGACGCCGCGCACGCCTCCACCCCGCATCTCGCGCAGGGCGCGGCGATGGCCGTGGAGGACGCGCTGGTGCTGGCCGAGTCGCTGGACGCCGAGGACGGCGTGGACGCGGCGCTCGACGCGTGGGAGGCCCGCCGCCGCCCCCGGGCGATGTGGGTGCAGGCCCTGTCCCGTGCGGTGCTGAAGCAGGAGACCGGCAGTGCGACGACCCCGGAGGAGGACGAGCTGCTGAAGGTCGGCGTCCCGGGCGCCGCCCATGTGCTGGTCAAGCCGTACTGACCGGCAGCGGCACCGAGGGACCGTGCGGGCCCGGGAGGATGCTCCCCGGCCCGCACGGCGCGTTTCACGGCAGGACGGCCACCCCGTCGATCTCCACCAGGGCCTGTTCGTCCCAGAGCCGGCTGATCCCGACGACCGCCATCGCCGGATAGTCGCGACCGGCCAACTGCCGCCAGGTGCGGCCCAGTTCGGCGGCGTGCTTGCGGTAGTCGGCGACGTCGGTGGCGTACACCGTGACGCGGGCGAGGTCGGTCGGGGCGCCGCCCGCCGCGCGGAGCGCGGTCAGCAGGTTGGCGAGCGCCGTGGCGAACTGGTCGGTGAGGCAGTCGCCCACTATCTTTCCGCGCTCGTCGAGGGCGGTCTGCCCGGCCAGGAAGACCAGTTGGCTCCCGGTGACGGTGACGGCATGGGAGAACCCCGTCGGCGGGGCGAGGTCGACGGGGTTGATCCGGTGTACCGGACTCATGCGGAAGCCTCCCGGCTCACGTACAACTCTTTGGCGATGATGGTGCGCTGGACCTCGCTGGCGCCCTCGTAGATCCGTGGCGCGCGGACCTCCCGGTAGAGGTGTTCCAGGAGGTGGCCGCGGCGCAGGGCGCGGGCGCCGTGCAGTTGGACGGCGGTGTCGACGACGTACTGGGCGGTCTCGGTGGCGTACAGCTTGGCCATGGCGGCCCGGCCCGGCACCCCGGGCTCCCCCGCGTCGTACGCGGCGGCCGCCGCGTAGACCAGGAGCCGGGCCGCCTCGGTCCGGGTGGCCATCTCGGCGACCTGGTGGGAGACGGCCTGGAGGTCCTTGAGGACCCCGCCGAACGCGGTACGGGCGGCGGTGTGCGCCACCGTGGCGTCGAGCGCGGCGCTGGCCATGCCCACGGCGAAGGCGCCGACGCTGGGACGGAAGAGGTTGAGGGTCTCCATGGCCACCCGGAAGCCCCGGTCCGGCACACCTAGCACATCGTCCTCGGTGACCGGGACGCCGTCGAACTCCAGGGCCCCGATGGGGTGCGGCGAGAGCATGTCGAGGGCGGTGCCGGTCAGCCCCGGGCGGTCGGCGGGGACCAGGAAGGCGGTGACGCCCCGGGATCCCGTGCCGGGGGCGGTGCGCGCGAAGACGGTGTAGAAATCGGCCTCCGGCGCGTTGGAGATCCAGCACTTCTCGCCGGTCAGCCGCCACCCCCGGCCGTCGGGCCCGGCCTCGGGTTCGGCCGCCAGGGCGAGGGCCGCCGCGTCCGAGCCCGCGCCCGGCTCGCTGAGCGCGAAGGCGGCCACGGCGCGGCCCGCCCGCACCTCGGGAAGCCAGCGGGCGCGGTGGGCGGGGGTGCCGGAGCGGACCAACGGGTGGGTGCCGAGCCCCTGGAGGGCCAGCGCCGTCTCGGCCTCCGTGCAGCCGCGGGCCAGGGACTCGCGGAGCAGACAGAGGTCGAAGGCACCGGAGTCCAGCATCCGGTCGAGGAGGCCCGCCTCGCCGAGCGCGGCGATCAGCGGGCGGTTGACATGTCCGGGGGTTCCCTGTTCGGCGAGCGGGCGCAGGCACCGCTCCGCCAGGCTTCTCAGCTCCTCGCACCAGGCGCTCTGCTCCGGTTCGAGTGAGAATGCCGTCATACCAGCACCCCTCTTGTTCTGTTCTGTCGGTTTCCCGTACCCGTTCTTCGCATCCGCGCTCCGGCCTGTCGTCCAGTCCATTCCGTGCTCGTCTGCCCAGTCGTACGATTTCCAGTCCACTCGCCTTATCGCGGACCGTTGACTACCGTCATCCGAACGATACGCTCCAGAGGCGACAAGGGGGCGATCCGTCATGGACCCGAAGACCTCAGCGCACCTCGACACCTTCGCCAGGGAGCATCTGCCGCCCCGGGACGAGTGGCCGGACCTCCTCTTCGGCCTGCCCGCCCTGCGCTATCCCGACCGGCTCAACTGCGCCGTGGAGCTGCTGGACCGGACGGCGGAACGGTTCGGCCCGGACCGCCCGGCCCTCCGCTCCGGGGACGGCGCGGTCTGGAGCTACCGGGAACTGCGCGAGCGGGTCGACCGGATCGCCCATGTCCTCACCTCCGACCTGGGCGTCGTACCCGGCAACCGCGTCCTGCTGCGCGGCCCCACCGGCCCCCGGCTGGCCGCCTGCTGGCTCGCGGTCCTGAAGGCCGGCGCCATCGCCGTCACGGTGCTGGACCGGCAGCGGCCCGGCGAGCTGTCCACCATCTGCTCACTGGCCCGGATCGGCCACGCGCTCTGCGACGCCCGCTCGGTCGACGACCTGCTGAGGGCCCGGGTTCCGGGGCTGCGGACCACGGTGTACGGGGGCGGCGCCCCGGACGACCTGCTGCGGCTGGCCGAGGCCTACCCGGACCCGTACCGGGCGGTGGACACCGCGGCCGACGACGTCGCGCTGATCGCCTTCACCTCGGGCACCACCGGACGGCCCAAGGGCTGCGTGCACTTCCACCGGGACCTGCTGGCCATCGCCGACACCTTCTCGGCCCAGGTGCTGCGTCCCACCCCGGACGACGTGTTCGCGGGCAGTCCGCCGCTCGGTTTCACCTTCGGGCTGGGCGGTCTGCTGGTCTTCCCGCTGCGGGCCGGCGCCAGCACGCTCCTGCTCGAACAGGCCGGTCCGGCCCAGCTCCTGCCCGCGCTCGCCGCACACCGGGTCTCGGTGCTGTTCACCGCGCCGACCGCCTACCGGGTGATGCTCGACCGGCTCGACGGCCACGACCTGGGCGCGCTGCGCCGGTGCGTCTCGGCCGGCGAGAACCTCCCCGGGGCCACCTGGCGGGCCTGGTACGAGCGGACGGGGCTGCGGATCATCAACGGCATCGGCGCCACCGAGCTGCTGCACATCTTCATCTCGGCGGCCGACGACGCGATCCGCCCGGGCACCACCGGCCTTCCGGTGCCCGGCTGGCAGGCCCGGGTGCAGGACCGGGAGGGCCACCCGCTGCCGGACGGGGAGCCGGGGCTCCTCGCCGTGCGCGGCCCGGTCGGCTGCCGCTACCTCGCCGACCCGCGCCAGCGGGAGTACGTCGCGAACGGCTGGAACCTGACTGGTGACACGTATGTACGCGACCCGGACGGCTATTTCCGCTATGTGGCCCGTGCCGACGACATGATCATCTCCTCCGGCTACAACATCGCGGGCCCCGAGGTCGAGGAGGCCCTGCTGCACCATCCGGCGGTGGCGGAGGCGGCGGTGGTGGGCCGGGCGGACGGGCTGCGCGGCCAGATCGTGGCGGCGTACGTGGTGGTGCGCGAGGGCGCGGCGGTGACCGCCGACGAGCTGCGCGCGTACCTGAAGGAGGAGCTGGCGCCGTACAAGTGCCCGCGCGTGGTCGAGTTCCGGGACGCGCTCCCCCGTACCGCCACCGGCAAGCTCCAGCGCTTCCGGCTGCGGGAGGGCTGATATCCCGGTGAAGGGGCCGCCGGGTGCGCGGCAGGATGAGGCATGACCTGGACCTTCACCGCCGACGTCGGTGCCTTCCTCGACGCGGCCGGCTCCTCGCTGGCCGCCCGTCCCGTCGAGAACACCCTGATCCTGACCATCACCGACACCCTGCGCCGGCACGGCCCGCACGCCTACGGGGCCGGTGTCCCGCTGCTCGGCTGGTGGCGCGGGGCGGACGGGGAGGTCGCGGGGACGCTGGTCGGGACGCCGCCGTATCCGCCCGTGCTGGGGACCGTCGCCCCGGAGGCGGTGGCCCCGCTGGCCGCCGCGCTCCGGCTGACCCGGCTCAGCGCGGACCGGGCGACGGCCGAGGCGCTCGCCGCCTCCTGGCCCGGCCACCGGATCGAGGAGGAGCAGCGGCTCTACCGGCTGGACACATTGGTGGAGCCCTCCCCCGCCCCGACCGGCCGGGCCCGCGAGGCCGCACCGGCCGACCGGGAGCTGCTGGTGGGCTGGCACGTCGCCTTCGCCGAGGAGGTCGATACGGCGATCGACCACGCCGAGCGGCTGGTGGACGAGCGGACGGCCTCGGGCGCGCTGACGGTCTGGGAGGACGGCGGGGTCCCGGTGTCGATGGCCGGCGTCTCCCCGCTGCTCGCGGGCACCGTCCGGGTGTCGTCGGTCTACACCCCGCCGGAGCACCGCGGGCTGGGGTACGCGGCGGCGGTGACCGCCGAGGTGAGCGGGGCAGCAAAAGCGGCGGGCGCGCGGGAGGTGCTGCTCTTCACCGACCTCACCAACCCCACCAGTAACGGGGTGTACCGCCGGATCGGGTACCGCCCGGTCGCGGACCGGCTGCTGATCGGCGTGGCGGAGCCATGAGCGGGGCGGGGCCGGAGCCGGTCAGTCGAGGGTGAGCCGGGGTTTCGGGGCGTCGGTGCGGCCGGTCGGCGGGGTGCGGCTGCCCGCCCGGTACGGGGCCGGCCAGGGCGCGCCCGGTCCGGTGTACCCCTGCTCGGCCGCCGCGTGCAGCGTCCACTGCGGGTCGTAGAGGTGCGGGCGGGCCAGGGCGCAGAGGTCGGCCCGGCCCGCGAGCAGCAGGGAGTTGACGTCGTCCCAGGAGGAGATCGCGCCGACCGCGACGACGGGCACGCACAGGGTGTTCCGTATCCGGTCGGCGTACGGGGTCTGGTAGGAACGGCCGAACTCGGGGCGCTCCTCGGGCACCACCTGGCCGGTGGAGACGTCGATGGCGTCGGCCCCGTGGGCGACGAAGGCGCGGGAGATCTCCACGGCGTCGTCGGCTGTGGTGCCGCCCCCGGCCCAGTCGGTGGCGGAGATCCGGACGGTCATGGGCCGGTCGTCGGGCCATACGGCGCGGACCGCGTCGAAGACTTCGAGGGGGAAGCGGAGCCGGTCCGGCAGGGAGCCGCCGTAGGCGTCGGTGCGGTGGTTGGTGAGCGGCGAGAGGAAGCCGGAGAGCAGATAGCCGTGGGCGCAGTGCAGTTCGAGCAGGTCGAAGCCGCAGGCGCCGGCGCGGCGGGCCGCGGCGACGAACTGCTCGCGCACGGTGTCGAGCCCCGCCCGGTCCAGGGCGTGCGGGACCTGGCTGACCCCGGCGGCGTACGGGATCGGGGAGGCGGCGACCAGCGGCCAGTTGCCGTCCGGCAGGGGCTGGTCGATGCCCTCCCACATGAGCCGGGTGGAGCCCTTGCGCCCGGAGTGGCCGAGCTGGACGCCGATGGCGGTGCCGGGGGCGTCGGCGTGGACGAAGTCGGTGATCCGGGTCCAGGCGGCGGCCTGCTCGTCGGTGTAGAGGCCGGTGCAGCCGGGGGTGATGCGGCCCTCGGCGCTGACGCACACCATCTCCGTCATGACGAGCCCGGCGCCGCCGAGCGCGCGGGCGCCGAGGTGGACGAGGTGGAAGTCGCCGGGGACGCCGTCCTCGGCCCGGTACATGTCCATGGAGGAGACGACGACGCGGTTGCGGAGTTCGAGGCCGCGCAGCCGCAGCGGGGTGAACATCGGCGGGACGCCCGGGAGGCAGCCGAACTCCTCCTCGACGGCGGCGGTGAAGGCGGGGTCGCGCAGCCGCAGGTTGTCGTGGGTGACGCGGCGGCTGCGGGTGAGGAGGTTGAAGGCGAACTGGCGGGGCGGCTGGTCGACGTAGGTGCCCAGCTCCTCGAACCAGCGCAGGCTGGCGGCGGCGGCCCGCTGGGTGGAGGCGACGACCGGCCGGCGCTCGGCCTCGTAGGCGGTCAGCGCGCTCGGCAGGTCGGGCTGTTCCTCGACGCAGGCGGCCAGCGCGAGGGCGTCCTCGACGGCGAGCTTGGTGCCGGAGCCGATGGAGAAGTGCGCGGTGTGGGCGGCGTCGCCGATGAGGACGATGTTGCCGTGGGACCAGTGGTCGTTGACGACGGTGCGGAAGGTGAGCCAGGCCGAGTTGTTGGAGCGCAGTTTCCGGCCGCCGAGTGCCCGGTGGAAGATCTCGGCGCAGCTCAGGGTGGAGTGCTCGACCGCGCGGCTGTCGAATCCGGCGGCCCGCCAGACCTCCTCGCGCATCTCGACGATGACGGTGGAGGCGTCGGCGGCGAAGGGGTAGGCGTGCAGCTGCATCACCCCGTACGGGGTCTCGGCGATCTCGAAGTGGAAGGCGTCGAAGGCGAAGTCGGCGGCGAGCCAGATGTAGCGGCAGCGGTGGCCGGTGATCCGGGGGCCGAAGGCGTCGGCGTGGGCGCTGCGGGTCCGGCTGTGCACCCCGTCGGCGGCGATCACCAGGTCGTGGTCGGCGGCCAGCTCGGCGGCGGGCGGCGCCCCGGTGGAGAAGCGGAGGCGGACGCCGAGCGAGGCGCAGCGCTCCCGCAGGACGCCCAGCAGTCGGCGTCGGCCGAGCGCGGCGAAGCCGTGGCCGCCGGAGGTGTGGGTGACGCCCCGGTGGACGATGTCGATGTTGTCCCACCGTACGAACTCCTCGCGGAGGGCCCGGTGGACGACGGGGTCGGCGTGCTCGATGCCGCCGAGGGTCTCGTCGGAGAGGACGACGCCGAAACCGAAGGTCTCCTCGGGGGCGTTGCGTTCCCAGACGGTGATCTCGCGGTCCGGGTCGAGCCGCTTGAGCAGGGCGGCGGCGTAGAGCCCGCCGGGTCCGCCGCCGATGACCGCGACGCGCCGTACGGGGGGCCGGGCGGGCATCGCTAGCGGCCCCGCCACTTGGGGGGCCGCTTCTCGGTGAAGGCGGCGTGGAACTCGGCGTAGTCCTCGCCGTGCATCAGCAGGGCCTGGGTGGCGGCGTCCATCTCGACGGCGGCGGCGAGCGGGAGGTCGAGCTCGGCGGTGAGGAGGGCCTTGGTCTGGGCGAGGGCGAGGGCCGGTCCGTCGGCCAGGCGGCGGGCGAGCGCGGCGGCGTGCTCGTCGGCGCTCCCCTCGTCGACCAGTTCGCTGATCAGCCCGATCCGCTCGGCCTCGGGGGCGCGGACGGGCTCGCCGAGCATCAGCAGCCGGGTGGCGTGGCCCAGTCCGACGACCCTGGGAAGCAGGTAGGCGGCACCCATGTCGCCGCCGGAGAGGCCGACCTTGGTGAAGAGGAAGGCGAAGCGGGCGGTGGGGTCGGCGACCCGGAAGTCGGCGGCCAGCGCGAGCACCGCTCCCGCGCCGGCGGCCACCCCGTGCACGGCGGCGACGACCGGGAAGGGCGCTTCCCTGAGAGCCCGTACGACCTGGCCGGTCATCCGGTTGAAGTCCAGCAGTTGGGCGGTGTCCATGGCGAGGGTGGCGCCGATGATCTCGTCGACGTCGCCGCCGGAGCAGAAACCGCGGCCCTCCCCCGCGAGTACCAGGGCGCGCACGGCGCGTTCGCGGGACAGTTCGGCGAGCAGGTCGCGCAGGTCGGCGTAGGCGCCGAAGGTGAGCGCGTTGAGCTTCTCGGGTCTGGCGAGGGTGACGGTCGCGACCCCGTCCTCCCTGGTCAGCCGCAGGTGGCGCCAGTCGTCCGTGCGCGGCGCGGAGCTGGGAAACGGGCTCATCGAGGGGGCTCCCCTTCGGCCGTCGGGCTGCTGCCTGGAGCCGAATTTATCACCCGTACGTGACTCCCGTCATGAGTGCGCGATAGGGCTGCGCGGGGAAAAAAGAGTGTCCAACGTCCCTTTCATACCGGTCGGCAGTCCCTTGTCTCTCTCGTTGCGGTTCGTAAGGTTGAAAACAGGAAGTACTGAACTCCACACAGGCCCCGCACCCCCTGGGACCCGGTCCAGGAACGGAAACCATGCCGTGCTCCCCGACACCTCCGACGCCCTTCCCCCCGCCTCCTGGCGGATCACGCTGCCGCACTCGACGGCGGCCGTCCCGATCGCCCGTGCCCTGATCCGTACCGCGCTCGCGGACATCGACGCGCCGGCCGACACCGACACGGCCGAGCTCCTCACCGCGGAGCTGGTGGCCAACGCCGTGGAGCACACCCGCAGCGGTGAGCCGATCGAGCTGGTGGTGGAGCTCCTGCCCACCGGCTGCCAGGTCGAGGTGCACGACCGCTCCCCCGCCCCACCGGGCGGCCTCGACTTCCCGCACCCCGGCAGCGAGCCGGACCCCTGGCAGGAGCACGGCCGGGGCCTGCTGCTGATCCGGGCCCTCAGCTCCTCCTGCGGCCACCGCCCCACGGAGCACGGCAAGGCGGTCTGGTTCACACTCCCGCCGCGCGCGCCGCTCGCGCCCTAGCCGGTTCCGGCGGCCAGCCGCGAGCGGGAGCGGCCGTAGCAGGCGTACACCGCCGAGCCGACGAGGAGGAAGACCGCGAACTGGAGCCAGGTCGCCCAGCCGGTCCCGTACATCAGGTAGAGGCAGAAGACGATGCCCAGGAGGGGGCCCAGCGGGTGGAGGGGGGCCCGGAAGGGGCCCCGTACGTCCGGGTTGCGGCGGCGGAGCACGATCACCGCCGCGTTCACCGCGACCATGGTGGCCAGCGCGCCGATGGTGGTCAGGTTCACCACCATGCCGAGGGAGGAGAAGGCCGCCGGGACCGCGAAGACCACGGCCACGATCCAGGTGTTGGCGACCGGGGTCGCGGTGCGGGGCGAGACCCGTTCGAAGATCCGGGGGATCAGTCCGTCCCGGGACATCGACATCAGGATGCGGGTCTGGCCGTACATCACCGCGAGGACGACGGAGGCGATGGCGACGACCGCGCCGAAGGCGACGATCCCGCCGCCGGCGGACGAGCCGGTGACCCGGTCGACGACGATCGACAGCGCCGCGGGCCGGTCGGCGACCTCCTCGGGGCCCAGCGCGCCGATCGCGCCGAGCGCGACCGCGCAGTAGAGCAGGGTGACCAGGCCGATGCAGATCATGATCGCGAGCGGGATGTTCCGCCGGGGGTCGCGGACCTCCTCGCCCGCGGTGGTGATGGCGTCGAAGCCGATGTACGAGAAGAAGGCCAGCGAGGCCCCGGCGGTGATCCCGCCCGCGCCCTCGGCGAAGAACGGCGTGAGGTTGTCGTGCTCGAAGGCGGTGAAGGCGACGGCGCAGAAGGCGACCAGGATGGTGATCTTGAGGATCGCCATCGCGGCGGTGGCCCCGGCGCTCTCCCGGACGCCGCGCACCAGCAGGGTGGCGGCCATCATGACCACCAGCACCGCGGGCAGGTTGATCACCCCGCCGTCGCCGGGTCCGGCCGAGAGGGCCTCGGGGAGCCGGAGCCCGGCCAGGCTGTCCAGCAGTTCGTTGACGTACTGGCTCCAGCCGACGGCGACCGCGGAGACCGAGACGCCGTACTCCAGCAGGAGGCACCAGCCGACGAGGAACGCGACGCGCTCGCCGAGGGTGGCGTAGGCGAAGGAGTAGGAGCTGCCGGAGACCGGGATGGCGCTGCCCAGCTCGGCGAAGGAGAACGCGGTGAAGACGCAGGTGACCGCCGCGAGCACGAAGGAGAGGACGACGGCGGGGCCCGCCTGGGCGACGCTGTCGGAGAGGCCGACGAAGATCCCCGTCCCGACGACGGCGCCGATGCCGAAGCAGACCAGCTGGAAGAGGCCCATGGTGCGCTTGAGGCCATGCCCCTCCAGGTCCGCGCCGGATTCGGCGAGCAGCTGGTGGGGGCTCTTGATGCGCGGCCCGGACGGGCGCAGCGGACTCACGGGGACGGGCTCTTCTCTGGTGGTGCGCGGAACGAGAACGGGGTTCGAGCCTGCGAGCCCGAACCCCGTCGAAGAGCACCATAATAGCCACTTCTCCGCATATTCACCCAATGGAGTGAATGATCATGCGGTGCGCGGCGGGTGGCTTCAGCCGGCCGCCGGGGACGCCATCGTCGCGACCAGGACGGCCTTGATGGTGTGCATCCGGTTCTCCGCCTCGTCGAAGACGAGGGAGTGGGCGGACTCGAAGACCTCGTCGGTGACCTCCAGTTCCGCCATCCCGTACTCGGCCTCGATGGAGCGCGCGACGGCGGTCCCGAGGTCGTGGAAGGCCGGGAGGCAGTGCAGGAACTTCACGTCGGCGTTGCCGGTGGCGCGGAGCACGTCCATGGTCACGGCGTAGGGCGCCAGCGCCGCGATGCGCTCGGCCCAGACCTCCTTGGGTTCGCCCATGGAGACCCAGACGTCGGTGGCGACGAAGTCGGCGCCCTTGACGCCCTCGGCGACGTTCTCGGTGAGGGTGAGGGTCGCGCCACTGGCGGAGGCGAGCCGGTGGGCCTCGGCGACGACGTGGTCGGCCGGCCAGTACGCCTTCGGTGCGACGATCCGGACGTCCATGCCGAGCAGGGCGCCGGTGACCAGGTAGGAGTTGCCCATGTTGAAGCGGGCGTCGCCGAGGTAGGCGAAGGAGATCCGCTCCAGGGGCTTGTCGCTGTGCTCGGTGATGGTGAGGAGGTCGGCGAGCATCTGGGTCGGGTGCCAGTCGTCGGTGAGCCCGTTGAAGACCGGCACGCCGCCGTGGGCGGCCAGCTCCTCGACGGCCGCCTGGCTGTCGCCCCGGTACTCGATGCCGTCGAACATCCGGCCGAGCACGCGCGCGGTGTCCTTCACCGACTCCTTGTGCCCCATCTGCGAGCCGGAAGGGTCCAGATAGGTCGTGGCGGCGCCCTGGTCGGCGGCGGCCACCTCGAAGGCGCAGCGCGTGCGGGTGGAGGTCTTCTCGAAGATCAGCGCGATGTTCTTGCCGCGCAGCCGCTGGGTCTCGGTCCCCGACTTCTTGGCCGCCTTGAGCTCGGCCGCCAGCTCGATCAGGCCGTGGAACTCCTCGGCCGTGAAGTCCAGCTCCTTGAGGAAATGGCGGCCTGCAAGGTCTATGGCCATGATTCGGCTCCTGGGTCGGGCGAGGGTCGCGCGTACGGTATCCCTGGAAGTCTATACGACCCTCTGCATCGCTATACGGAAAGGTCGGGCCCTCCGCGCGCCCGCCCGGGCCTCCCCCGCGCTCCGCCCGGCTCCGCGGCCCGTTCCGCCGCCCCGTCACACCGCGTCGCGCACCACCGGGCAGCTCATGCAGCGCGGGCCGCCCCGGCCCCGGCCGAGTTCGCTGCCCGGGATCTCGATGACCTCGATGCCCTCCTTGCGCAGGAAGGTGTTGGTGGTGGCGTTGCGCTCGTACGCGACGACGACGCCCGGCTCGACGGCCAGCACGTTGCAGCCGTCGTCCCACTGTTCGCGCTCGGCGGCGTGCACGTCCTGGGTGGCGGTGAGCACCCGGATCGCGTCCAGCCCCAGGGCGCGCGCGATCGCCCGGTGCATCTGCTCGGGCGGATGGTCGGTGACCTTCAGGTCGCGCGGGCCGTCACCGGGCTCGATGGTGTACGAGCGGAGCATGCCCAGTCCGGCGTACTGGGTGAAGGTGTCGCCGTCGATCATCGTCATCACCGTGTCGAGGTGCATGAACGCCCGTCGCTTGGGCATGTCGAGCGCCACGATCGTGTGGGCCGAACCAGCGTCGAAGAGGCCCCGGGCCAGCATCTCGACCGTCTGGGGCGCGGTGCGTTCGCTCATCCCGATGAGCACCGCGCCGTGCCCGATGACCAGGACGTCCCCGCCCTCGATGGTGGACGGGTAGTCGTCCAGCCCCTCCGACCAGTGGTGGAAGGGGCCCGCCTCGGGGCCGGTGAAGAGCGGATGGTGACGGTAGATCGCCTCGAAGTGGACGGTCTCGCGCTGCCGGGCCGGCCACCGCATCGCGTTGATGGAGACCCCGTCGTATATCCAGGCCGAGGTGTCCCGGGTGAAGAGGTGGTTCGGCAGCGGGTGCAGCAGGAAGTCGTCCAGGTCCATCACATGGAAGCGGACGGAGGTCGGCTCGCGGTGCCCGGCCAGGAACTCCCGTTTGGTCATGCCGCCGACCAGCGCGTCGGCCAGCTCCGCGCTGGGCAGTTCCTCGAAGGCGGCCCGCAGGTGCTCGGTGGCGAGCGGGCCGTACTCCTTCTCCTCGAAGACCCGGTCCAGAACGAGCCGTCTGGCCACCGGGATCTCCAGCGACTCGCGGAGCAGGTCCCCGAAGAGGTGCACCTCCACGCCCCGGTCGCGCAGCACGTCCGCGAAGCCGTCGTGCTCCTGGCGGGCGCGGCGCACCCAGAGCACGTCGTCGAAGAGGAGCGCGTCCTTGTTGCTGGGGGTGAGCCGCTTCAGTTCCAGATCGGGGCGGTGCAGGATGACGCGGCGCAGCCGCCCGGCCTCGGAGTCGACGTGGAATCCCATGTCTCCATCCTCACCGGGGACGGCCCCGTTCACTCCCGCGAATCACCGGCGGTCCACGGACCGCCGTCCCCCGGGCACCGGTCGCTGCGGCCCGTGGACCGCCGCGACCGGTGCCGGAGCGGCTCACCGGCCGGGGTCAGAGCCTCGGGTCGACCGGTTCCGACTCCAGGGCCAGCACGGCGAACACCGCTTCGTGGACCCGCCACAGCGGCTCCCCCTCGGCCAGCCGGTCCAGCGCTTCGAGCCCCAGCGCGTACTCCCGCAGCGCCAGCGACCGCTTGTGGCCGAGGAACCGGTCGCGCAGCCGCTCCAGGTTCTCCGGGCGGGTGTACTCGGGGCCGTAGATGATCCGGAGGTACTCCCGGCCGCGCACCTTGACGCCCGGCTGGACGAGCCGGTTCTTCCCGTCCCGGACCAGCGCGTCGAGCGGTTTGACGACCATGCCCTCGCCGCCGGCGCCGGTCATCTCCAGCCACCAGTCGATGCCGGCGCGCACCGACGCCTCGTCCCCGGTGTCGACGACGAGCCGGCCGGTGGCCCGCAGCAGCCCGGTCGGGTCGTGCGCGACCAGGCGGTCGAGCCAGGCCAGCTGCTCGTCGTGGGCCACCGCGGCCAGCGAACGGCCCCGCACGGCGAGGACCTGGAACGGCGCGAACCGCACACCGTCCAGCCCCTGGGTGCTCCAGCAGTACCGGCGGTACGCCTCGGTGAACGCGGCGGCGTCCTCGGTCCGGCCCCGCTGGCGTCCGGCCAGCGCGCCGACGTCCACGCCCCGGGCCGCCGCCGCGGCCAGGGCCGCGTTGGCCTCCGGGAGGACCGCGCCGGACACGGCGCCGACCGCGGCGTACTGCGAGCGCAGCAGCCCGGCCGCCTTCAGGGACCAGGGCAGCAGCTCGGCGTCGAACAGCACCCAGTCGGTGTCCCACTCCTCCCAGAGCCCGGCCGCGGTGACTGCGGCGCGCAGCCGGCCGAGGATCTCCTCGGTCAGCGCCCCGTCGTCGAGGAACGGCCGTCCGGTACGGGTGTACAGCGCCCCGGTCGGGCCGCCGGCGGTGCCGGACGCGTCCGGGTCGCCGCCCACGCCGAACCTCTCCCGGGCGGCCGCCGCGTCCCGGCAGACCAGGGCCACCGCGCGCGAGCCCATGTGCTTCTCCTCGCACACCACCCGGGCGACCCCGTCCGCCCGGTACTGCGCGAAGGCCTCGGCCGGGTGCTCCAGATAGCCGTCCTCGCGCGAGGTGGCGGTGGGCGCCATGGTCGGGGGCAGGTACCCGAGCAGCCGCGGGTCGACGGCGAACCGGCTCATCACTTCGAGCGCGGCGGCGGCGTTCTCCTCGCGGACCGCGATCCGGCCCATGTGCCGGGTCTCCACGATCCGCCGGCCCCGGACGTCGTCGAGGTCGAGCGGCCGGCCCTCCCGGCCGCCGGGCGCCTCGGTGGTCAGCGGCCGGACCGGCTCGTACCAGACCTTCTCGGCCGGTACGTCGACCAGTTCCCGCTCCGGCCAGCGCAGCGCGGTCATCTTCCCGCCGAAGACGACCCCGGTGTCCAGGCAGATCGTGTTGTTGACCCAGGAGGCGTTGGGGACCGGGGTGTGCCCGTAGACCACGGCGGCCCGGCCCCGGTAGTCCTCCGCCCACGGGTAGCGCACCGGCAGGCCGAACTCGTCGGTCTCGCCGGTGGTCTCCCCGTACAGCGCGTGCGAGCGGACCCGGCCCGAGGTGCGGCCGTGGTACTTCTCGGGGAGCCCGGCGTGGCAGACGACGAGCGCGCCGCCGTCGAGGACGTAGTGGCTGACGAGCCCCTCGATGAACTCCCGCACCCGCTCCCGGAAGGCCGGGTCCTTCTCGTCCTCCCGGTCCAACTGCTCGATGGTCTCAGCGAGACCGTGGGTGTGCTGGACCGTGCGGCCCTTCAGGTAGCGGCCGAGCTTGTTCTCGTGGTTGCCCGGTACGCACAGGGCGTCGCCCGAGGCCACCATGGACATGACCCGGCGCAGGACGCCCGGGCTGTCGGGGCCCCGGTCGACCAGGTCGCCGACGAAGACCGCGGTGCGCCCCTCGGGGTGCGTGCCGTCGACGTAGCCGAGCCTGCCGAGCAGGGTCTCCAGCTCGGAGCTGCACCCGTGGATGTCACCGATGATGTCGAAGGGGCCGGTGAGGTGGCGCAGGTCGTTGTAGCGGCGCTCCAGCACCACTTCGGCGTGGGCGGCCTCCTCCTCGGTGCGCAGGACGTGCACCTTGCGGAAGCCCTCGCGCTCCAGGCCGCGCAGCGAGCGGCGCAGTTCGCGGCGGTGGCGCTGGATGACGTGGCGGGGCAGGCCGGCGCGGTCGGGGCGGGTCGCGTTGCGTGCGGCGCAGACCTCCTCGGGCAGGTCGAGGACGATCGCGATGGGCAGCACGTCGTGGCTCCGGGCAAGCCGGACCAGCTGTTTGCGGCTCTCGGACTGCACGTTGGTCGCGTCCACGACGGTCAGCCGGCCGGCCGCCAGCCGCTTGCCGACGATGTAGTGGAGCACGTCGAAGGCGTCCGAGCTGGCGCTCTGGTCGTTCTCGTCGTCGGCGACCAGGCCGCGGCAGAAGTCCGAGGAGACGATCTCCGTGGGCTTGAAGTGGTCGCGGGCGAAGGTGGACTTGCCGGAGCCGGTGGCCCCGACGAGGACCACCAGGGAGAGGTCGGTCACCGGGAGGGCGCGCGGGGTACTGGTCATGCGGCGTTCGCCTCCTTCTCGGGGGTGGTCGCGGTGGCTCCGGTGTCGGTGGTTCCGGTCGCGGTTGCTCCGGTGGCGGTGGTTCCGGTCGGGGCCGTGGTCTCCTCCACCGTGCCCCGGGTGAAGACGGCCATCTGGGTGGGCGGTCCCACCTCCGGGTCGTCGGTCCCCACGGGCACGAAGGCGACCCGGTAGCCGTGGCGCCGCGCCACTTCCGCGGCCCAGGACCGGAATTCGGCCCTGGTCCACTCGAAGCGGTGGTCGCCGTGGCGCACATGCCCGGCGGGGAGGGTCTCCCAGCGGACGTTGTACTCGACGTTCGGCGTGGTCACGAGGACGGTCCGGGGGCGGGCCGCGCCGAAGACGGCGTACTCCAGCGCGGGCAGCCTCGGCAGGTCGAGGTGTTCGATCACCTCGCTGAGAACGGCCGCGTCATAGCCCTTGAGCCGCTTGTCGGTGTACGTGAGCGAGCCCTGCAGGAGCTCCACCCGGTCGGCCTGCCGCTCCCCCATCCGCTCCAGCTTCAGCCGCCGGGCCGCGATGGTGAGGGCGCGCACGGACACGTCGACGCCGACGATCTCCTTGAACGCCGGGTCCTTGAGCAGGGCCTGCACCAACTGGCCCTGACCACAGCCCAGGTCGAGGACGCGGCTCGCGCCGGCGGCGCGCAGCGCGCCGAGGATCGCGGCGCGCCGCTGCTCGGCGAGCGGGACCGGCTTCTCCTCGGTGTCGGCCGTCTCGTCCACGGCGTTGTCGAGGGCGTCCACGTCGAGGTCGTCCGACTCGGCGAGCCGCACCAGTTCGAGCTGCTGCATCGCCTGCCGGGTCAGCCCCCAGCGGCGGGAGAGATAGCGGCTGGTGATCAGCTTCTGCTCGGGGTGGGCGGCGAGCCAGCCCTCACCCGCCCGCAGCAGCTTGTCGACCTCGTCGGGGGCGACCCAGTAGTGCTTGGCGTCGTCCAGCACCGGCAGCAGCACGTACAGCTGCCGCAGCGCGTCGGCCAGCCGCAGCTCGCCTTCGAGCACCACCCGCACGTACCGCGAGTCGCCCCACTCCGGGAACTTCTCGTCCAGCGGTACGGCGACGGCGTCCACCTTCGTCCAGCCCAGCGGGGCGAAGAGCTTGCGCACCAGCTCCGCGCCGCCCCGGGCGGGCAGCGCGGGCACCTCGATCCGCAACGGCATCGGCGCCTGCGCCCGCTCGGGCAGCGCCCGGCACACCCCCTTGAGCGCGGACTTGAAGACCGTGCTCACGGCGACGGACATCAGCGAGGAGGCCGCGTACGGGCGGTCGTTGACGTACTGCGCGAGCGCCGCGTCGGGAGCGCCGCCCCGGCCCTTGCCCCGGCCCCGGCGCACCAGGGCGACGGGATCGACCTCCAGCAGGAGCGCCGCTGTGCAGCGCTCTTCGGACGCCTCGGGGTAGAAGACATGGGCGATGCCATGGGAGGTGGAGAACGCCTGCGCCTTCTCGGGGTGCTTGTGCAGCAGATAGCCGAGATCGGTCGCCGGACGCTCCGGATGGCCGGTGGTACTGATCGTCAGGAACACGTGTCCGAGTATGAGTCGCCCGTTCTGCCCCCACCAGGCATTTTCCCCTGCCCGGCCGCCCGGCCCGGGCCCTTTCCCCCGCCCGCGCCCCCGTCCCGCCGCTGGTCACGTTCCGGCCCCGAGCACACCGGCCAGCTCCGCGACGGTCCCCGGGCCGACCCGGCAGCAGCCGCCGATCAGCCGGGCCCCGGCGGCCGCCCAGCGGCCCGCCTCCGCCGCGGTGAACGTGGGGGCGCCGGCCCAGCCCCGGCCGCCCGGCTCCCACCGCTCGCCGCTGTTCGGATAGACGACGACCGGCTTTCCGCTCACCTCGGCGGCCACCTCCACCGCCCGGCCCGCCTCCGCCGGATCGCAGCAGTTCACCCCCACGGCCAGCACGTCGTCGCGCCCCCGGACCAGGCCGAACGCCGTCTCCAGCGACTGCCCCGCCCTGGTCCGGCCGCCCGCCACGCTGTACGAGAGCCAGACGGACAGCCCGCACCCCTCGACCGCCCGCAGCAGGGCCTCGGCCTCCTCGGTGTCCGGCACCGTCTCCAGCGCCAGCACATCGGGCCCGGCCGCAGCCAGCGCCTCGATCCGGGGCCGGTGGAAGCGCTCCAGCGCAGCGACGGAGAGCCCGTACCGGCCCCGGTACTCGCTGCCGTCCGCCAGCATCGCCCCGTACGGGCCGACCGAACCGGCGACCCAGACGTCCCGCTCCACCGCCCCGGCCGCCCGGCGCGCCAGCCGGACGCTGCGGGCGAACAGCTCCGCCGCGTCCGCCCGGCCGATCCCGCGCCGGGCGAACCCCTCGAACGTGGCCTGGTACCCGGCCGTGGTGAGCACCTGCGCCCCGGCCCGCGCGTAGGCGGTGTGCGCCGCCTCGATCCGGTCCGGCCCGTCGATCAGCAGGCGGGCCGACCACAGGGCGTCTGACAGCTCGCAGCCCTGCGCCTCCAACTGGTTGGAGAGCCCGCCGTCGAGGAGGACCGGCCCCGCCGCCAGGGCCCGCCCGAGCGGACGGACCGGTGCGGCGCCGCTCCGGCGGGGCTCCCCTCCGGAGCCCGACGGACGGGCGGGAGCCGAGGGACCGACGGGGCCCGTCGCGCCGGTGGGGCCGGCGGGACCGGTAGGGGCGGGGGACATGGGGCGGCCTCCTCGGGACTCAGCCCAGCTGGGACATGACCTGCGAGGAGATCAGCTCCAGGTGGTCCAGATCGTCCAGGTCCAGGACCTGGAGGTAGATCCGGGACGAGCCGATCGCACCGTACTGACCGATCTTGTCGACCACCTCGGCGGGCGAGCCCGCGAGCCCGTTCGCCTTCAGCTCCTCGACCTCGCGCCCGATGACGGCGGCACGCCGCGCGACCTCCGCGTCGTTCTTGCCGACGCAGACCACCAGGGCGTTGGAGTACACCAGGTCGTCCGGGGCACGGCCGGCCGCCTTCGCCGCGTCCCGCACCCGGCCGAACTGCTTCTCGCTGTCCTCCAGCGAGGCGAACGGGATGTTGAACTCGTCGGCGTAGCGGGCGGCCAGCCTCGGGGTCCGGGTGGCTCCGTGACCGCCGATCAGCACCGGCACCTTGGCCTGGGCCGGCTTGGGCAGCGCGGGCGAGTCGGTGAGCTGGTAGTAGGTGCCGTCGAAGCTGTACGTCTGGCCGACCTCGGTCGCCCAGAGCCCCGTGACGATCTCCAGCTGCTCCTCCAGCCTGCCGAACTTCTCCTTGGGGAACGGAATCCCGTACGCCTTGTGCTCCTCCTCGAACCAGCCCGCGCCGAGGCCGAGTTCGACCCGGCCGCCGGACATCTGGTCGACCTGCGCGACCTGGATGGCAAGCACGCCGGGGAGCCGGAAGGTCCCCGCCGTCATCAGCGTGCCGAGCCTGATCCGGCTGGTCTCGCGGGCCAGCCCGGCCAGGGTGATCCAGGCGTCGGTCGGGCCGGGCAGCCCGTCCCCAGGCCCCATGCGCAGGTAGTGGTCGGAACGGTAGAAGGCGTCGAAGCCGAGGTCCTCGGTCGCCTTGGCGACGGTGAGCAGGGTGTCGTAGCTCGCCCCTTGCTGGGGCTCGGTGAAGATGCGGAGATCCATGCCTCCATCCTGCACCTCCGGTCACCCTCCACCGCGCTCCGGCCTCCCCCGGGCGATGTCACCCCCGGAATCCCGGGCCGCAGCGGCCCCAGGACCGGACGGACTCGCGGCCGCTCCCGGAGCGGCCGCCCCCTGAGCCTGTCACCGCAGGTCCGGTCACTCCCGGAGCCGGGCACGGCCCCGCCCGGCGGTGGTCGCGCCCGTGGGACGGACGACCGCTCCGTACGATCCGTACGGGCCGTCGCGCTCCCGGCCGCGCTCCAGATCCTGCTGCCGCTCCCGGTCCCGCTCGTCGAGACGGCGGAGCATCCCGTGGACCCGGTCCATCGACTCGTCGGCCGCGTCGATCGCCTCCATGCACTGCCAGTAGAGCCCCTGCTCGTCGGTCTCGCAGGCCACCCCGACCAGGGCCATCCCGACCTCACCGAGCAGGGTGCACAGCTCCGTCAGCACCGCCCGGGGGTCGGAGAGCGCGGAGAGCTGCGCCGCCCGCGCCACCCCGGCCCGCGCCGCGGGATGCTCCAGCGTCCCGCCGCTGCGGCCGCCGATCTCGCTCAGACCGCACGCCTCACCCTGTAAATCCTTGGGCCCGTCGACCGCCAGGCGGCTGCCGATCGCCTGGGCCAGCGCCTGCGCCTGCCAGGCCTCGGCGATGATGTCCGGCGTCCCCCTGCTCTGCGCCAGGGCACGCCGGCTGACCGCCACCAACCGTTCCGCTTCCATGCGTTCCCCCGTCCGTGCGAAAACCCGCTCACCTCATCCATTACCCACAGTGAGGTCAGCAGCACCGAAAAGCCAGAGGAATTCGGAAATCTATGGACACTAAATCGATTGTGGACAAGTCGATCACTCCGAAGAGTGACGATCGCCGGATTCGGGTGGGTTCCGGCGCCCCGGCGCGGGGAACCGGGACTCGTTCCGGTCGATCTTCTCCGACAGCGCCACGAGGGCGTCGATCCCCAGCACCTCGCAGAACTGGAGGAGGTACGCGAGCACGTCCGCGACCTCGTCCGCGACCCGGTGCGCCGTCTCCGGCCGCTCCATCACCCGGGCCGACTGCTCCGGTGTCAGCCACTGGAAGATCTCCAGCAGTTCGGCGGCCTCGACGCTGAGCGCCGCCGCCAGGTTCTTCGGTGTGTGGTAGGGCTCCCAGTCCCGTGCGGCCGCGAAGGCGGCGAGCCGTCGTTGCAGTGTCTGTACGTCGAGTTCGGTCACGGGCCCAGGTCTACCACCGTCACTCCGGGCGCCTCCCGGGCCCGTGACGCTCCCGGTTCGCTGACCGTGCCGACCAGCCGGAGATGCCCGGCGGCGCCGATCGACGCGGCCAGGGCGAGCAGTTCGCGCAGCTGCCGCCCGTCCAGGTCCCGGTCCAGCCCGTCGGTCAGCACCGTGAGGGTCTGCATCGCCGGCGGCACCTCGCGCACCGAGTCCACCGCCAGCACCCCCGGGTCGGTGAGGAGCACCAGGGCGAGGGCCAGATACCGCAACTCGCCGTCCCCGAGGCGGCCGACCGGGGTGACCGCTCCCCCGTCCCGGCCCAGGGTCGCCCGCAGCGACCCGTTCGCGAGCCGCTCCACGCCCAGGGCCGTCACCGGACCGGCGCACCCGGCGCGGGCCGCCGCGACCAGCCGGGCATGCCGACGCCCGCACCGGGTGTGGCGGTCCAGCGCCGCCGCGAGGTTGTCGCAGCCGCGCCGCAGCCTGCCGTCACCGGCCGCCACGGGGGCCCGCATCCGCTGCGGCTGCGGTTCGCACGCGAAGACCGAGCGGAGCGCCACCACCGTCTGTTCGGCGGCGGCCAGGACCCGTAACTGCCCCTCCGTCCGGCCCGCGACGCGCAGCGGCAGCAGGGCCGTGCCGAGCCGGTCGTCGGGGAGCGGCGCCCTGGTCACCGGTACCGTGCCCGCGGTGTGCCAGGCCGCCTGGACCATGGAGCGGCCCGGGTCGCGCAGCGCGGTGCTGAGCAGCGTCTCGCCGCCGCCGGTGAGCCGTTCGCCGACGATCCGCAGGGCGGGTTCGGCCTGGACGGCGATGTCGAGCCGCACCGGTCCCGCCGGGCCGTCCGTCGTGCACCCGATCCGGAAGCCGCGCCTCCCCTGCGCGTCGGCCGCCGCCCGCTCGGGCACGCACCCCGCCGGGTCCGGGAACACCTCCGCCAGCGGCTCCCCGCCGCCGAGGCGGGCCAGTGCCTCGTACGCCCGCAGCGCGCTCGTCTTGCCGCTGCCCCCGGGCCCGCCGAAGAGGGTGACCGGGCCGATCGGGAAGACGGCGCCCCGGTGCGCGGCGAAGGCGGACAGCCGCAGCTCGGTGACGACGGGTCCGGCGGAGCGCCGCGCGGCCTCCGGGCCGGCCGGGCGACGCGTGGCGGCGGGCGGGCGGCCGGGCCCGGAGGGGCAGGCGGGCGATGACGGGGTGACCCCCGGTCGGAGTGCGGTCATGGGCGGGACGGTAGGCGGACCACGGTCCGGCGAACCGTTCCTCCTGAACGACCTTCCTACGATCGGGGTACTGAGGCGTCCAGCCCCGCCGGACGGCGCCCCGGTCGGCTAAGGACGCACCACCCGGACCTGGACCGACCGGATCAGGACGGCCACATCAGGCCAACCGGCTCACAGCCACCGGATTCGGGCCGGCCGGTTCAGGCCGACGTCCGGGCCGACCGGGTTCAGGGGCCGGTCAGCCCCGCCGCCGTCACCCCGTCGACCTCCATGCCGACCGGGGAGAGCAGGAAGACGTTGCGGTCGACCCGGTGCATCCCGCTGCCGAGGCCGAAGACCACCCCGCTGGTGAAGTCCAGGATCCGCTTGGCCACGTCGGACTCGGCACTGGTCAGGTCCAGCAGCACCGGGACCTGCGCGACCAGGTACTCGGCCACTTCCCGGGCGTCCGCGAAGACCTGGACGCGCAGCACGACGAGGCGCCGCTGCCCGGCGGCCGGGCTCTCCTCGGGGACCGCGCGGTGGTCCACCCGGGACGGCCACTCGTTGCGGCCCCGCAAGGGCACGACCTGGGCAAGCCCCTCCCACTGCTCGTCCGTGACGTCGTACCTGTCGTACCTGCTCACCGGTCCACCCCGTCTGTGCTTCGGTTGGCGTTGCGCCGGCTGCGCTCGCTGTTCATCGGGCAATTCTCTCGCCACTCACCCGTTCGGCGTAACACCGACACGGTTCAAGGGCCGGTCGACACCGCCGGGGGCTCGTCCGCCGCGTCTCCGGCGGTCCTGAGCCGGTACGCCTCCGCGCTCATGTCGACGGGGGTGAACCGTACAGGAAGGCGGACCAGGGCGCGGTGGAACGGTCCCGGGCGCCAGGACAGTCCGCTCACCGGAACGGCCAGTTCCGCGTCGCAGAGCTGACTGGTGATCTGCTCGACGGCGGTCATCGCGATGAGGAGGGCGGGCTGTTTGGCCGGGCACCGGTGCGGCCCCGCCGACCAGGCGAGGTGGGCGCCCGCCCCGGAGCGCACCGTCCGGTCCCGGTGTTCCGGGCCCGCCGGCCCCGACCGCTCCGGAACCCCCGCCTCCGAGCGGCTGTTCGCGGCGGCGTACGAGACCAGGACGAGCTGTCCCGCGCGCAGCCGCACACCGTGGAACTCCGTGTCGTGCCGCGGGTAGTGGGCGGCGAGGTTGGCCAGCGGCGGGTCCTGCCAGAGGACTTCGTCGATCGCCTCGTGGGCCGTCATCGCACCGCCGTGCAGCGAACCGGCGTAGCGGGGGTCGGTGAGCATGTGGAGCAGCGCGTTGCCGATCAGATTCGTTGTCGGATCGTGTCCCGCGCTCATGATCAGGGTGATCTGACGCACGGTCTCGTCGTTGTCGAGACCGGCCGGATGGCCGAGGAGGTACGAGGTGAGGTCGCGGCGCGGTCGTCGGCGGCGGGCGGCGACCAGTTCGGTGACGACCTCGACGAGATCGGCGTAGGCGCTCGCGGCGTTGGCGCCCGAGCCGAACATCCCGGCGACGCCCTCGACGATCCGGTCGGCTTCGCCGGGCGGTACGCCGAAGGAGGTGACGAGTACATGGAGCGGGAGGAGGCGGGCGTACTGGGCGATGAGGTCGCCACTGCCGGTGGCGGAGAAGGTGCCGATGAGCCGCTGGGCGACCCGGGCGACCTCGGCCCGCAGGGCGTGCGGTTCGATCAGGGCGAGGCTGTCGTTGATGGCGGCGCGGTAGCGGGCGTGCACCTCGCCGTCGCTGAAGAGCGCGGTGGGCCGGTAGCCGAGCATCGGCAGGACCGGCGAGTCCTCGGGGACGGTGGCCTGCCAGGCGCGCGGGTCCTTGGTGAAGGTGTGGGTGTCGCGCAGCAGGTCGACGGCGGCCTGGTAGTCGACGACCAGCAGGGCGTCGATGCCGGGGGCGAGCCGGACGGGTGCGAGCGGACCGTGCTCGCGCAGCCGCCGGTAGTGGCCGCGCGGATCGGCGGCGAACTCCGGTCCGTACAGGGCGAGGGGCTGCGGGGGCGGTGCGTACGGCGTCATGACGGGTCCTCGGGGCGGGGCATCCCGGTGAGCACGTGCTCGGCCAGGGCGATCAGGGCGTCGATGCTGCCCCGCCGCTCGCGGGCGTCGCACTGGACCAGCGGGGTCTCGGGAGCGAGGTCGAGGTGGCGGCGCAGGACCTCGTCGGTGTGGACGGGGGCGTCGGTGAAGCGGTTCACGGCGACCGCGTACGGCAGCCCCTGCTCCTCGACCATGTCCATGACGGCGAAGGAGTCGGCGAGCCTGCGGGTGTCGACGAGGACGAGTGCGCCGAGCGCGCCGCGCGCGATGTCCTCCCAGAGCGGCAGGAAGCGCTGCTGGCCGGGGGTGCCGAACAGGTAGAGCACCAGGTCGTCCAGGACGGTGAGCCGGCCGAAGTCGACGGCGACCGTGGTGGTGGTCTTGTCCGGCAGTCCGGCGGTGTCGTCGAAGCGGATGCTGGACCGGGTCATCGCCTCTTCGGTGTGGAGCGTGGCGATCTCCGACAGCGTGCGGATCAGGGTGGTCTTGCCGACGCCGAACGGGCCCGTGACGACGATCTTCATCAGGGTCCGCGCGGCGGTCGGCAGATAGCCGACACCGGTGCGGTCAGTGGAGGGAACGGAGTCCAACGAGCAGCCTCTCGACGATCGACCGGTCGATCTCCCCGGCGCTGGGGACGGGCGGTCGGGTGTGCAGATGTCCGGCGGCCGCGAGGTCCGTGGCCAGGAAGACGGTGGCGCTGACCGGCAGCTCCAGGTGGGCCGCGCACTCGACGACGGTGAGCGCCCCCGGTTCCAGCAGCTCGCACAGCCTGCGCTGTTCCGAGCCGGTGTCCGGGGGCAGTTCGGTGTCCGTGCGCACGAGGACGTCGAGCCGGTCGAGCGCGGGACCGGCGGGCCGGGTCCGGCCGCCGGTGACCAGATAGGCGGGTATCAGGCGGCGCCCCGGGCCGGCGGTCATGGCCGGTCGTCGGTGTCCGGGCGGCGGGCGGGCGCGTTCATCGCCCGGTTCAGGGCGCTGACCTGCACCTGCATCTGGTACGCGATGTCGCCGAGCTTGGCGCCGGGTTCCGCGAACAGGGCGAGGGTGGTGTTGTTCCCGGCCGGTACGACGATCGCGAAGCCCTGGTCGGACTCGACGACCGTCTGGGCCAGCAGCGGCGCCTCGACGTCGGTGAAGGCGGTGGTGAACGCGCGGGCCGCGGCGTGCAGGGTGGCGGTCATGGCGGCTACCCGTTCGCCGGAGGCCCGGTCGAGGCCGGGCGAGGCGCCCTCGACGAGGCCGTCGCCGGTGGCGACCACGGCGTGCTGGACGCCGGGCAGTTCCAGCAGCGGGGTCAGCACCCATGCGAGGTCGCCGTTGGTGGAAGTGGGGGCGCTCACGTCTGGTCGTCTCCTTGCTCGTCCCGGTCGTCCGGGTGGTCGTGGTCCTCCGGTGCCGGTGCGGCCGGCCGCCCGGCGACGCTCCGGCCGTTGAGGGTGCCCTGCTGGAGCGCCGCCCACGAGGCCCCGGCCTGCTCGGGCGTACGGGACGGCCGGGCGCGGTCGGCGGCTTCGGCGGCGGACGGGGCGCGGGCGGGGGCCGGGCGCGGGGTACGGCGGCGCCGGCTGGGCAGGGCGGCCGGCTGCTGTCCGCCGACGGGATGCGGCACGGGGGCGGTCTCCTGCTCGGTCGGGGCGGGAGGGGCGGCCGTCGCGGGCTTGCCCACCGGCTTCGGGGCGAGCGCGGAGAGGGTTTGCTCCTCGTCCAGCACGGTCAGCAGATGGGCGGGGACGCGCAGGATGGTACGCATGCCGCCGAAGGGCGACGCCTCGATGTGGCAGTCGAAGCCGTACTGCGCGATCAGCCGGCCCACCACGGCGAATCCGGTGCGCGGCGGGTCGCCCAGCTCGGTCAGGAGGACTTCCGGCGGGCCCGCCAGCAGCGTCCGTGCCCGGTCGAGGGCGTCGTCGTCCATGCCGATGCCCGCGTCGTCGACGGCCAGGAACGCTCCCCGGCCGCCGCTCTGCTGCAGGGTGATCTGGACGTCGGTGTCGGGGTGCGAGTACGCGGTGGCGTTGGCCAGCAGCTCGGCCAGGGCGATGGCGAGGGGTTCGGCGGCGCGGGCGACCACCGCCAGCCGTTCCTGGCGCAGGTGGTTGGAGACCTTGACGCGTTCGTACCCGGCGACGCGGGACTGGGCGCCGAGCACGATCTCGACGAGCGGCGAGTTCTGGCGGGCCAGCCCCGGCCAGGCGTCGCAGAGCACGGCGGTGGCCTGGGTGCGCCGCAGCGCGAGTTCGTTGCGGAAGTCCAGTTGCAGGATGCGCGGGTCGTCGTACTCGTGCTGGAGCTCGTGCAGCAGTTGCTGGGACTGGTTGAGCAGGGACTGGATCTTGGCGGAGGTGCCGCGCATCGCCGCGCGGGCCGCCGCGTCGACCCGGCCGCGCTCCTCCAGGACGGCGTCGCGGGCCGCCTGCACCGCCTCGGTGAGCAGCCGGGCCGCGTCGCCGTCGACCTCGGACGCCTCACGCAGGCCGGGGACCCGGGCGGTGGGGTGCGTGAGGGCGATCGCGGCGGCGGGGATGCGGTTGCGGGCAAGCTGGCGGATCTCGTCGGTGAGCGCCGCGGTACGGGTGTTGGCGGCCTTCGCCTGGCGTTCGGCCAGCTCGGCGCGGGCCACCGCGAGGTTCTCGGCGCGCGCCGAGTTCTGCGCGCGGACCGCCGTCGCCACGGCCGCGGCGACGGCGATCACCGCCACTATCCAACCCATGCCGTCACCGTGCCTCTGTGGCTTCTGTCGTCGGGGTTCCCCTGCGGCCGGGAGCGGCGGCGCACGTTACCGCTCCGCCGGTCCGGCCGGTCCGGACCGCCGCTCCAGCTCCTGGGCGACGGTGGCGACCTCGCTCATCACCTGCAGTACGCCGGGCAGTTCGGATCCGTCCAGGTCGCGGTACTCGCTGCCGATCGTCACCACCAGCCGCTCGGGCAGGCCCAGCTCCGGGTAGCGCCGCTCGGCGATCACCCGGCGGGCGGCCTCGACGGCGGGGATCCCGGCGGTGTGGAAGGCGTGGGCGCGCTCGCGCACGTACTCCAGGTAGACGATGTGGTCGCGCACCCCGGCCCGGTCGAGGATCGGGCCGTGGCCCGGGACGACGGTGGTGGCGCCGGTCTCCAGCACGCGCTCGCAGGCCGTGATCAGGTTGCTCAGCGGTCCGGCCCAGTGCACCGGGTGGTCGCCGGGCCGCTCCGGGGTGCTGGAGAAGATGATGTCGCCGGTGAACACCGCCTCCTGGGCGGGCAGATGGACCATCAGGTCGCCGGTGGTGTGGGCGGGCGGCAGCGAGGAGATCCGGACCGGGTGGTCGCCCAGGGTCAGTTCGAGCTCGCCGGTGAAGTAGGTGGTCGGCACGGGCGGCTCGGTCCGCGACCAGTCGAAGGGGCCGAAGTGGCGGGCCAGGTAGGCGCCGAGCGGGGTGGCCGGATCGGCGGAGGTGACCAGGGCGTGCTGCTGCTGCGGCGTGGGGTCGTAGTGGATGTGCTCGCGGGCCTCGCGGGTGGCGATGATCTCCGCGTCCGGCAGCACCCCCGCACCCCAGTAGTGGTCACCGTTGGCGTGGGTGACGACGATCCGGTCGACGTTGACGCCGTCGGGCAGCCGCTTGGTCGTCTCGGCCAGGAACTGACCGGCGAGGACGGTGTCGTACGGGGTGTCGATCCAGAGCGCGCCGCGGGGCGAGACGAGCAGTCCGCAGTTGGCCAGCCCCCAGCCCCGTTTCGGCGGGAGCCATACGTGAAGGCCCCGTCCCAGGTCTACGACATCCCCACCCGTGATCGACATGGACGCGATTATGCCGACCGGATTCCGGCCACGCGTTCGAACTCGTTCATCCATCAACCTCGCTGGCTCAAAAGCATCGCTCACATGGCTCGACGACGCGGCATCGGTAACCCTGCGAGACCGACACAACCCGCCCCCGCCCCCCATCTTCCGGACATACCGCGACTATTCAGCCCGGGACACCGCTCTCCGCGACGAACCGGAGTCGGACGGCCGTCAAACGGGATCAGGCCGATTACCCACCGAGCATGGCCGAAAATGGTTGTCTGCCACGGAGTCGACGGCGGCCCGCTCACACTGCGACGACGGTGACCCCGGCCTCCGTGAAACGGGCGGCCGCCTCCGGGGGGATGCCCCGGTCCGTGACCAGGAAGTCGACCTGCGCCAGGTCGCAGACCCGGGCGAAGGCCCGCATGCCGATCTTCGAGGAGTCGGCGGCCACCACCACCCGCTGCGCCCGCTCGGCGAGCAGCCGGTTGATGCTGGCCTCGCCCTCGTGGTGGACGTACGCGCCCCGCTCCGTGTCGATCGCGTTGACCCCCAGCACGGCGACGTCCAGCGTGATCTCGCCCAGCACCCCGCTGGCCAGCGGACCGGTGAGTTCGTACGACTGGGGGCGGGCCACCCCGCCGGTCACCACGATCTTGATCTGCGGCCGGATCACCAGCTCGTTGGCGATGTTGAGGGCGTTGGTGACCACGGTCAGCCCCGGCTGGCCGCCCGCCGCGGCCGCGTTCTCGCCGACGACGTCGGGGCGCACCGCGAGCGAGCGGGCCACCTCGGTCACGGTGGTGCCGCCGGTCAGCCCCACCACCTCGCCCACCGCGACCAGTTCGGAGACCGCGCGGCCGATGGCCTGCTTCTCCGGGGCGTGCCGGCCGGTCTTGTAGCGCAGCGCCAGTTCGTAGGCGACGCCGTGCGCCACCGCGCCGCCACGGGTACGGGTGAGCAGTTGCTGCTCGGCGAGCTGGTCCAGGTCTCGGCGGATGGTCGCGGCCGAGACGTCCAGCGCCGTGGCGGCGCCCTCGACGTCGACGCGGCCGTTCTTGCCGACCAGCTCCAGCAGCGCGTTCCACCGGGCATCCCTGGACAAGACAACTCTCCTCACCGGCCCGGCCGTCGGGCGCTCGTTCCCCGGGTACGGTCACCGGACACGCGCAAGCGTCGCACAGGGCCCCGCTCGGTCGAGCCGACCGCACGGGCCCTGCTTGATAATGCTCGAAGAGCGCGTATAGCGTGCACAAACGAGCATCCATGAGCGGGCTTCGCCCTGCGCCGCACGTCTCTTCACGGGCTTCTTCGCGAGCCCCACCACGAGTTCGGAGTGCACAGTGTCATTTGTCGAGATCGAGACGGCCAGTCAGCCGGAGTGCTGGCGCCGCGCCGCCGAACTGGCCGGGACGCAGTCGGCCGCCCTGCCCACCGCCGGTGAGCGCGTCGCGGTCGTCGGCTGCGGCACCTCGTTCTACATGGCCCAGGCGTACGCCGCGCTCCGCGAGGGTTCCGGCCAGGGTGAGACCGACGCCTTCGCCGCCTCGGAGTTCCCGTTCGGCCGGACGTACGACCGGGTCGTCGCGCTCACCCGGTCCGGGACCACGACCGAAGTGCTCGACCTGCTCGGCCGGGTGCGCGGCACCACCCGCACCGTGGCGATCACCGCCGACCCCGAAACGCCCGTCATGGCGGCGGCCGACGACGTCGTGGTGCTCGACTTCGCCGACGAGAAGTCCGTGGTGCAGACCCGGTTCGCCACCACGCTGCTGACCCTGCTCCGCGCCCACCTCGGGCTGCACACCGAGTCCGTGGTGCGCGACGCGGAGGCCGCGCTCGCCGAGCCGCTGCCCGAGGGGCTGGTGGGCTGCGCGCAGTTCACCTTCCTGGGGCGCGGCTGGACGGTGGGGCTCGCCAACGAGGCGGCGCTCAAGATGAAGGAGGCGTCGCTCTCCTGGACCGAGTCGTACCCCGCGATGGAGTACCGCCACGGCCCGATCAGCATCGCCACCGACTCCACCGCGACCTGGATGTTCGGCACCGCCCCCGAGGGACTGGCCGATCAGGTGCTGGCGACCGGCGCCCGCTGGGTGGAGAGCGGCCTCGACCCGCTCGCCGAGCTGGTACGCGTCCAGCGCCTGGCGATCGCCCGCGCCGCCGACCGCGGCCTCGACCCGGACAGCCCGCGCCACCTGACCCGCTCGGTCGTCCTCACCGACGACTGACCGGACCGGACGCGGCCGGGCCGGCGGTCGTCAGGTGCCCGCCGGCCCGTCCGTGTCCATGAGGTGCGTGTACACGGACGGGGTCAGGACTCCTCGAAGTAGGCGTCCAGGACCGCGTCCATCTCCTCCGCCCATTCCTTGAGGCGGCTCTTGGCCGGTGCGTCGACCTCCGCGTTGTACCAGCGGCGGTTCGCCATGTGGACGACGACGGTGAACCGGCGGCCGAACCGGGGCAGTCTCACCTCGACCGCGGCGACCTCGTCCCAACGGAACTCGGCCTCCTGGTCGTCCAGCCGGAAGCGGACGCCCTCGTGGTCGGCCGCGATCGAGCCGCGCCGGTCGCTCGCCTCGAACGCCGGCCCGTCCTTCGCCTCCTTCCGGGCCGCCGGGGGTTCGGGCGCCCCGTCGCCGGCGGCGTCGGAGACCTCGGGGGCGTCGGGGACGGGTTCCGCCGCGGGTTCCGGCTCCGGTTCCGGTTCCGGGACGGCCCGTTGCGGGCTCGTCGCCGGTCCGGCGGCCGGTGCGGGGACCGTGAGACCGGGGACGTACGCCGGATCTGTCCCCGCGGCGTATCCGGGCTGAGTGTTCGGATCTATGCGCTGCTCCACGGCGGGCAGTATGGCCGACGAAGCTGTGCCGGGCCAACGACCCCCGCCCCCGTCGGCCTCGCCGGGGCCGGTTTCGCCCCGCTCGTCCGGCGGGGCGGTCAGCGCAGGGCCCGGGTCATCCCCAGCGCCGCGGTGCGCACCGCGGTGCCGAGCTGGGCCGGGAACCAGCGCGCCACCGGAACGGCCACCGAGACGGCGGCGACCACCGTCCCGTCGGCGGCGAAGACCGGGGACGCCACGCAGTTCACCCCGGCCACGGCCTCCTGCTCCTCGTAGGCGAGACCCGCCAGCCGGGCCTGGTCCAGCATCACGCGCAGCCGGGCCGGATCGGTCACCGAGTGCGGGGTGAGCCGGGGCAGGGGCCCGGCCAGCAGCTCCTCGGCGGCCTCGCGCGGCGAGAAGGCGAGCAGCGCCTTGCCGACCCCGGTGCAGCTCAGGGGCAGGGCGCCGCCCACCCGGGAGGGCAGGGGCAGCCGCTCGTGGCCGTGGATGCGTTCGAGGTAGACCACGGACCCGTTCTCCCGGACGCCCAGGTGGACCGTCTCGCGGGTCGCCTCGTACAGGTCCTGGAGGAACGGCAGGGCCACCTCGCGCAGGTCCTGGCGGCGCGGCACCAGGGAGCCCAGGTCGAAGAGGAGGCCGCCCAGCTGGTACTCCTGCCCGACCCGTTCGAGCAGTCCGAGGCGGACCAGGTCGGCGGCGAGCCGGTGCGCCGTGCTCCGGGGCAGGCCGGTGCCGGCGGCCAGCTCGGCCAGGCGGCGCCTGCCCCCGTCGGGGCGGAAGCAGTCCAGCAGCCCCACGGCGCGTTCCAGCATGCTGCCGTCCCGTACCGGCTCCTCGTTCCTCGTCACGGCTCCAGACTGCCACGGAAGGGCTGGTCCGGGCCGTTGTGTTCCATGTGGCGGAACGTTCCTTGGATCCGGCCGGGGCGGCGTCTATACCTGCCTCATCGCCCCACCCGCTCTCCCTCCCCACTCCCGTTCCGGAGGTTGTCCGCCATGAACTCCCCCGCGGTCCGCGAGGCCGCCGACCTGCTGACCGAGGCCGCCCGGACCGGCAGCCCGGTCCCCCCGGTACGCGGCCTGATCCCCGCCGACGACGCCGACGCCGCCTACGCGGTGCAGCGGATCAACGTGGAGCGGAGGCTGGCCGCCGGGCGCCGGATCGTGGGCCGCAAGATCGGTCTCACCTCCCCCGCCGTCCAGGCCCAGCTGGGCGTGGACCGGCCGGACTTCGGCGCCCTGCTCTCCGACATGGCCGTACCGGACGGCGGCACCGTCCCGGCCGGGCGGCTGCTCCAGCCGAAGGTGGAGGCGGAGGTCGCGCTGGTCCTCGGCGCCGATCTCGACCTGGCCGAACCCACCGTCGCCGACGTCATCCGCGCCACCGACTTCGCCCTGCCCGCCCTGGAGATCGTCGACAGCCGGATCGCCGACTGGGACATCACGTTCGCCGACACCGTCGCCGACAACGCCTCCAGCGGGCTCTTCGTCCTCGGCACCACCCCCGTGCCGCTCACCGCCGTCGACCTGCACGCCGTCACCATGGAGCTGCTGCGCGGCGAGGAGCGGGTCAGCACCGGCACCGGTGCCGACTGCCTCGACGGCCCGCTGAACGCCGCGGTGTGGCTGGCCGGCACGCTGGCCGGGATGGGGGACCCGCTCCGGGCGGGCGACGTCGTCCTCACCGGCGCCCTCGGCCCGATGGTCCCGGCCGCGCCCGGGGACCGGTTCGAGGCCCGTATCGCCGGACTCGGTTCCGTCCGTGTCCGCTTCGCACCCGAAGGAGCCGCCCAGTGACCACCAAGGTCGCCGTCATCGGCTCCGGCAACATCGGCACCGACCTCATGATCAAGGTGCTGCGGCTGTCGGAGACCCTGGACATCGTCGCCATGGCCGGTATCGACCCCGCCTCGGACGGGCTCGCCCGCGCCCGCCGGCTCAAGGTCGCCACCACCCACGAGGGGATCGACGGACTCGTGCGGATGCCCGAGTTCGAGGACGTCGAGATCGTCTTCGACGCGACCTCCGCCGGTGCCCACCGGCGCCACGAGGAGGTCCTGCGCCCGCTGGGCCGCACCCTGGTCGACCTCACCCCGGCGGCCGTCGGCCCCTACGTGGTGCCCACGGTCAACGGCACCGAGCACCTCGCCGCGCCCAACGTGAACATGGTCACCTGCGGCGGCCAGGCGACCATCCCGATGGTCGCCGCCGTCCGCTCGGTCACCCCGGTCCACTACGGGGAGATCGTCGCCTCGATCTCCTCGCGGTCCGCCGGGCCCGGCACCCGCGCCAACATCGACGAGTTCACCGAGACCACCTCCGCCGCCATCGAGAAGGTGGGCGGCGCGACGCGCGGCAAGGCGATCATCGTCCTCAACCCGGCCGAGCCCCCGCTCATCATGCGGGACACGGTCTACTGCCTCGTCTCCGACTGCGACACCGACCGGGTCCGCGACGCGGTCCTCGCGATGGAGCGCGCCGTCCAGGAGTACGTGCCCGGCTACCGGCTCAAGCAGGACGTCCAGTTCGACCGGGTCCCGGCCGACGACCCCCAGCGCAACCTCCTCCCCGAGGGCGAGCGCTCCGGCACCGCCTGGAAGGTCTCCGTCTTCCTGGAGGTCGAGGGCGCCGCCCACTACCTCCCCGCCTACGCGGGCAACCTCGACATCATGACCTCCGCCGCCCTGCGCACCGCCGAGCGCATCGCGGCCCACCGCCGGCAGGAGGCACCGACCGCATGACCAGCGATCTCTACATCCAGGACGTGACCCTGCGGGACGGCATGCACGCCGTCCGGCACCGCTACTCCGTCGAACAGGCCCGCTCAATCGCCGCCGCGCTGGACGCGGCGGGCGTCGCCGCGATCGAGATCGCGCACGGCGACGGCCTGTCCGGCTCCTCCCTCACCTACGGCGTCGGCGCGCACACCGACTGGGAGTGGATCGAGGCCGTCACCGACGCGGCCCGGCAGGCGGTCCCCACCACCCTGCTGCTGCCCGGCATAGGCACCGTCCACGACCTGAAGCAGGCGCACCGGCTCGGCATCCGCTCCGTGCGGATCGCCACCCACTGCACCGAGGCCGACATCTCCGCCCAGCACATCGCGGCCGCCCGCGAACTCGGCATGGACGTCGCCGGGTTCCTGATGATGTCCCACATGGCCGAGCCCGCCGAACTGGCCCGCCAGGCCAAGCTGATGGAGTCCTACGGCGCCACGTGCGTCTACGTCACCGACTCCGGCGGCCGGCTGACCATGGACGACGTCCGCGCCCGGTTCCGCGCCTACCGCGACGTCCTCGCCCCGGAGACGGGGATGGGCATCCACGCCCATCACAACCTCGCCCTCGGCGTCGCGAACAGCGTCGTCGCCGTGGAGAGCGGCGCCGTCCGGGTCGACGCCTCCCTCGCCGGCCAGGGCGCGGGCGCCGGTAACTGCCCGCTGGAGGCCTTCGTCGCCGTGGCGGACATCCAGGGCTGGCACCACGGCTGCGAGCTGTTCCCGCTGATGGACGCCGCCGACGACCTCGTACGGCCGCTCCAGGACCGGGAGGTGCGGGTCGACCGCGAGACGCTCACCCTGGGCTACGCGGGTGTCTACTCCAGCTTCCTGCGGCACGCCGAGATAGCGGCCGAGCGGTACGGGCTCGACACCCGCTCGATCCTCGTGGAGGTGGGGCGCCGCAAGATGGTCGGCGGCCAGGAGGACATGATCACTGACATCGCCCTGGACCTCGCCCGGCGGTCCGCCCCGGCCGCCTGACCGGTGCCCCCGCCGGACCAGTGCCCGGCGGGGGCGCCCGTCACGACAACGCGCCCCGCGCCGAGAGGAGTTCGCGCACCCGGTCCAGCGGGAGCGCCGGTACGTGGTGTCCGGCCCGCCCGGTCATCGGCCGGGCCCCGGTCAGCACATTGAGCACCGCCTCCTCCACCGACTCCACGACCGCCTCGTAGAACGGGTCCATCCGGCCCCAGGGCACGAAGCGCATCGACTCGTACGGGGCGCTGCCGTCGTCCTGGGGGAACGTGCTGTTCAGGGCGGACGGGTTGGCGGTGGAGAAGGCCAGGAACAGGTCTCCGGAGAAGTGGCTGCCGGTGGTGCCGGTGCGGGCGAGGCCCAGCGTCACCCGGCGGGCCAGCGCCTTGCACTGCCCCGGCAGCAGCGGGGCGTCGGTCGCCACCACCACGATCACCGATCCGGCGCCGGGAGGCACCGGCCGCTCCCCCTCGGCCGGTGCCGGGACCGGCGCCGGGTCGGGCAGTTCGCGCCCGACCGGCACCCCGGCCACCACGAGTTCGCGCCGGGCGCCGAAGTTGGCCTGGACGAAGGCGCCGACCGTGTACCGGTCCTCGCCGTACTCCACCACGCGGGAGGCGGTGCCCGAGCCGCCCTTGAAGCCGTAGCAGCGCATCCCCGTACCGCCGCCGACGCATCCCTCCTCGACCGGGCCGGACGCCGCCGCCTCGATGGCCTCGGCGGCGTGCCGCGCCTCCACGGCCCGGCCGTGGATGTCGTTGAGATGGCCGTCCCAGGTCTCGGTGACGACCGGCAGCAGCCATTCCGGGGCCATGCCCCGGCAGTTGGCCCGCACCCACTCGACGACGCCCCGGTGCACCGGGCCGACCGCGTAGGTGTTGGTGATGACCACGGGGACCGCGAGCGAGCCGGTCTCCTCGATCCAGGTGGTCCCGGTCATCTCGCCGTTGCCGTTGAAGGAGTGCCAGCCGGCCGCGCAGGGGGTGCCCACGCCGCCCCGGCCGCGCGGCAGCAGCGCGGTGACCCCGGTGCGTACGTCGTCGCCCCCGACCAGGGTGACGTAGCCGACCTCCACACCGGGTACGTCCGTGATCGCGTTCCACGGCCCCGGCCGACCGGTCAGCGGGATGCCCAACTCACGTGCGCGGACGCGCTCTTCGCTCAGGTGATCGTCGCTCATGCGGTCAGAGCGTACGGGAGCCCTCCCGCACCGGGTCCACGGCGGCGGCCACCGTGACGGCGGTCAGCAGCAGGCCCCGTCCGCAGAGCCAGCGGCCGTGCAGGCGCCGGGGGACCGCCGGGCCCGCCGCACCGTCCGCCGTCCGCAGGTCGGTGGTGAGGAGCTCCGCGGTGAAGCCGCCGTCCGGGCGGAGTTCGATGTCGGCCTCCTCGAACCCCAGCCACCGGCGGGTGAGCGGGAACCACGTCTTGTAGACGGCCTCCTTCGCGCAGAACAGCAGCCGGTCCCAGTGGATCCCGGGCTGTTCCAGCTCCAGTACGCGCCCGCGCCACCGCTCCGCCGCCAGCGCGATGCTCTCGTGGACGCCCTCGGGGAGCGGTGCGTTCTCCTCGGCGTCTATGCCGACGCTCGCCAGCTCCGTCGCGCGGGCCACGGCGGCGGCCCGGTATCCGTTGCAGTGGGTGAGGCTCCCGGCCACTTCCCCGGGCCAGATCGGGGCGCCGCGCTCGCCCTTGAGGATCGGCACGGGGGCGAATCCCAGGGAGCCCAGCGCCTGGCGGGCGCAGTGCCGCACGGTGGTGAACTCGTTGCGCCGCTTCGCCACGAAGCCGCGGGCCAGCGCGGCCTCCTCAGGCAGGAGCACGGCCTCGGGCGGATCGGAGAAGGCCTCCGCCACCGCCACCCCGGACGGCAGGATTTTCTCGATCATGGTCTCCCCCACTGGCTGGACTGCCCATCCTGCCCGGTATCCCGGACAGTCCCAACCAGTGGGTGACACGAGCGGCGACTTATCGGTGTTGCGTCGGCCACAGAGCGGCGTCAGCCGACCGCCACGGCCTCCCCCTCGTCCCGGGAACCGGCCGACGGTCCGGGCCAGTCGATCCGGGTGGCGCAGAGCGACACCAGGACCGCGGAGACGGCCACCGCGCCCATCCCCCAGACCAGACCGCCGCCTTCGGCGATGAAGCCGATCACCGCCGGACCGGCCAGCAGCCCCGTCGTCCCCATGGCCGCGACCAGGGCCAGCGCGTCCGGTCCCCGGCCCGCCGCCGCCACGTAGACGCACGGGGTCACCGCCGCGACTCCCAGCCCGACGCAGGCGAACCCGAGGAGCGCCGGTACGACGCCCCCGGCCAGCAGGGCGAGCGCGAGGCCGGCTCCGGCCACCACGCTGCCGGTCCGGACGACCAGCCCGTCGCCCCAGCGGCTGCGCCAGCCGTCGGCGAAGAGCCGGGCCACCACCATCATCACCGAGACCACCGCGATGCCCAGCGGGGCCACTTCGGCGCCCGCGCCGGCGACGTCCTTCATGTAGAGCGCGGACCAGTCGTTCATGGCGCCCTCGGTGACCGTGCCGAACACCATCGCCAGACCCATCCAGATCGTCACCCGGGACGGCAGGCTGAGCCCGCGGCCCTTCTTCTTCCCGTCCGTGGCCGGGGCGGGCGCCCCGTCCGCCGGGGCCGGGGCGGGGTCGTCCGGCAGCAGGCCCGCGCGGGTCGTCACGAGCAGCAGGAGCAGCAGGGCGGCGGCGATGCCGAAGTGGGTGGCCAGCTCCGTGGTCACCAGGTTCACCCCGGACGCGAGGAGCGCGGCAAGGAGCGATCCGGCGCTGAACGTGGCGTGCAGCCTGGCCATCGCGGTCCGCCCGTGGGCGGCTTCGAGCGCGGCCCCCTGGGCGTTCATCGCCACGTTCAGGGCGCCGACGGCGACCCCGTCGCAGGCGACGACGAGCAGCGCCACCGGGTAGTTGGGGGCGACCGGCAGGGCGAGCAGGACCAGGCCCAGGCAGACCGCCGCCACCACAGCGAGACGGCGCGAGCCCAGGCGCCGCATCGCCACCGCGACGAGTGGGAAGGAGGCCGCCGCGCCCGCCCCGCAGGCCATCAGCAGCAGCCCCAGCTCCGCCTCGGAGAGGTCGAGCCGCGTCTTCAGCGCGGGCAGCCGGGAGGCCCAGGTGGCGTACTGGAAGCCGAGGAAGCAGAAGAGCGCCGCGATGGCGAACAGCCCCCGCCGGAAGGGGTCACGGACACCGGACACAGGTCATCAGCCCACTTCGTCGTTGATCGGTGCCTGATGCGCGGGCGCATCGGCGAGTTCGGTCCGGCCGGTACGGGTGTCCGGCACCGGCCGGGACATGTACACCGCGTCGGTGCCGTATCCGGCCGGGGGTGTGATCCCCCGGTGGGCGCGGAATCCCTGCGCCGCCCAGAAGGTGTCGCTGCCGCCGACGGCGACCAGCGAGACCGTCGCGTAGCCCTTGGCGGCCGCCACCGTCAGGAGGCGGCCCAGCAGGATCCCGGCCAGGCCCCGGCGGCGCAGGTCCTCGGCGACGACCAGGTCGTGCAGATGGAGGTTGCGGGAGTGGAAGACGACGTCCTCGGTCCGGTCGAGGTCCGGACAGGTGAACATCGGGTAGGGCAGGGCCAGCAGGTAGCCCGCGGTGCGGTTGCCGTGGTCCAGCACGAAGCAGGTGGCGGGCGAGGCCGCCGCCCGGGACTCCAGCGCCGCGCGCCCCTCGGTCAGTCCGGCGGCGCCGTACGCGGCGGACTCCAGCGCCACCACGGCGTCCCAGTCCCCGCCGCGCACCGCTCGTACGGTTACGCGCATGTCATGGCCTTTCCGTTCGTCGCTGCCCGTCGTCCACGCAGAGGTGCGGGAGCGGGTCGAAGCCGTTGAAGCCCCGCGTGGTGTAGCCGGTGGCGTAGGCGCCGCTGGAGAGGATCCAGACGGGGTCGCCGGAGGCGGCGGTGGCGGGCACCTCGACCCGGTTGTGCCGGTGGGCGTAGGCGTCGTCGCTGTCGCAGGTGGGGCCCGCGACGACGGCCGGTACGCCGTCCGCGCCGGCACGGGTGGGAAAGTGCAGCCGGTACTGCAACTGGTCCATCTCGTACAGGCCGTTGAACTTCCCGCAGCTGAGGTAGAGCCAGTGCTCGGGGGCGCCCCCGTCCGGGCTGCGGGTGGAGAGCCGGGAGACATGGGCCCGGACGGCTCCGTGGTCGGCGACGAGGTGGCGCCCCGGTTCCATGACGAAGTCCAGCGGGACCTCCGAGACGGCCCTCAGGTGCTCCATGCCCTCCCGGATCACCGCGAAGATCTTGTCGACCGGCGGGTCCAGGACCTCGCCCCGGCTGTCGAGGTAGCCGAGCGCGGGCAGGCCGCCGCCGAGGTTGATCCGGTCCGGGTGGATGCCGCGCCGGCCCAGCCGCGCGAGCACGTCGGCGAGGCGGTCGACGGCGTCCCGCCAGGCGTCCGCCGTCATCTGCTGCGAGCCGACGTGCACGGAGAGGCCGGAGGGGATCAGCCCGGCGCCGCGGGCCTCCTCCATGACCCGCACCGCGTCGTCGCCGGAGCAGCCGAACTTCCCGCTGAGCCCCCACAGCGCGCCCTCGCCGCTGGTGGCCAGCCGGCAGAAGACCCGGGCGCCGGGGGCGTGCGCCGCTATCGCGGCCACGTCCTCGGGGCTGTCGGTCGCGAACTCCCGTACGCCGAGGCGGTGGGCGGCGGCGATGTTCGCGTCGGACTTGATGGTGTTGCCGTAGTGGACACGGTCGGCCGGCACCCCGGTGCGGAGCGCCTGGGCGATCTCGTTGGGGCTCGCCGCGTCGAAGCCCGAGCCCTTCGCCGCGAGCCGGGCGAGGACCTCGTCCACCGGGCACGCCTTCATGGCGAAGCGAACGGCGATGCCGGGCAGTTCGTCCAGCAGCGTGTCGTACTGCGCCTCGATGCCCGCGAGGTCGAAGACGATCGTGTCCTCCCCGGCGGCTTCCAGCGCGGCGCGCAGCGGGGTGCTCAGCGGCGGGTGCGGGGGTGTGTGCAGCCGTGTCACGACGTGTGCCCGCCCGGTGTTGTGCCGGGGAGGCCGGCGGCCCGGCTCGCGGCCATCAGCGGCTGCCAGACCTCGGTGAGCAGGGCGAAGTCCTCGATGTCGGCCCGTGCCTCGTCGAGGAGGTGCGGGCCGCGCTCCGCGAGGACGTCCGCGAACTCCGCGTAGCGGCCGCCCAGCCGCCGGTAGGAGCGGTGGAGGACGTCGAGCCGGTGCAGGTTGTCCGTACGGTCCGCCCCGGCGCTCCACCGGGCCAGTTCGGCCACCTTCTCCGGCCGGAGGAGGAACGCGTCGTCGAGGAGCGCGGGGCCCTCGGCGGCCATCCGGTCGTAGATGAGGTTGAAGTACAGCATCGACAGGAAGAACTTCGTCAGCCGCAGCTGGTAGGCCGTGAACCCGGCGTCGGTACGGCGTTCGGGCGTGTAGTAGTTCACGATGGTGCGGTTGTGCAGGACGCCGGGCAGGGTCCCGTCGTGCACCAGGTGCAGCAGGAAGTAGTCGCTGCCGATGGTGTCGGTGGCGGGCGGCAGCGGCACCCGCTCGTACACCTGGTCCAGGAAGCCGATGTTGCACATGTCCACCCGCATCGGGTCGACGTGGGTGAGCACCGTGTGGTCGCCGGTGAACGGCTCGGTGCCCGCGCCCCGGAACGACTCGTCGACCAGTTCCCGCTTCCGCTCCTCGGGCCAGTCGGCGGGGGCCCACAGGCCGACCATGTCGTGGTAGACGTCCGGGTCCGTGCGGAGGATCTCGCCGATGTCCACCGACAGCTCGCCGATGAACGAACTGCCCACCATCGCGACGGGTTTGGCCGCGTCGTCGGCGCCGAGCAGGTTCTCGTCCACGCCGTCGGCCGCGTCGGCGGCGGTCTTCCCCAGCGAGGCCAGCTCGTGGTGGACCGGGAAGACGGTCTCGCCGTCCAGGACCTGGTAGCGGCTGTCGGAGTCCCGGCGGTGCACCGACCGGCAGCCGAGCGCGGCGGCGATCAGGAACGCGCGGTTGGTGCAGGCACCGTAGGAGACCTTGGCGGGCAGCATGAGGTCGAGGACCGCCTCGGGCTTCACGGTCCCGGAGTCGGCGATCACCCGGCGCAGGAAGTCCCGCTGCCGGTCCTCGCCGAGATGGTGGACGACCACGTTCCGGTGGTGTCCGGCGGCCTCGGCGGCCCGCGCGTGCCCGGCGCGGACCGGTCCCTCGGTGGAGTCCAGGATCAGCAGGTGCGCCTCGACGCCGAAGCGGTCGGCGGCGTAGGCGGCCTCCTCGCCCATGGCGGTGATCGTGTCGGCGCAGGCCCGGTTGGTCGGGAGGGTCAGGCAGATACGGCGCATGCCGGCTCCTCCGTCGACCGCTCGGTGGCGGGCTCGTGCCAGGACTTCAGGCCCAGCAGGCGTTCGCCGAGGTCGTTCAGTGCGGCGGGGCCGTAGCGCAGGGACTCGTGCTTCGTGACGTCGCCGACCAGCGTCCTGTTCCAGTCCGGTGTGGCGAGGCTGCGCCAGGACTCGACCCGCGAGCGGCGCAGCTCCTCGTGCGATTCGAGCGCGGGCATCATGGAGAGGTACTGGACCGCGCGCACCCCGTCCCGCGAGGTGTTGCGGGCCACGCCGTGGGCGAGCAGCCCGTTCCAGATCAGCAGGTCCCCGGCGCGCAGTTCGGGCCGGACGACGGGGAATTCGTCCCGGTCGACGTCCGGCCGGATCGGGTCGCGGTCCGCGCTCTGGCCGGTCTTCCACGGCTCGAACCGGTGGAACAGCTCGGGCGAGCACTGGAATCCGCCCAGTTCGGGCCGGGTGTCGTTGAGCGCGATGATGCCCTGGACGCGCTGCGGCAGCACCCCGAGCGTGGTGTCGACGTCCCAGTGCAGCTCGATGTCGAAGCCCTTGTCGGTGGGGGCGATGAGCGCGCGGTCACGGTTCTTCACGTTGGGCGGGTTGAGGTTGAGCCGGTCCAGGGTGACCCACAGCTCCTCGCAGTCCCAGACGTCGACGAAGGCGTCGTAGACCCGTCGGGTCTGCCGGCTGTCCCAGATGAGCTGGTGGTGGTACGCCTCGACGAAGCCGTAGACGTGCAGTTCCCGGTCCAGGTCGTCGCGGAACGGCCGGTCCTCGTACCAGGTGTCGGGGCGGGCCGGGTCGAGCCCCTGGAAGTCCCAGGTGAAGTCGAGGAGCCGGCGCGCGGCCTCGGCGGGGATCGCCTCGCGGACGACGACGTAGCCGTAGTCCTGCCAGAACGCGAAGTCCTCCTCGGAGAGCACCCGGAGCTCCCGCGTCTTGCGGATCTCCCGCAGCGGTGTGCGTGCCAGGTACGCCTCGCCGTCCGAGCTGAAGTACGGGCGTTCGGAGGGGGCTCGGTACAGATACGGTTCGGGCGTCGGCAAGGCAATCACTCCAGGTTCTGCGTCTTCGTGCTCCCGGGCACCGGGGAGCGGCCGCGGGCGCGCTCGTCCTCGTCGACGACGGCCGCGGGTGCGGGTGGGAGTGCTTCGGGACCGGGCGGGGGCCGTGGCTCGGCTCCTCGCGCCTCTCGGTCTCTCGGCTGACGACCGGCTCGCCGCCGGTCTCGCGTGTGGCGTCGCGCCGGCCTCCGGCCGGGTGGCTCCGCCGTTCAGACTCTGCTGGACGGCCGTCCGGGCCGACAAGCCTTTCGGTGTGTGCCGAATCGCCCCGACCGCAGGTGGGAGGTGGTGCCGCACACCGAACGGACGGTCATCCGCTGGTCAGGCACTGTGTCAGTTCCAGCCCGGATCGGTTGAGTTCGTACAGGACGCGGGTGCCCGCCCGGTGGCGCTGCACCACGCCCGCCGAGACGAGGGCCGCGAGGTGCTGGGAGACGGTGCTGGCGGCCAGTCCGAGCTGGTCGGCGAGGGCGGAGGTGGTGGTGGGCGCGGCCAGTTGGCGGACGACGGAGGCGCGCCCCCGGCCCAGCAGGATCGCCAGCCGGTCCTCGCGCGAGGGCCGCCCACCGCCGTCCCGGTCCGGTTCGGCGCGCAGGAGCCCCGCCCCGCGCGCCGGGAAGGAGACCACGGTCCGCCCGCCCGCCACCGACCACCAGCAGGTGCCGTCCGCGAACATCATGGGCACGGCGGTCACCCGGTCGGCGCCCTCGGTGCGCTCGTACGGGACGCGCAGGTCGCGCAGGAGTTCCGCCCCGCCGCCCATCGCCAGGGCGCGGGAGCGGAAGAGGATCTCCTCCTCCAGCGAGCGGGCCAGCCCGGCCGCGCGGGGTTCGATCGCCGACCGCCAGAACCGGGACAGCTCGACGGCCAGGTAGCCGAGTTGGGCCTCCGGGTCGCGGACCAGGGCGGCGATCAGCGGGTCGGCGAAGCCCTGCGGGTACTCCCGGGCCAGCTCGTCGCGGACGAGTCCGGCCGACACCCGCCCCATGCCGTCGAGTTCGGCGGCGAACCCCCTGGCCCGGGAGGTGGCGCCCGCGGTGAGGAACGACGGGATGCGCCCCCTCGCCCGGGCGAGGGCGACCAGCGACCTGAGGCGCGGGGTGAGCAGCCCGTGCGCCTCGCGGGCCCAGGAGGCGTGCGGCCAGGGGACGTCGGGGCCGTACCGGACCAGCAGGGCGGCGGCGCCGAACGCCTGCCACGACTCGCACAGCGCCAGCCGTACGTCGGAAGGGTGGCGTCGCATCACACCGCCCGGCCGGCGCGCGGGTACCCCGGACCGGCGGCGGCGCGTCCCGCCCCGATCGCCGCCAACTCTCTCGATCTGCGTCGGAGTTCGAGGAGCGATCGGAGTACGTCCACGGCAGAAGCATGCGACGGCTTGAACACGAACCCCGCCCATCCCTAGTGGTCCAGACCAATGCTGCTTGAGCTTTCGGCACCCGTCCGGCAACTGTCAAGGATCTCGTGGCCCAGGTCACACGACCATCACGTACGGCGGGGTAACTCGTACGCCAGGTGATCAAATATGGGCAGGTGCATGACAAACACCTCCCGTCGAACCGACCGCCCCGGACCCTGCGAAACCCGCCCCCACCAGGCGATTCGTCATACGGAACGAATGAGTCCGACCGCTCCCCTTCGCCGGTCCGTAACCCCGGTACGGTACGTCCGGATCAGCTTCCGGCCCCCGTCGGCGCGCCGCCGAGCGCGGTGTCGAGCACGGTGCCGAGCGCGGTGTCGACGGCCTCCAGGACCTCGACGGGGCGCACCAGGTCCGGGTAGTCGATCGGCGGCCGCCCGGTGCGCGCCATCGCCAGGAAGGCCCGGAGTCCGGGCAGGCAGTAGTCGGGGCCGGGGACGAGGGTCCGCTCCGTCATGCCCTCCCGGGTGAACGCCATGGCGTGGAACGGGATCTGCTCCGTACGGCCGGGGCGGACGAGGTTCACGACCACCCGGGTGGGGCCCGCGGTGAACGAGGCGACGACCGTGGAGCCGGTGGTGTCGACGCGGACGGCCGAGAGGGGGCCGGGGGCGAGCCGGAGCGCGATGTCGACGGCATGGATGCCGTAGAAGAAGATCCCGCCGTGGTCGCCGTCCGGGTCGGCGGGGCCGGAGACGACGACCAGCTCCGGCGCCCCCGCCCGCGCCGAACGGGCGGCCAGCTCCTCGGTGTCGGGGATCCAGCGGAGCGCCGAGGAGGAGGTGAGCGGGGCACCGTGGACGCGGGCGGCGTCGGTCAGGGCGCGGGCGTCCCCGGCGGTGCGGGCGAGCGGTTTGTCGACGAAGACGGGAAGGCCCTCGGCCAGGAAGGGCATCGCCTGATCGCGGTGACGGGCACCGTCCCGGTCCGCGACGACGACCGCGTCGACCAGGCCCAGCAGGTCGGCGGGGGTCTCGACGACCTCCGCGATGCCCCCGGCGGCCGCCAGGGCGTCGTTGCGCGGGGTGCGCCCGCCGACGAGGGCCACCACGCGCGCGTCGCCGCAGGCCGCGTCGGTGTTGAGGTGGCGGACGATCTGGTCGACATGGCTGTTGTCCGTGCCGACGATCCCGATGCGCATCCGGAGAGTTTCCCTTCGAGCCGGTGGGCCCGTGAGCCGCCCCGGGCCCCACTGCCGCCGATCCTCCCACGTCCGGACGGCTTCCGAACGCATCCCCCATTTTCCTATACCCTTTAGGCAGCTACTTAATGGCTTTCGCTGAACGGGAGAGTGAGCATGGTGAGAGCGGGACTGACCCCGGAGCGTCTGACCCTGGCGGGGGCGGAGCTGGCCGACGAGGTCGGTTTCGGCCAGCTGACCGTCTCGGCGCTCGCCCGGCGGTTCGACGTGAAGGTCGCGAGTCTGTACTCGCATCTGGGGAGCTCCCAGGAGCTGAAGACCAGGATCGCCCTGTTCGCCCTGGAGGAGCTGGCCGACCGGGTCGCCGAGGCCCTGGCCGGGCGGGCCGGGAAGGACGCCCTGGCCGCCTGCGCGAACGCCTACCGCGACTACGCCCGCGAGCATCCCGGCCGCTACGAGGCCGCCCGCCTCCGGCTCGACCCCGAGACGGCGGCCGCCAGCGCCGGGGTGCGGCACGCGCAGATGATGCGGGCCCTCCTGCGCGGCTACGACCTGCCGGAGCCGGACCAGACGCACGCGGTCCGGATGCTGGGCAGCGTCTTCCACGGCTACGCGAGCCTGGAGCTGGCCGGGGGCTTCGAGCACTCCGCCCCCGGGGCGGAGGAGTCCTGGGCCTGGGTCGTGGACTCCCTCGACACCCTGCTGCGGACCCTCGCCCCGCGCTGACCCGGCGGGGCCGCCCCGCCGGTCCCGGCCAGGCATCCGCCCGACCCACTCCCGACCCCCGCCGACGAACCTCCCGAACGAACCCGAGGCAACACAACACGATGAACACCGAGCCCGACTGGATCACCACCCCCGTCACCGAGAACCTCCTCCGCGGCCACCTCGATCTGGAGGCGACGGCCCACGGCCTGCTGCCGCACCGGCTGCCCGCCCGGGCCCGCCGCCAGATCCCCGACCAGCAACTGGCCGAGGCCGAGGCCCAGCCGTCCGGGGTGCGGCTGGTCTTCCGTACGAGGGCCACGGCCGTCGCCCTGGACACGCTGCCCACCAAGCGGGCCTACCGGGGACTGCCGCCCCGGCCCGACGGCGTGTACGACCTGGTGGTGGACGGCGCTCCCGCCGCCCGGGCCACGGTGTCCGGCGGGAACGTGCGCACGGTCACCGACCTGGTCGCCCAGACCTCCGAGCTGACCGAGGGACCGGTCGGCACCGCCCTGTTCACCGGGCTGCCCGCGCACGACAAGGACATCGAGATCTGGCTCCCGCACACGGAGACCACCGAGCTGGTCGCGCTGCGCACCGACGCCCCCGTCGAGCCGGCGCCGGACCGGGGGCGCCGGGTGTGGCTGCACCACGGCAGCTCCATCAGCCACGGCTCGAACGCCACGCGTCCGACCGGTATTTGGCCGGCGCTGGCGGCCGCCCGGGGCGGGGTGGAGCTGGTGAACCTGGGGTTCGGCGGCGGCGCGCTGCTCGACCCGTTCACCGCCCGCGCGATGCGGGACACCCCCGCCGACCTGATCAGCGTGAAGATCGGCATCAACGTCGTCAACAGCGACCTGATGCGGCTGCGGGCCTTCGGCCCGGCGGTGCACGGCTTCCTCGACACCCTCCGCGAAGGCCATCCGGCCACGCCGCTGCTGGTCGTGTCGCCGCTGCTCTGCCCGGTCCAGGAGGACACCCCGGGTCCGCTCATGCCCGACTTCTCCGACGGGACGCTGCGATTCCGGGCGACGGGCGATCCGGCCGAGCGCGCCGCCGGACGCCTGACGCTCACCGTCGTCCGGGAGGAGCTGGCCCGGATCGTCGAGCGGCGCGCGGCCGACGACCCGGCCCTGTACTACCTGGACGGCCGGGAGCTGTACGGCGAGCGGGAGTACGCCGAACTCCCGCTGCCCGACGGCATCCACCCCGACGCCGCCGCCCACCGCCGGATCGGCGAGAGCTTCGGGCGGCTCGTGTTCGGCGAGGGCGGCCCGTTCGCCGCGGAACCCCGCTGAACCCCGGGGCCACGGCACCGTGAGCGCCGGACCGCCGCCCGTCGCACCGGAAGAGGTGGACGGACGGCGGTCGGGGCGAACAGTCGATCGGCGGCGGCGCCGCGTCAGACCAGCGCTTCCCAGTCGATGAGCCCTTCCGCGAGGTCGCGCACGGCGGCGAGGAGGCCCAGCCGGTTGGCCCGCACCCGCGGGTCGTCGGCCATCACCAGGACGTCGTCGAAGAAGGTGTTGACTGCGGCGACCAGTTCACCGGTCTCCGCGCTGAAGCGCACCAGCGAGCCCTCCCCGGCGAGAACGGCCCGGCTCTTGCTCAGCGCGTCGTGCAGGCCCTGCTCGGCGGGCTCCCAGAACAGCGTCCGGTCGTAGCCCGCCGTCACGTCGGCCGGGACGATGCGCCGGATCCGCTGGAAGGCGGCCACGACGGTGGCGAACCGCTCGTCGCCGCGCAGGCTCTCCAGCTCCTCCAGGACCCGCGCGGCCAGCAGCGGCGCGTCGGCCCGGACCAGCACCGCCCGGACGTCCACGGTGGCGTGGCCCGTCTCGATGAGCTGCTGCTCGAAGCGGCGCACCACGAACTGCTGGGCGGCGTCGACCGTCTCGGGGGCAACGGGGACGGCCTGGTGCCCGGCCGCGATGGCCAGGCCCTGGTGGACGGTGAGCCCGGCCAGGTCGCCCCGGCTGAGCAGGATGTTGACCACGCCGAGCGCGGAGCGCCGCAGCCCGAACGGGTCGGAGCTGCCCGAGGGCTCCGCGCCGATCGCGAAGAGCCCGGCCAGCAGGTCGAAGCGGTCCGCCAGCGCCAGCAGGGCGCCGGGCAGGGTGCCGGGCAGCAGGTCACCGGCGGAGCGGGGCAGCTCGTTCTCGAAGAGCGCCTGGGCCACCGCCTCGCTCTCCCCGGCCCGGTAGGCGTACTCGCGGGCCATGACGCCCGCGAGGCTGGAGAGTTCGGTGACCATCTGCGAGCCGAGGTCGAACTTGGTGAGCGACGCGGCGCGCTCCAGGGTCTCGCGGTCGGTGCCGGAGATCCCGACGCTCTCGCCCAGCCGGAGGGCCACGGCCGAGATGCGGTCGGCGCGGTCCGCCATGGAGCCGAGCCGCTCCTCGAAGGTGAGGAGGCGGGTCTTCTCCTTCATGTCGGCCAGCGGGGTCTCCAGGTCCGCCTTCCAGAAGAAGGAGGCGTCCTCGTACCGGGCGCGGAGCACGGCCTCGTTGCCGCGCCGGACCACGTCGTGGTCGCAGGACCCGTTGGCGACGGCGACGAAGTACGGCAGCATCTCGCCGCGCTCGCCCACCACCGGCAGGTAGCGCTGGTGCTTGCGCATGACCGTGACGAGGATGTCGGAGGGCAGCGAGAGGTACTTGGCCTCGAAGCCGCCGAGGATCGGGGTAGGCGCCTCGACGAGGTTGGTGATCTCGTCGATGAGGCCGGTGTGCCGCTCCGTGTCGATGTATCCGCCGACCTCGGCGGCGAGCCGGACCGCCCCGTCCACGACGAGCCGCCGCCGCTCCTCGGCGTCGGCGAGGATGCCGTGGTGCTCCAGGAAGGAGAGGTATCCGTCGGCGGTCGGCACCTCCACGATCGGCCGGGCCGCGTCGCGGTGCACCTGCGTGGTGCGCCCCGACTCCAGCGTGGAGACGGTGAAGGGGACGACCTCGGCACCGAGGAGCGCGAGGATCCAGCGGATCGGGCGGGTGAACGCGAGCTTCGGGACGTTCCACCGCATGTTCTTCTCGGCGCGCAGCCCGGTCACGATCTCCGGGAGGAGGGCGGACAGCACCTCCTGCGCCGGGCGTCCGGCGACCTGGCGGGTGAGCGCCACGTGCTCGTTGTTGCCGAAGACGACCCGGCCCAGCTCGGCGGGGTCGGCGCCGTTGCTCCGGGCGAAGCCCAGGACGGCCTTGGTGGGGTTGCCCTCGGCGTCGAACGCGGCGGAGACCTTCGGGCCGCGCACGGTCTGCTCGTAGTCCGTCTCGCGGGGCTGCACCCCGTCGACGACGGCGACGACGCGGCGCGGGCCGGCGACGACGCTGATCGCGCCGTGGCCGAGCCGGGTGGCGGCCAGCTTCTCGGTCAGCGCATCGCGCACCGCCCGCGTGGTCCGGGTGACCTCGGCCGGGGGCATCTCCTCGACGCCGATCTCCAGCACCAGCGTGGCCGGACCGGCCTCGACGGGAGCGGCCACGGGCTCGGCGATGGCCACCGGCTCGGCAGGAGCGACGGGCCCGGGGGCCACCGGCTCGGCGGGGGCGGCGGCGACGGGCTCAGCGACCGCGGGGGCCGCGGGGGCGGCTGGTTCCGCCTCCGCGGGGGCCTGCTCCGGCTCCTGCCGCTGCTCCGCCGGGGCGGCGGCCTCCGAGTCGGTGCCGCGCTCGGCGGCGGCCTGGGCCTTCAGCGCGGCGGCGGTCCCCGGGACGGTGCCCAGCGGGAAGCCCAGCTCCTCGCGGCGGGCGACCCACAGCGCGGCGACCTCGTGGGCCAGTCCGCGCATCCGGGCGAAGGACCGCGCCCGCTCGGTGGTGGAGATGGCACCGCGCGCGTCGAGCACGTTGAAGGTGTGCGAGCACTTGAGCACGTACGAGTACGCGGGCACCGGCAGCCGCGCGTCGAGCAGGCGGCGCGCCTCGCCCGCGTACGCCTCGAAGAGGGTCCGCTGGGTGTCCAGGTCGGCCTCGTCGAGGTAGTAGCGGCTCATCTCGTACTCGGCCTGGCCGAAGGCCTCGCCGTAGGTGACGCCGGGCGCGTACTGGAGGTCCTTGAAGTGGTTGACGCCCTGGAGCGCCATCAGGATGCGCTCGATGCCGTAGGTGATCTCCACGGACACCGGGTCGAGCGTGATGCCGCCCGCCTGCTGGAAGTAGGTGAACTGGGTGATCTCCAGTCCGTCCAGCCACACTTCCCAGCCCAGGCCCCAGGCGCCGAGCGCCGGGGAGGCCCAGTTGTCCTCGACGAAGCGGATGTCGTGGGCGTCGGTGTCGATGCCGAGGGCGCGGAGGCTGCCGAGGAAGAGTTCCTGGGCGTTGCCCGGCTCCGGCTTCAGGATGACCTGGTACTGGGTGTGGGTCTGGAGGCGGTTGGGGTTCTCCCCGTACCGGGAGTCGTCGGGGCGGACGCTCGGCTCCACGTACGCCACCCGCCAGGGCTCCGGGCCCTGGACGCGCAGGAACGTGGAGGGGTTGAGCGTGCCCGCGCCGACCTCAGTGTTCATGGGCTGAACGTTCAGACAGCCTTGTTCGGCCCAGTAGGTGTTCAGCACCTGGAGAGCTTCTTGCATCGTCAACACTGAGATCATTCCTTCACGGACGCGGCGCGCGGACTTCGGAGCACTTCCCGGCCGGAGCACAGGAGACCCTGAGTCCGGCGAGTCTATCGAGCGGGAAGGAGCCCCCTGGTCGCCGAATGCGGGGTCAGGCCAGCGCGACCTCGCACCACACGGTCTTGGTGTGCGGATCACCACCGGTGGTCCCCCACCGCCGCGACAGGGCCTCGACCAGGAGCAGGCCCCGGCCGCTCGTGTCGAGGTCGCCGGAGGGCGCCCGGACCGCGCCGGGGGCGGGCGGGGTGCGGTCGGGGCTCGCGTCCGTCACCTCGACGAGCAGTTCCGGGTCCCTGCCCTGGAGGGTGAGCCGCAGCCGGAAGTCCCGGCCGGGCACCCGGCCGTGCCGTACGGCGTTGGAGGCCAGCTCGGCCACCAGCAGTGACGCCGTCCGGTTCGCCTCGCTCCCGTGCGGCCAGCCCCAGCGATGGATCTCCTCGGCCGCGAGACGGCGGGCGAGCCGGGCACCACGCGGGGTGGCCGAGAGCTGGATGCCGAAGTGGCGGGCGGGGGAGGGGAGTTGTCCGGCGCCGGGGCGGGACTCCGGAGTGGGGGAGGTTTCGCGATTCATGTCACTCAGCGTGTCCACCCGGATCTACGGTGACCAGTAGCGACACCCGTACAGGGCGTGACTGTCCGGGTCTTGTCCGGGTCTGTCCGGGCTGTGTGGCGTTACCGGTTTGTCCACCGCGGAGTTGAGCATGTACGGATCGGATGTGGAGGTGTGCGCACGTGAGTCTGACGGGGCATTCGGTACAGGTCGGTGACGGGATGGAACCGCACGACGCCGTTGACGAGGAGTCGACCCTCGTCCTGCGGATGATCGGCCGGACCATCAAGCGCTGGCGCGACCGGCTGAACATGACCCAGGCCGAACTGGGGGCGGCCATCGGCTACAGCGAGGAGCAGGTCTCCTCGGTGGAACGGGGACGGCGCGCCCCGAGCGCGGCGTTCCTGGAGCGGGCGGACGAGGTGCTCGGGGCGGACGGCATGATCGCCGCCCTGCGCAAGGAGGCCGAGGAGGCCCGGTTCCCGAAGAAGGTGCGGGACCTGGCGAAGCTGGAGGACCAGGCGATCGAGATCTGCGCCTATGACAACTCCGTCGTCAACGGGCTGCTCCAGACCCAGGAGTACGCCAGGGCGCTGTACGGGATGCGGCGCCCGGCCTTCAGTGAGGAGGAGATCGAGCGGCTCGTCGCGGCGCGGATGGCGCGCCAGGAGATCTTCGACCAACAGCCCGCCCGTGTCTTCACTTTCGTCATGGAAGAGGTGACGCTCCGACGCCCGCTCGGGGGCAGAATGGTGATGCGGAAGCAGCTCGAACACCTGCTGGAAATCGGCCGGCGGCGGGGCGTGGAGATCCAGGTGATGCCCACGAACCGCGAGGAACACGCGGGGCTCGCGGGATCGTTCAAACTGCTGCGGCTTGAGAAGGGGGAGACCGTGGGACACAGCGAGGCCCACTTCGTCAGTCGGCTGTTCTCGCATCCCAAGGAGGTCCAGCTCTTCGACATCCACTGTGGCATCATCCGGGCGCAGGCCCTCACCCCGCGTGAGTCGCTGGCCTTCATCGAGAAAGTGCTGGGAGAGACGTAATGACCAACCCCTCGACAGCGAACAGTCCCGTGCTGAAGTGGTTCAAGAGCAGCTACAGCACGAATGAGGGCCCGGACTGCGTGGAGGTAGCCGTCGTCCCCGAGACCGTCCACGTACGCGACTCCAAGCAGGCCCACGGCCCCCAGCTCGCCTTCGGGCCCCAGCAGTGGACCGCCTTCGTCTCGTACGCCACCCACCACTGACGTACGCGCGCGACGGACGCACCCGCGCCCCGCATCCGGCCTCCCGTCGGGTGCGGGGCGTCGTTGTGTTGTGGCGGCCGGTACGGGTGGGGCCGTGGGGTGGGCCGTGCAGCTGGAGGCGAACGGGACGTCCGTCATCCAGGTCGACGAGCCCGCGCTGCGCGAGGCGCTGCCGCTGCGCGCCGCCGACCGGCCCGGCTACCTCGCCCGGGCGACGGAGGCGTTCCGGATCAGCACCAGCGGGGTACCGGCCGGACACCCAGATCCACACGCACATGTGCTACGCCGAGTTCGGTGACATCGTGCGGGCCATCGACGACCTCGACGCCGACGTCATCAGCCTGGAGGCAGCCCGCTCACACATGCAGGTCGCCCGCGAACTCGCCGCCCACGGCTACCCGCGCGAGGCCGGACCCGGGGTGTACGACATCCACTCGCCCCGCGTCCCGAGCGTCACGGAGGCGGCCGGGCTGCTGCGCGCCGGGCTCGAAGCGATTCCGGCCGAGCGGCTCTGGGGCAACCCCGACTGCGGCCTGAAGACCCGCGGCTGGCCCGAGGCGAAGGCGTCCCTGGAGAACCTGGTCGCCGCCGCCTGCACCGTACGCGAGGGACTGGCCGCGAACGGGTCCTGAGCCCCGCCGCACCGGCCACCGGGCCGGGAGCGCTCCGGCGCTCCCGGCCCGTCACCCCGTCAGGAACCGGGACGGCAAGCGCGTCGCACCGCACCGGCGGTGCTCGCTACCACGCGTCGAAGAGCGTCCGGAAGTAGACGCACAGGACGAGCAGGAACAACCAGGGCACAAGGCAGAGGAGGTATACGGTCCTGGGATTCCGCACCGCTCCGTCCGCTTTCACCTTGGGCAGGAACAGAGCGAGAAGGAGACTGTCGAGCCCCAGAGCGCTCTGGGTCCAGAGAAGCACCGACTGTGCCGTACTCATGATGCTCGGCCTTTCCTGTGGAGAGTTCTACGAAGATTCGGGATTCGAGGACAAGAGGTTCAAGAGGGGGCCGGCAGGGCCTCGTCGAGCGGTGTCCGGGCTCGCCCCGGCCCTGCCGGCATTCTTCCGGACGGGCCTACCGCCTCCGCTTCCCGGTGGGCTTCCACCACTTGGCCAGGCGCTTCGCCCCGGCACGGAGGGCTACGCCCTTGAACGCGCCCAGTCCTGCGGCACTCGCGCCCGCGTACGCGGCTCTCGCGTAGCCGTCAGCCGTCGTTCGCCGGTTCCCCCACCGCTTGGCAGCCATTCCGGCCGCGGCTCCCGCGACGAGGACGCAACCGCCGGCCAGGGCCACCGAGGCGATGAGCGCGGTGCAGGCGACGCCTGCGGTGAATCCCGCGATCGCCACGCGGTGACGCTTGACGAATCCCTTCGCCCTCTTCCACCAGCTCTTCTTGCCGTCGAGGTCGTAGCGGTTCAACGGGTCGGCGTTCGCGTACTCGTAGGCGTTCGCGTTTCCGCCGTAGACCGGGTCCAACGAGAGGAAGCGTCCGGTGGCGGGGTTGTAGAGGCGGACGCCCATGAGAGTGAGACCGGTGACGGTCTCGGTGGAGCGCTGCTTGGCACCGAGCCAGTTGTAGCGGGTGGCCTCCTGGCCGGTGCGCGGGTTGCCGTACTCGTCCGAGTCCAGGGCGACCGGCGCCTTGCCCGCGTCCAGCGGGAGCTGGAGGGCGATGTCCCCGTGGATGGTGGTGAGTTGCAGGACCGTGTCGCCGGTCTTGCCGGTGGTGGCGGCGAGGTCGCCGGTGGCGGAGGCGACGTTGCGGGTCAGGGATCCGGTGGCCGTGTCCTCCATGACCCAGCGCGGGTTGTCCCCGTCGCCCGCGTAGTGGTTGACCTTGGAGCCGGTACGGGTCCAGGTGGTGCCGCCGCCGGTCTCGGTCACGAAGGAACGGAACCGGAGGTTGGCATCGAGCTGCCAGGTCTGCCGCTTGCCACCCGACGTCTGCTGGTGGGCGAGGTCGTTGGCGTAGTAGCCGATGGTGCTGCCCGGCAGGGCGGTGGTGCGGCCGAAGGCGTCGTAGGTGTAGCCGGTGTCGACGAGGCGGTCGGCGCTGTCGTAGGTGTGGTTGGTGGCGGTGCCCCCGCTCGTCGGGCAGTCCGCGCCGGGGGTGCCGGTCGCGGTGGTCAGGGACTTGCGGTTCGAGCGTGCGTCGAAGGCGTACGCACGGCGGGTGCAGACGGTCTCGGAGGTGTCCTCGACCGTGGTGAGCCGCCCGGTCGCGTCGTACTGGTATGCCTGGTCGGACCATCCGGCGTGCGCGGTGACCTGTCCGTGGACGGATTCGGACACCGTGTCGGAGTAGACGATCGTCCCGTCGCTGTCACGGGTGTACGTGCGGTCGGTGGCCGAACCGGTCGGGTCCTGGGTCTGCTTGACGGTGTAGCCGCCGGGCAGTTTCTCCCCGCTGACCGATCCGTCGGCGTCGTAGGTGGCCTGGAAGACCCCGGCGACGGAGTCGGTGGTCTTCGTGGCGAGACCTCGCGGCTCGGTGGCGTGGTCGTAGGTGTAGGTGACGGTCGAGGGAACGCTGTCGGTGACCTTGACCTGTCGGTCGAGCAGGTCGTACTCGGTGGTGGTCACACCGCCGTCGGCGTCGGTGTAGGAGATCTGGCGGCCGAGCTTGTCGTACGCCTTGGTGATCGTGCCGCCGGTCGGGGAGGTCGTCTTCGTCTCACGGCCGGTGGCCGGGTCGTACTGGGTGGTGGTCGAGGGGACGGTCTGTCCGAGGCCACCGGTGAGGGTGGTCCCGACCTGGCGGCCCGCGTTGTCGTGGGCGTTCGTGGTGGTCCGGGTGGTGCCGTTCGCGGTGTCGACGACCTTGGCCGTGTTGCCCCACCAGTCGTACTCGGTGGTGGTGGTCGGCAGCTGCGAGGGGTTCGAGCCGCCTCCCGTGATGGCACCGGCCGGGCCCGTGGAGCATTCCAGGTCGGCCCACTCCGGGCGGCCCTGGCAGGTGCCGGTGCCGGTGGCGGACCAGTAGGTGGTCACCCGCGTCGCCGCGTCGGTGCCGGTGGCGCCGGGCAGTCGTTGCTTGGTGACGCGCCCCTGGGCGTCGTACTCGGTGGTCTCGGTGATCTTGAGGCCGACCGGGTCCTTGATCGTCTGGGTGGGCAGGCCCTTGACCCAGTCGTAGACGGTCTGCACGACACGGGTGTCGCCCTGGACGGCAGGGTGCTCACGGACCTGGGCGCCGGTGGTGACCCTGGTGACCTGGTCCTTGACCTTGGCGGTGCCGTCCGTGGGGCGACCGGCGTCGTACTCGTTGACCGTCCAGGACCGGGCGGTGACCGACGTGCCGGCCGCGACCAGGACCGTGGTCCCGGACTTGAGGTCCGCCGCCAGCTCGACGCGGTGCAGCGGGCCGAACTTCTCCAGTTCCCGGGTCCCGGTCTCGTTGTGGACCGAGGTGGTGGCGAGCAGGTTGGCGCGTTCGGTGCTGGGGAGCTGTGCGATCCCGAGGTCCGCCTGGACGGCCTTGGCGTCGGCCGTCGTACCGAGGGCCACGGCACGGTTGGCGGCGGTCAGCTCGCGCACCGTGTTGCCGAAGCGGTCGTACTCGGTGGTGGTGGTGTGCCCGCCCGGGGTGACGCTGTTGACCGGACGTCCGGAGACGCCCAGGTAGGTGAGCGTGGCGCGGCCGTAGGAGCCTGCGCCAAGGCCGCTTCCGGCGTGCGAGGCCGGGACGGAGTCGGCGGGGAAGACGGCGGTCGCGTCGGTCGGGGCGTCGGTCTGGCCCCATGCCTTCACGTCCGGGGCGCCCATCCGGTAGGGGGCCGTAGTTCCGGTCAGCGGCACGTCGTAGACGACCGAGGTGGTGGCCGTACCCTCCTCGACGTCCTTCGTGCCCTGCTTCAGGGCCGCGCGGGACGTCTTCAGGAGCATGCCGTCACCGGCGGTGGCGGCATTGCCCGCCTTTCCGTAGGCGAAGCTCCAGGGCAGTTCTCCGGCGGGCGTCAGGCTGGTGACCCGGCCGGCCGCGTCGTAGCCGTACTCGGTCTTCAGCGCCGGGGAGATGCGCGGGTTCCACGCCTCGCGGAGACGGCCCGTGCTGTCGTAGCGGTAGACCTGGACGGTCTTGTACTCGGCGGCGGTGGCACCGGGTTCGGTCGACCACAGCCGGATCGAAGTGACCTGACCGGTGTAGTCGCCGAACGCGGTGGCGGTGGCCGTGGTGGAGGTCGCGTAGACGTACTCCAGGGCCCGGCACCCGACGGTGGCCAGGCTCGCCGTGCAGGCGGCGGCCGAAGCCGCGGTGGTCGGCGCGATCACCCGCTTGGGCCGCGCCAGCTTCTTGCCGTCCACGGTCACTGTCTCGGAGACGACGGTGGTGGTGCTGTTGGTGAGGCCGTCCAGCAGCACGCTGGAGACCTGCCAGGTGGTGGCGGCCGCGTCGGGCTTGGTGAACTGGGTGACCGTGCCCTCGGTGTCGGTGAGGGTGAACGATCCACCCACGCTTCCGGCCAGGGTGAGGTCCTCGGACCCCGTCTCGGGGATCCAGCCGTTCTTCGCCGCGTTGGCGGTGAAGTGCGTCTCGTCGCCCTCGGAGTCCACGACCGCGACGGCGGTGTCCGTGATCCGGCGGAGGTGGGAGTAGTCCGACTCCGCCTCCTCGGCCGCCGTGCCGGAGACCCATTCCTTACCGAAGATCGGCGCCTGGCCCTCCTGCTTGGCCCCCTTGTCCGGCGTACGGGACGAGGCCGTCCGGGACGCCGAAAGACCGAAGGCGGAGGCGTCGTCGGCGGACAGGGTGAAGTCACCGGTGAGGAGGTTGACCGAACCCGGGCCGACCTCGCTGGTCGCCGCGCCGGAGGCATTGCGGTCGACGACGACGGAGAGCGGTTCGGTGGCCCCCGTGCCGCCGGGGCCGGTGAAGTCGGCCTTGATCTGGACGGTGCCGTCGGGGTCGACGGTGTCGGTGGCGTTCCAGACCAGCGGCGCGTTCCTGCCGTTCGTCATCGGGGCGGGCCAGGCGCTCAGCGCGGTGCCGCCCGACGTCACGTGCCCGGCGGGGATCCTCACCCAGGGGTCGGCCTCGGAGCGGCGCCAGGAGAAGGACACCTTGTCGTACTTGGACCCGTCGGCCTCCGCGACCAGCGGAAGGCGCCGCGCGGTCCGCTCACCCTCGCTGGGCTGGACGAAGCCGCCGGGGCCCGCGTGGAAGGTGTACTCGATCGCCTCGGACTTGTTGTCGGCCTTGTCGACCGCACGCACCTGGAGGGTGTGCGTGCCGTCCTTCGGCGGGGCGACGGACAGAGCCTTGGCGGCGCTGGAGCCGCCGGTGGCGACCTTCGTCCAGGTCATTCCGTCCAGTGACCATTCGAGCCAGTTGTGGTCGGTGCCGGGCGGGGTGACGGTGAACGTGCCCGACTGGCCCGCGCCCTTGACCCACTTGTCCGAGGGGTAGTCCGTCGACGTGATCTTCGTCGGGGCGGACGGGGCCCTGGTGTCGACGGTGAACGTCTTCCACGCCGACCAGCCGGTGTTGTAGTGCGTCCCGTCGTACGGACTGCTACGGAACTTGTACGTCCTGCCCTCGGCCAGCACACCGGCCTTCACCGTCACCGGGGCTGGCTGCCCGGAGGGCACGAACGCCGAGCGCAGCACGTCGCCGACCTGGGTGTCGGTGGCGGAGTCGAAGATCTGGTAGGCGCCCTGGACCTTGTCCCCGTTGGGGTCGACGAAGGTGTCGCGCAGGGTCGGGGTCAGCGTGTTGACCATGTAGGCGCCGCCGTAGGAGAAGAACGGCGGACCGGCCTCCTGCTTGGTGCCGGTACGCGGCCGGTAGTTGTAGTTGACGACCAGCTTCGGCGGGTTGGACGCCGCGTTCGCGGAGTTGACCCGCTTCCACTGCGCGACGACGGACTCGCTGGAGGCACGTATGCCCATGTGACCGCGGGTGGCCTTGGCCGAGGCCCACTCCTGCGCGAGCGTCGTCACATCGGCGTTGATCCAGCCGTCGGGCTGCGAGGCGCAGTCGGCGTTGCCACGGGTCTCGGTGGAGGTGGCCCGCTTCGCCGTCATCGTCGGACGGTTCGTCCACCGGCTGGCGGTGGACGCCGCGGGCGAAGCCCACACCTCCCACGGGTAGGGCTTGCAGTCCGTGTTGGCGGAGTGGAAGTTCCACAGGGAGAGCTTCGCGTTCAGGACCAGCGCGTCCTGGATGGGGGTGGTGTTCCAGGAGATGAAGCTCTCCGCCGTGCGCGGGGTGCCGTTGGCGTTCTTGGTGCCGGGGTTGCCCCAGTCCAGCTCCTTGTCGGTGGACCAGTCGACGGTCTCGCCCTGCTGCACGTATGTGTCGAAGACGTTGCCCAGCGATCCCGTGGACGGGTCCACGGTCACCGGGTACACGGTGTCGGGTGAGGCGAGGAAGTCCGCGTCCGGGGTGATGACGAGGTCGACACCGCCCTTGGTCCGGACGACCTTCATGCCGACCCTGGCCCGGTTGGTGTGCTCCCCGGAGACCTTGTCGACGGAGGCGTCCCACATCACCGGGGCGGGCATCACGGCGCTCTTTCGGGACTTCCTGTCCGTGAAGAGGATGCTGCCGTCCGCCTGTTCGCTGACCTTCAGCCCCTTGGTGAGCAGCGGCAGCGTGTAGGAGAAGCCGCGCCCGGGACGGGACTTGACCTCCACGAACTGCTCGAAGCCGGTGCGGGTGGCTTCCACGACCACGTCCGCGCCCGGGACGGCGTTCTCGTACGTGGCCCGGGTCCCGTCCAGCTTCGGCGCGGGCAGGCCGCCCCGCCACTGCAGGGTGATCTCCTCGTCACCGCTGCCGAGCGTGACCAGGTCGGTGGCCGGGGCGGACTGGGCGGCGCGGAGCGACGTTGCCCGGGTGCCGGACTTGCCCGCGAGGCGCAGTCCGCGCGGATGGGCCCGGGACACCACCGAACCGTCGTCCTCGGCGGCCAGTTCGACATCGACGGTGCGCCAGTCACCCGTGTCCGGATCCTGGAACCGGACCGGGCCGGCGGCCAACTCCGTAGTGAGGGAACCGTCCTTGTTCACCCAGGTCGTCGACGTCTCCGTCCGTTCGGACAACGCCTCGACCCGCTTGCCGGACAACCGCGCGGCCACGCGTGCGGACGCGATGTCCGCCGCCTGCGCGACCGCGGCCTTCTTCGGTGCCGCAACGGGTGCGGACGGGGCCGCCGTTGCGGGGCTCACGCCGTCGAGCAGGGTGACGGACAGGACCGTGGCAAGCCCGCACGCCACGTAGCGCAGGCTCCTTGCCGACCAGATCCGCCCGCCCTGCTGCGGCAGAGGCACATGACTCTTCATCATTCCTCAGCTTCTTGATCGCAACTTCACCACATGCGTGATGACTTCGTGAACATAGCGAGGAGGGAAAGGGCAGGAACGGAACAACTGTGCGCACGCGCGCCAATTCAGACAGCAACCACAAGGGATCTTGATCGTTTCGCAATGAAAAGTTAAAGCACGTGCCAAGATCCGAGCGGAACACACAGGTGCGGGCAACCAGCCGTAGGTGGCACTACGAGGTCGGCTGCGCGACCGAGGAGTGGCGACGCGCCCGATCCCCGTACCCCCCGCACGGGGGGGGGACCGGTCGGGCCGGAACGGAAGGAAAGGGCGTGCTGTGGGCGTCTACATCTCGATCAGGGGGTGGCTGGAGTGCGACGGGACACAACTCTCGGCCGTCGAAGGGGTCATCTCGTCCCACGCGGATGGTCACTACTCCCACGGGTGGAGCATGCCCCGGCAGCAGGTCAACTGGACCCACTACGTCTTCTACGGCGCCGACATCCGCGCATCGGCCCTGAGCTGGTTCATGGACCAGCTCAGGGAGATCGCCCGGATTCCGGCCTCCGACGACGACGGGGACCTCGTCCGGGGCATGTTCCTCGCGAGCCACGAGATCGACGGTGCGACCGAGTGGCAGGTCCGTGACGGTCGCGTCCTCGTCCTGCCCGGTGAAGACAGGTACCGGTACCTCGACGAATGACCACGCCCTCCGAAGCGGCCCGCCCGCCGCAGTGCAGCGGCCCGAACCCCTCCGCGGCGGTCGCGGTCAGCGGACCGGCGCTCCCGGCCCGGTCGGGGCGAAGACCGGGAAGACCGCGAGGCACCACACCACTTCGAGCCACTTCGGCGGCGCCTGCCCACCAGGCAGCCAGGTCGAACCCACACACAACGCCCCGACCCCGGCGAACACCAACGCCAACCAGAAGTGCGCCTTGTGGCTGCCTCGCAGCTCCGCCACACCGCCCCCGTACGTCGAACCCCCGGTCGATGAACCATAGACCGCACCCCGTCGCGGGGAGGACCGACCGGTGCGCTCAGGCGGGCTGGCGGAGTGCGCCGACCAGTGCGCGCGGGTCGTCGGCGTGGAAGCGGATGGTCCGGGCCTCTCCCGTCGCGCCGAGCGGGCGGGTGAAAGGGAGGGGCCGGTTCAGCTCCAGGGTCACCGTGGTCTGGCTGCCCACGATCAGGTCGAGAACCCCGTCCTCGGAGAGGGTGATCAGGCGGCCCTCGGGATAGCGCCGGTCCACCCGGACCGAGGCGACCGCGTCCGGTGGTACGGCCAGGTCGAAGAGGGCTCCGTAGCGGATCCGCAGCGAGCCGTCGGGGCGCACGACGTGCGGCCGGGTGACGCAGGAGGCGTGCAGGGCCAGCACCAGGACGACGCCGTACAGGTCGAGTACCAGGATCACCCGGTGGACCACCGGCCACGGGATGAGCAGGGCCAGGCCCACCGTCTCGATCACCATGACGAAGAGCAGGCCGTACATCGTCGCGGTCTGAGGTCCGGTGTACGCGGCGGCGAGGTCCCCGGGGCGAACCCCGTGCGTACGGCGCCGAACCCACCGTCCCAGGGAGGCGAGGGCGCGCAGCTCGTGGAGGACCAGGCGGCGGACCTTCACCGGCACCGCCTCCTGTACGGCGGCCCGCCGCGCCGCCCCGCGGTCCGCGCCACGGGCGCGCGCGGCTACGTACAGCGAGCGCAGCACCCAGGTCTCCAGCAGCAGCACGGCGAACACCAGCGCCTCGGCGCCCGCCAGCGCCCACCCGGGCGGCCGGACCCCGGCCACCAGGCAGACCACCAGGGCCAGTTCGCCCGGCAGCACGGTGGCCACCGCGACCCGGGCCACCCGTACACCCCTTGACCGGTCGCTCATCCCCGTCCCCTTTCGATGAAAGCGCCCGGGCGGCGAACCCCACGAGCGCGGCGATCCCTCCGATGCGCATGCCGCCAGTAGAAACCGTGCCGTCGCGTCAAGGTCAAGCGAGGTGGAGCGACAGCGGCCCGGGACGTCGAGGCCGCGGTGGCCGATCGGAGTCCGGCGGGCGGCACGGTGACGGATCATGGCGGCGACAGGTCGTTCGTGTCCCCGCGCAGGGACACGTCGGTACTTCAGAAGGGACCCTTCCGTGCCTCCAACGCCTGAATTCCGCAACTACGTCGAGATCATCCTCGACGGGCTCGACAGCACCCCGGGGCAGCGGATCGTCGTGGGTGAGGAGCGTGCCTTCACCGCGGTCGAGTTCCGCTCCTTGGTCCACCGCCTGGCGCGCGCCCTGCGGGAGCGCGGGGTCGGTCCGGGCAGGACGGTCACGCTGCTGTGCGGGAATCTCCCGGAGACGATCGCCGTGCGGTACGCGGTCAACCTGCTGGGCGCGCACTTCAACCACCTCTACAACCGGCTCTCCGCCGAGGTGCAGGCGCTGATGATGGCCGATGTCGACACCTACGCGTTCATCGTCGATCCGCGCCTGGCCACCCGGGGCGCCGAACTCGTCCGGGCCGTTCCACCCATGCGGCACGTCCTGGTGCTCGGTGGGGACCCCGGCCCCGGACCGCAGGGGACCGACCGGGCGGAGGGCCTGGGCGAGGACCTTCTCGCTCTCGCCGCCGAGCAGCCGGACACTCCGGTCACCAGTGCCGCCCGGCCCGAGGATCTGTGCTTCATCCGGCACTCGGGAGGGACCACCGGTCATCCCAAGGGGGTACGCAGCACGTTCGCCAGGATGCACGAAGGGATCGCGCGGACCAGGGAACTGTTCAGCGGGACGGGGCGGCGCGACCTGGTGTGCACTCCGCTGTCGCATGCCGCCGGATTCATCGCGGACGGCACGCTCTCCTCGGGCGGCACCGTCTTCCTGCACTACGCCTTCGACCCGGGAGAGGTACTGGCCACGATCGCCCGTGAGCGGATCACGAACATGATGCTGCTGCCTCCGCTGCTCTACCAGGTCCTCGACCACCCCGACGCCGGGCGCACCGACACCTCCAGCCTCCAGCAGATCACCTACGGCGGCACACCGTCCTCCCCGACCCGCATCGCCCAGGCGGTACGACGTCTGGGGCGGGTGCTGCAGCAGGGGTACGGGCAGTTCGAGGCGGGAGCGGTGAGCGTACTGCCCGCCGCCGAGCACGATCCCGACCGCCTCGACATCCTGCGCACCGCGGGACGTCCGGTGCCCGGCGTCGAGGTCGAGATCCGCGACCCGGACCACGGCACACCACTGCCCGTCGGCGAGGTCGGGGAAATCTGTGTGCGCAGCGCGGACGGAATGATGGAGGGGTACTGGAAGAACCCCGAACTCACCGCGCAGGTCCTGCGGGACGGTTGGGTGCACACCGGCGACCTCGGCCTACTGGACAGCCAGGGCTACCTGACCGTGGTCGACCGGATCAAGGACATGATCGCGGTGGTCGGTGGCCACGTGTACACCACCGAACTGGAGGACTTCCTCCACACCCACCCCGCCGTTCGGCAGAGCGCCGTCTACGGCGTGAAGGGCGAGGGCGGCTACGAGCGCGTCCACGCCACCGTCGTCACCGCCCCCGGCGTTCCCGTATCCGTGGCGGAACTCCGCGCCTGGGTCCGGGAGGGGCGGGGAGCGATGTACGAGCCCGACCGCATCGATCTCGCCGACGCCCTGCCGCTGACCGACGCGGGCAAGCCCGACAAGAAGCTCCTGCGGTCCCGCGGCACGGGCATCCCCGCCCCGTCGGCCGACTGACGCGGCGTGGGTGCGCCGGCCGCTTCCGTTCGAAGGGGCCGGCGTCCGACCTTGCCCGTCCGCCCGGTCTCCGGCGTTCTCACCGACCGTCCAGTCGCCCGGTCAAGGTGTCGAGCGTCGGCCAGGGCGGCCCCGCGCGCAGGGACCGCAGCATCTCCTCCCCGAATCGCCTCCCGTTGGGGAACTGGTCGCCACGTTCCCAACGCCACGCGGCGACCATCGCGATGACGAGCTGCCGGCACTCGTCCAGCAGCGCCCGGTCCACACCCGGGTAGTGCGCGCAGACCGCCTCGGGAGCATGGGCGAGATCGAACTCGACGGGGCCGCGGCAGCACGTCTCCAGGTCGATGAAGAGCGGGCCGTCCCCCGTGCTGAGCACATTGCCCGGATGCGGCTCGCCGTGGAGCAACTGCTCCACGGCGCCCCGGTCGTCGATCGCCCGTCGCAGGCCCGCCAGCCTGTCACCGAGGAACAGGCGGTCCGCGTCGGTGAGTTCCGGTGAGCGGTGCGGGTCGGCGACCACGTCCTCCGCCTCCGTGATCCGGTCCGTGAACCTCGGGCTCTCCACACCGATGCCGCGCATTCCGGCGTGCAGCCGCTCCAGCGCCCCGGCGTAGTCGGCCGGTGGGGTGTGCGGTGTCACGGGCTCGTAGTAGGTCCACAACGTCACGGCGAAGCCGTCGCGCCCGTACACGCGCGGCTCCACCCGAGGCTCCAGGGGACACACCGGGCACCCGGCCCCGGTGAGCCGCTGGGCGAGATCGACTTCGAACCGCGCGACCTCCTGCCCCACCGGGGCGACCCGAGCGAAGACGTCGCACGGCGTCAGCCGCAGCGCCAGCTTGTTCGAGTTGTGGAGGACGGTCGCGTCGTCGACCGGCAGGCCGAGCGATGCGGCGACCGAGGTCGCGGCAGCGATGGCACGCGTCACGTCGGGCTTGTCCATCCTCGAAGCCTGCCATGGACGCGCGGGCGGTGGGGGCGATGTCGGCGGACGCGGCGGACACGCCCGGGTGCCGGGCCCCGGCCCGCCCACCGGCGTCGGCCACGCACCGGGACGCGAGGGCTGTCCCGTAGGCTCGACGAAGTCGATGTTCTCCAGCTCCGGGAGGATGGCCCGTGACCGTGCACGTGACCGTGTGGGACGACCGCGACCCGGCCGGAGGTGCCCCCGCCCCGGCGGACGCCGCCCCCGCCCTCTTCGTTCACAACATCTTCAGCTGGGGCAGCGACCCCGCGTACGGATTCGCCGGACAACGGCCCCTCGCGGACGGTCGGCGGCTCCTCCTCTTGGACCGTCGGGGATACGGCGACAGCCCGGACACCGCGCGCAGCGACTTCGACGTCGACGCCGAGGACGTCCTGGAGATCCTCGAAGGCGAGGCCGTCACCGCCGCAGGGCCCGGCGGCGCCCACCTCGTGGGGCACGGGAACGGCGCCGTCGCCGCGCTCATCGCCGCCGCGCGCCGGCCCGACCTCGTCCGCTCCCTCGCCCTCGTCCAGCCGTCCGCCTTCACCGCAGCCGCGCACCATCCGGTCGTCGCCGCCCTCCTCGGCCGGGTGCGCGACGGCGCCCCCGGCATCCCGGACAGCGTCACACCGGAGCAGTATCTGCGGGCGTCCACCGAGGGGTTGGGGATGGCCATGCCCGATCCCACCCCGCGCCGGCTCCGCGCCGTCGCCACCTCCATGCGTGAACGGCCCATCTGGGAGGCGGAGATCCCGCTGGAGCCGATCCGGGCCGCCGCCCCGCCGGTCCTGGTGATCTGCGGCACCTGGGAGGACGCGCCGGACGCGTACCGCGAGCACGTGGGGCTCCCCCTCATGGCCGTGGCCGAGTCCCTCACGGACTCCCTCGGGGGCCGCCTCCTGCGGGTGCCCGGGTACTACCCGCACACCCAGGAAGCCACCGCCGTCAACGCCGCCCTGCGGGAGTTCTGGGGCTGACCCTGGTTCCACAACACTGGGCACCGGTTCGTTGCGTCGGGCGGGCCCGCATGGCGCGCGCGGCCCGGGCCGGCCCGGCGGGAGGACATATCCGAGTTCCGCGATCTCGCCCTCCAGGCCCAGGAGTTGGCATCCCGCCCGATACTCTGGCCGCTCCTCGCCATTTTCCAGAGAGACGACCAGACTCCATGCTGAAAGCGGTTTTTCACCATCAGGAACCTTTCCTCGCCTTCCTCATAGCCATCTCACTCATCAGCGGGTTGTCGGCCCACCGGCTCACCCGTAGTCGTGATTCACGTTCCTGGGCAGTCGCTGCGTTCGTCTTATTTCTGGTCATGGCCCTGGGGGTTACCGTCTTCCTGCCGGGCGGGGGCGTGGCAAGCGGGACCTGCACCGTCAACAGGGACTTCACCGAGCCGTTCAAGACGGAACAGGGCCTACTCAATGCCGCCATGTGCGTGCCTCTTGGGTTCTCCTCGATCCTGGCATTCCGGCGCCTCCTTCCCGTCGTCGTGTACGGGGTTCTGACGCCAGTCATCGTGGAGTTGACACAGGCGACCATTCCCTGGATCGGCCGTACCTGCGACAGCAGCGACGCTGAAATGAACGTCATCGGAGCACTTCTGGGAGCGGGCCTGGGGTGCGCACTGCTGAAACTTCGGGGTTCGAGCATCGAACCGTGGCGCCAGGGCGCGAAGCGGACAGCCGTCGCCGGTATCGGCACACTGACCGTCTGCGCGTGTATCTGGAATTTCGCCATCACGCCCATCGCCGTGGATGCCACCAGCCTTCGGTTCGCGAACGCCCGGGAGAAGGACGCTGCGCGAGCGGCACTCAAGGAGGCGTTCGGCGATCGGTATTCTCCGGTGAATGTGCAGGTCCAGCCCGGCTACGACGGCGGACCCGAAACGCTGCTCATTACTCTTCCCCACAGCTCGGCGTCACTGAGCTGGCCCGACAGGGCGAACTTCAGCGTCGAATTGGAAGCATTCCGCGCACCGAATCCGGACAGTTTCCCGGTGGACGGCGCATCCGGCAATCCGGAGAAAGCCGATGCCGCGTACGCGATCGCGCATCGCTACGCGATCGCACACTACGGATGGATCCTCAAGGGAATCGATCACGAGTCGACCCCTGTCGGGGACGGGGCGGAGTCCGGCTGGCTCATCAGTTGGCGGAACATCGAGGACGGCGTGGTCATGCCTCGGCGGCTCGACGTCCAGATCGATCGCGCCGGCCGGGTCTCGCGGCTGAACGTTCAGCGTGGTCCGCTGTCCGTGGCGCTCCCTCCTCGCCGGGTGGACCGTGCCCAGGCGGAATCCATCGTCACCGACACGTTCCTGAAGGATTCCAAGGCGGAAGTCGAGGCAGGCAGACTCATCGCGGTCATGGAGAAGGGCGAGTGGCGCGCCCGGTGGACCGTATCCGTGGCCTTCGACGCATCGGACGTTTCCGAGATGTACGTGGACGCCGAGACCGGCGAGGTTGGCCCCTGAGCACTGTTCCGCCGGGGCCGGGCCTGCGGCCGACCGTTCCGACGCCGAAACGCCAAATCGCCCTGTAGTCCGGCGACTTGCTCGATGAAACCGGACCGAATCCCACAGGCCCCCACGCAGTGCACATGCCACTCATTGTGTTTTCATGTGCGGCATGAAAACGAGGCATCGATGAACACCACTCGGTTCCCCGCGTTGGCCGGGGTCGTCTGCGCGGCCGTCCTCTGCGTCGGCTGCGGCTCGTCGGCGTCGGAGGAGCCGCAGGCCGACGGTCCGGCCGCGACGGCCGCCGTCGACAGCCCGTCGCCGTCGGCGCCCGCGGCGCCGACCGCGGACCCGGACGTGGTGCCGGGGTCGGTCCTGAAGACCTATCTGCCGACCAACCGCACCCTGCCCAAGGGGTGGAAGGTCTCCACCACGTTCACCGAGCACGACAGCGGGCCGAAGCCGGTGGCGCCGTCCGCCAACCCCGGCGCGGCGGCGAACTTCGGCTGCGATCAACTGTCCGAGCACGGCACGGAAGGGGCTCTCGGCGGCTGGGGCGCGTACGCCAACCTGGGGGTCACCGACCCGCACGCCCATGAGGTCGGGGTCATGGTGCGCGCCTACTCCGCCGGTCAGGCGTCGGAGGCGTTCGGGAACCTGAGGTCGCTGGAGGGGCTCTGCGGAACGACCTACGAGCCGAATTCGGCGGGACTGCTGAACAACCCGGTCACCATCACCGTCATCGCCGTCGACGGCATCGGGGACGAGGGCGTGCGCATCACGATCGACCGGAAGGCGTACGTCGGCCGGGAGACCGTCGTCACACGGGTCGGTGACCGGCTGCTGTCCGTGTCCTCCGACAACGACGGCGGGAAGTTCGCCGACGTCATGAAGTTGGCGAAGACCCTCACACCCCGGGTGAAGTAGGCCGCCCGGCTCAGCGGGTGGCCGGGGGTGTCCCGTACGGCCGCGTCTCCCCGGCGGCCCTCGGGCGGATCCGTCCGGGGCCGCCCCCGCCCCGGCCGTGGGGGCGGCAGCCTGGATAGACTCGCCCGTATGACCCGATCATCCCGTAATGGCACGAGTGCGGGGATGTGGCGGCGCGAGACGGGCACCGTGGTGCGCAGGGCGGTGGCAGCCGGGCACACGGGGAGCCCCTTCGCGATTCTCGCCGGGTCGCAGGTCCCGTCCGTACCCACGGAGTGGGTGCCGCACGCGCACGACCTGCACGAACTGGTCTGGGTGCGCGGGGGAACTCTGACATCCCGGGTGGAGGACCGCGTCCTCACCGTGTCCGAGGGGCACGGGCTGTGGATGCCGGCCGGGGTGGTGCACGGTGGGCGGACCACGGCGGGGGTCGAGTTCCACAGCGCCTTCTTCGCACCCGACCGCACCCCGGTCGCGTTCGGCTCCCCGACCGCGATCACGATGACGCCGGTCCTGGAGTCCCTGCTGACCCATCTGGCCCGCACGGACCTCGACGCCGGGGCCAGGGCACGGGCGGAGGCGGTCGTCTTCGACGTACTGCGGCCCTCGGAACGGCAGTTCGCCCTGCGGCTGCCCGGCGATCCCCGGATCGACCCCATCGCCGAGACCCTGCTGGACGACCCCGCCGACCCCCGCTCGCTGGACGGGTGGGCGCGGACGCTGGGGATCAGCGACCGTACGATCGCCCGCGCCTTCCGCCGGACGACCGGGCTCTCCTTCGCGCAGTGGCGGCAGATGCTGCGCGCCCATCACGCACTGACCCTGCTCTCCGAGGGTCTCGACGTGCGGGACGTCTCCGATTCCCTGGGGTACGCGCAGCCCAGCACTTTCATCGCCGCCTTCCGGCGCGTCATGGGCACGACCCCGGGCGCCTTCTTCGACGAACCGGGCGAAGCGGCCGGAACGGTCGGAGCGGCCGGAGCCGGCCGGGCCGGTGGCGCCCCGGACGGTGTCCGGAATCCCGCATCGGGTGTCCAGAACTCCTGATTGCCGCCACGACAAGCGGAAGATAGGGTTCCCTTAGTTAGGTAACCCTTAGTTGCCGCTGTCCGCTCCAGTCACCCGGATCCCTCGATGCTCACTCGCTCCTCCCGACGCACCGCCGCGCGCGCCGCCACCCCCGCCTCCGGCCCCGCCGACGCCCCCGCCCGTTCGGCGCCGGTCCCCCTCGGCGGCCACGACCTGGTCCTGCGTTACGGCAGGGCGCCGGTGGTCCACGGCGTCTCACTGACCCTGGAACCGGGGCGCGCCACCGCGCTGGTGGGGCCGAACGGCAGTGGGAAGTCGACGCTGCTGCGGGCGCTCGCCCGGCTCCACCCGGCCGACGGCGGCCGGGTGACGCTCGGCGGCCGCGACGGAGCCCCCGAGCGCGCGGCGGCGCTGCTGAGCGCGCGCCGGTTCGCGCGGGAGGTCACGCTGTTCTCCCAGTCGAGGCCCGCGCCGCAGGGGCTGACGGTCGCGGAGGTCGTGGCCTTCGGGCGCCATCCCTACCGGCGCGGCTTCGGCGGGCCGACCGGCGACGACCGCGACGCCGTCCGGCGCGCCATGGGCGTCACCGGGGTCGGGCACATGGCCGGGCGGCCGGTCGGCGAGCTCTCCGGCGGGGAGATGCAGCGCGTCTGGCTCGCGGCCTGCCTGGCCCAGGACACCGGGGTCGTCCTGCTGGACGAGCCGACGAACCACCTGGATCTGCGCTACCAGATCGAGACGCTCGACCTGGTGCGCGATCTGGTCGAGGAGCACGGCGTCGCGGTCGGGATCGTGCTGCACGACCTCGACCACGCCTCCCGCGTCGCGGACACCGTCGTCCTGATGGGCGCCGGCCGGGTGCACGCGGTGGGCGCCCCCGTCGACGTCCTCACCGCGCGGAACATCGGCGCGGTCTACGACATCCGCGTCGAGGTCGCGGTGGAACCCCGTACCGGCCGGCTCCGTATCGACCCGCTCGGGCGGCACTCCGCCCGCACCGCCGCCACCACCTGAACCACCCCTCATCCCCAGCACCTTGAGCACCTCGCGTGCTCGCCCTTCTGAACCATCCGAAAGAGGAACTGCCATGAACCGTGCCCGTCGCCTGGCGGCATCGGCCGCCACCGGCCTCGCCGTCGTACTCTCCGCGACGGCCTGCGGCACGACCAGCGTCGACACGGCGGACCAGGCCGCCGGTGCCACGCCGCCCGGGTCGCCCGGGTCGAAGAGCTGCGCCGACGACAGGACGGCCACGTCGACCGGACCGGTGTCGTTCAAGGACGGCGTCGGCCGTCAGGTGACGCTCGACAAGCCCGCCGAGCGGATCGCGGTCCTGGAGTGGCAGCAGATCGAGGACGCGCTCACCCTGTGCGTCACGCCGGTCGCGGTCTCCGACGCCAAGGGCTACCGCACCTGGGTCAGCGCGGAGAAGCTGCCCGGCAAGGTGACCGACATCGGCACCCGCGAGGAACCCGACCTGGACACCCTCGCCGCGGCCAAGCCCGACCTCGTCGTCGTCGAGGCGTTCAAGGCCGACGACGAGATCGTCAAGAAGCTGGAGAAGCGCGGCGTGCCGGTGATGGTCACGAAGGGCGCGGACCCGGCCGACCCGATCGGCAACATGCGGAACGTGTTCGGCATGATCGGCAAGGCCACCGGGCGCACCGAACGGTCCGACCAGGTGCTGAAGGAGTTCGACGTGCACCTCGCCACGGCGAAGCAGAAGGTGGCCGACGCCGACCTGCCGACGAAGGACTTCCTCTTCTTCGACGGCTGGCTCCAGGGCGGCAACCTCACCGTCCGCCCCTACGGCAAGGGCGCCCTGTTCACCGCGATAGGCGAGGAACTCGGCATGACCCCCGCGTGGACCGACGCGGTCGACAAGGCCCACGGGAGCGGCGGCGTCGACCCCTCGTACGGGCTGGCGCAGACCGACGTCGAGGGGCTGACCGCGGTCGGGAAGGCCAACCTCTTCTACGCCAACGACGAGGGCGCGGGCGGCTACGTCGCGGCTCTGGCGAAGAACCCGATCTGGAAGTCGATCCCGGCCGTGAAGGAGGGCCGCGCGCACGCCTTCCCGGCCCGGGTCTGGGGTGCGGGCGGCCCGCGCTCCTGCGCGCAGGCGATCGACGCGTACGTCGACGTGCTCGACAGGAACACCGCCGCGGACGCCGACGAGAACACCGGCGAGAAGTGAGCGCACCGGATACGACGGCCCCCGGCCGGGGCGGACTGCGGGCCGGGGCGGCCGTCCTGGCGGCCCTGCTCGTCGCGGTCTTCGCGGTGGGCCTGTGGCATCTGACGCAGGGAACGTCCGGGCTGGGCGCCCGGGATCTGCTGCGCCACCTCGCCGGGGAGCGCGGGGGCCCGGACGGCGCGCGGGTCGGGGAGATCTTCACCGGCTCGCGGCTGCCCCGGCTGCTCGCGGGGGTGGCGGTGGGGTTCGCGCTCGGCTGCGCCGGTGCGCTCCTCCAGTCCGTCACGCGCAACGCCCTCGCCTCCCCGGACACCCTCGCGGTCACCGCCGGGGCCTACTTCACGCTCTCGGCCGTCGCCGCCTTCGGTATCGCCGTCCCGCTGTGGGCGTCGGGCGCGGTCGCCTTCACCGGGGGGCTGCTCGCGGCGGCGCTGGTGCTGGCGCTCACCGGCCGGGCCGCGGGCACCTCGGGCACCCGTCTCGTCCTCGCCGGGTCGGCGACGGCGATGGCCCTGGACTCGGCGACCGGGATGCTGCTCGTCCTGTTCCAGAAGAACACGACCGGCCTCTACGCCTGGGGCAGCGGTTCGCTGGCCCAGCTGAACATCGACGCGTCGGTGCGCGCCCTCCCGCTCCTGGCCGTGGTGGCGTGCGTCGCCCTGGTCCTCTCCCGGAGGCTGGACGTGCTGGGGCTCGGCGACGACACGGCCGCCTCCCTCGGGGTGCCGGTCCGTGCCACCCGGGTGGCCGCCGTGCTCTGCGCGGTGTTGCTGACCAGTACGGCGGTGACGCTCGCGGGCCCGATCGCCTTCGTCGGGCTCGGCGCCCCCGTCCTGGCCCGGCTGCTGGCGGGACGGGTCCGGGCACTGCGCCGGCACCTCTTTCTGGTGCCCGCCGCCGGGCTGCTCGGCGCCCTGCTGATCCTCCTCGCGGACGCGGGACTGCGCGCGGTGCAGGGGGCCGGGGAGGCCGCCGCGATCCCGACCGGGGTGCCGACCGCGCTGCTCGGCGCCGTCGTGATCGTGGTCCTCGCGCTCCGGCTGCGGGACACCGGCGGGGCCGGACGGGCGGCGGGCGGCCGGGTCGCCGCGCGGTCGCGCCGCTCGTACCTCCTCGTCGTGGCCGGGGCGGTGGCGCTGCTGGCGGCGGCGGTGCTCGTCGCGGTCCTCGCGGGCAGCCTCTGGCTGCGTACGGGTGACCTCGCGCTCTGGGCCCGGGGAGCCGCCCCGGACCTGATCGGCCAGGCACTCGACGACCGGGTGCCGAGGGTGGTCGCCGCGGTGCTCGCGGGGGCGGCGCTGGGGCTGGCCGGATGCGTGGTGCAGAGTTCCGTCCGCAATCCGCTGGCCGAGCCGGGGGTGCTCGGCATCACGGCGGGCGCCGGGCTGGGCGCGGCGGCCGTCGCGACCTCGGGGCTGTCCGGCGGGCACCCGCTGCTCGTCGTGGCGGCGGTGGCGACCGGGCTCGCCACGTTCGCGCTGATCGCCGTGCTCGCCCGGCGCGGCGGCTTCCTGCCCGACCGGTTCGTCCTGATCGGCATCGGCTGCGGGTACGGCCTCAGCTCCGTCACCACCTTCCTGCTGCTGCGCGCGGACCCGTGGAACACGCCCCGGATCTTCACCTGGCTCTCCGGGACGACCTACGGGCGCACCCTGCCCGATGTCGTACCGGTCGCGGTGGCGGTGGCCGTGGCGCTGCCCGTGCTGCTCGCCATGCGGCACCGGCTCGATCTGCTCGCCGTCGACGAGGACACGCCCCGGGTGGTCGGCGTCCGGCCGGAACGCACCCGGTTCGCCGCGCTGACGATCGCCGCGGTGCTCGCGGCGCTGAGCGTGCTCGCCGTCGGTGTCGTCGGGTTCGTGGGGCTCGTCGCCCCGCATCTCGCCCGGTCGTTGGTGGGCGCCCGGCACGGCCGGGTGATCCCGGTGGCGATGCTGCTCGGCGCGCTGCTGGTCTGCGTGGCCGACGCGCTGGGCCGCACGCTCGTCGCCCCGGCCCAGCTGCCCGCGGGGCTGATGATCTCGCTGGTCGGAGCCCCCTACTTCATCTGGATGCTCGGGAGGTCCCGCGCATGACGTTCCGTTGCCCCGTCCGTACGAGCGGAGGAGTCCGCCCGTGAACAGCGGCGCCGTTGTCGTCGTCCCGTTCGATCCCGCCGCTCCCCCGGCCGCGCTGGCCCGGCTCGGCGATGTGCCGGGGCGCTGGCGGGACGTCGACCGTTCCGCCCATGCCCCGCGTCTGGTGGCCGTCGCCCGGGAGGACGGCGCGGGCTGGGCGGCCGCCGCGCTCGTGACGGCCCGTCCGGAAACCGCCTACCTGAAGATCGTCGACGCGGTCGGCGACGTGACGGCGGCCGCCGGGGCGGTGGTCGGCCACGCACGCCGCCGGGGGCTCGTCCAGATCAAATGGGAAGGGTGGACGGTGGACCCGGAGGCCGCCCTCGCCGCCGGATTCGCGCCGCTGCGCGCCCCGTTGACGGCGACCGGGCCGGACGCCCCGCCCACCGGATACGTGCGCTGGCTGCCCGGCCCGGAGGCGGCCGTCCCGGAGCCCGCGTACTACGGGCAGACCACCCACTTCACCTGCGGCGCGGTCACCGCCCTGGTCGCGCGGGCCCATGCGGGGGCCGTGCCATGGGCCTCGCTCGACCGTACGGCGGAGCTGACGCTCTGGCGGGAGGCGACGAACTTCCCCGCGTGCGAACCCGTCGGCCTGGGCGTCGCCGTCCGCCGCGCGTGGCCCTCGGCCCCGGTCACCGTCCACCTCGACACCGACCGGCCGGTGCTGCTCGACCACTGCACCCAGGAGGAACGGGACTGGCGCGCCGTGCTCCAGCACGCGTCACGGGAGGAGGCGGGACGGACCGGGCTGCCGGTCGAGCCCTCCCACCTGCCCGTAACCGCGATCCGGGACGCGGTCGCCCGGCGGGGCCATGTGCTGCTCCTGGTCTCGCTCGCCGCGATGCAGGGCTTCGACGTACCGCACTGGGTGCTCTGCCACGGAGCCGCGCCCGGCGCCCTCGTGATCGAGGACCCCTGGTCACAGACCGCCTCGGGCGACACCTGGGTCGACGCCCATCTGCTGCCGGTGCCCGATCCGTCGCTGGACGCGATGTCGCTGATCCCCGGGGAGGCTCCATTCCGCGGCGCCGTGGTCGTGGGCGCCCCGTAGGGCACTTCGGGCAGCCTCGAAAACCTTTTGGATACGGAACCGTATGCGAATACAGTCCTGTATCCGAAAGCACGTCACCTGACGGGACGGCACAGCACAGGAGGGAGGCGGTCCCCATCACCGAGCGGCTCACCCGGCAGCAGAGCCGGCAGCTCACCCGCGAACGGCTCCTGGAAGCGGCGGCCCGGCTCTTCGCCGACCAGGGGGTCGGCGGAACGTCGGTCGAGCAGATCGTGGAGGCCGCCGGCTACACCCGGGGCGCCTTCTACGGCAACTTCGACGGTAAGCACGAGCTCGTCCTGGCCCTGCTGGAGGAGCGGACGCGGCACGAACTGGCCGAGGTCCGGGCGATGGACGTCGGGGCGGACGGCTTCGAGGAGACCCTCGACCGGCTCCGCGCCTGGCACCGCCGCCGCGACGAGAACCTCGCCGGCTGGCTCGCCCTGCGCACCGAACTCTGGCTCTACGCACTGCGCGACCCGGAGCTGCGGCCCGTGCTGGCGGAGCGCGAGCGCCGCTCCCGGGAGACCATAGCCCGCTCGCTGGAGCAGGGGTTCGCCGAACGCGGCATCGCCCTGCCGGCCCCGGTGGAACAACTCGCACTGATCGTGCACGCGTTGGACGACGGGCTGTCCATCCAGCGGGTGCTCGCCCCCACCGGCGGCGGATCGGAATCCGTCGTGGACGCGGTGGAGCTCCTGCTCGCCTCCTGGGCCGCGCTCGCCCGCACCTCCCCGCCCGCCGTGACCCGCCCGGAGGACCCTGCCCCCGGAGTGGCGGCGGCATCGACGGAACAGGAAGAGGAGAAACCATGACATCCCGCGAACCCGCCTTCACCCCCGACGAGTTCACCCTCGCGCTGGCCGACCCGGCATCGCGCCGCGTCTTCGGCGCGGTCGCCCTCGGATCGTCCACCCCGTCCGCGATCCTCGCGGCCACGGGGCTCGACGCCCCGGTGGCGGCCAAGGCCATCGGCCGGCTGACCCGGGCGGGACTGCTCGTGGCCGGGGGAAACGGCCGGCTCGCCGTCGACGAGACCGCCGTGGCGCGGGCCGCGGAGTCCGCCGGGCGCCGTCGGGAGGAGGAGGCCGCCGCCGAGCAGCCCGACGCCCGGCTCCGCGGCTTCGTACGCGGCCGGGCCCTGCTGCGGCTCCCCGAGGAGACGGCCCCCGAGGCGCGCGAGGCGGTGCTGCGGCACGTGGCCGCGGCCGCCTTCGCGCCCTCGGACGAGGAGTACGACGAACGCGCGGTGACGGAGCGTCTGGAGCCGTGGTGCCAGGCCGGGGCCACGGACGCGGTGTCGCTGCGCCGGGCCCTGGTCGACCTCGGGGTGCTGCACCGCGAGGCGGGGCGGTACCGCCTCATCACCGGCCGGTAGCCGGCGGACGCGCCGCGGCGCTCCGCCCGGCCGCGTATCCTCCGATCCCCAGGCCGAGCCCGATCACGGCAAGCACTCCGCCGAACGCACCGAGCCCCAGGAGCAGCACCGGTGCGACGACGTCGCCCCGTACCCGCCCGAGCACCCCGGAGGCCGCCACACTGCCCGACCGCTCGTCGAGGAAGAACCGCGAGTCGTTCGCGTCGCCCCGGTTGTCGCCCAGCAGGAACAGCCGCCCCTGCGGCACCGTCACGTCGTACGGATCCAGGGGTGCCGTGCCGCGTCGCACATAGGGTTCGTCGGCCGGCTTCCCGTTCACCGTGACCCGGTCGCCGTCGGACACCACACGGTCGCCGCCCCTCCCGATGACACGCTGGAGGACCGGCTGGTCCCCGTAGCGGCCGGGCACCCGGACGAGTACGACGTCGCCCCGGCGGATCGCGTCGGCGTCCACCCGCTCGGCCACCAGCCGGTCGCCCCTGCGGTACGTGGGCTCCATCGCCGAGCCGACGACGGTGATTCCCCGGTAGGCCGTGAAGAAGTACCCCGCGCCCACCGCCGTCAGGACCAGCCCGAGCGGCACCAGCACCCGGGCCGCCACCCTCAGTCCGTGTCCCGCTCTCCGCCGCCGCATGAACCCCACCCCTCCCGGGACCGCCCGGGACCGGACGGACCAGCAGAGGATAGGAGGGCGGGGGACGCGGACGGGCCCCGGGGGTCCCGGTCTTCTTCCTCCCTCAGCCTTCCGTGCCCAGGCGCACGCAGCGGCGGGCGATGTCGAGGGAGCGCTCCAGGTCCGCACGGCCCCAGGTCCGGGCGGAGCCCTCGCCCCGGCGGGCGTCGAGCACCCGGGCGAGGTGCGGGCGGAACTCCGCGAAGAGCTCGGCGGCCAGCTCGCCGCCCTCCGACTTCGAGACGATCCGCCCCGTGCGGACCGTCGCCAGGAGGCGGGCCGGGCCCAGCGACATCCATTCGACCTCGAAGGCGGAGACCGGCCGGGTCGCCCCCTCGGCCAGGTGGAACCGCTCCGACAGATCGGCCCGGCCCCGCCAGTACTGGTCGAGATTGGCGCGGGAGAAGCCGACCGCCCCGTCCCGCGCGGCCCCCTCCTCGATCGGGAATCCGGCACTTCCCGCCGCGACCGCGCTCAACGCGCCGTCCCCGGCGAGCGGGACGCGCACCCCGCACTGCACGATGTTGAGCCAGGTCGGCCAGTTCATCGGCCCGTCCGTCGACTGGGGGTGCAGGACCCCGGCGACCGTCGCCACCACCGACCGGAGGGCATCGGGGCCCTTGGCCAGCCCGTCCCTCGTCACGTACATCGCGTCGACGGTGTGGCCGTACTCCTCCCGGGACCGCTCGTGCAGCGGCGCGACCGCCTCCCGGGCCGGGGCGTCGAGCTCCCGCTCCACCACGCAGACGAGGTCGACATCGCTCTCCGCCCGCCAGTCGCCGAGCGAAGCGGACCCCACCACCACGACATCGCGGAGGGTGTCCCCCAGGACATCGGCGAGCCGGTGCGTGAAACGCCGGGCGAGAACCCAGGGTTCCCGGCCGGGGTCGATCGGGGTTGAAGAAGTCAACACGACGCCTTTCTTCATATTTTTCTTCCCGCATTTCTTTGTGCTTTTCATCGTACTAGCGCAATGGCGCTTATTCCGGCGACATCGAACAGATCGGCGCACGAGGTCAAGCGATTGGTCGCCCCCTATCAATGACAGTGATATTTCACCAGCGGCAGTATGGGACGGACTGCTTCTGGAGGCCATGGACCCGGTTATTCACTAGAACGGGAGTTTGGAAATGCGGCACAGCGGTGAGACGGTGCCGTTGGGCGGTGCCGTCCGGCGGGGGGACCGGTGGAGGCCCGAAGGGGCCGTGTGGGCGCCATGGGCGGGGCGGGCCGGTGACCCCGGGCGCCGGGAGCCGGCGCTCCGCGGGCTCCGCCCGGTGCTGCGGACCACGGAGCTGGGCAGCGTCACGGCCCACCGGATCACGTTCCGGGGCGCCGGTTGCGTCCCCCATGCGCTGGAGGCCGATCCCGGGCGGCACGCGCTGGTGCTCAGCTCGTTCGGGGGGATCGGGGTGGCGCGGGCCGGGTGCGAACTCGTCGTGCGGGACGCGGCGGTGGCGCTCTGCGACACCCTGCTCCCCCTGGGCATCGGCCCGGCGCCGGAGAACCGGGCGGCGGCGGAGGCGGTCGTGATGGTCTTCCCGGGCTCCGCGATGCCGACGGTTCCGCCGGACGCCGCCGCGGCGCAGCTCCGGGTCCGCGAGGCGGCCGGTTCCGGGCCGCTGCTCCGTTCGTTCCTGGTCGAGGCGGCGGGCCGGGCGGCCGGGCTGGGCGCGCCCGAGGTGGCCCGGTTCGGCGACGCGGCCCTGCATCTGGCGGCGGCGGTGCTGGAGCGGCATTTCGTCGAGGCCGACGAGGTGTGCCCGCAGACCCAGCAGTACGAACTGATAACACGTATCCGGGGATTCATCGACCGCAATCTCGGCGACTGCGGCCTCACTCCGGGCCTGGTCGCCTCGGCCCATCACATCTCCCTGCGCTATCTGCAACGGCTGTTCAAGACGGAGGGAAGCACGCCGTCGGACTGGATCCGGCAGCGGAGGCTGGAGAACAGCCGCCGAGAACTCTGCGACGCCCGGCTGCGATCGGTTTCGGTCCGCGAGATCGGCCTGCGGAACGGATTCACCCAGCCGTCCGACTTCAGCCGGGTATTCCGGGCCCGGTACGGGCTGCCGCCGGGCAGGTTCCGGGACGACTGGTTCCGGCAGGACGCGATCGGCCAATCAGGTGGTCGCGTCTCGGCAATGACAGACCCTGCGACTGCAAGAAAAATCTAGTAGAGGCAGAAGAGCGGGAAAGCGAGAACCGGTTCGCCGTCGGCGGGCCCGGCCGATCCGTTTCACGGAAGGATTCACCCCGTGACCGTGCTGACGTCCAGGACCGATCTCGATATCGACCCCGATGAGCTCCGCGCCTCGGTGGAAAGCCTCTTGGAAAGGCATCCACTGGTCTTCGAGGGAACGCGGCAGCTCGCTCTCCAGCACCGGCCGCAGGCGTCGGACCCGTGGTACGAGGGGTGCCTGCGCCAGTCGCTGATCTCCTCGGACACGGATTTCACCGAGGTCCACGCCGAGTTGCGCGACAGCTATCTGGGCGAGGTCTTCGACCGGCTGCCGTTCACCCCCGTCCGCACCCGGATCATGGCGCTGGACGCGAAGCACTGCTATTCCGTGCACCGCGACCCGACACCCCGCTACCACCTCGCCGTCACCACCAGCGAGCACGCGCGCTTCGTGTTCGTCGAGCACGACAGAGTGGTGAACATTCCGGCCGACGGCCATCTGTACTACGTCGACACCCGGCAGTTGCACAGCGCGTTCAACGGGGGCGACGACCTGCGCATCCACATCGTTTTCGGAACGGACAACGAGCGGGAATAGCGGCCGGAGGAGTCGGGTGTGACGAATTTGGTGGCGCATTGGGACCACCGCGCCGAGAACTACGACGAGACACCGGGCAACGCGCTGACCGCCGAACAGGCGGCGGCGTGGAAATCGATGCTGGCGGAGGCGTTTCCCGCCCGTTCGGGGCGGCTGCTCGACATCGGCTGCGGGACGGGCACCTACACCCTGCTCTGCGCGGAGCTGGGCTTCGACGTCCACGGGGTGGACACCTCGGAGCGGATGCTCGCCCGGGCCCGGCGGAAGGCCCTCGAACGGCGCACCGGGGACGTCGGCCCGGCCGTCACGTTCGCGCGGCTCGACGCGGGGAACGCCGAGGGGCTCGGCGGCCCGTACGACGCGGTGTTCTCGCGGAACGTGCTGTGGACCGTGGCGGACCCCGGCCGGCTGGCGGCGGCGGTGGCGGCGCACCTGGCGCGGGACGCCGTGTGGATCGCCGTCGAGACGATCTGGGACGGCCGGCCGAACGGTGACTTCCGGGAGGTGGGCGGGGAGTTGCCGGGGTTCGGCGGCTGGCACCCCAACGTCCTGCGCGACATCTTCGCCCGGCACGGCTTCGCCCGTACCAGCTGGTCGAGCATCTCCCACCGGCCGGAGCTGGCGACGGCGGACCAGGACCTCCACGTGATGTTCCGGGTGAGCCGATGATCACTGTCGTCACGGGCCCCTGGGCGCTGCCGAGGATGGAGATCGCCCAGGCCGTCGCCGCCCGGCTCGGCACCCGGCCGGGCGGAGGGCAGGGCGAAAGGCCGGGCGGCCGGAGCGGTGTCGAGGTCGTCGACGGGGAGCAACTGGGCTTCGCGCTCATGGAGTTCCGTCCCGGCCTGCCGGACGACTTCCAGGAGGACCCCGTCTGGCAGGCGCTCTTCACCACCCTGTGCGTCCACACCGCCCGGCACAGCGCCGACGGCCGCGTCCTGGCGCCGATGAACATCCACTGCGGTGAGCGGCTGGCCCGCTTACGGGCCGGTCTCACGGCCCGGGGAGCGGCGGTCTCGGTGATCGGCCTGCGGGCGTCCCGGGAGTACTGCGAGGAGCTGGCCGACACCTACGCGTTCTTCGAACGGGGCTCGGCGGACTACCACCGGGTGCGGAGCTGGCAACTGGCTCGGCTCGACGCGTACCTGGCGTTCGCGGCCGCCTCCGGGACACCGGTCGACGACTGGGTGGAGCTGCTGCCCGGCATGTCGTCGGAGCAGGTGGTCTCCTCGCTCGTCCGGGCGATGACGGCCGGGGGGTGCCCATGACGGTCTGTCCGAAGGAGGCCTCGGCACCGGCCCGGGACCCCGGACACGCGGACGCGGAGTGCGTGGTCGCCTACCGGCGCCTGCGGCACGGGGTGTCCACCCCGCACCAGATCGGATACGGCCGCAACATGTACCCGGCCGCCCCGGAGCTCGTGGCGCGGGTCCGTTCCCTGGTCACGGTGCTGTTCGAGCAGCAGCGCATGACGGACTACTCGACCGGGTTCGACGGCTCCGACCGGGAGTTGATCAGCGCGCTCACCGCGCACTGGCTGGGCCGACCCGACATCGGACCGGGCGATGTGTTCGTCATGTCCGGGTCGACGGAGGCGATCAGTGTGGTCACCGGCTACCTCGCCGCGCGGGGGTACGCGTACGTGCTGCCGCTGCCCTGCTACTACGCCTTCGAGCAGTCCGCCCGCCGCCGGCGCATGCCGGTCGCCGCCCACTACAACGGGGACGGCCTGCTGTACCGGAGCCGGTCGCCCCGAGCCCGGTCCGGCGCGCCCCGGGCCCTGGTCGACATCGTGCCGAACGGGGTGACCGGCCGGCGCTTCCGGCTTCCCGGCGCCGCGGCAGGCGACTTCCGCGTCCTCGACTCGGTCTTCCAGGTCTCCGCGGCCCCGGGCGGGGAGGGCGGGGTGGACGACGGCCATCTGCTCGAGGCCGTCCGGGACCTCGACCTCGGCCGCGGCTGCGTGATGCTCACCGCGAGCAAGGACCTGTCGGTGCCCGGACTCCGCGCGGGCCTGCTGATCACCCGCGACCCCGGGCTGCGGCGGTACCTGGAGGCGGACCGGTTCGAGCGCTGCTACGCGCTGAGCCCGTTGTCCACCGCGGTCGTCGCGCTCTACGTCGCGCTGATGTGCGCCCGAGCCGCGCGGCGCGACGGCACGGTACCGGCGCGGCCCCGGCTGCTTCCCCCCGAGGTCGCGCCGGTCCGGCCGGGCGGCGACGACCCGCTCGTGCGGATGCTGTGGCGGTCGCCGGTCGTCGACGTCCTCGACCGGTACCTGCGCGGCATGGCCCGGCACTACGCCACCGTCCTCGCGGCCTACCGGAGCCGGCTCGTGCCCCTGGGCGTCGATCCGGTCCCCCGGTACCCGGAGACCGGCTACTCGATGTTCCTGCCGCTGCCGGTCCGGGTCGACGGCCCGGAGGGGGCGGTCGGCTGGTGCAACCGGGTCGGCCGGGAGGCCGGACTCAAGCTCAACCCGGCGGCGGTCTTCGGCGGCGGCGACGAGCCGTGGGCCGCCCTGTACGACTGCACCCGCCCCTGGGTGCGGTTCAACTGCTCGGTAACGGAGCCGGATGCCGTGCACACCGTGGGCATCCTCGAAACGGCGTTGGGGTGATGAGGTGACGCAGGGAACGGGCGGACGGACACCGAAGGGCACCACCGACCCACTGGCGCTGGGCAGGGCGATAGCCGAGGCCGACCGGCGGGCCGCGCACGCCCTCAACCTCGTGCCCAGCGAGAACCGCGTCTCGCCCCTGGCCTCGGTGCCGCTGGGCTCCGACTTCGCCAACCGGTACTTCTTCAACACCGCGGGCGACCCTCTGTTCTGGGAGTTCCGGGGCGGCGAGGACATCGCGCACATCGAGGCGCTCGGGGCCGGGGCGCTGCGGCGGATGGCCTCGGCGCGGTACTGCAACCTGCGGCCGGTCTCCGGGATGAGCGCGATGATCCTGACCATCGCCGCGCTCTCCGCGCCGGGCTCGGCCGTGGTCAGCGTCGACCAGGACTCCGGCGGCCACTACGCCACCCCGGCGCTGCTCGGCAGGCTGGGCCGCCGGTCCCGGCTGCTCGGCTGCCCGGGCGGCCGGGTCGACACCGAGGGGCTGGCCCGGGCGCTCGCCCCGGGCGACGTGGACCTGGTCTACGTGGACGTGCAGAACTGCGTCCGGGTGCCGGACTTCGCGGCGATGGCGGACGTCGTGCGGAGGGTGAGCCCGGCCACCCGGCTGTACGTGGACGCCAGCCACTATCTCGGGCTCGTGCTGGGCGGACTGGTGGAGAACCCCCTGCGGTGCGGGGCCGACGCCTTCGGCGGATCCACCCACAAGTCGTTCCCCGGGCCGCACAAGGGCGTGGTCTTCACCGAGGGGAAGGAGATCGACGAGAGTCTGCGCGCCGCCCAGTTCGACCTGGTCAGCAGTCACCACTTCGCGCAGACCCTGGCGTTGTCCCTGGCCGCGCTGGAGATCGAGCCCCGGATCGCGGAGTACGCCCGGACCACCCGCGACAACGCGCGACGGCTCGCCACCGCCCTGGCCGACGCCGGGTTCCGGGTCCACGGCGACCGGGGCGCCGGCTACACCGACACCCACCAGGTGTGGGTGGCGATGGACTCCCCGGCGGCCGCGTACACCCTGTCGAACCGGCTGGCCGAGGCGGGCATCCGGGTCAACCTCCAGTCGTCGATGCCCCGGATGCCCGGGGTGAACCTGCGCCTCGGGGCGAACGAGATCACCTTCCAGGGCGCCGGTCCACGGGCGATCGAGGAACTGGCAGCCGCCCTGGCCACGGCGCGGGAGAGACCGCTCGGGCCCCGGACCGCGAGCGGTATCCGCGCCCGGTTCGGTGCGCCCTTCTACACCGATCCCGAGAAGCTGGGAGTGGAGGCCGGGCTGTGTACGTGCTGACCGGAGGACCCCGCGGTGCCGGGCCGTCCCTCGCGGATCCCGCTGGACCCGCGGGCCCCGGGGTGCGGGGGCGCGTGGCATGCGACTGATGACGTCCGACTACACGGAGCTCTCCACGCCCGGCCACGGCTACGTGACCGGTCCGCTGCGCCCCGACATGACCCACGACCTGCTGGAACGCTACGGCTTCGCGGTGGTCCGCGGCCCGTCCGGCGCGGTGTCCGCCGAGGACGCCCACCGCGGGATGGCGGCGGTGCGGGCCGGCCTCGGTCTCGGGGAGCCCTATGTCCCGCTCCTCTACCGCGACCGGGGCGCGCCACCCGTGACGGAGGTGACGCGGAAGGTCGACTCGGACCATCCGACGTTCCACACCGGCGCGGCGCAGGGCTGGCACACCGACGGCCTCCTGGAGGACATCGGGACCATCCGGACGACCCTGCTGTACTGCGTACGCCCGGCGCGCGTGGGCGGCCGGACCTTCCTGCTCAACGCGGGGCGGGTCTTCGCGGAGCTGCGGGACCGGGACCCGGAGGCGGCCGAGGTCCTGCTGCGGGGCACCATCCTCGGCCGGCGGTCGACGATCCCGGGGGCGGTCCGCGAGGCCGTCGGGCCGGTGTTCGCCGCGCTCGGCGACGGCCACTACGCGACCCGGTACGGCGAGGGCCGGGTCGAGCGCTGGTATCCGAGGGACGCCGAGGAGCAGCGGTGCCTGGCCCGCGCGCTCCGCTACTTCAAGGACCGCCGGGACGATCCCGACGTCCGGATCGATCTGCTCCTGCGGGCCGGGCAGTGCCTGGTCTTCCGCAACGACGTACTGGCCCACGGCCGGGAGCACTTCACCGACGACCCCCGCCGTCCGCGCCTGCTGCTGCGGAGCCTGCACACCGATGCCCCGGAGCGTGTGTCATGAGGGACTCCGTGATCATCCCGATGGCCGGGCGGGGGACGCGTTTCGGGGCCCCGTACCCGAAGGAGCTGCACGTCGTGGCGGCGCACCGCACCGTGCTGCACTGCTGCCTCGGGCCGCTGACCGCGCTCGGCCCGGAGCGGCTGCGGGTCGTCTGCGTGGTCGGCCCGGACCGGGCCCGGTCCATGGACGTGGTCGCCGAGGAGCTGGGCGGGCGCGGCGCCGACGTGGTCTTCACCGTGCAGAACCGGCGGCGGCACGGGGCCGATCTGGGCGGTGCCGTCCGCGCCGGGCTGCCGTACTGCGAGGGGGTGACCGCCCTGGTGCTCCCCGACCAGATCTTCACCACCCGGGAGCCGGGCGACTTCGCGGTGGCGATGGACCTGGCGCGCCGGCACGGCCGTTCGGCCCTGGTCCACCCGACCACGGACCCCGGGGCGCTGCGCGCCGACGGCGCGGTGGCGTACGACCGGGAGTCCGGTCTCATCACGGCGTGCGAGGAGAAACCGGAGCGGGATCTCGGCCGGTTCGACGGGCTGTGGGTGGTCCCGATGGCCGGCCCCGACCACCGGGAGCTGCTGCCCTCGGTGGCGACGGACCCGGCGCGCGTCCTGACCGGGGCCGCCTGTGTCGAGGTCGGGAGCTACGTCAATGTGACGCGGCCGTCGGACGTGTGGGGGCTTCGATGTCCGACGTACTGATGGACTGCACCGGTCACCGGGTCGACTGGACGTCACTCGGCGGGATCGGGCTGCGGGCGCGGGAGCTGGCCGCGGAGATCGCCCGGGTCGCCGGGGTGACGGTCTTCTCCCCCGGTTCGCTGCCCGAGCGGCTCGGCCCCGGGGTCCGGCTGGTGACCCGGGAATCCGCCTGGGCCGCCGAGCTGCGCCGGAGCGACATCGTCTACTCCTTCGACTCGCCGTCCCCGGAGCGGCTGGCGTCGGTGGCCGACAGCGGTCTGCCGATGATCGTGGAGAACGCCCCGCCGCTCGAACACGCCCTGTACCCCTCGCTGGCGCGGCGCGCGGACCGCGAGAGCCGGTACCGGGAGACGGTGGAGGCGTACCGGCGGCAGTTGGCGGGCGGGGCGTTCTTCACCTGCCGGTCGGCCGTGGAGCGGGCGACGCTGGTGGCGAACCTCTGTCTCACCGGCCGGGTGACGGTGGAGGCGATGCGGGCGTCGGGCGCGTTGGACGGGCTGGTCACCACCATCCCCGTCGGGTTCTCGGAGTCCGCCGCCGAGGCGGCCCGGCGCCGGCTGGCCGAGGCCGGCCGGGAGAGGTCGTCCCGGGAGGGGCCGTTCCGGGTGGTCTGGTCGGGCGGTCTGTGGACGTATCTGGACCCGCTGTTCGCGCTGGAGTCCGTACGGATCGCCCGGAGCCGCGGGGTCCCCGTGGAGCTGGTGTTCCTGTACGGGCGGGAGAACCCGGACAACGCGGCGGTCCTGTCCGGACTGCTCGGTGCCGTCGAACGGTACGGCTGCGGCGGATACGTGACGATCCGTCAGGCGCCGCTGGGCCGGGCGGAGTACTTCCGGGTGCTGGCCGGGGCGTCCGCGCTGCTCTGCGTCGGGCGGCGCGGCGTCGAGAACGACACCTGTGTGCGGCTGCGGATCAGGGACTCCCGGCTGTTCGGCCTGCCCACCGTGGTGGACCGGCACGGGCCGACCTTCGACGAGCTGGCCAGGGACGGGCTGGCCCACGGTGCGGACGACCCGGAGGAGGGGGCCGCCGCCCTGGCGGTGCTCCACCGGCGGCGCGGCGAACGCGCGCCGCTCGACGCGTACGCGTACCGCCGTACCGCGCGCGACCTGTGCGCATGGATCGAGAAGCGGAAGGGGGAACGATGAGTTCCGAGGACGAGAGGGCGGAACGGGGCGGGAGGGGGGCGGCCGTCTCGGCGCTGGGACGTCCCTGGCGGGCTCCCCGCGACCACTCCGGGCCGACGTTCGTCGCCGGGCGGGGCGCCTGGCTGACCGACCGGACCGGGCACCGGGTGATCGACGCGACGTCCGGCGCGCTGAACGTGTTCTGCGGGCACGGGGTCGAGCCGGTGGTCGACGCCTACCTGGCGCAGCTGAGGAAGCTGGCCCATGTCGACATGGCACAGGGGCTCGCCGGACCGGCGCACCGGCTCGCGGACGCGCTGCGGGACGTCCGGGGCCACGGCGGCGAGCGGTTCTTCTTCGCCAACAGCGGTTCGGAGGCGATCGAGCTGGCCGTGGGGCTCGCCTCCCGGTACTGGGCGGCGGTCGACGGGCGGCGTACGGACCTCGTCGCCTTCGAGCGCGGCTACCACGGCTCGACCGCGCTGTGCCAGGCGCTGTCCGGGCTGCCGCAGACCGGTGACGCCCCGGGCCGGGACGCGGTCCGCGTCCACCGTCTGACCTTCGGCGGGTTCATCGGCGCCGGGCAGCGGTCGGAGGCGGCGCGGGCGTACATCACCGCGCGGCTGCGGTCGCTGCTGGCCCGTACGGCGGCGGGCACGGTGCTGATCGAGCCGTTCCTGAACGTCGGGGGCGGCATCCGGCTCCCCGAGGGGCTGCTCGGCGACGTCCGCCGGATCTGCGACGAGCACGGGGCGCTGCTGGTGCTGGACGAGGTGTTCACCGGGATGGGGCGGACCGGGGCGTGGTTCGCGCACGACCATCCGGGGGTGCGCCCCGATCTCACCGCGTTCAGCAAGGGGCTGACCAACGGGGTGTGCGCGCTGTCCGCCGTCGCGGCCGACCGCCGGGTCCTGGACCGGCTGCCCGCCGGGAGCATCGTGCCCTACGGCCACACCATGTCGGCCTCGGCGGCGGCCTGCGCGGCGGCGCACGCGACGCTGGAGCACCTGCGCGGCACCGGGGCCGTGGCGGCGGCCCGGGCCTCCGGTGCCCGGCTGCTCGACGCGCTGGAGCGGGAGTTGCGCGGTACGGACGGTGTGCTCGACGTCCGGGGGCACGGTCTGGCGCTCAGTGTCGAGCTCGACGGCGCCGACTGCGCCGGGAGCGTGCAGCGGGTGGTCTACGACCTCGGGGCCTACACCCGGCAGCAGGGCTCCACGGTCCTGCTCGCACCGCCCGCCTGTCTGAGCGGCGCGGAGGAGGAGCGGCTCGTCGACCATCTGGTCACCGGGGTCCGCAAAGTGGTCGCAGCGCGGTGAGGAGCCGACGATGACGGACATGATCGGCGTCGACGACGCCCTGGAGCACATCGAGCGGCTGCGCCACGGCGAGGCGCTCACCACCGAACGGGCCTCGGCGGTCCTCGCCCTCCACCGGGCGGGCCGCCTCGCCGACTACCAGCTCTCCGCCTGGCTGGCGACGATCGCGGCTCGCGGGCTGCGGTTCACCGAGACGGTGGCCCTGACCAGGGCGTATCTCGGCCCGGTCCGGCCCGGGGCGGCGATGGGCGGCGGCCGGCGGCCGGTGGTGGACAAGCACAGCACGGGAGGCATCGGCGACAAGACGACGCTGGTGGTGGTGCCGCTGGTGGCCGCGCTCGGGGTCCGGGTCTGCAAGCTGAGCGGGCGGGGGCTCGGGATCGCCGGGGGCACGATCGACAAGCTGGAGAGCGTGCCCGGGCTGCGGCTCGAGTTCACCGAGGCGGAGCTGGCCGCCCGGCTCGCCGCCGACGACGCCGTCATCGGGTCGTTCTCCGGTGAGCTGGTGCCCGGTGACACGGCGACGTACGGGCTGCGGTCGGTGAGCGGCTGCGTGCGGTCGGCGCCGCTGATCGCCGCGAGCATCGTCAGCAAGAAGGTGGCGGTCGGCGCCGACGCGGTGGTGTTCGACGTGCGGTACGGGGCCGGTTCGCTGGTGCCCGACCACGGGGCGGCGCGGCGGCTGGCGGGGCTTCTGGTGCGGCTCGGCGGCGAGTTCGGGCTGCGCTGCCGGGCGGTGCTCAGCGACGGATCCGTTCCGCTGGGCCTGGCCGTCGGCAACGCGGCGGAGGTCGACGAGGCGGTGGACTTCCTGCGCGGGCGGGGGGACCGGGGGCTGGCGGCGGAGTGCGAGGCCCTGGCCGTGCAGATGGTGCGGGTGGCCGAGCCGGACGAGCCGGAGGGCAGGATCCGGGAGCGGCTGCGGTCGGCGCTGGGTTCCGGGGCGGCGCTGTCGGTCTTCGTCCGGATGCTGACGGCGCAGGGCGGTGACACCGCGCCGGTCCTGCGCGGCGACGGGTACTGCCGGCCGGGGGTGCGCGGACTCGTCCGGGCCCGGCGGGCCGGGTGGGTCACGGACGTCTCGGCACTCGACATCGGCCGGGCCGCGTTGAAGCTGGGCGCGGGCAAGGTGTTCGCGGGCGATGTCATCGACCCGCACGCCGGGATCCGGCTCGCCCACCCCCTGGGCGGGCGGGTCGCGGAGGGGGACGTCCTGGCCGAGGTGTTCCACCGGGAGGGGCTCGACGCCGGGGCGGCGGTGGAGCTGGTGGCCGGGGCGGTCCGGGTCGGCCCCCGGGAGGACTGCCGGGCGCCGCGCGCGCCGGAGCCGCTGTCCGGGACCGACGCCTGCGCGGACGTACCGGCCCATGTCTCCACGGGCGTCTTCGCGGACGCCGCCACGCACGGAACGGGAACGGGGACGGTCCATGTCTGATCCGACGACGGGCCCGGTCGCCGCCCCCGCCGCCGAGCCGGAGCTGCGGGAGTACCTGACGGCGATGCTGCGCTGGCACTTCGGCGAGGAGACCGGCTCCCGGTTCTGGGTCGACCACCGCGCCGCCCTGCCGTTCGACCCGGTCGCCGACATCCACACCTTCGACGACCTGCGCCGCTTCCCGTCCCGGGTCAACGAGTTGCGCGAGGCCCGGGTCGAGGACCTGGTCCCCCGGGGCCTGGCCGACGAGCCCCCGCCCTACGTGGTGGAGTCCGGCGGCACGACCGGCAGGCCCAAGCGCGCCGTGCTGTCGCTCTCCCGGATCGAGCAACTGGTCGACCTGTACTGCGCGTACGTGCCGGAGGCCGCGGGGCACACCATGCTGTCGCTGTTCCCGACCGGCCCCCATCTCGCGGGGAACTGGCAGCGGCGGTGGGCCCGGCGGCTGCGCGTGCCCTACCTCCAGGTGGACATCGACCCGCGGTGGGTGAAGTCCGGGATCGGGGCGGACGTGCGGCGGCGGTACGTCGAGCACGTACTGGCCCAGGCCCTGGACGTGCTCCGCACCCAGCACGTCGGGCATCTGCTGGTGACCCCGCCCCTGCTGCGCGCCCTGGCCCGCTCGGAGGAGCTGGCGGACCGGGTGCGGGCCACGGTGCGGGTCGTCACCTGGGGCGGGGCCCGGATGACGCGCGAGGAGGTGTACGAGTACGCGCGGCTGGTCTTCCCGGACGCCGTCTTCGTCGCCACGTACGCGAGTTCGATCACGGGGACGCGGGCGCTGCTCCGGCGGACGACGTCGTACGACGACCATCCGGTGTTCGACCCGGCCGGCCCGGAGCTGTTCGTCCGCGTCGTCGATCCGGGCACCCGCGCGCCGGTGCCGTACGGGGCCCGGGGCCAGGTGCTGATGCACACGGTCACCCGGGACATGTTCCTGCCGAACAACCTGGAGCGGGACCTGGCGGTGCGGACGGCCGGGACCGGGGGCGAGGAGTGGCGGGGCGACTCGGTCGCGGACGTCGTCCCGATGGCGGAGTTCGAGGGCAGCCGGATCGTCGAGGGGATCTACTGATGGGCGGTACGCGTCAGGGTCGGCGGGTCCCCGTCGTGCGGGAGACCGCCGCGGGCCGGGTCGGCGGGGTGCTCGACCGGCCCTCCGGCTCCGCCCGGTGGCGGGGCGTCCCGTACGGCACGGTCCGGGCGGACGGCGGCCGGTTCGCCGGGGCGGTGCGGCCGGAGCCGTGGGAGGGGGTGCGTCCGGCGCTGCGGCCCGGCCGGGTGTCCTGGCAGCTCCCGCCGGTCCACGACCGGGCGTCCGACACGCTGCGGCACTTCGGCTTCCCGCACACCGGCGGGACGGAGCACGAGGACTGTCTGAACCTCGACGTGCACACCCCGGACCCGGGTGGGGCGGGGCTTCCCGTGCTCGTCTGGTTCCACCCGGGCATGCAGGTCGCGGGGGCGGGGAGCATGCCCGGCAGGCGTCCGGAGGTGCTGAGCCGCACCCACGGCGTCGTGGTGGTGACGATCAACTTCCGGCTGGGGTGCTGGGGCCATCTCTTCCTGGACGAGCTGACCGGCCCGTCGGGCCCGGCCCGGCGGGACACGGCCAACCTCCGGCTGCGGGACCAGGTCCTCGCCCTGACCTGGGTGAAGGAGAACATCGCGGCCTTCGGCGGCGACGCGGGCAACGTCACCCTGTTCGGGGAGTCCGCGGGGGCCCACAACATCGGCTCGGTCCTGGGGTGCGCCGCCGCCGAGGGGCTCTTCGAGCGGGCCGCCCTGTACAGCGGCGGCTGCGAGAACGCGGTGCCGAGGGACGAGGCGACCGCCCTCGCCCGGGAGTTCCTGGAGTGCGCGGGGCTCGCCGGCGCGCCCGAGCGGCTGGCCACCGTACCGAACGTGCATCTGAAGGTGGCGCACGAACGCCTGCTGGGGCGCCACGAGATCGTGTACTACCGCGATGTCGTGGACGGTACGCACCTGACGCGTCCGCCGATCGCGGCGATCGCGGCGGGGGCGTCGGCCGGGGTCGACCTCCTGGTCTCCAACACGGCGGACGAGGCCGGGCTCTGGGACCACCTGATGCCGGGCGGGGCGCGGGTGGTGGCGCGGGGCGCGCGGAGCGCCGTACCGGCCGCACGGTACGGGGCGGACCACGAGGCGTTCATCGAGGCGGAGTTGTTCCTGCGCCCCTCGCGCGACCTGCTGCGGGCGAAGTCAGCGTCGGGCAGCGGCCGGTGCTGGTACCAGGTCTACGACCACGTCCCCTCGGACCACGGGCTGGCCGGGGCCGGGCGCGCGGTGCACGGCATGGACCTGGCGTCGCTCTTCTTCGATCCCGCCTCCCCCGGTACCGCGTCGGAGGCGGACGTCATGGTGGCCCGCCATGTCCAGGGGGCGCTGGTGGAGTTCGCGCACGGGAGGGGGCCGTCGGCCGGCGGCGTCCGCTGGCCGGTGTACGACCGCGCGGCGGAGCGGCTGGTCCGGATCGGGCGGGAGCCCCGGGTGGAGAGCGCCGTGTGGCCGCTGGACGACGACCACGCGGCAGCCGGCCGGTAGCGGGGGCGGGGGGACGGGGAGTGGGTACGGAATCCCGGGCGGCGCCGTCGTGGGCGGTGCGGCTGCTCGTGGCCTGGGCCGCGGAGCGGCGGACGGCGGTCTGCGCCGTGGCGCTGGCGCTGGCCGGGGCGGGGATCGACCTGGCGACGCCGCTGGTCGTCGGGTCCGTGGTCGACGGGCTGGCCGCCGGCCGGGCGGTCGCCCTCGGCACGCTCGTCCTGCTGGCCGTCGCCGCCGTGCTCAGGTTCGTCGTCCGGTTCGGCCAGCGCGCCTCCGCGAGCCGGCCGGCGACCCGGGTCCAGCACGAGCTGCGGGTGGCGTTGCTGGCCTCGCTGTGCCGCCACTCCGGCGAACAGCAGGACGCGTTACGGCGGGGCGAGGTGGTCTCGCGGTCGGTCACCGACCTCCAGGTGGTGCAGTCGCTGCTGACCCTGGCCCCGCAGGCGGCCGCGGCGGTCTGCCATGTCGCGGTCCAGGTCGTGATCATGTTCGTGCTCTCCCCGGTGCTGGCGGCGGCGACGCTCGTCGCCCTGCCGGTCGCGGGGGCGGTGGTGGTCCGGTCCCGGCGGCGGCTCCACGCGGCCACCTGGCTGTCCCAGCAGGCCGCCGCCGACCTCACCTCGTTCACCGGCGAGGCCGTCGCCGGGCTGCCCGTCACCAAGGTCTTCCAGCGGGAGGAGCTGGTCGAGGGCCGCTTCCGGGCCCTGGCCGCCGAGCTGTTCGGCCGCCGCCAGCGGGTCGCCCGGCTGAACGCCGTGTTCACGCCCGTCCTGGCCACGCTGCCGCAGGGCGCGCTCGTCCTGGTCGTCGGGGTCGGCGGGGCGATGGCCCTGCGGGGCGACCTCGGCGTCGGCACCTTCGTGGTGTTCGCGACGTATCTGCTCACCATGACCGGGCTGGTACGGCTGCTGGCCGGGGCGGTCTCCGCGGTCGCGCTCGCCCGGTCCTCGGCCGAGCGCGTCCACGCGGTCATCGACAGCGGCGGCCCCGGGCCGGACCCGGAGGCCGGACCCAGTGCAGAAGGCAACGGGGACGGGGTCGGAGTGGTGCTGTCCGGCGTCGGGCTGCGGCTCGGGCCGGAGCGGCGGCACGTCCTGCGGGATCTGAGCCTGACCGTCGCCCCCGGGGAGTGCCTGGGTGTCGCGGGCCGGACCGGCTCCGGGAAGTCGGTGCTGGGGCTGCTGCTGTCGGGGCAGTACCGGCCCACCTACGGGCGGCTGGAGTTCACCGACCGTACCGGGCGCGTCCGGGCATCGGCGCCCGGCGGCCCCGGTGCCGTGCTGGTGACGGAGGAGCCGTTCCTGTTCTCCGGCACGGTCCGGGACAACATCCTGCTGGGCCGGGAGTTCCACGGCGGCCGGTACGCCTCGGCGGTCGCGGACGCCGCCGTGGACACGATGCTGGACCGGCTGCCGGACGGCGACCTGACCCGTGCCGGTGAGGACGGGGCCCGGCTCTCCGGCGGCGAGCGGCAGCGGATCGCCCTCGCCCGGGCCCTGTACGGCGCGCCGGGGCTGCTGCTGCTCGACGACGCGACGTCCGCCCTGGACACCCTGACGGAAGCGCGGGTGCTCACCGCGCTGCGGCGGCGGCTCGGGGACGGGTGCACCGTCGTCATGACCGGGCGGCGGCGCGCGGTGCTGGCGCTGGCCGACCGGATCGCGGTCGTCGAGGGCGGCCGGGTGGTCGAACACGGCGCCGCCGGGGAGCTGATGGGACGTTCCGTACGGCTGAGGGCCCTGATGGGCGAGGCCGCCGGGACGCCGACGCTGGGCGCCGACGGGCCGGCGGCCGGACCGGCGGCGGACGGCCCCCCGCCCGGCCGGGCCCGCGCCGGCACCAGGGAGGACCCGGCCGGTGCGTACGCCGTCCGGCTGCCCGGGGTGGTGGACGCACCTGTGCCGGCGGATCTGGAGAGCGGACGGCAGGGCGGCCCGTTCACCCTCCGGGCGGCGCTGCGGCCGGTACGCGGCCCCGCCCTCGCGGCCCTCGTCTGCATCGCCGCCGAGGTCGCCGCGGCCGTGGCGCTCCCGGCGGTGGCCCGGTCCGTACTCGCGGCCGCGGCGGACGGCGACGCGGCGGCGGTCGGGGCGCTGTTCGCCCTGGGGTTGGCCGTCATGGCGGTGGGCTGGGCCGCCGGGTGGGGCACCATCCGTACGACCGCGCGGGTCTGCGACCGGGTGCTGTTCGCCGTACGCCTGCGGTGCTTCCGGCACGTCCAGCGGCTTCCGCTCCCGTACGTGGACCGGGTGCGGTCGGGCGGGCTGCTGACCCGGCTGACGTCGGACATCGACTCGCTCTCCGCGTTCGTGCAGACGGGGCTGGTGTCCCTGGCGGTCAATCTGCCGCTGGTGGGCGGGGTCGTCCTGGCCGTGGTCTGGATCGCGCCGGACCGCTGGCCCGTCCTGGCGGGGGCGGCGGCCGCGGTGCTGGCCGGGGCGACCGCGTTCCGGCGTGTCGTCTCCCGTTCGTACCCCAGGGCGCGGGACCTGCTCGCGGCGGTCAACACCGACCTGCACGAGAAGGCGCACGGCATCCGTACGGCGCAGATCTTCCGCTGCACGGGGCGGATCGTCGCGGAGTTCGCGGAGCGGTCGGCGGCGTACCGCGACGAACGCCTGCGCGGGCAGACGGCGGTGGCGTGGTTCTTCCCCCTGGTCGCGCTCGCCGTCGACCTCACGCTGGTCTGCCTGCTGCTGCCCGCCGCGACGGACGGGCCGCCCGGGGCCGGTGTCCTCGACGGCGGGACCGCCGCCGCCCTCGTCCTGTACCTCTCGCTGCTCTCCTACCCGATCCAGCAGATCGCGACGGTCTACGACGGCGCCCAGCAGGCCCGGGTGGGTCTGCGGCGCGTCAACGGCCTGCTGTCCGAACCGACGGAGGAAGCGGTGGAGGGGCTGGTTGAGGAGCCGACTGGGGGGTCGGCAGGGCCTGCACCGGTGCCTCCCGTGCCGGAGCGACCGGCGGGAGCGGGCATCCGGTTCGACCGGGTCGGCTTCCGGTACCGGGAGGACGCCCCGTACTCGCTCCAGGACGTCGTGCTCGACATCCCTCCGGGGGCGTCGCTCGCCGTCGTCGGCCCGACCGGGGCCGGCAAGTCGACCATCATCAAGCTGCTGGCGCGGTTCTACCACCCGCAGTACGGGACGCTCCGCCTGGACGGTGTGGACGTCGGCCTGATCCCGCTGCGCGACTACCGGCTGCGGACCGCCATCGTGCCGCAGGAGGCCCACCTGTTCAGCGGTTCCGTCGGCGAGAACATCGCCTTCGGGCGGCCCGATGTCTCCCGTGCGGAGATCACGGCGGTCCTGCGGTCGCTCGGCGCGGCGGAACTGATCGACGCCCTGCCCGGCGGGCTGGACCACGACGTCGGCCCCCGGGGAGCCGCCCTGTCCGCCGGGCAGCGGCAGGTGGTCGCCGTGACACGGGCGCTGGTCTCCCGCCCCCGGCTTTTGTTGCTGGACGAGGCCACCGGAGCGCTGGACGCGGAGGCGGAACGCACCGTCGTCCACGCCCTGCGCGGCGACCGGAGCGGGCGGAAGACCGTCCTGGTCGCCCACCGGCTCGCCACCGCCGCGCAGGCGGACGCCATCGCCGTCGTCGAACGGGGACGGCTGCTGGAGGTCGGCGGGCACGCGTCCCTGCTCCGGTCGGGCGGGCTCTACGCGGACCTCTGGGCGGCTTCCGCCGCCGACGCACCACCACACCGCGACCGGGGACGAGGGCCGGTCCGGGACCGAGGACAAGGACGAGGAGCGAGGACATGAGGTCACTGACCTGCGGTGAGGAGTTCCGGTTCAACGGGGCGGTGTCGTTGCAGCGGGGCGAGGGCTGGGTGGCGCCGTGGCGGGTGCCCTTCGACCGGGCCCGGCTGTACTTCCCCGAGGGCGGCATCGGGCGGGCGGGGATGCCGTCCGGGGTCGCCGTCGTGCTGACGACGGACACGGACCGCCTGGAACTCGACTACCTGTGCTCGCGGTGCCCGGACAACATCGTCGAACTCGCCGAGGACATCGAGCAGTTGGAGTCGGTCGACGTCGTCGTGGACGGGGTACGGCGTGGCCGGCGCGCCCTGTCCGCCTCCCGGAGCACCGAGACGCTGCGGCTGGACCTCGGCGGCGCGGTGGGCGGTGCGGAAGGCGGTGCCGGCGCGGGGCCCCTGCGACAGGTCGAGCTGTGGCTGCCGCTCTACGCCCAGTTCCGCCTGATCGACCTCCGGATCGACGCGGGGGCGACGGCCTCCGTACCGGCGCCGAACCCGAACCGGTGGGTGCACTACGGCGGTTCGCTCTCACAGGGCATGGGCGCGGACTCGCCGCTGACCAACTACGTGCAGTCGAGCCGGTGGCGCGACGATCTCGACCTGGTGTCGCTGGCCCGGGGCAAGGGCACGCATCTGGAGCCGGTCTTCGCGGATCTGATCGCCGAACTGCGGCCGCGCTATCTGACGATGGCGGTCGGCGGCATGGTCTATCTCACCGGCTCGCTGAACCCGTACACGTATCTGACGAACATGCTCGGTTTCGTGAAACGCGTCGTGGACACCGTGCCCGACTGCGAGGTGGTCGTCGTCCTGGCTCCGGCGAGCCCCCGGTTCCGCGACCGCAAGGGGCCGGGCGGGCTGACCGCGACGGAGTGGGCGACGGTGCACGACGCCGTGGTGGCGGCGGTCATGGAGTGGGGCGACGGCCGGGTCCACCCGGTGCGCCAGTGGGCGGACGTCGACGAGTCCGACTTCCTCGCCGACGGCATCCACCTGACATCGGACGCGCACCGCAGGTACGGGGCGTATCTGGCGGAGCGGATCCGCGCCCGCCTGGGGTAGGGCCGGTCCGTCCCGGACCGGATCGAATCCGACGAGGAGGAAATGACGTGCAGGACGCCGAGCAGACCCACGACGACGAGCAACAGCAACAGCAACAACACGAAGGAACGGTGGCGGCCGGGGCCGGGGCCGGTCCCGCCGAGGCGGACGCCGACTGGTTCGACGACGTTCCCGAGGAGAACGTCGGGTCCGTGCTCGCGCTGGACGAACTGGCCCCGTACCCGGGGATCTAGAGAACGGTGAGGAGCATCGTGGAACCGTCGCACCGCGCCACCGGGCACGTCACCGACCATGCCCGGCACCCCGACACCGGCCCGCTTCGCGCCCGGCGGCGGGAGGTACTCGACTGGTACGCGTCCCGACCGGCCGGGACGGACGCCGGACCGGACGCCGGACGGGGCGCCGGGCGGGCGTGGCCCGAGGGGGCGGTGGTCGTCGTGGGGCGCGGCCCGCACCCGCACGGAGCCGATCTGGCGGCCCTCGGCTGCCGCATGGCCGCGCACGTCCCGCTCGACGCCTGGCGGCGGGGCACCGGTGCGGGGGCCGGGGCCGTCGAGCGGGCCGTCCCGTCGTCGGCGGGATACGTCCTGGTGACCGTCGCCAGGGACGCGTTCGACCTCCGGTTCGCCCGGGACGTCGTGGCCCTCGGGCACCGGACCGGGCTCCCGGTGGGGACACTGCCCGCGCGCTCCGCCGGGGAGCTGGGCTTCATGCTCCGGCGCATGGCCCTGGCCAGAAGGGCGCGGGCCGGGGCCCACGTCTTCGTGGACGCGGCCGATTCCTCGTCCGTGGTGGGCGACGCGGCGGAGCTGGCCGCGCCCGGTCCCGAGGGCGTGCGCACCGTCTCGGTGTACGGCCACGGCAACGAGTCCCATGTGAAGATCGGCAACCGGTTCGTCTGCGCGCACAGCACCAGCGGCTTCCCCGGGCAGGACTGCGCGTGCGCCCCGAACGGCCTGCGGCTCTGCCGGCTCGACGACATCCGTTGCGGCTGGATCCACCTGGGGTCGTGCGGGGCGCTGATCCCCGACTGGCGGCGCAGTCGGCCCGCGACCAACTTCGTCGACGCCTTCGCGAGTTCCTACGCGGCGACCCTGTGCGGCTCGCTCTACCGCATGCCGACGTCGCGCCGGGCGATCCTCGTCCATGAGCTGGCCCAGCTCGGCGGCGCCGCTCCGGGCGGGGACGACCGGTCGGCGGGGACGCTCTGCCTGGGCGATCCGGTGCTGCTGCGCCACCGCTCCGACGCGCCGGACCGGAAGGCGGCCCTGGCGTCGCTGGGCGGTGAACTCGGCGAGATCGAGGCGGGTTCGGCGCGTCTGGCCGAGGACCGGGCCCGGCTGCTGGCCCTGACCCGGGCCGTCGACGACGCCCGGGGTCTGCTCGTCGCCCTGCGCCTGGCGGTGGGCCCTGCCGGACGCGGGGTGCCGGCCGCCTGCGCGCGGGGGATCGACGGGGCCCGGGGCTGGGCGGTACGGGCAGCGGCGGTGCTGTCGGCGGCGAGCGGGCGGACCGTGTACGGCGAGCCCGTCCGGGCCGAGTTCGCCCGCTGTGTCGCCGGAATGGAGTCCCTCGGCGAACGGTTCGAACGGGATCTGGTCGCCTTCCTGGCGAACGTTCCGGAAGACGCACGGGCGGAGGTTGCCGAAGGTGCACGGGCGGAGGTTGCCGAAGGTGCACGGGCGGAGGTTGCCGGAGGCGCGGGCGTTCCGGCGGGCCCGCCGGGGAGTGTTCCGGTGGTCGGTGCCCGCGCCGTCGAGCGCGCCATGAGGTCCGGGCTGCTCTTCGGACCGCCCGGCCCCGACGTGCTGTGCGCCTGCCACCTGTGCGGGCTCCCGGTCCGGGTCGGCGCGGCCCGGGGCGCGGCGGACGACCGGGAATGCCACTGGGCGCGGTGCGACGTCTGCGGGGACCTGGCGCGGTCGCCGGACGGGGAACGGTTCCCGCTGGTCACCGTGGCGGGGCCGGGCGCGGTCGGCGTGCGGTTCTTCGGCACGGACCCCCGCCCCGGCGGTGCCCGGCCGGAACCGGCCGCCCGGGTGGTCGTGGACGTCGACGACGGGTCCGGGGGCCTGCGTACCAGGAGCGCGCACGTTCTCGCGCCGGGCGGAGCGGTGCGGGTGCGGTGCGACACGGGCGGCGCGGGGCCCTCGCTGCGGGTGCGGGCCCTGGTGGTGTCCGGGTTCGCGATCTGGTTCGCGCGGGCGACCGTGCCGTCCGCCGAACTGCTCGGCGCCCCGCCCCCGTCCGGTTCCCCCCGACACGAAGGAGGCCGAGGCCGTATGCGCGGCACCGCTGCCGGCCGGCCCGAGGGCGAGGGCTCATGAAGGCCGTGTTCGCCACCGCCCCCGACCCCGACGACCCGCTGTCCACCGTCGTCGTCGGGGACCGCCCCGACCCGGAGGTGCCCCCGGGCTGGGTCCGGGTGGCGGTCCGGGCGGCCTCCCTCAACCACAAGGACCTCTGGACCCTGCGCGGCGTCGGGATCAACCGGGACCAGTACCCCCGCATCCTCGGCTGCGAGGCGGCGGGGATTCGGCCGGACGGGGCGCGCGTGGTGCTCTATCCGCTCCTCGACTCCCCGCCTGGCCTCGCCGACGAGACTCTGGCGATGCCCGCGGCGCAGCTCGTCGGTGCCCGGCCGGGCACCCTCGCCGAGTTCTTCGCCGCTCCCCCGGAGAGCCTGCTGCCCGTCCCGGACCATCTGTCGTGGGAGGAGGCGGCCTGCCTGGTGTGCACCTGGCTTCCCGCGTACCGGATGCTGTTCACCAAGGCGGCGCTGCGTCCCGGGGACACCGTGCTCGTCCAGGGCGCGGCAGGCGGCCTGTCCACCGCGCTGACCAGCCTGGCGTCGGCGAGCGGGGTGCGCACCTGGGTGACCGGCCGGTCCGCCGCCAAGCGGGCCCTGGCCCGGCGGCTGGGCGCGAGCGCCACGTTCGAGCCGGGGGCCGAACTGCCCGCACCGGTCGACGCGGTGATCGACAGTGTGGGCCGGGCGACCTGGACGCACACCCTGCGCAGCGTCCGGCACGGCGGCACGGTGGTGGTCGCGGGCGCGACGACCGGCGACGTCCCGCCCGCCCGGCTGCACCGGATCTACTTCCACCAGATCAATGTCGTCGGTTCGTTCAGCGGGACCCGGGAGGAGTACGCGCGGATGGTGACCCTGATGCGCACCACCGGCATCCGGCCGCTGGTGGACGACGTGCTGCCGGCGCAGGAGGCGCGCGCGGCGCTCAAGCGGCTCGCGGACGGGGACGTACGCGGCAATCTCGTCCTGACCTGGCCGGACCTCCCCTCGCCGGCCGGCGGAGGGGAGGTCCGGTGAGCGCCGCGGCCGAGGTGCTGCGCGAGGCGGGCGAGGGCGGTGCCGTGCCGCCGTGCGACCGCCGGTTCCACTACGTCCCGCCGTGGCGGGCGGCGACGCTGACGGCGCTCGCGCGGCAGGTCCTGCCCCCGGTCGCCGAGGTCGCGGCCCGGTACGCCGCCGCCCGACCGGACGCCGAGGCCACCGCCGAGGAGACGGCGACGCTGCTCGCGGCCTGCGCGTACGTACGGCTGCGGGGCGCGCCGGACGGCTGCGTCCTCGCGTTCGGCGGGCTGCCGCCGGAGCTGGTGGAGCACGCCTGTACGGAACGGATGACGGTACGGGCGGCGCGGGAGTGCGTCGGCTGGTTCGACGCCAACCAGCGCCCGCTCACCCGGGTGGACCTCCCCGGGGCGGGCACGTGCGACGGCGCGCTCTACGGGCCGGAGCTGGCCCGGCGGTACGCCCCGGCCCGGCCGGTGACGGAGCGGTTCAACGCCGTGCTGCGCGGCTTCGCCCGGGATTTCCTCGGTTCGCTCCGGGTCCTGGAGCTGGGTACGGGCACCGGCAGGCTGGCCCGTAACGTGGCGCCCTTCGCGGGCTCGTACACCGGGATCGAGGCATCGCGCGCGATGATCGAGGCGGGGTGCCGGGACGGCCTGGACGTGCGGCACGGCGACATGATGGCGATGCCGTTCGCCACCGGATCGTTCGACGCGGTCGTCGAGCACGAGAGCATCGACTTCTGCACGGAGCCGCTGCTGGCGGCCACCGAGGTGGAACGCGTACTGGCGCTGGGCGGCCGGTTCTACCGCGTCGAGTTGGAGACCGCGCCCGCCGCGGGGGTCGGCCGCCTCCAGGAGGCGGTCACCGCGCGGCTGGCGGAGGTGGCCGGCGGGGTCTTCCCGTACTGGACGAAGGGGCAGCGGCAGCGGCTGCACGGCTGGCTGCTGCGCCGCGGCTTCGTGCACCGCAGGATCGAGCTGGCCCGCTGGGACGAGACCCGGACGCTCCGCGACTGGCTCCAGGGCCTGGTCAACGCCAGTTATCCGTCCTTCTCCGGCATCGACGAACACACCGCGCGGTCCGTCTGCGCGGAACTGGCCCGCGCCGCCGCGCTGGGATCGCTCGACACCCGGTGGCCGGGGCGCGCCGGGGTGATCCTGCACATGTACGAGCCCGTCGACCGCTGCTGTCCGAAGCACCTCCCGTGACCCCTTCCCGTGTCCCCTTCCCGTGACCCCTGTCCCGTGACCCTGGAGAGAGCCATGCTGGTCTGGATCAACGGCGCCTTCGGCGCGGGCAAGTCGAGCGTCACGGAGCAGCTGACGCGGATCGTGGAGAGGATCATCGTCTTCGACCCGGAGGAGGCCGGATTCCATCTGCGGGCCTGGGTGCCGATGCCGGATTCCGGGAACTTCCAGGACCTGGCGTGCTGGCGCGAGGTCGTGGCCCGCTCGTGTGCGGCGTTCGTGCGGCACTATCCGGACCACCTCCTCGTCGTCCCGATGACCGTGGTGAACGACGCGTACCGGCGGGAGATCTTCGACATCGTCCGCGAGGAGGGCGACGGCCTGCTGCACGTCTGGCTGTCGGCCGACCGCACCCTGCTGACCCGGCGCATCACCGCCCAGGTGATCCATCCGGACGACCCGGTGCGGGACGCGGACGTACGGACCTGGCGGCTCGGCCGGATCGACGCCGCGCTGGCCTGCGAGGACCGGCTCGACACGGACACCCTCGTCCTGCCGACCGGCACGGCGAGCCCCCGGCAACTGGCCGAACGGATCGCGACCCGCGCCGGAGTCACCGGTTGAGGCACCCGGGGATCTTCCGCCGCATATGGGAGGATCGGGCGCTGTGAGGACGCTTCCCGTTCGGCCCACCGCACCCGTCCCTCCCGCTCCCCGATGACCGGCGAGAACACCGCGCGCGCGATCGACGCGGACCGGTTGCCCGAGGACGTCCTTGCCCTCGTCGACGCCCTCGGCCCCGGCGAGGAGCTGGTGATCACCCGGGGCGGCGCGCCGTTCGCCCGGATCACCCCCGTCACCAGGACCGTCCTCGTCGGCACGCTCGTCGCCCCGCCGAAGACTTCCGACACCTCGGGGACCTCCGGGACCCCCGGGACCCCCGAGGAGGAACCGCACCCCCCGGACGGGTCCGTCACGGTCGTCGCCACGGCCATGGAGCTGTCGGACACGGCCCGCACCGCACTCTCCGACCGGCTCGGCCCCGACTACATCGTCCTCGACATGCGCTCCGCCCCCCGCTCGGCCGACGTCCTGCTGGTCCCCCCGGTCAGCCCGCAGCTGATCGGGTCCTTGCGCTCGTCCTTCCCCGACGCCCGGCTCGTCGTCACCGAGATCGAGGACCCCGAGCTGGGCGTCGACTACCAGGGCCCCGTCCGCCGCCTCCTCGACGCCGGAGCCGAGCTCTACCTCCCCCCGGCCACCCTCCCCCGCCTGGCCGACCAACTGGCCCACGCCCTCACCCGCCCCCCGGGCCCCGCCCTGGAATCCCCCGCCGCCCGGGAGATCGGCCCGGCGGAGGACCCCTGAGCCGGGCCGGACCGGGCCCGACCGCCCGCCGCGCGCTCCCGCCCGCGGTTGCGCAGTATGGACAGGACCGACGGACGGAAGAGGCGGACGGCATGGAAGCGACGGCGGACCGGCCCCTGTGTCTGGTGACCGGGGCCACCGGCTACATCGGCGGGCGGCTCGTGCCGGAGCTGCTGGCCGCCGGGTACCGGGTGCGCTGTCTGGCCCGCTCCCCCGGGAAGCTGCGCGACCATCCCTGGGCCGGGGAGGTGGAGGTGGTCCGGGGGGACGTCACCGATCCCGACACGGTCGGGGCCGCGATGCGGGACGTCACCGTGGCCTACTACCTGGTGCACGCGCTCGGCACCGGGCGCGGTTTCGAGTCCACCGACCGCACGGGGGCCAGGGTCTTCGGCGAGCGGGCCGCCGCGGCCGGGGTGCGCCGGATCGTCTACCTCGGCGGGCTGACCCCGGCCGGGGTGCCCGAACGCGAACTGTCCCCGCATCTGCGCTCCCGGGCCGAGGTCGGGCGCATCCTGCTGGACAGCGGGGTGCCGACGACGGTGCTGCGGGCCGCCGTGATCATCGGCTCCGGCTCGGCCTCCTTCGAGATGCTGCGCTATCTGACCGAACGGCTCCCGGTGATGGTCACCCCGAGCTGGGTCCACACCCGCATCCAGCCCATCGCCGTCCGCGACGTGCTGCGTCTGCTGGTGAGCTCCGCCGGAATGCCCGCCGACGTGAACCGCGCCTTCGACATCGGCGGCCCCGACGTGCTGACGTACCGGGACATGATGCTGCGTTACGCGGCGGTCGCCGGGTTGCCCCGGCGCGTGATCCTGCCGGTGCCGGTCCTCACCCCCGGCCTGTCCAGCCACTGGGTCGGCCTGGTCACCCCGGTCCCCTCGTCCATCGCCCGCCCGCTGGCGGAGTCGCTGCGGCACGAGGTGGTGTGCCGGGAGAACGACATCACCCGCTACGCCCCCGACCCGCCCGGCCACCCCATCGGCTTCGACGAGGCGGTGCGGCTGGCCCTCAAACGCGTACGCGACGCCGAGGTAGCCACCCGCTGGTCCTCCGCCTCGGTCCCCGGCGCCCCCAGCGACCCGCTGCCCACCGACCCCGACTGGGCGGGCGGAAGCCTCTACACCGACCGGCGGGAACGCCTGGTCGACGCCTCCCCGGAGGCCCTGTGGCGGGTCGTCGAGGGCATCGGCGGGGAGAACGGCTGGTACTCCTTCCCCCTGGCCTGGTCCGTGCGGGGCATCGCCGACCGGCTCGTGGGCGGTGTGGGCCTGCGCCGCGGACGCCGGGACGCGCACCGGCTGCGGGTCGGCGACTCGGTCGACTTCTGGCGGGTGGAGGAGATCGAGCCCGGCCGGCTGCTGCGGCTGCGCGCCGAAATGCGGCTGCCCGGACTGGCCTGGCTGGAACTGCGCACCGACACCGACGCATCCGGCCGCACCCGCTACCGCCAGCGCGCCCTGTTCCACCCGCATGGCCTCCTGGGCCACGCCTACTGGTGGAGCGTCTCCCCCTTCCACGCCCTCGTCTTCGGCGGCATGGCCCGCAACATCGCCCGCACGGCCGAACGGGCCTGACGGCCGAGTGCCCGGCCGGCCGGACGGACCACCCGAATTCCCGTCCGTTCCCGGTGGAGCATCAGGCACCACAAACCGCCCCGAAAGCCAGCCTTTCCGAATAAACAGAACTCCAGGAATTCCTCAGAAAAGACGGGGAATTAAATCGGCTCGCCATCAGCGAAACTCGTGGATACAGGGCTGCGGTGTAGCCCCGGGCTCACGGTCCGCCTTCTGCTCTAGACTGACAAACACCATCTCAGCGGCCCGCCGGGCTTCCGCTCCACTACCGTGGAAGTCGTAGGACATGCCCCCACCCGCGCGAGCTACTTCGTGCTGCCTGGGGGCTTCTTCTTGCTGTTCCGTGAATCTGCGGCATCGTTGGCCGACCGCACCCGTCTCGAAGGCCGCCTCGCCGAACTCCTGCAGGAGAACTTCTTCCATAAGCACCGCCATCAGCCCCAGCCGTCGGAAGTGCGCTCCTGGGAACGCAGCATCCCGGCACTCACCAACGCGCTGATCGAGGCCGGACTCGGCGAGATCGAGATGTTGCTCGAGTACGGGCTGCCGCTGACCAGCAAGCGCGCGGATGTGGTACTCGCCGGTGTTCACCCCGCCACGGGCAATCCGTCGTACGTGGTCGTGGAACTCAAGCAGTGGAGCAACGCTTTCCCCGAAGAGGACGACCCGTTGCGGTGTCGCATCGATGCGTACCCCGAGCCGGTCCTCAACCCGATCGAGCAGGTACGGAGCTACTGCGACTACCTGATGTCGTTCAACGGGGCCTTGGAGCACTTCCCCGATTCGGTCGCGGGGGTGGCGTATCTGCACAACGCCACCGAGTTCGGTGTCGCTGGGCTGCGCTCGGTTCCGGAAGACACCCTGGGCCGCATGTTCACCGGTGAGCAACGTGGCGCCTTTATCGCCTACCTGCGTTCGAGGCTGGCCCCGAAGCCCGGGGGAGAAGCTGCCGACGCCCTGTTGCAGGGAAAGGTCCGGCCATCGCGACAGCTGATGGCGGTTGCCGCCGAAGAGGTCCGCGATCGTGAGCAGTTCGTCCTGCTGGACGAGCAGCGGCTCGCCTATGAGACGGTCATGTCCGCCGTCAGAAAGGCACGGCGGTCCAATCACAAGCAAGTGATCGTGGTGGCGGGCGGCCCCGGCTCCGGCAAGAGCGTGATCGCCCTCTCCCTGCTGGGCGATCTGTACCGGCGCGGGGTCCCCGCACTGCACGCCACCGGATCGCAGTCGTTCACGAAGACCATGCGCAAGGTCGCGGGCGCCCGGAAACCTGAGGTCCAACGGCTCTTCCGCTACTTCAACAGCTTCATGGAGGCCGAGCCCAACGATCTGGACGTGCTGGTCTGCGACGAGGCTCACAGACTGCGCAAGACCTCCGCCAACCGGTACACCAGGGCCGCCCTGCGCACGGGGCGGCCGCAGGTGGCGGAACTGATGGACGCCGCCCGTGTGCCCGTCTTCCTGCTCGACCAGCACCAGGTGGTACGTCCCGGCGAGATGGGCACGGTGCAGGAGATCCAGGATGCCGCTGCCAGGCAGGGGCTGGAGTGCACGGTGGTGGAACTCGACAGCCAGTTCCGTTGTGGCGGCAGTGACGCGTATCTGCGCTGGGTGACAAGCCTGCTGGGCCTGGAAGGCGAAGCCCCTTCCGTCTGGGAACCCGATGGCAAGGTGGAGCTGCTGACGACGGACAGCCCTCAGAAGCTCGAGGACTTTCTGATCGCTCAGCGTGCCCGCAACTACGGAGCCCGCATGTCCGCGGGCTACTGCTGGAAGTGGACGACGAAAATCACGCCGTCCATGAACGCGCTGCCGCCGGACGTCACCATCGGGGATTGGGCCCGACCGTGGAACCTGTACGGAGACCGCTCCCTTCTCGGCGCGCCGCCTGCCCCGCTCTGGGCCACCGACCCCGCTGGATTCGGTCAGGTCGGATGCGTCTACACGGCGCAGGGCTTCGAGTACGACTGGTCGGGCGTGATCATGGGACAGGACCTTGTCTGGCGGTCCGACCGATGGATCGTGGATCGCACGGCCTCCAAGGATCCCTCCTTCACCAGGGCCACGCCGGACAGCGAAGTCGACAGACTGGTCCGCAACACCTACAAGGTGCTGCTGACACGAGGAATGATCGGAACGATCATCTACTCCACGGACCCCGAGACCCGTGAGAAACTTCGCTCCCTCGTCCCCGCAACACACTGATTCCGCGACCGGGTTAATATCGGCGTGCTGCGCACCTTCCCGGAGGGTACGGGCGGTGGTCTGTGCGTCTGCCCCAACCGGCAGGGAGTGACGGATGGTTGTGCCCGTCGTGTGGTGACACTCGACGCGAGCTGTGGATACCCGGTAGGGCGTCCCCCTTCCATTCCATATCTCACTGCTCTGGAGTGGCCATGACTACGGTCGAGTACAAGTCTGCGCGTCGTGACCGGATTCGCGAGATCCTGATCGACATCGCTGCGGGAGTCGTCTCCAACCTTGTGGTGACGGCTCTGGCGACGGTGGCAAGCCTGCTCTTCTGACGCGGGCACGTGGCGGGCCCGGTGAGCCCGCCACGTACTCCTCCCCGTTCCACTCAGAACAGCCGGAGGTCCCCACTCGACTTCCGCTTCTTCCTCCTCCGGCCGCCCGCACCTCTGCTCGGCCGGGGCAGGTGCGGGCTCCGGGCCTCCAGTGGCAGGTTCTCCCAGGTGGGCCGCAAATCGTGGAGTTCGACCTTTCCTACAAGTTCGTTGAGGTAGGCCCGCGTTTCGGCATCCGTGGAGTACAGCACTGTCGCGCGGCTGGCCCGGGTCATCAGCACGTGATAGGCGTGACGGACGAGCCGTGCGAACTCCTCGTCGTCGACACTGCTCGGTCGCACCTTCGGGTCGAACGATCCTGGCCGGTCGACCCGTTTGATCTTCGACCCCTCTTCTTCGCGCTCCTTGCCCCGGCAGAAGACCCACTTGTCCCCACGGCGCACCATGTCCTCGCCCATGATCACACCGCACCAGTCCCACTCGAGCCCTTGAGCCGTGTATACGCAACCGATCTGCCCGAGGCCGTTCTCGTCGGTCGACCATGTCTTCGTCGGCGGTACCCGGCCCTCTTCGCACCGACTGTCGCTGTCCGCGTTCCACGGCCGGTGCCATGTGCCGATGCGGACATCAGGCTCCAGTCGTTTCTCCTTCCCGAGCGGCTTCGTCCAGGGCCAGCAGTAGCCTGCGACCATCCGGCCGGAGGCCCCTGCGAGCACTTCGGTACGGATCGTCCGTTCAAGCTCCTCCGGTGTGTTCGCCACCTCGATGTGCATCAGCCCGTCAGGGCGCCATTCCTCGACGGGCTCGTCCGAGACCCCGAGTACGGCGCGTACCCAGCGGATGTAGGCGTCACTGCCCCCACAGCGGAACTGCTCCCGAAGGTTGCTCGAGACAAGTCGGGCACCGTACCTCTTTGCCGCGTCTTCGATGAGCCCGACGGTTCCGACCTCGTTCGGACGGACGGACTGGCCCTCGTCCAGGAAGAAGACGGTGAGACGGGACGCCTCGAGGAGTTCGTCCACCTGCGGACCGGTACCCCAGTCCTCCGGCTTCCAGAAACGGTTCGTGGACCGGTCCCGAAGGCGGTGCGCCTCATCACAGATCAGCATGTCCAGAGGCGGGTCCGGCGGTGTGACAAAGTTGCTGAAGTAAGTGAACGACTCCCTGAACTCCCGGTCCCCGTAACCGACATGCTCCTGAAGCGCGCCATTGAAGGCCCTACTGCCACTGGCGTACTTGACCGTCCTACCCTGCGCCTCCAACTCCGCCTTGAGCTGGAGACCGATCGCGCTCTTCCCCGTACCGGCTCCACCCGTGACCAGAAAGACCACACGACGTTCGTCCGGGACGAGAGCGGGGCGGGCTGGGTCGGGAAGCACCTTGGCGGCGGCTTCCAGAATCTGGTCGGCGACCCGCTTCTGTTCTCTTCTCAGGGTGAAGACCGTGTCCTCCCCGCGGGACCGGATCATGGCGTCGAGCAAGGGCGTGTTGCGCAGGCCCATGCGCTGCATCATCCTCTCGGCCTCGGACCCCGCTCCGTCCTCCGCGAAGTTCTTGCGGAGATCAAAAAGCAACTGGTCGCGCCGATCAGCCGTATACACCTGAGCGTAAGCACCGGTCGGTGCGTCCACGTCCACCAGGGGCCGCACCGAATCGTCCGTCGCATTGTGCAGGTAGGCGAAGCCGCCGCACGTGAAGTCGATGCTCCCGAGGGGGCCGTGCTCGCTCGTGAACGCTTGGTAATACTCGCGCAACTGGATGGCCGGATGTTTTTTCTCCCCCATTCCCGGCACATGGACCATGTCCGCAGTGGCCCGTTCCACGCGGGTCACCGTGGACCAGCGCTTCAACTCGACCAGTTGTACGGATGGCCCGCCGGCATCCGGATGGCGGCCCACCAGTACGACATCGACGAGCCTTGGGGTTTCGTTCCGGTCGCCCTCATCGATCGTCACAGCGCATTCGACGATCATCTCGACGTTTCCGCGCCCTGCGGCAACCAGGTCGTTCGCCAGACTGACCAGGCTCTCGGCCCACGCGGAACGCTCCGACAAGGAGGCGTCGGCTCCACGAAAGTGCCGCCACCGGGCGGCAAGGTGCGGCACCATGCGGCGACGAGCGTTCAGGGCAAGGAGATCCCGCGCCGACAGTTTCAGCAAAAGCATGGACACGAAGTGGTTCCCCCGGGCACGAGTGATTCGTGCGGGTGGGGGCATGTCCTGTTCGGAAGCCCGTCGGGCCGCAATCGGTTCCGGTGATCCTAGAGAATGGTCTCCCGCAGAAGTACACCGCCACCGTGGTGGCCCGCCTGCGGTGGCCCGGAACTGCACCTCGACCGGGCACAGGTCCTTGGACCGTATGCCCGGTCGGACCGGGCCCCGATGCCGTCACACGGCGCCGGCCTTGGCCTCCTCCGGTGCCAGGGGGATCGGGGTGAACATGGGCGGTTCCTGGTCCGGGGTCAGGGCGGTCGGGCCGTAGAGCCAGTCGACGAACGTGTAGTCGTAGGTGTCGCGGGACCGCAGCAGGGCGTTGCGCTGTTCGCGCGGGGTGCCGTCGAGGTGCCACAGCTCGCCCCACGCGCGGGAGGTGGTCAGTACGCGGCGGCAGTGCTCCGGGCGGACCGCCTCGTACGCGGCGAAGACGGTGTCCCAGTCGACCGTGCCGTCGGCGGAGCGGTTGCGGGCGACGTGCTCGCCCAGGACCCAGCCGTCCTCGATCGCCATGACGGCGCCCTGGGCGATGTACTGGAGCGGCGGGTGCGCGGAGTCGCCGAGCAGCGCGATCCGGCCGTGGACCCAGTGCATGACCGGGTCGCGGTCGAACATCCGCCACCACTTCTCCCGCCACATGAACGGCAGGCCGTCCTGGACGAAGCCGCAGGTCCCGGCGAAGGCGGCGTCGAGTTCGTCGGGGGTGCCCCAGTCCTCCCGCCCGGCCAGTGCCTTGGGCGACTCGAAGACGGCGACCTGGTTGAGCAGTTCCCCGCCGCGCAGGCCGTAGTGGACGAAGTGGCAGGCGGGGCCGACGTGCACCACGACCTCGCTGAGGTCGAGGGAGCGTACGCGCGGCTGGTCGGCGGGGACGGTGCCCCGGTAGGCGACGTAGGCGGAGGAGACCGGCTCGTCGTCGACGAGCAGCTTGCGGGCGACGGAGTTCAGCCCGTCGGCCGCGATCACGACACCGGCCTCGAGCCGCTCGCCCGAGGCGAGGGTCGCGCGGGCGCCGCCGTCGGTGTTCTCGTACGCGACCACCTCCGCGTCGGTGACCAGCTCGACGCCCGCCCGTTCGCAGGCGCGCAGGAGCAGGCCGTGCAGGTCGCTGCGGTGGATGACGAGGTACGGGTAGCCGTAGCGCTGCTCCAGGTCCCGCAGGTCGAGCCGGGTCAGCTCGTCGCCGTCGACGGCGTCGCGCATGACCATGGCGTCCGGGACGACGCCGAGGCTCCTGGCCTCCGCGAGAAGGCCGTAGTCGTCGAGGATCCGGGTGCAGTTGGGTGCGAGCTGGATGCCCGCGCCGACCTCGCCGAAGGCCGGGGCGCGCTCCAGCAGGCGGACGGTCAGGCCCTGGCGGGTCAGCGAGAGCGCGGCGCCGAGGCCACCGAGGCCGCCGCCGACGACGATCACATCGGGTTCGGGGTGGGACATGGTTCGACTCCTCAGAGCCACGGGCCGAGCGCGGGGGCGTCGGCGAGCGAGTGCGGGCGGCCGGACAGCCAGGCGGCGATCTCCGGCAGCGGTCCTTCGGGCAGGCCGGCCAGTCCGCGCCGGTCGCGGATCTCGTCGGCCAGCGCGGTGAGGAAGCCGCCCGGCAGGTCGGTGAAGGCGGTGCCGGTGGCGAGGTCGACGGCGTGGACACAGACCTCCCGGGCCCGCATCCAGGGCAGTTCGGTGGCGGGGACGGTGCGGCCCTGGGCGGTGACGACCGGGTGGTGCCACTGCTCGTCGGTGAGGGTGTCGAGCCCCTCGGCGAGCTGCCGCGCGGAGGCGGTCAGCCAGGACCGCAGCTCGCCGGCGGAGAGGGCCGGGCCCCGGGCGATGCCCTCGGCGCGGGCCTCGGCGGAGGCGTACATGGGCGTCTCCTCCCCGGTGGCCGCCCAGTGGACGAGGTTGCCCAGGGCGTCGGCGTTGGCGGCGACATGGGCGGCGAGGTGGCCCCGGGTCCAGCCGGGCAGGGCGCTGTCGGCCCGGAATCCGGCCTCGTCGAGGTCCGCGACGGCATCGAGGACCAGCTCCGTGCCCGCGCGGGCCCAGGCGCGCGCGTCGGCGACGGTCCGGGCGGGGGCCGTCATGCCTCGACCACCTTGTTGGCGCAGGCGCCCAGGCCGGAGATCTCGGTGACGACGCTCTGGCCCGGCAGCAGGAAGACCTTCGGGTCGCGGGCGTTGCCCACCCCGGCGGGGGTGCCGGTGGCAATGATGTCGCCGGGGCGCAGTGTGATCACGGTGGAGATGTACTGGACCAGGAAGACCGGGTCGAACAGCGCTGTGCGAGGCCCGCTCCCAGGCGGCCCTGGCCCGCCCCGAGCACCTCTCCAACTACGTGGCGGGCCTCCCGAAGGGCGCCCCCCTGCCCCGCTGGGTGGACCCGGCCCGGCTGAGCGGCATCACCGTGCCCACCCTGCTCATCCACGGCCGCGACGACCGGGTGGTCCCCTTCGAGAACTCCCTGTTCCTCCTGGCGAACATCCCGGACTCCCGCCTCGTCCTGCTCAACCGCTGCGGCCACTGGGCGATGATCGAGCACGCCGAGGAGTTCAACCGCCTGGTCATCGACTTCGTCCGGGGAAACCCCGCCGAGTCCTGACCGGCCGTCACGGCCCCGGCGGGCCCGACCCCCCGGGGCCGCCCGCCTTTCGCGCGTCCGACCCTGCGGAAAACCGCAGGGTCGATGTGCGGGGAACACCACCGGGGTGGGAGGCAACCCGCATACCGGAGCGGAGCGGCGATTCCTAGGTTCGAGGGCGAACCGGGAGAACGACGGGGCAACCGGCCCGCCTCCCCTCCGATGTGGAGTCGCTCATGCACCTCACGACCCTGGCCCTCGCCCAGCAGCCCACGGACGGCTTCGCCGGCTGGGCCGCCGGTCTCGTCGACACACTGGGCGGCCCGGGAGCCGGTCTGGCCATCGCCCTGGAGAACCTCTTCCCACCGCTGCCCAGCGAGGTCATCCTGCCGCTGACCGGATTCGCCGCCGGTCAGGGCGTACTGAGCCTGGTCTCGGCACTGTTCTGGACGACGCTGGGCTCCGTGGTCGGCGCGGTGGCGCTCTACTGGATCGGGATGCTCTTCAGCCGGGAACGGATGCACGCGATCTGGGGAAAGCTGCCACTGGTGAACGCGTCGGACCTGGTCCGTACCGAGGAGTGGTTCGCCCGGCACGGCACCAAGGCGGTCTTTCTCGGCAGGATGGTGCCGATCTTCCGGAGCCTGATCTCGGTACCGGCGGGCGTCGAACGGATGCCCCTGCCGGTGTTCCTCATGCTCACCACACTCGGCAGCCTCGTCTGGAACAGCGTCCTCGTCATGGCCGGCTACTGGCTGGGCGACCAGTGGGATGTCGTGGAGACGTACGTCGGCATCCTGTCGAAGGTCGTCGCGGCCCTCGTCCTCGTCGCCGTCGCCGCCTACCTGGCGGTCCGGCTGCGCAGCCGCGGCCGGGCCCGGCACCGCCGCGCCTCGTGACCCCCGGCTCCCGCCCGAACGGCACGGCCCCACTCCCCGTACCACCCGGACGATCTTGCCCGGTCCGCACGGGCGCACTAGCCTCGGGCCCCGTGCAAGGGGATCTGGGAGGCACCGCGACCGACCGGCCACCGGCCGAGCCCGCCGGGAGCGACTCCCATGGGGACGCCTCCGGCGGTGACAACTCCGGCGGGGGCGGGACCCTCACGCGTACGGCCGTTCCGTCCTGGCCCCGGCGCGGCCTGGGAACCCTCGTGGGCAGCGCGACCGCCCTGGCAGGCGCCCTGTACTTCCTCCTCACCGGCGCGGCTCTCGGCCCGTTCCTCCTCTGGCCGCACACCCGGCCGAGCGCCCTGGCGGTCCTGATGGCCGGCGCCCGGCGCCTGGTCGCCCTCGAACGGGTCCGACGCTCCGTCTTCTTCGGCGACCTCTTCCCCGAGCACTACACGACTTCCGACCAGAAGGTCGTGCGCTACCTCGCGATCCGCGTCCTCACGGGCCTGCTCTGCGCGGTGGTCGTCGGATTCCTCGTCTTCGGAGCCGTCCTGGCGGGTCTCCTGGCCGGCGGTGCGGTCCGGGGCACCCTCGACTGGGACGAGCTGCTGACCCAGATCCTGCTCGGCGGCGTCCTGCTCTTCCTCGATGTCCAGGGCCTGCGCTCACTGGCCGCGCTCGACGCCCGGATCACCCGGGAGTGCTTCGGTCCCTCCGAGCGGGAACTGCTCCGGCACCGCATCGACGAACTCGCCGCCAGCCGGGCCGCGGTCGTCGCGGCCGTGGACGCCGAGCGGCGGCGCATCGAGCGGGATCTGCACGACGGGATGCAGCAGCGGCTGGTGGCGCTCGGCATGCTGATCGGCCGGGCCCGCCGGGGCCGCGACCCCGAGCAGGCCGCCGCACTGCTGCTCCAGGCGCACGAGGAGTCCCGGAACGTACTGACCGAACTGCGCGAGGTCGCCTGGCGGGTGTACCCGTCGGCGCTGGACAGCCTCGGACTCGAAGAGGCGATCGGCGGCGTCGCCGAACGGTGCGGCATTCCGCTGCGGACCCGCTTCGACGTCGGCGGCCCGCTGCCCCGGCCGGTCGAGACCGCCGCCTACTTCGTGGTGTCCGAGTCCGTGACGAACGCGGCGAAGCACTCCCGTGCCTCGGCGATCTCGGTGGCGGTGACCCTCGACGGCGCGCTCCTCACCGTACGGGTCGAGGACGACGGCACCGGCGGCGCGGACGGAACCGGCAGCGGCCTCACCGGTCTGCGCAGCCGGGTGGCCGCGCTCGACGGCACCCTGCACCTCCACAGCCCCCTCGGGGGACCGACCACCCTCACCGCGGAGCTCCCATGCGCGTAATCCTGGCCGAGGACTCGACCCTGCTGCGCGAGGGCCTGGTCAGGCTGCTCGCCGAGGAGGGCCACGAGGTCCTGGCGGCGCTGGGCGACGCGGTGACCCTGCTCAAGGAGGTCGAGGAGCAGCGCCCGGACATCGTCGTCGTCGACATCCGGATGCCCCCGACCCACACCGACGAGGGGCTACGGGCGGCCGTCGAGATCAGGGAACGCTTCCCCGGGACCGGCGTGCTCGTCCTCTCCCAGCACGTCGAACGCAACTACGCCGCCAAGCTGCTCGCGTCCAACGCCGAACGGGTCGGCTACCTCCTCAAGGACCGGGTGGCACAGGTCGAGGAGTTCCTCGACGCCCTCGACCGCATCCACGCCGGCAAAGCGGCGATCGACCCGGAAGTCGTACGCCAACTGGTCGTCCGAACCACCCACGGCGACCCACTGGCACGACTGACCCCCCGGGAACGCACGGTCCTGGAGGCCCTCGCCCAGGGCCACACGAACACCGCCATCGCCCAGAAACTGCACCTCTCGCTGAGCTCGGTGGAGAAGAACCTCAACTCCGTCTTCGACAAACTGGACCTGTCCCGCACAACCGGCTACAGCAGACGGATCCTGGCCGTGCTCCGGTACCTGGAGTCATAGCCCTGCACCGACTCCGGAGGCGGACCAGACCGGCTACCGGAGAGCCCGTCTCCAGCGAACGCATTCAGCGGTGCCGCTTCGGGCCAAAGGGCGACCCTGGTGATCGTGACACCCCGGCGGCCTCAGCCAGTTGCTCCTGCGTCATCCCGGTCCGCAGCGCCTTCAAACGGCAGAAGCGCATCAAGAAGCTTGAGGAGCGGGTGGACAGTGCGCGGTGCGTTTGCGCACACCCGCAAAACCCCAGGTCAGGAGTCCTTCTTCACCGGCTCCAAGATCGCCACGCACTCCACATGGTGCGTCATCGGGAACAAGTCGAACGCCCGCAGCGTCCGCACCCGGTAGCCGCCCTCGCGGAAGTACGCCAGGTCGCGGGCGAGGGCGGCCGGGTCGCAGGCGACGTAGGCGATGCGGCGGGCGCCGAGGGTGGAGAGGTGCTTGACCGTGGCCTTGCCGGCGCCGGCGCGGGGCGGGTCGAGGACGATCAGGTCGCATTCGGTGATGCCGGTGCGCGGGAGGACCTGGTCGACCTTGCCGTGCTCGATGCGGACGCGGTCCAGGTCCTGCAGGTTGTGGCGGGCGTCCTCGACCGCGCGCTTGCCGGACTCGATGCCGAGGACGGCGCCCTTCTCGCCGATGCGCTGGCCGATGGCGCCGGCGAACAGGCCGACGCCGCAGTAGAGGTCGAGGGCCGTGTCGTTCTTGCGGGGCAGGAGGCCCTGCATGACCGCGCGGACCAGGGTGTTGGCGGCCTGCGGGTGGACCTGCCAGAAGCCGCCGGAGCCGACCCGGTAGGTGCGGTCGTCGGCGCGCTCGCGGACGAAGGCGCGGCCGTGCACGCGGTGGACGCCGCCGTCGCGCTCGTCGACGCGCATCACCGAGACCGGCTTGTCCAGCTCGACGAGCGGGAGCCGGGCCCCCGGGCGCGGGGTGAGGATGACCTGGCGGTCGTGGGAGCCGGTGGCGGAGATCGCCTCGACCGAGGCCATGCCCGGCCACTCCCGCTTCTCGATGCCCAGCTCCGTGACGCCGGGCGCCGCGATCAGGCAGCGCTCGACCGGCTCCACGTCGTGCGAGCGGTGCTTGCGCAGGCCGACCCGGCCCTCCTCGTCGATGGCGTACTGGACCCGGGTGCGCCAGGCGGGGACCTCGCCCGCCGGGAGCTTGTCGCCCTCGGCCGGCATGACCGTGCCGTCCCAGCCCGCCTCCTCCGGGGTGAGGCCCGCGAGGCGCTGGAGCTGCTCGGCGATGACCTCGCCCTTGAGGCGGCGCTGGGCGCCCGGCTTGGCGTGCTGCCAGTCGCAGCCGCCGCACTTGCCGGGTCCGGCGTACGGGCACGGCGCCTCGACGCGGTCCTTGGACGCCTCGATGATCCGTACCGCGTCGGCGCGCAGGAAGCGGGAGTCGCTGTCGCCGTCGGTGACCCGGGCGACGACCTTCTCGCCGGGGAGCGTGTGCCGGACGAAGAGGACCCGGCCCGCCTCGGTACGGGCGATGCAGTGACCGCCGTGCGCGACGGGGCCGACCTCGACCTCGTACTCCTCCCCGACCAGCGACAACGTGGGTTCGTTCTGCATGACGGGGTGGCTCCAGGGATCAAGGGGGAAACGGCCGGACAACGACCCACCAGTCTACGTGGGTGTCGTCCGGCCGTTCACCACGAGCGGGCGGGCGGGCAACCAGGCGGCGGAGGGAGGCTCAGCCCTTGGTGCTGGGCTCCTTGGGCCGGCGTTCCACCGGGCCGCGGCGCACCGAGCCCGGCGCGTTCCACTCGGCACGCTTCCTGGCCCGCTTCTTGGCGGCCTCGGAGGACTCCAGCTGGTACGGCACCGAGGTCACCATGACGCCCGGGGTGAACAGCAGCCGCCCCTTGAGGCGCAGCGCGCTCTGGTTGTGCAGCAGGTGCTCGTACCAGTGGCCGACCACGTACTCCGGGATGTACACGCTGACCACGTCGCGCGGGCTCTCCCGGCGCAGACTCTTCACGTAGTCGATGACCGGCCGGGTCACCTCGCGGTACGGGGAGTCGAGGATCTTCAGCGGGATGTCGATGCCGCGCCGCTCCCAGTCGTCCTTGAGCGTCTTGGTCTCGGCCGGGTCGACGCTGATGGAGAGCGCCTCCAGCTGATCGGAGCGGATCAGCTTGGCGTAGGCGAGGGCGCGCAGGGTGGGCCGGTGGAGCTTGGAGACCAGGACGATCGAGTGGACCCGGGAGGGCCTTATCGTCTCGTCGGACGGGGTCTCCTCGGCGGCGATCTCCTCGGCGACCCGGTCGTAGTGGCGGCGGATCGCGGTCATCGTGCCGTAGAAGATCACCATGCCGAGGAGGGCCACCCAGGCGCCGTGGGTGAACTTGGTCGCGAGTACGACGACCAGGACCAGTCCGGTGAAGAAGGCCCCGAAGGTGTTGATGGCGCGGGAGCGCTTCATGTGGCGGCGCTTGGCGGCGTCCTTCTCCGTCCGCAGATGGCGGTTCCAGTGCCGGACCATGCCGGTCTGGCTGAGGGTGAAGGAGACGAAGACGCCGACGATGTAGAGCTGGATCAGGCGGGTGGAGTCCGCCCCGTAGATCCAGGTCAGCAGGATCGCCGCGCCGGCCAGCAGCACGATGCCGTTGGAGAAGGCGAGCCGGTCGCCGCGGGTGTGGAGCTGGCGGGGCAGGTAGCGGTCCTGCGCGAGGATCGAGCCGAGCAGCGGGAAGCCGTTGTACGCGGTGTTCGCGGCGAGGAAGAGGACGAGCGCGGTGGCGGCGGCGAGGACGACGAAGAGGAAGCTGCCCTTGCCGAAGACGGCCGCCGCGACCTGCGAGATCACCGGGTCCTGGACGAAGGCGGAGCCGACCGGGACACCGTGGTTGATCAGGTCCCGGGCCGGGTTCTCGGCCATCTTCACGTCGGTGGCCATGGCCAGGGTGATGATGCCGCAGAACATGGTGACGGCCAGCAGGCCCATCATCGCGAGCGTGGTCGCCGCGTTCTTGCTCTTCGGCTTGCGGAACGCGGGGACGCCGTTGCTGATCGCCTCGACACCGGTGAGGGCGGCGCAGCCGGAGGAGAAGGCCCGCAGCAGCAGGAAGACGAGTGCGAATCCGGCGAGTCCCTGGTGTTCCGCCTTGATCTCGAATCCGGCGGTCGGCGCGTTCATGGTGTCGTTGAGAACGAGTCCCCGGAACGCGCCCCAGGCGATCATGATGAAGACACCGGCCACGAACAGATACGTGGGGATGGCGAAGAGTTTTCCGGATTCCTTGACGCCGCGCAGATTCATCAGTGTCAGGAGCACGATGGCGACGGTCGCGCAGATCGTCTTGTGCTCGACGACGAACGGGATCGCGGAGCCGAGGTTCTCCACCCCGGAGGCGATCGACACCGCCACGGTCAGCACGTAGTCGACCAGCAGCGCGCTGGCCACGGTGAGGCCGGCCTTGGGCCCGAGGTTGGTGGTGGCGACCTCGTAGTCGCCACCACCGCTCGGGTAGGCGTGCACGTTCTGCCGGTACGAGGCGACGACGGTGAACATCAGCACCGCGACCGCGAGCGCGATCCAGGGGCTGAAGTGGTACGCCGACACGCCCGCGACGGAGAGCACCAGGAGAACTTCTCCTGGTGCGTACGCCACCGAGGACAGCGGGTCGGATGCGAAGACGGGAAGTGCGATGCGCTTCGGGAGGAGCGTTTCCCCCAGCTTGTCGCTGCGCAGCGCCCGCCCGATCAGAATCCGTTTGGGCAGGTCGGTCAGTTTGGACACGCAGAGGATCGTAAGCGTTCCGTTCGGCGGCTTTCGCCGCCCCACCGCCACTACCCTGCAAACTCCTGCACTCGGCCGAAAACGCCACGCAATCCTTAACGAAATCCTTGCACTCCGTCCGGGCTTCGAGACACCTCCGGAAGATCACCCGGGGATCACCCGGGGATCCCTCGGAGATCGCCGCGAGATCGCCGGTAGATCAGCGGAAGACCGCGGAACAGGAGCTCAGGAGTCGGCGAAAAGGGCGCTGTATCCGTTGAGCGCGGGCTGCCCGCCGAGGTGGGCGTAGAGGACGGTGGAATCGCGGGCGATCTCACCGCGGCCCACGAGGTCGATCGTTCCCGCCATCGACTTCCCCTCGTACACGGGGTCGGTGACCATGCCCTCGGTACGGGCGGCGAGCCGCATCGCGTCGAGGGTGGCGGCGTCGGGGAGGCCGTAGGTGCCGGCGTGGTAGCGCTCGTCCAGTTCGATGTCGGCCTCGGTCACCTCCCGGCGTACGCCGATGAGGTGCGCGGTGCCGGCCGCGATCCGGGCGATCTGCGCGCGGGTGCGGGCGGGCTCGGCGGAGGCGTCGATGCCCAGGACGCGCCGGGGGCGTCCGCCCGCCTCCTCCAGCGCGGCGAAGCCCGCGACCATGCCCGCCTGGGTGGAACCGGTCACCGAGCACACCACCACCGTGTCGAAGAACACGCCGAGCGCGCGTTCCTGCTCGGCGACCTCGTACGCCCAGCCGGCGAAGCCGAGCCCGCCCAGCGGGTGGTCGGAGGCGCCGGCGGGGATGGCGTACGGCTTGCCGCCGCTCTCCTCCACCTCGCGCAGCGCCTGCTCCCAGCTCTCCTTGACGCCGATGCCGAACCCGGCGCGCACCAGCCGGACGTCGGCGCCCGCGAGCCGGCTGATGAGGATGTTGCCGACCTTGTCGTAGACGGCGTCGGGCCACTCGACCCAGCTCTCCTGGACCAGGACGCAGCCGAGTCCGGCACGGGCGGCCACCGCCGCGACCTGGCGGGTGTGGTTGGACTGGACGCCGCCGATGGACACCAGGGTGTCGCAGCCCTGCGCGAGGGCGTCGGCGACCAGGTATTCGAGCTTGCGGGTCTTGTTGCCGCCGTAGGCGATGCCGGAGTTGCAGTCCTCCCGCTTGGCCCAGATCGCGGCACCGCCGAGGTGCTCGGTCAGGCGGTCGAGCCGGTGGACCGGGGAGGGGCCGAAGAGCAGGGGGTAGCGCGCGTGCCCGGGGAGGGACGGCACGGCGGACGGGTACGGGGCGGACGGCGAGGTGGGCGGTGCGGCGGTCACGGGGGCTCCCTGGCTGGTGTGGGTATGGGGGGCGGGGTAGTGCTGCTCCGGTCTGCACTGCGCTGCTGCCGGGCTCGGGGGTACGGGGGCCGGAGGGGCCCCGGCTACGCGGAGGGCTCGTCCGGGCCCTCCGGCCCGTCCGGCCCGTCCGGCCCGTCCGGGTCGTCCGGGTCGTCCGGGTCGTCGGCGAGTTCTTCGAGGGTCCGCCAGATCTCGGCGGTGATCCGGGCCGCAGCGGCGGCATCGCGCGCCGCACACGCCTCGATCAGCCGGTCGTGCAACTCCGCCGACCCGTGCGCCGCGTCCGCCGTGCCGAACCGCCGCCACTCCAGACGCCGGATCAGCGGGGTGTAGCGCTCGATGGTGGCGGCCACCGCGCGATTGCCGCAGGCGGCGACCAGGACGTCGTGGATCAGGTCGTCGGCGTGCAACGCGCCCGCCACGTCCCCCGCCCGGGTGGCGTCGCGGAAGCGGCCGTTGGCCGTGCGCATCACGGTGATGTCCGCGTCGACCAGGAAGGGCACGGCGGTCCGGGCGGCCAGCTCCTGCATGGCGCGTACGACGGCGGACGCGTCCCGGACGTCGCGCGGCACCAGCCGGGTCACCCGCGTATAGCTCTGTGGCTTGGATTCGACCAGGCCCTCGGCGGTGAGCCGGGCGAGGGCGTCGCGGACCGGGGCGCGGGAGAGCCCCAGCCGCTCGGCGAGGTCGGCGTCGCGCACGGGGGCGCCGGGCGGGAGGTCGCCGCGGACGATGGCGTCGCGGATCGCCTCGTAGGCGGTGTCCCGCAGCAGTGTCCGGCGGACGGGGCGCAAGGTCTCCATGAACTGACATGTTAGATGTCTGTTGGTACCGGACTCAAGGGCCCGCACGGAGAGTTGTGCGAGGCCGACACGAGGAGGCGCCGGGACCGAGGGACGCGTCGAAGCCCCACTCGGATGAGGCATCGCATCCCGGTCCGCATAAGCTCATCCTGGGCAACGGGACAGACCGTTGCCCCGTTGTTTGCCCGGCAAGCTGAGAAAGAAGTGTGAGCAGGGTGTTTTCGCAGGTCAGCCGGACGACCAGGACTGCGAGGTAGGCGCAAGGTGCACATCGTCATCATGGGCTGCGGGCGCGTGGGGGCCGCCCTCGCGCAGACCCTGGAGCAGCAGGGGCACACGGTCGCCGTGGTCGATCAGGACCCCACGGCGTTCCGGCGCCTGGGGTCGGGCTTCGGCGGACGGCGGGTCACGGGGGTCGGTTTCGACCAGGACACCCTCCGGGAAGCGGGCATCGAGGAGGCCGGCGCGTTCGCCGCGGTGAGCAGCGGCGACAACTCGAACATCATCGCCGCGCGAGTGGCCCGCGAGATGTTCGGCATCGAGAATGTCGCGGCGCGGATCTACGACCCCCGGCGCGCCGAGGTCTACCAGCGACTGGGGATCCCCACCGTCGCCACCGTGCGCTGGACGGCGGACCAGATGCTGCGGCGGCTGCTGCCCTCGGGCGCGGAGCCGCTGTGGCGCGATCCGAGCGGCGGGGTGCAGCTCGCGGAGGTGCACACCACCCCGTCCTGGATCGGCCACAAGATCAGCACGCTCCAGGAGGAGACGGGCGTCCGCGTGGCGTTCCTCACCCGGCTGGGCGAAGCCATACTGCCGACGTCGCAGACGGTGCTGCAGGAGGGCGACCTGGTCCACGTGATGATGCGTACGGACGAGATCGCGAAGGTCGAGGCGGCCTTCGCCGAGGGGCCCGAGGAGGGCGGTCACTGATGCGTGTCGCGATTGCCGGGGCCGGTGCGGTGGGGCGTTCCATCGCGGGCGAGCTGCTGGAGAACGGTCACGAGGTGCTGCTCGTCGACAAGGCGCCGACGGCCATCTCGGTGGAGCGGGTGCCTATGGCCGAGTGGCTGCTGGCGGACGCCTGCGAGATCACCTCGCTCGACGAGGCGGCGCTCCAGCGCTGCAACGTCGTGATCGCCGCGACCGGCGACGACAAGGTGAACCTGGTCGTGTCGTTGCTCGCCAAGACGGAGTACGGCGTACCGAGGGTCGTCGCCCGGGTCAACAACCCGAAGAACGAGTGGCTGTTCAACGAGGCGTGGGGCGTCGATGTGGCGGTCTCGACGCCGCGGCTGATGTCGGCCCTGGTCGAGGAGGCGGTGAGCGTCGGCGATCTGGTCCGGCTGCTGCGCTTCAGCCACGGTGACGCCAACCTGGTCGAGCTGACGCTGCCGCCGGAGTCGGCGCTGGCCGGCACCCAGGTCGGGGACGTGGCCTGGCCGGAGGACACCTCGCTGGTCACGATCATCCGGGGGCAGCGGGTGCTGACGCCGAGCACCGAGGAGACCCTGGAGGCCGGTGACGAGCTGTTGTTCGTGGCCGCGCAGGCGCGCGAGGAGCAGTTGGAGGACCTGCTGTCGGTGCGCCGGGGCGATTCCGGGAGCTGAGACGACGGGAAAGGGGGCCCGCGACCGTGTCACACGGTCGCGGGCCCCCTTTCCATGGCTTGGCGTCGGCGATCCGCCCGCGCTCAGAACTCCTGGTCGCGGGTCGCGGCGGCCGCTGCCTCGGCGGCGGCCTTGCGCTCCTTCTCGGCCCGCTCCTCCGCCTCCATCTCGGCGAAGACGTCGATGGGCGGCGGCGCCTTGGCCAGGAAGACCCAGGTCAGATAGACCGCGAGCAGGAACGGCGGGATCTTCAGGGCGACCAGGACCCAGCCGAACTGGGTGGTGTCGGCCCACCAGTACAGCGGGAAGAGGATCGCGCACTTGGCGAGGAGGATCAGCCCCCAGGCGTAGCTGGCCTTGGCGTACGCCTTCTTGCGGCCCGGGTTACGGGTGCGCCAGGAGAGGTTCTCCTTGAACACCGGTCCCAGGATCAGGCCGATCAGCGGCATCCCGGCGAGCGTGGTGATCAGATAGGCGAGGGCCAGGCCGAGCGTGTAGAGCATGCCCGGCAGGTAGAAGTCCTTGGCGTTGCCCGTGATCCTGGCGAAGACCACACCGAAGGCCACGCCGAAGACGCCGCTGAAGGCGTGCTTGACGGTGTCCTTGCGGATCAGCCGTACGACGACCAGCACCAGGGAGACCGCCAGGGCCGCGACGGCCGAGGCGGTCAGGTTCTTGTTGATCGTGAAGACGGTGACGAAGAGCAGTCCGGGAACGACCGTCTCCACCATGCCCCGGACACCGCCGAACGCCTCGAAGAGCGCTGCCTCGGTGACCGCCTTCGCGTCGGCGTCCTCCTGGTCGGTGCGGGTCGTGCGGTCCGTTTCGGACGTCGGCTTGTCGAGAGACGTCACCGGCTACTCCTTGCCGAGCGGTCGGAGTTCGTACATGGGGTTGAACAGCACCCGCCGCCCGTGGCTCATGGCGATGCGCCCGGAGACGATGAGCCGACGGCCCGGCTCTATGCCCACGATGGAGCGACGGCCCAGCCAGACGATGTCGAGCGGCGCGGTCCCGTCGAAGAGCTCGGCCTCCAGGGCCGGCACTCCGGCGCGCGGCCGCAGGGTGACGGTCCGCAAGGTACCAGTCACCTTCACGATCTGGCGGTCGGCGCAGTCGGAGATCCGGGAGCACCCGGAAGCATGCGTGTCCTCCTGCAGCTCCTCGGACTCCAGGTCCTCCTGGGAGCTGGACAGCCGGTCGAGCATCCGGCGGAAGCGGCCGGACGGCTTCTCCGCCCTGCCCGGCCGGTCGGATCGTGGAACAGCACTCATACCCGAAGGGTACCGGTCCCCGCTGCTCCGGGCGGGTGTCCCCGGTCTCACCCGCAACCCCGCACGGAGCTCACACGGAGCTCCCCCGAATCTCACTCGAACGAGTGAGCAGGGCAGGGCTGGTGGGGCCCGGCCCGGGGCGTCTCCCCCCGGACCCCCGCCGCCCCGTTCAGCCGCGCTCGAAGCGGTAGCCCATGCCCGGCTCGGTCACGAAGTGCCGGGGGTGCGAGGGGTCGGTCTCCAGCTTGCGCCGGAGCTGCGCCATGTAGACCCGCAGGTAGTTGGTCTCGGTGCCGTACGAGGGCCCCCAGACCTCCTGGAGGAGCTGCTTCTGGCTGACCAGTCGGCCGCTGTTGCGGACCAGAACCTCCAGCAGGTGCCACTCGGTGGGGGTGAGCCGTACGTCCCGCCCGTCGCGGTGGACCTTCTTCGCCGCCAGGTCGACGGTGAACCCCTCGGTCTCGACGACCACGACATCGTCGGTGCCCTGCTGCCCGACGGGCTCGGCGCGGCGGACCGCGGCGCGCAGCCGGGCCAGCAGCTCGTCCATGCCGAACGGCTTGGTGACGTAGTCGTCGGCCCCGGCGTCCAGGGCCTCGACCTTCTCGTCCGAGGTGTGGCGGGCGGAGAGCACCAGGATCGGCACCCGGGTCCAGCCGCGCAGCCCCTTGATCACCTCGACGCCGTCCATGTCCGGCAGCCCGAGGTCGAGGACGACGACGTCGGGGTGGCGGGCGGCGGCGAGCTGGAGGGCGGTCGCGCCGTCGGGCGCCGCGTCCACCTCGTACTTGCGCGCCTTCAGGTTGATCACGAGGGCGCGTACGATCTGCGGCTCGTCGTCGACCACAAGCACCCGGGTCATGGGGGCCCTGCCTTTCTGCTGTACGGCGATCTCCCGGGCATTCCGGTGATCATGGTGAGGGTGGGGTGACCCGCGCGGTCACGGGACGGCCCGGGCGGTCACGGGACGGCCTGTTCGGACGGGTCGGGACCGACCGGAACGTATCCCGGCGCAGCCCTGAGGGTCAGCACCATGGTGAGGCCGCCGCCCGGGGTGTCCTCGGCGTCCAGCGTGCCGCCCATGGACTCGACGAAGCCGCGGGCCACCGCGAGCCCCAGCCCGACGCCCGCGCCGCGCGGGGCGTCCCCGTAGCGCTGGAAGGGCTCGAAGATGCGTTCCTTGGCCTCGTCGGGCACGCCGGGACCGCGGTCGGCCACCCGCAGCTCGACGCGTTCGCCGAGCGCGCTCGCGGCGACGGTGACGCGCTCGGCGTGACGGCTGTACTTCACGGCGTTCTCGACGATGTTGGCGACGGCCCGCTCCAGCAGCCCGGGGTCGACCGCGACCATCGGCAGGGTCTCGGGGATGTCCAGGTCGACGCTGTCCTCCGGTACGCCGCCGAGCGCCATCGGGACCACCTCGTCGAGGTCGATCTCGCGGATCAGCGGGGTGACCGTGCCGGTCTGGAGCCGGGACATGTCGAGGAGGTTGCCGACGAGGTGGTCGAGGCGGTCGGCGCCGTTCTCGATGCCCTCCAGCAGCTCGGCCTGGTCCTCCTCGGACCAGGCCACGTCGTCGGAGCGCAGGGAGCTCACTGCGGCCTTGATCGCGGCGAGCGGGGTGCGCAGGTCGTGGCTGACGGCGGCGAGGAGCGCGGTCCTGATCCGGTTGCCCTCGGCGAGGCGGCGGGCCTCCTCCGCCTCGCCGACCAGGCGCTGGCGGTCCAGTACGACGGCGGCCTGCGCGGCAAAGGCGCCCAGCACCCGGCGGTCCTCGGCGGGCAGCACCCGCCCCGAGAGCGCCAGCGCCATGTGGTCGCCGACGGGCATGTCCACGTCCGCGTCCTCCGGCCGGGCCACCGGCGCCGGCCCGACGCTGCCCGCGCAGGTCCACGGGTCCACGTCGCTGCGCCGCTCCAGCAGGGCGACGGACTCCATGCCGAAGGTCTCGCGGACCCGTTCCAGGAGCGCGTCCAGCGTCGTCTCGCCGCGCAGCACGCTGCCGGCCAGGAACGAGAGGATCTCCGACTCGGCGCGCAGCCGGGCCGCCTGATGGGTGCGGCGGGCCGCCAGGTCGACCACCGAGGCGACCGATACCGCCACCGCGAAGAAGATCACGATGGCGACGAAGTTCTCCGGGTCCTGCACGGTCAGGGTGTGGGTGGGCGGGGTGAACCAGTAGTTCAGCAGCATCGAGCCGACCGCGGCCGACGCCAGGGCGGGCAGCAGCCCGCCGAGCAGCGCGGCGGCCACGGTCAGGAAGAGGAAGAGCAGGACGTCGTTGGCGAGCCCGGGGCCGCTGTCCACGCAGGCGAGGAGCAGGGTGAGCAGGGCCGGGCCGCCGACGCCGACCACCCAGCCCCAGATGATCCGGGCCCGGCCGAGCCGGGCGCCGCGCGCGATGGGCAGGCCGCGTCCCTTGGCGACCTCCTCGTGGGTGACGATGTGGACGTCGAGGTCGGGGCCGGACTCCCGGGCGACGGTGGCGCCCACGCCGGGCCCGTAGATGTACTGCCAGGCCTTGCGGCGGCTGGAGCCGAGGACGATCTGGGTGGCGTTCACGCCACGGGCGAACTCCAGGAGCGCGGAGGGTATGTCGTCGCCGATGACGTGGTGGAACGTGCCGCCGAGGTCCTCGACCAGGGTGCGCTGGACGGTCAGTTCCTTGGGCGAGGCGGAGGTCAGGCCGTCGCTGCGGGCGATGTAGACGGCGAGGATCTCGCTGCCCGAGCCCTTGGCCGCCATCCGGGCCGCGCGGCGGATGAGCGTACGGCCCTCGGGGCCGCCGGTGAGGCCGACGACGATGCGTTCGCGGGCCTGCCAGGTGGTGCGGATGTTGTGCTCACCGCGGTACTGCTGGAGGTACTCGTCGACCCGGTCGGCCACCCAGAGGAGGGCCAGCTCGCGCAGGGCGGTCAGGTTGCCGGGGCGGAAGTAGTTGGAGAGCGAGGCGTCGATCCGGTCCGGCTTGTAGATGTTGCCGTGGGCCATCCGGCGGCGCAGCGCCTGGGGCGACATGTCGACCAGTTCGATCTGGTCGGCCCGGCGGACGACCTCGTCGGGAACGGTCTCGCGCTGCCGGACGCCGGTTATGGACTCGACGACGTCGCCGAGGGACTCCAGGTGCTGGATGTTGACGGTGGAGATCACGTCGATCCCGGCCTGGAGCAGCTCCTCCACGTCCTGCCAGCGCTTGGCGTTGCGGGAGCCCGGCACGTTGGTGTGGGCCAGCTCGTCCACCAGGGCGACGGCGGGGGCGCGCTCCAGCACGGCGTCGACGTCCATCTCGGTGAAGACCGCCGAGCGGTACTCGATCTCGCTGCGCCGGATCTGCTCCAGGCCGTGCAGCATGACCTCGGTGCGGGGCCGGTCGTGGTGCTCGACGAAGGCGACGACGCAGTCGGTGCCCCGCTCCACCCGCCGATGGGCCTCGGCGAGCATCGCGTACGTCTTGCCGACGCCGGGTGCCGCCCCCAGGTAGATCCGAAGCTTGCCGCGTGCCATGGCCCCATTGTCTTCTCTTGAACCGGCCGCGTCCGATGCGGCGGCCGGTTCGAAGCTACCCCTCCGAGCGGGGGCGGGGCGGACGAGGGCGGGATGGAGGGACCGAATTGACAGGATTCTGACGCCCGGGGCGGCGCGCCGGGGTTCCGGCGGGGCCGTCCGTGGTCACCCGTGGTCGACGATGTTCCCGTCGCGCAGCTCCAGGACCCGGTCCGCCAGCCCGAGCAGCTGGCTGTCGTGCGTGGCCACCAGCGCGGTGACGTTCTCGCTGCGCACCACCGCCCGCAGCAGCTCCATCACCGCGAGCCCGGTCTCCGCGTCGAGCTGGCCGGTGGGCTCGTCGGCGATCAGCAGGGCGGGCCGGTTGGCCAGGGCGCGGGCGATGGCGACGCGCTGCTGCTGGCCGCCGGAGAGCTCTCCGGGGCGCTGGGCGGCGTGGTCGGCGAGGCCCACCAGGGCGAGCAGCAGCGCCACCCGCTCCTCGCGTTCGCGCGGATCCGCCCTGCGCAGCCGCAGGGGTACGCCGACGTTCTCCGCCGCGGTCAGGATCGGGATCAGGCCGAACGACTGGAAGATGAAGCCGACCCGCTCCCGGCGCAGCTCCAGGAGCCCGTCCTCGCCCAGCCCGGCGAGGTCCGTGCCGTCGATGGTGATCCGGCCGGCGTCGGCGGTGTCGAGCCCGCCGAGGAGGTTGAGGAGGGTGGTCTTGCCCGAGCCGGAACGCCCCTTGAGCGCCACCAGCTCGCCGCGCGGCACCTCGAAGGAGACCCCGCGCAGCGCGTGCACCGCGCCCGGCCCGGAGCCGTACGAGCGGCGCAGGTCCTCGACCCGCACCATCGGGCCTTCGGCCGGTCCCCCGGCGAGCGCGGTGCCGCCCTGGCCCTCGGTGCCCGTCCGGCCAGTGCTCTCGGTCATGTCTCTCCCCCGTACGTGATCGATCCCGTGGACCGACAGTATGGGTAATGCGCCCAGGTCGGGACAACGGCCGTGCCCCGCGTACCGCGGGGGAGCGCGGTGCGCGGGGCACGGGGCGGGGCCGTCAGCTCCGGCCGGTCAGCTCCCTCAGCCCGATGTTCAGCCGGAGGACGTTGACCGTGGGCTCGCCGACGAAGCCGAGGATCCGGCCGTCGGTGTGCTGGGCGACAAGCTTCTCCACCCGGTCGACGGGCAGGTGGTTGCGCTCGGCGACCCGGCGGACCTGGAGCTGGGCGTACGCCGGGGAGATGGCCGGGTCGAGGCCGGAGCCGGAGGAGGTGACCGCGTCGGGCGGCACCTGCGAGGGCTTCACCGGGTGGCCGGGGACGGAGTTGTCCTTCACCACGGCGGCCTTGGCGGCGGTGACCCAGTCGATCAGCTCCTTGTTGTCGGCGGAGCGGTTGGTCGCGCCGGAGAGGAGCAGCTCGTACTGGGTGTTGACGGTGTTGGTGCCCAGTCCGTTGGAGGGGCGGGGCTGGAACCACTTGAGGTCCGGCGCGGGGGTCTGCTGCCCCTTCTTCAGCGGCAGGTCGTAGCGCTGGCCGATGAGTTCGGAGCCGACGACTCGGCCGTTCTCGGTGATCTCGGAGCCGTTGGCCCGGCCGGGGAGGATCCCCTGGGCCACCCCGGTGACGGCCAGCGGGTAGAGCACGCCGCAGACGACGGTGAGGACGAGCAGGGCGCGCAGCCCGGCCCAGAGCAGCCGGGTCGTGTTCGCTACGGAGTTGTTCATGGCGGGTCAGCCGTTTCCTGGTGTCAGTGCAGACCGGGTATGAGGGAGATGACCATGTCGATGATCTTGATGCCGATGAACGGGGCGATCAGGCCGCCGAGCCCGTACAGCCCGAGGTTCCGCCGGAGCATCGAGTCGGCGCTGCTGGGCCGGTAGCGCACGCCCTTCAGGGCGAGCGGCACCAGGGCGACGATGATCAGCGCGTTGAAGACGACCGCCGACAGGATCGCGGACTGCGGCGAGGACAGCTGCATGATGTTCAGCTTCGCCAGGCCCGGGTAGACCGCGGCGAACATGGCCGGGATGATCGCGAAGTACTTCGCGACGTCGTTGGCGATCGAGAACGTCGTCAGCGCGCCCCGGGTGATGAGCAGCTGCTTGCCGATCTCGACGATCTCGATCAGCTTGGTGGGGTTGGAGTCGAGGTCCACCATGTTCCCGGCCTCCTTGGCGGCCGAGGTGCCGGTGTTCATGGCCACGCCGACGTCGGCCTGGGCGAGCGCCGGGGCGTCGTTGGTGCCGTCGCCGGTCATCGCGACGAGCTTGCCGCCCGCCTGCTCCCGCTTGATGAGGGCCATCTTGTCCTCGGGGGTGGCCTCGGCGAGGAAGTCGTCGACACCGGCCTCCTCGGCGATGGCCTTCGCGGTCAGCGGGTTGTCGCCGGTGATCATCACCGTGCGGATGCCCATCCGGCGCAGCTCGTCGAACCGCTCCCGCATGCCCTCCTTGACGACGTCCTTGAGGTGGACGACGCCGAGGACGCGGGCGCCGTGCCCGTCCTCCAGGGCGACCAGCAGCGGGGTGCCGCCGGCCTGGGCGATGGTGTCGGTGAGCGCCGCCACGTCCCGCGGGACCGTGCCGCCGCGTTCCTTCACCCAGGCGGTGACCGATCCGGCGGCGCCCTTGCGGATCTTCCGTCCGTCCACGTCGACGCCGGACATCCGGGTCTGCGCGGTGAAGGCCACCCACTGGGCGCCGGCCAGTTCGCCCTGGTGGCGCTCGCGCAGCCGGTACTCCTCCTTGGCGAGGACGACGATCGAGCGGCCCTCGGGCGTCTCGTCGGCCAGCGAGGAGAGCTGGGCGGCGTCCGCCAGTTCGGCCTCGGTCGTGCCCGTCACCGGGACGAACGCGGCGGCCTGCCGGTTCCCGAGCGTGATGGTGCCGGTCTTGTCGAGCAGCAGGGTCGACACGTCCCCGGCGGCCTCGACCGCCCGCCCCGACATCGCGAGCACATTGCGCTGGACCAGGCGGTCCATCCCGGCGATGCCGATGGCGGAGAGCAGCGCCCCGATGGTCGTCGGGATGAGGCAGACCAGCAGCGCGGTCAGCACGATCATCGACTGCCCCTGCCCGGCGTAGAGCGCGAAGGGCTGGAGGGTGACGACGGCGAGCAGGAAGACGATGGTGAGCGAGGCGAGCAGGATGTTCAGCGCGATCTCGTTGGGCGTCTTCTGCCGGGCGGCGCCCTCGACCAGGGCGATCATCCGGTCGATGAAGGTCTCGCCCGGCCTCGTGGTGATCTTGACGACGATCCGGTCGGAGAGCACCTTCGTCCCGCCGGTGACGGCGCTGCGGTCGCCGCCGGACTCCCGGATGACCGGGGCGGACTCGCCGGTGATCGCGGACTCGTCGACGCTGGCGACGCCCTCGACGACGTCCCCGTCGCCGGGGATGATGTCGCCCGCCTCGCAGACCACCAGGTCGCCGACGCGCAGTTCGGTGCCGGGTACGTGCTCCTCGTCGCGGCCGGACAGCCGCCGTGCGACGGTGTCGGTCTTGGCCCGGCGCAGCGTGTCGGCCTGGGCCTTGCCGCGTCCCTCGGCGACCGCCTCGGCCAGGTTGGCGAAGATGGTGGTGAGCCAGAGCCAGGCCGCGATCGCCCAGCCGAACCACTCCCCCGGGTGCAGGCAGGCCAGCACGGTCGTGAGGACCGAGCCGATCAGCACCACGAACATCACCGGGGACCTGACCATCGACCGGGGGTCGAGCTTGCGGACGGCGTCGGGGAAGGAGCGGATCAGCTGCTTGGGGTCGAACAGCCCGGCGCCGACGCGTCCTTCGTCCTGGTGGCCGGCGGGCGCGTCCTGGTGGGGCGCCCGGGTGGGGGTGACAGTGGACATCGAGTCCTCTTGCTCGGTACGAGTGGTCATGACGCCAGTCCTTCGGCCAGCGGGCCCAGGGCCAGGGCCGGGAAGAAGGTCAGCCCGGTGATGATCAGGATCGTGCCGACCAGCAGTCCGCTGAAGAGCGGCTTGTGCGTGGCCAGCGTGCCCGCGGTGGCCGGTACGGGCCTCTGCTCGGCGAGCGAGCCGGCCAGGGCGAGGACGAACACCATCGGCAGGAACCGGCCGAGCAGCATCGCCAGACCGATCGTGGTGTTGAACCACTGGGTGTCGGCGTTGAGCCCGGCGAACGCCGAACCGTTGTTGTTCGCGCCCGAGGTGTAGGCGTAGAGGATCTCGGAGAATCCGTGCGCGCCGGTGTTGGTCATGGAGTGCGGCGGGGTGGGCAGCGCCATCGCCAGGGCGGTGAAGCAGAGCACCAGCGCCGGGGTGATCAGGATGTAGCAGGCCGCGAGCTTGATCTCGCGGGTGCCGATCTTCTTGCCGAGGTACTCGGGCGTACGGCCGACCATCAGTCCGGCGAGGAACACGGCGATGATCGCCATGACGAGGATGCCGTAGAGGCCGGAGCCGACGCCGCCGGGCGCGATCTCACCGAGCTGCATGTCCAGCATCGTGATCCCGCCGCCGAAGCCGGTGTACGAGTCGTGGAAGGAGTTCACCGCGCCGGTGGAGGTGAGGGTGGTGGCGACCGCGAAGAGCGACGATCCGGCGATCCCGAACCGGGTCTCCTTGCCCTCCATCGCCCCGCCCGCGATCTGGTACGCGGGCCCGTGGTGGGCGAACTCGGTCCACATCATCAACGCGGTGGCGCCGATCCAGATGACGCCCATCGCGGCGAGGAGCGCGTACCCCTGCTTGAGCGAGCCGACCATCCGGCCGAAGGTCCGCGTCAGCGCGAACGGGATGACCAGGATCAGGAAGATCTCGAACAGGTTGGACAGCCCGTTGGGGTTCTCGAAGGGGTGGGCCGAGTTGGCGTTGAAGTAGCCGCCGCCGTTGGTGCCCAGCTCCTTGATGGCCTCCTGGGAGGCGACGGCGCCGCCGTTCCACTGCTGCGAGCCGCCCAGGAACTGCCCGACCTCGTGGATGCCGGCGAAGTTCTGGATCACTCCGCAGGCCACCAGCACCACCGCGCCGAGCGCGGCGATCGGCAGCAGGACGCGGACGGTGCCGCGCACCAGGTCGGCCCAGAAGTTGCCGAGCTCACCGGTACGGGACCGGGAGAAGCCGCGGACCAGGGCCACCGCGACGGCCATGCCGACGGCGGCCGAGACGAAGTTCTGCACCGCGAGGCCGCCGGTCTGGACGACGTGGCCCATGGCCTGTTCGCCGGAGTACGACTGCCAGTTGGTGTTGGCGACGAAGGACGCGGCGGTGTTGAACGCCTGGTCGGGGTCGATCGAGGAGAAGCCGAGCGAACCGGGCAGGGCGCCCTGGAGCCGCTGGAGCAGGTAGAGGAAGAGGACACCCACCACGGAGAAGGCGAGCACCGCGCGGAGATAGGCGGGCCAGCGCATCCCGGTGTTCGGATGGGCGCCGATGGCCCGGTAGATCCACTTCTCGACGCGGAGGTGCTTCGTCGAGGAGTAGACACCGGCCATGTAGTCGCCGAGCGGTCGGTACACCAGCCCCAGCGCCACGACGAGCGCGAGCAGCTGGAGCACACCGGCGAGGACGGGACTCATATCGCGCTCAGAACCTCTCCGGGTAGAGAAGGGCGAGGACGAGGTAGCCCAGCAGGGCGACGGCCACGACCAGGCCGACCATGTTCTCGGCGGTCACAGCTTCGCCACCCCCTTGGCGACGAGGGCCACCAGCGCGAAGACCGCGATCGTGGTGACGACGAAGGCCACGTCGGCCATCGTGTGCTCCTAGATGAGGTACGGATTCTCGGACCTCTTGAGCAAACCTCCCGCCACGACCGTCCTGGCCTGCGTTGATGCCTTCCTTACGGCGATCGTCGGGCCCTTGACGGCGCGCATACGTGCCTCATACGCGCCCCATACACGCCCCGTCGCGTACGCGGTCGCCTGCCGCCGCCGCGCGGTGTCCGGAAACCCGCTCCCGCCCTTGCCGGGACGCGAAAAGGCCGGTGGGCCGTACCCCCTCGGAAAGGGGTACGGCCCACCGGCCGGAAGCGGTCGCGTCAGCGCACCTCGGTGATCTCGGGTCCGCGCTGGAGCTGGCCCATCCCACCGGAGAACCGCGAGTTCTCCTGGCTCTCCTGCTGGACGCCCTCGGGCACCATCTGGGCGTCGTCGGGCAGCTTCAGGACGATCGGGTCGCGCGGAGCCATCGGCCCTTCGCCGCGGACGACCACGGTGTCCCGGAAGATCGTCTCCAGCAGCCCGGCGGCCTCCGGCTGGACGGCGCCCTGGCCGGAGATCACTCCGCGCAGGAACCAGCGGGGCCCGTCGACGCCGACGAAGCGCACCAGCTGCACGCCGTTCGTCCCGTCCGGGAGCTGGACGGGGACCTGGGCCCGCAGCTCCCAGCCCAGCGGGCCCTCGACCTCGTCGATGATCCCGCCCTGCTGGGTGATGCCCGCGGCGATCTCCTCGCGGACCTCGCCCCAGATGCCTTCCTTCTTCGGCGCCGCGAACGCCTGGAGCTGGACGGCGCTGTCGTTCAGCACGACCGTGGCGGCGACGATCGCGTCACCCGCCACCTCGACCCGCAGCTCCATGCCCTCGACACCGGGCACGAAGATCCCGCCCAGGTCGACCCGGCCCTCGCCGGGCTGGGAGACCTCGGAGATGTCCCACGGCCCGTCCGGCCGCGGCGCCGGCGGAAGATTCACCCGGCGTGCGCCGGCACCGTCGGTGTCATCGAGCTCGTCGACGACCTGCTCGGCCTCGCGCGCTTCGCCCGCCACGTCCTCGGCGGAACCACTCTTCTTGCGACGTCCGAACACGTCACTGTCCTTCCCGGTCGGGTACGACCGAAGCGTAGCTGTTCCCGCCCTGGGTAATCCCGCCCCTGACACCATCGTCATCACCGGAACGGTGTCCTCCGGTGGACCCGAAGCCCCCTTCGCCGCGGGCCGAACCGGGCAGCTCCGACACTTCGTGGAACCGCACCTTCTCGACCTGCTGGACGACCATCTGGGCAATCCGGTCGAACCGGTCGAACCGCACCGGCTCGCGCGGGTCGAGGTTGATGACGATGACCTTGATCTCTCCACGGTACCCGGCATCGACCGTCCCGGGGGCATTCACCAGGGCGACTCCGCACCGTGCGGCGAGTCCGGAGCGCGGGTGCACGAACGCGGCGTACCCGTCGGGCAGCGCGATAGACACCCCGGTGGGCAGCACCGCCCGCTCGCCGGGAGCCAGCTCGACGGCCTCGGTGGTGACCAGGTCGGCCCCGGCGTCGCCCGGGTGCCCGTAGGCCGGAATCGGCACGTCCGGGTCGACCCGGCGGATCAGTACGTCGACGGGCCGGCGCATCAGGGGTTCACCTCGAAGGCGCGGGCCCGGCGGACCTGGTCCGGGTCGGCCATGGCCGCCCGGATCTCGGCGGGGCGGCCGTTCTCGATGAAGTGGTCGACCTTGACCTCGATGAAGAGCGCCTCGGCCCGGACCGCCACCGGTCCGTCCGGACCGCCGATCCGGCCGGTCGCCCGGGAGTAGATCTTCCGGCCGTGCACCGCGGTGATCTCGGCGTCCAGGTGGAGCACGGTGTCCACGGGCACCGGGCGGACGAAGTCCGTCTCCAGCCGTCCGGTCACCGCGATCACCCGCAGCAGCCAGTTCAGCGAGCCGAGCGTCTCGTCCAGCGCGGTGGTCAGGATGCCGCCGTGCGCCAGCCCCGGGGCGCCCTGGTGGGCGGCCTGCACGGTGAACTCGGCGGTGACGCTGACGCCCTCGCCGGCCCGCGCCTGGAGGTGCAGCCCGTGCCGCTGTCCGTCGCCGCAGCCGAAACAGTGCTCGTAATGCGCGCCGAGGAGCTCCCCGGGGGCCGGGGCTTCGGGGTGCCGGACCGGTTTCACCGCGTCGGCCGGGGGCTTCAGGGCCTCAGATGTTCCACTCACAGGCGCAGACCTTACCCGCGCGCCTGTCCGCGGGTCGCGCCGTGCCAAGCTTGGGCCCATGCAGCCTTCCACCCCGCCTTTCGACGAACGACTGACCGCGCCGCGCTCCTGGTGGTTCATCGCGCTCCTGATCGGCATCGCCTGCGCGCTGATGCTGCTGCCGCTGGGCGGCCTGCCGCTGCTGGCCGGCCTGGTGGGGGGGACGGCCCTGTCCGCGGTCGCGGTCAGCTCCTACGGCTCGGCCAGGATCCGGGTCGTGTCGGGCGCCCTGGTGGCCGGCGACGCCCGGATCCCGGTGACGGCGCTCGGCGAGGCGGAGGTGCTGGAGGGCGAGGAGGCCCGCGCGTGGCGTACGTACAAGGCGGACACCCGCGCCTTCATGCTGCTGCGGAGCTACATCCCGACGGCCGTCCGGGTGCCGGTCACCGACCCACAGGACCCGACTCCGTACGTGTACCTGTCGACGCGCGAGCCGAAGGCCCTGGCGGCGGCGATCGAGGCCGGTCGCGCGTAGCGGGCGCTCCCGGGGGCCTACGGTCCGCCCCGCGGACCCTCCAGCTCGGCGGGCGGGTCCTCCAGTTTCTTCAGGAGCCCCTTGCGCAGGCCGGGCTGCCGTTCCAGCGGGGGCAGCTCGGGGAGCTGGTCCCAGGGCACCTGGCGGCCGCGGAGGTCCTTCCTGATCCGCTCGGCAAGTTTCTTGGTGTCGCGCCGGTTCATCAGCGCACCGACGGCGGCGCCGACCAGGAACGGGGTCAGGCTCGGCAGATCGCGCGCCATGCGCTTCATGATCTGCTGGCGCAGCTCGCGCTTCATCTGGCCGCCCAGCGCGGCGTTGACCGTCGTGGGCTGGGACACGTCGATCCCGCGCTCCTCCGTCCAGGACGTGAGGTACGCGGTGGAACGCCTGCCGAGGCCGCCCGGCGGGCGCAGCCCGTAGACCTCGTGCAGTTCGGCGACGAGCTTCATCTCGATCGCGGCGACGCCGGTGATCTCCGCCGCCAGCTCGGCGAGCATGGCGGGCGGTACGGGCATCATGGCCGCCGCGCCGATTCCGGCGCCGACGGTGGCGCTGGACCTGCCCGCCCCCGCGACGAGCCGGTCGGCCAGCTCCTCCGGGCCGAGCCCGGGAAACTGCCTGCGCAATGTGGCGAGATCACGCACAGGGATGCGGGGAGCGTTGTCGATGATCAGGTCGGCGATCTGACCTACCGCCGCCTTGGCACTCTCCCCGCCCTTGCGTACGCCCCGTTTCACAGAAGTCAGACGGCCTGCCCCGGTCACGGGCTCCGTCCTGTCGACCTCGGCCCTGTCGGCCGCGTCGACCTCCGCGGCGGTGGCCGTTTCCTGCCCGGCCGCTGCCGCTGCCCCGGCCGCCGACGCGACGACCGCTTCCGGCGAGGCCCCGGGGCCCCGTCCGCCGTCCCGCTCACCCGCGGAGGGTGGCAGGGCGGACCGCTCGGCGGGCGCTGTCGCGCCCTGTGCCGGGCCTGTACCGCCCTGATACGCCTCCGACGGCCTCTTGCGCCGGAAGCGGCGCTTCCGGGACGGGGTGTCGCCTGCCACGGCCGAACCTGCCTAGTCGCAGTCGCGGCAGATCGGCTGGCCGTTCTTCTCCCGTGCCAGCTGGCTCCTGTGGTGCACGAGGAAGCAGCTCATGCACGTGAACTCATCGGCCTGCTTGGGCAGGACCCGTACGGCCAGTTCCTCGTTGGACAGGTCGGCGCCGGGCAGCTCCAGCCCTTCGGCCGCGTCGAATTCGTCGACGTCGACGGCGGAGGCCGTCTTGTCGCTCCGACGGGCCTTGAGTTCCTCAAGGCTGTCCTGATCGACGTCGTCGTCGGTCTTGCGTGGGGTGTCGTAATCCGTTGCCATGTCGCTCTCCCCCTCTGGGTGTCTGCGGGTGTCTCAGCGCACGTAACGCGTGAGAGGCCGGACTTGTGCCCGACCTGAGGCGGAGATTTTGCCTCACATCAAGGTCTGTTACTCAATCGACACCCAAGAGGACCGCTCAAGAGCGGTCGGCTTGGGTGGCGAAGGGGACCGTACACGGTCCCGGCGTCGTGCTCCACGGGCGCCACCCCGTGTACTTCCCGTGATGCTCGACCCCGAAAACCCCGACTTTTACCGGCTTTCCCCTGGGGTCGGCGGTCACGGAGCGTCGTTGACGGGAAATTCGCTCCTGTGATCGATCACACACGGACCACCTGGGTCCAGGTCCCGAAAATTCCGCCCAAAGCGAACAATCGTCTGCGCGCCCTCATCGCTTCACCCGGCCCCTCACGCCGGAAGTGAGACGCGCATCACAAGGCCACCGCCCTCGCGGGGCTCCGCGATGATACGGCCGCCGTGTGCGCGCGCCACGGACCGGGCGATCGACAGGCCGAGGCCGACCCCCTTGTCGCTGCCCGTTCGCTCCGTACGCAGCCGCCTGAAGGGCTCGAAGAGGTTGTCGATCTCGTACGCGGGCACCACGGGGCCGGTGTTCGAGACCACGAGCAGGGCCTGGCCGCCCTGGAGCTCGGTGGTGACCTCCACCCAGCCGTCCTCGGGGACGTTGTACCGCACGGCGTTCTGCACCAGGTTCAGCGCGATCCGCTCCAGCAGGACACCGTTGCCCTGGACCACGACGGGGGCCAGCTCGCCGCGGATCGCGACCCCGCGCTCCTCCGCCTCGCCGCGCGTCTGGTCGAGCGCCCGGGAGGCGACCTCCGCGAGATCGACCGGTTTGCGCTCGACGATCTGGTTGTCGCTGCGGGCCAGCAGCAGCAGACCCTCCACCAACTGCTCGCTGCGCTCGTTGGTGGCCAGCAGGGTCTTGCCCAGCTGCTTGAGCTCCGGCGGGGCCTGGGGGTCGGAGAGATGGACCTCCAGCAGGGTGCGGTTGATCGCGAGCGGCGTGCGCAGCTCGTGCGAGGCGTTCCCGACGAACCGCTGCTGCGCGGTGAAGGCCCGCTCCAGGCGGTCCAGCATCTCGTCGAAGGTGTCGGCCAGCTCCTTCAGCTCGTCGTCCGGGCCGTCCAGCTCGATCCGGCGGGACAGGTCCGTTCCGGCCACCCGGCGGGCGGTGCGGGTGATCCGGCCCAGCGGCGAGAGGACCCGTCCGGCCATCGCGTAGCCGAAGGCGAAGGCGATGACGCTCAGACCGACCAGGGCCAGCAGCGAGCGGTTGAGCAGTGTGTCGAGCGCCTGCTGGCGCTGGTGGTTGACGCAGGCGTTCATCGCCGCGTTGAAGGTGTCCGGGGACGCCTTCTCCGGCAGGTTGCAGACATTGCTGGTGACCTGCCCGTTGACGATCTTGAACGGGAGCTCGCTGCCCACGTGCAGGGCCTGTGCGGCCAGCATGTAGATGATCGACAGCAACAGGATGCCGGCGATCAGGAACATGCCGCCGTAGAGCAGCGTGAGCCGTATCCGGATGGTCGGACGCAGCCAGTACGGGGGATCCTGCTGCTTGGGCTCCCAGTGGGGCTTCGGGGGCGCCGCGGGCGGCGCGGGTACCGCGGGCATCGGCCGTCAGATCCGGTAGCCGGAGCCGGGCACGGTGACGATCACTGCGGGCTCGCCGAGTTTGCGCCGCAGGGTCATGACCGTCACCCGGACAACGTTGGTGAACGGGTCGGTGTTCTCGTCCCAGGCCTTCTCCAGCAGCTGCTCGGCCGAGACGACCGCGCCCTCGCTGCGCATCAGGACCTCCAGCACGGCGAACTCCTTCGGCGCGAGCTGGACCTCCGTGTCGCCGCGGAAGACCTCGCGCCGGTTCGGGTCGAGCCTGATGCCGGCCCGCTCCAGGACGGGCGGCAGCGCCACCGTCGTACGCCGGCCGAGCGCCCGCACCCGGGCGGTGAGCTCGGTGAACGCGAACGGCTTGGGCAGGTAGTCGTCGGCGCCCAGCTCCAGGCCCTCGACCCGGTCGCTGACGTCGCCGGAGGCGGTGAGCATCAGGACCCGGGTGGGGACGCCCAGCTCGACGACCCGGCGGCAGACGTCGTCGCCGTGGACCAGGGGGAGGTCGCGGTCCAGCACCACGACGTCGTAGTCGTTGACCTCGATGCGCTCCACGGCCGCCGCGCCGTCGTACACGACATCGACGGCCATGGCCTCGCGGCGCAATCCGGTGGCCACCGCATCGGCGAGCAGCTGCTCGTCCTCCACGACGAGTACGCGCACGGCGCTGTCCTTCCTTAGAAACTTCATGATGTGACGGAGTGCCCACGGAACGTGTCCGGAGCGCCCGTGGGCAGGGAACTGTGCGGCTCCATCCTGCCCGCAACACGCATAAACCGGCGGTAAGGCGACGCCACCCCGGTCGGGCTCAAGGGAATTCACCGGATTTTCCGCCCAGTTGAGGTTTCTCCGGTCCAAGGCCCGGGGAGGACGAATGCACACCCGAGATCACGCCTTGAATGTGGCGTGCCACAGGCCACTCCGTCCCCGGAGAGCGCGTGATCACCCGCCCTACCGCCACCGCGCGGAGGGAAACCCCGGGCACACCCCCGTGCCACCGACCCACGATGAGGGGGCGCATTATGGACGCTTTCACCGCAGGTCTGCTGCAGCGGATCAGGACCACCGAGCACGACCTCACCCGGGCCCGCGAGACGGGCGACGACTTCCTCGCGGACGTCGAACAGAGCGAACTGGACGACCTTCACCGCCTCGCCGCCGAGCACGGCGTCGAGATCGGCGCCAGCAGCGTCTGAGCACGTCGGCGGGCAGGGCCCCGACACCGGTCAACGGTGTCGGGGCCCTGCCCGTGTCGGACGCCCTCTCGTCGTGCCCTAGTCGTGCCAGGCGCCGTGCTCCTCCAGGAGGGCCTGGAGCGGCTCGAAGACGCCCGGGGTGGCGGCGACCGCCAGGTCGCCGTCGGCGGGCCGGCCGGGGCGCCCGCCGGTGTACGCGCCCGCCTCGCGGGCGATGAGGTCGCCGGCCGCCAGGTCCCAGGGGTGCAGCCCGCGCTCGTAGTAGCCGTCCAGGCGCCCCGCGGCCACGTCGCAGAGGTCCACGGCGGCCGATCCGCTGCGCCGGATGTCGCGCAGGCGCGGGATGAGCCGCCGCGCCACGTCGGCCTGGTGGGTACGGACCTCGGCCACGTAGTTGAAACCGGTCGAGACGAGTGCCTGGTCGAGCGGGGGCGCGGGGCGGCAGCGCAGCACGGTGTCCTCGCCGAAGGCGCCGCCCGAGGCGTGGGCCCCGGAGCCGAGCACCGCCCAGTAGGTCTCCCCGCGCATCGGGGCCGCCACGACGCCCACCAGCCGCTCGCCGTCGCGCTCGCCCTCCCGCTCGGCAGCGATGGAGACGGCCCAGGTGGGGAGGCCGTAGAGGTAGTTCACGGTGCCGTCGAGCGGGTCGACGACCCAGCGGATGCCGCTGCGGCCCCGGGTGCCGCCGCCTTCCTCGCCGAGGAAACCGTCGTCCGGGCGGTGGTCCCGCAGGAATGTGGTGATCAGCTTCTCGGCGGCGATGTCCATCTCGGTGACGACGTCGATCGGGCTGGACTTGGTCGCGGCCACCCCCAGGTCGGCCGGGCGGCGGTCACGGAGCAGCGCACCCGCGCGGGCGGCGGCGTCCAGGGCGAGGTCGAGCAGCGCGTCCAGGTCGTTTTCGTACACGGCTCTCCAGGGATCGGCGGGCGTGGGGCGGGCTGTCAGGCGTACGGGCTGTCGGCGCCCGCGGCGGCGGGCCGGGCGGCGCGGGCCGGGCAGCAGCCGACCGGGCAGAGGTCGTGGGACGGTCCCAGCGAGCCCAGCACGCACCGCTCCACGCTCTGTCCCCGCTCGGTCGCGGCCCGTTCCAGCACCAGTTCGCGCACGGCGGCGGCGAACCTGGGGTCGGCGCCCACCGTCGCGGAGCGGCGCACCGGCAGGCCCAGTTCGGCGGCCTTCGCGGTGGCCTCGGTGTCGAGGTCGTACAGCACCTCCATGTGGTCCGAGACGAAGCCGATGGGGGCCATCACCACGGCGGGCACCCCGTCGGCGTGCAGCGCCTCCAGGTGGTCGCAGATGTCGGGTTCCAGCCACGGGATGTGCGGGGCGCCGCTGCGCGACTGGTAGACGAGCCGCCAGGGGTACTCGATGCCGGTCTCCTCGCGCACCGCGTCGACGATCAGCCGGGCGACGTCGAGGTGCTCGGCGACGTAGGCGCCGCCCTCGCCGTGCGCCTCCACCGGGCCGGAGGTGTCCGCGGCGGAGGTGGGGATGGAATGCGTGGTGAAGGCGAGGTGCGCCCCGGCGCGTACGTCCTCGGGGAGGTCGGCCAGCGAGGCGAGGACCCCCTCGGCCATGGGGGCCACGAATCCGGGGTGGTTGAAGTAGTGCCGGAGCTTGTCGACCCGGGGCACGGGCAGCCCCTCGGCCTCCAGGGCGGCCAGCGCGTCGGCGAGGTTCTCCCGGTACTGCCGGCAGCCGGAGTAGGAGGCGTAGGCGCTGGTCGCGAGGACCGCGATCCGGCGGTGACCGGCGCTGACCATCTCGCGCAGGGTGTCGGTGAGGTACGGGGCCCAGTTGCGGTTGCCCCAGTGGACCGGCAGGTCGAGCCCCTGCTCGGCGAAGTCCTCGCGCAGGGCGTCCAGCAGCGCGCGGTTCTGGGCATTGATCGGGCTGACGCCGTCGAAGAGGAAGTAGTGCTTGCCGACCTCCTTGAGCCGCTCCTCGGGAATACCCCGGCCCCGGGTCACGTTCGCGAGGAACGGAACCACGTCGTCCGGGCCTTCGGGGCCACCGAAGGAGAGCAGCAGCAGGGCGTCGTAGGGGGCGGGATCACGCAGATCGGACATGGCACCGATCCTGCCACTCCCGCCGGGCCGCCATCCCACCGACATCGATTCCGGGCCTCCCCCGATGCCCGGCCGATCCGCCCGACCGTAGGGTGTATCGGTTGAAAGCGCGCCGTTTCCGCGCGTATGACCACGCCGCTCCGGAGCACCTCTTGCCCAGTCCCTACCGCGCGATATTCGCCGTCCCCGGCACCAAGGGGTTCTCGGCGGCCGGATTCCTCGGCCGGATGCCGCTGTCCATGATGGGCATCGGCGTCGTGACCATGATTTCCCAGATCACCGGCCGGTACGGGCTGGCCGGCGCGCTGTCGGCGACGCTGGCGATGTCGGCGGCGGTGCTCGGGCCCCTGATATCCCGGCTCGTCGACCGGCACGGGCAGCGCCGGGTGCTGCGCCCCGCCACCCTCGTCGCGCTGGCGGCGGTGGCCGGGCTCCTGTTCTGCGCGCAGCAGGGGCTGGCCGACTGGACCCTCTTCGTCTTCGCGGCGGGCGTCGGCTGCGTCCCCAGCGTGGGGTCGATGATCCGGGCCAGGTGGGCGGAGATCTACCGCGGCTCGCCCCGCGAGCTGCACACCGCGTACGCCTGGGAGTCGATCGTCGACGAGGCGTGCTTCATCTTCGGGCCGATCATCTCGATCGGGCTGTCCACCATCTGGTTCCCGGAGGCCGGGCCGCTGCTGGCGGCGGTGTTCCTGCTGGTCGGTGTCGTGTGGCTGACCGCGCAGCGGTCCACCGAGCCGGTTCCGCACCCGCGCCGGGCACAGGGCGGCGGCTCCGCGCTGCGCTCCCGTGGGCTCCAGGTCCTCGTGGTGACCTTCGTGGCCACCGGGATGGTCTTCGGCGCCGTCGACGTGGTCACCGTGGCCTTCGCCGAGGAGCAGGGCCACAAGGCCGCGGCGAGCCTGGTGCTGGCCGTCTACGCGCTCGGTTCGTGCCTGGCGGGAGCGGTCTTCGGGCTGCTCCACCTCAAGGCCCGGGCGAACATCCGGTGGCTGGTGGGCGTGTGCGCGATGGCCGTGAGTATGATCCCCCTCCAACTGGCCGGGAACCTGCCGTTCCTGGCCGCGGCGCTCTTCGTCGCGGGCCTGGCGATCGCACCCACGATGGTCACCACCATGGCTCTCGTCGAGCAGCACGTACCGCGTTCCGAGCTGACCGAGGGCATGACCTGGACGAGTACCGGGCTGGCCGTCGGGGTCGCGCTCGGTTCCTCGGCCGCCGGCTGGATGGTCGACGCCTCGGGGGCGAGGGCGGGGTACGTGGTGCCCCTCGTGGCGGGAGCGCTCGCGGCCGTGGTGGCGTTCCTGGGGTATCGCCGGCTCAGCGGGCCGGTCCCTAGTGAAGGGCACGCGGAAGATGACCGACGCACGGACCAAGACGAACGCGTGGCATAACTGGGCCGGGAACGTCACCGCCCGTCCGGTACGGACGGTGACGCCCGCGTCCGTTCCCGAGCTCGCCGAGGCGCTGCGCCGGGCCTCGGAGGACGGTCTGCGGGCGAAGCCGGTCGGCACCGGGCACTCGTTCACCGCGGCGGCCGCCACCGACGGCGTGCTGATCCGCCCGGATCTCCTCACCGGCATCCGGAGCATCGACCGCGAGGCGATGACGGTGACCGTCGAGGCAGGCACCCCGCTGAAGCGGCTGAACGCCGCCCTGGCCCGCGAGGGCCTCTCGCTCACCAACATGGGCGACATCATGGAGCAGACGGTCGCGGGCGCCACCTCGACGGGCACCCACGGCACCGGCAGGGACTCGGCGTCCATATCCGCCCAGATCCGCGCCCTGGAGCTGGTCACCGCCGACGGCACGGTGCTGACCTGCTCGGAGAAGGAGAACGCCGATGTCTTCGCCGTGGCCCGGATCGGGCTCGGCGCGCTGGGCGTCGTCACGGCGATCACCTTCGCGGTGGAACCGATCTTCCTGCTGACGGCCCGTGAGGAGCCGATGGGCTTCGACCGGATCATGAGCGACTTCGACGAGCTGGTCGCCGAGAACGAGCACTTCGAGTTCTACTGGTTCCCGCACACCGGGAACTGCAACACCAAGCGCAACAACCGCAGCGCCGGCCCCGCCGCCCCTCCCGGAAAGTTCAGCGGCTGGATCGAGGACGAGCTCCTCTCCAACGGGCTCTTCCAGGTGGCCTGCTCGCTCGGCCGGGCGGTCCCGGCGACCATCCCGTCGATCGCCAGGCTCTCCAGCCGCGCCCTGTCGGCCCGGACCTACACCGACATCCCGTACAAGGTCTTCACCAGCCCGCGCCGGGTCCGCTTCGTGGAGATGGAGTACGCGGTACCGCGCGAGGCGGCCGTGGAGGCGCTGCGGGAGCTGAGGACGATGGTGGAGCGCTCGCCGCTGCGGATCAGCTTCCCGGTCGAGGTCCGCACCGCCCCCGCCGACGACATCGCGCTCTCCACGGCCTCGGGCCGGGAGAGCGCGTACATCGCCGTCCACCTCTACCGGGGAACGCCGTACCAGGCGTACTTCACGGCGGTGGAGCGCATCATGACCGCCCACGCCGGGCGCCCGCACTGGGGCAAGGTGAACACCCGCGACGCCGAGTACCTCGCCGGGGTGTACCCCCGCTTCGGCGAGTTCACCGCGGTCCGCGACCGGCTGGACCCGGACCGGCTCTTCGGCAACGACTACCTGCGCCGGGTCCTGGGCGAGTAGGCCGGGTCCGGCCCCGGGCCGGTCACTGCCCGCCGCCGGTGCCGTCGCCCTGGGCCGGGGCCTGGCCGCCCGCGGGGGCCGGGTCGGTGGTGGAGCCGCCGCCGGACGCCCCCGGGGAGGGGGTGGTCTCCGGGGCCGGGTCCGTGGAGCCGCCGGTGGAGCCGGACGGCGCGGGGTCGGCCGTCGGGCCGGTGGAGGGCCGGCCGCTCTGCGCGGGGTCCGGGTTCCGGCTCGCGCCGCCCTGCTGCTCCGTCCCGGGCGTCGTGCCGCTCTCCCCGTCCGGTGCCCCGTCCCGGCCGGTGCTCGTCGACGGTGCCGGGGCGTCCGTACCGGAGTCCCGCTCGCCGCCGCCGCGCACCACGGAGCCGACGGTCGTCCCGTGGCCGCCGCTCAGGTCGCCGCCGGAGAGCACCTCGTACGTGGTGATCCCGGCCATGGCGAGGACGAAGACCACGGCCGCGCCGAGTGCCGAGCGCTTCCAGCCGCGCAGCCGGGTGCCGTGCGTGGTGGCCTCGGAGAACTCCCCGTCCGGGACGGGGTGCGCGGTGAGCAGCCGGGTCGCGTCCGGTGCCCGGAGCATCCGGGTGCGGTCCGGGTCGTCCGCCGCGGGCAGCACCGCGGTGGCGTCCGCCGGCCCGGCGCCGTACGGGGCCCGCGCCCCGTGCCCGGGCGTCCTCGTCGCACCGCCGCCGCCCGCCCCGCGCGCCTGTACGGTCACGTCGCGGAGCTGCTCCCCGGTACGCCGGAAGAGGTGCTGGAAGACCGAGCCGCCGCAGGTGGCGACGATGCTCATCACCCCGGCGCCGAGGATCGTTCCGTACACGCCCAACTGGGAGGCGGCCACCGCCGCCGCGACCGCAGCGAGGGCACTGCCCGCCACCTGGGGCAGGCTCAGATCGATACGCCTTTCCTTGGGCTCTATGTCACTTTCCGGCTTCTGCACTGTTTTCCGCCCTCTATTGACATCTCCCCCACCATGCACCAGGAAGGGACATTTGAGCGAAGCTCTTAGTTCCGCTTCGGGGGATTGTGTGAAGCAGGACACCCGGTGAGCGCCCGCCCGCCCCGGCCCGGCATCCAACTCCCGCACCTCACGAGAACTTCGACGGCGCGGCGGTCCACCCTGATGGCCCGAATGGAGTACTGTGTCGAACCCTGGGGCCGGATGCCCGTGCGGGTGTTCCGGATCTTCAAAAAGGGAGCCGAAGGAGGCACTCGATCCGGCGGCGCCGCGGCATTACACGGAGACCGGCCACATGAAGTGATCAAAAGTCACCTTATGTTGCAGAATAGGTCCCTGTGTCAGACCGGCGATCAAGGGCTCACGCCCGACACACCGGGCAACACGGCAATGTTGTGGCAGGCTGCACCCGGGCAGGCCACACTCGACTAGCGGAAGCAGCGACGCAGGTGACGTCGGCAGGCACCACCCGGGAGGTCCCCATGCCCGAACTGCGTGTCGTGGCCGTCTCCAACGACGGCACACGACTGGTGCTCAAGGCTGCTGACAGCACGGAGTACACACTCCCGATCGACGAGCGGCTGCGGGCCGCCGTGCGCAACGACCGCGCGCGCCTCGGCCAGATCGAGATCGAGGTGGAGAGCCACCTCCGCCCCCGCGACATCCAGGCCCGGATACGAGCCGGCGCCTCCGCCGAGGAGGTCGCCCAGTTCGCCGGGATCCCGGTCGACCGGGTCCGCCGCTTCGAGGGCCCCGTGCTCGCGGAGCGCGCCTTCATGGCCGAGCGCGCCCGCAAGACCCCCGTACGCCGCCCCGGCGAGAACACCGGCCCCCAGCTCGGCGAGGCCGTGCAGGAGCGGCTGCTGCTGCGCGGCGCCGACAAGGAGACCGTCCAGTGGGACTCCTGGCGCCGGGACGACGGCACCTGGGAGGTCCTCCTGGTCTACCGGGTCGCGGGCGAGCCGCACTCGGCCAGCTGGACGTACGACGCCCCGCGCCGCCTGGTGCAGGCCGTGGACGACGAGGCCCGTTCGCTGATCGGCGAGACCGACGACGTCGCCGCTCCCGAGCCCAGCTTCCCCTTCGTGCCCCGGATCGCCCGGCTGCCGCGCGACCGGCCGCTGGACCGCGCCCTGGACCGCCAGATCGAGCGGCCCGCGGTTCCGCCGCCCCCGCCCGAGCCGGAGGAGCACATCGCGTCCGTCTCGGCCGGTGAGCGCGATTCGCTGACCAGCCTGCTGGAGGCGGTGCCGAGCTTCCGCGGCGACATGGTGGTGCCGGAGCGGCCGTCGCAGCCGGAGCCGCCCGCCATCGAGCCCGCCGCGCAGGAGCCGGAGGCGGACGAGCCGCCCGCCGCGGCGTCCGCGGGCGCCGGTTCCGCCTACGCCGATGTCCTGATGCCGAGGGCGGTGGCGGGCCACCGCGACCGGCTGACCGGAACGACGGACCGCCAGGCCGAGGCGGACGGTGTCCGGCCGGGCCGCCGCGCCGCCGTTCCGACCTGGGACGAGATCGTCTTCGGCACCCGCCGCAAGAAGCAGGACTGAGCGGGGTTCACCACAGCATGAGCAAGGCCCGTACGCCCTCGCGTACGGGCCTTCGTGCCGATCCTCCGTTACTGGGGGTCGGGCCCCGTGGCGACCGGGCGGGACTCGTCGCCGGACCACTCGGACCAGGAGCCCGCGTACAGCGCGGCGGGCAGACCCGCGACGGCCAGGGCCAGCACCTCGTGGGCGCCGGAGACCCCCGAGCCGCAGTAGACGCCGATCTCCGCCGCCCGGTCCGCGCCGAGCGACGAGAAGCGTGCCGCCAGCTCCCCGGGGGGCAGGAAGCGGCCGTCGGCGCCGGTGTTCTCGGAGGTCGGGGCCGATACGGCACCGGGGATGTGGCCGCCCACCCGGTCGATCGGCTCCACGTCGCCCCGGTAGCGCTCGGCGGCCCGCGCGTCGAGCAGCAGGCCGGAGCGGGCGAGCTCGGCGGCCCCGTCCGCGTCGAGCAGCGGCAGCGCTCCGGGGGCGGGGCGGAAGTCCCCCTCGGCCGGGGTCGGGGTCTCCGTCTGGAGCTCGCCCGGCCAGGCGGCGAGGCCGCCGTCCAGGACCCGGACGTCCTCGTGCCCCGTCCAGCGCAGCAGCCACCAGGCGCGCGCCGCCGCCCAGCCCTGGCCCCCGTCGTACACGACCACCGGGGTGTCCCCGGAGACTCCCGCCCGGCGCATCACCGCGCCGAACTCCTCCGGGTCGGGCAGCGGATGGCGGCCGCCACGCCCGGCCGGACCGGCGAGCTCCGCGTCCAGGTCGACGAAGACGGCGCCGGGGATGTGCCCGGCCTCGTAGTCGGGCCGGCCGTGCGGGCCGCCCAGCTGCCAACGTACGTCCAGGAGCACCGGCGGACGTGGCCCCGCCGATTCGCTCGCGTATGCGGATGCGCTGATGATGGGCTTCATGGAGGCCATCCTCGCGCAGGAGCCGCCCGTGCCGTAGCACCTCCCAAACGGTCGCACCGTGGCAATCCGGTCTCTCTGCGTCGAGTTCCGGAACGACGCGGCGCGGCCGGGCGCTTCGTGCGCCGGGTGGTGCCACCATCTGCACGGGGCGTCCACATCCCGTACCGCATGACGGCACGCCGGCTCCGTCCCCGTACGGCCACCCCGATGGTCCGAGGAGAGTGACGATGACCGAGGCTGCCGCTCCGCGTACGCCCGGAAGCCCGTGCTGGGTGAGCCTGCTCGTGCACGGAATGGGCACCACCCAGGACTTCTACGCCGACCTGTTCGGCTGGGAGTTCGTGCCGGGGCCCGACCAACTGGGCCCCTACGTCCGGGCCCTGATCGGCGGGAAGGAGGTCGCCGGGATCGGGCAGTTGCCGCCCGACCGGCATCTGCAGGTCGCCTGGACGACGTATCTGGCCAGTGACGACGTGGATCTCACCGCGGAGGCCGTCCGGTCCTGCGGGGGCACGGTCGCCGTGGGGCCGCTCGACGCCGGTGAGTCGGGCGAGGCGGGCCGGATGGCCATCGCCGCCGACCCGGGCGGCGCGGTCTTCGGGATCTGGGAGGCCGCCGCGCACCTCGGCACGGCGCTCGCCGGGGCCCCGGGCACCCCGGTCTGGAACGAGCTGGTGACCAGGGAGACCTCGACGGTCTGCAAGTTCTACCAGACGGTCTTCGGCTACGAGGCGGAGGCGGAGGTCTCCGCCGACTTCGACTACCAGACGCTGCGTCTGGACGGCCGCCCGGTGGCCTCGTTGCACGGGGTCGGCCATGCGCTGCCGCGTGACCGGGGGCCGCACTGGATGACGTACTTCGAGGTCGCCGACACAGACGAGGCCGCCCGCCGGGTGGTGGAACTCGGCGGCCAGGTGCTGCACCCGCCCCGGGACGGGGCGAGCGGACGGGTGGCGACGGTGGCGGACCCGGAGGGCGCGGCGTTCACGATCGTGCGCTCGACGGCGGCCGGTTAGGGTCGGTCCGGCGGAGCGCGGGCGGGCGGGGAGCCGCGTCCGGCGCTGCGGTGCGCCGCAAGGCGCCCGGAGCGGTTTCCGCGCCCCGGCCCGAGCACAACGCTCAGCCGCAGGCCGCCGGTTCGCCGCTCCGCGACGCCCGCCCCGACAGGTCAGCCGAACCAAACACCCCGGAGGCCACCGTGACCGCTCCTCGCCACGTATCCGTGCGCATCCCTCCCTTCTACCTCCCTTTCTCCGGCGGCCTTCACCCCGACCAGGAGGCCATCGATCGAGAAACCGCCGCATGGGCGGAGCAGTACGGTCTCGGCACCGCGAACCTGCGGCAGCGGATCGCCGTCCGGGCTCCGTCGGGAAAGTTCGCCGGGCGCCTCCTGCCTCGCGGGAAGCGGGAGGTTGTCCGGCTGCTGGCGGACTACGGCTTCTGGCTGTTCGCCTTCGATGACGGCTACTGCGAAGAGGGTGAAGCCGGAAAGCACCCGGGTGAGCTGGTGGCGGTGATGTCCCGGATGCTCGGCGCGGCGCAGGGCCGGGACGTCGCCGCCCTTGCCGGGGACCCTCTGGCGACAGCGCTGCGTGACCTGGGCAGCAGGATCGCCCGGCACGCCACACCGGGCCAGCTCGCGCGCTGGGTGAACACTCTGCGCGGATACTTCATGGCTGCTGTCCGAGAGTCCGACTACCGTGCGAAGGACGCCATTCCCACGGTGGACGACTACACCATCCTGAGGCTGCACTCCAGCGGCGGCCTGATGCTCCCCGTCTGGATCGAAATGGGGCTGGGCATCGAACTCGTTCCACTGGAAGCGGAACATTCCGCCGTCCGGGCGGCCAACGAGATGGCCGCCTTCGTCGCTGCCTGGGACAACGACCTGATCCCCACCACAAGGAGAGCAGGAGCGGGGACTACTACGTCAATGCCGTACGTGTCGTCCAGCAGGAAAGCGGCCTCACGGCAGAAGAGGCCGTCGCGGAAGTCGTCCGCCAGCGTGACCGGGTGGTCATGCTCTACAACCGCCTGTCGGAGGACGTGCGCAGCTGGGCGAGTCCTCAACTGCGCCAGTACCTGACGTGCCTCGACAGCAGTCTGCGCGGCTCCGTGGAATGGCAGCTCGCAAGCGCCCGCTACAACCTCCGGAGGACCCCGCCGACCACCCCACCCGGATCCTCGGCACATCCACGACGGCCGAGATCTCCGTCCCGCTTCCCGTCCCCTCCGTCTCCTGGTGGTGGACCGTCCCTCTCCCGCATCGAGGAGCGAGCCGCGTCGGGACGGTCGAGCGGGACGTCACGCGGTAGGCGCCGTCCGCAGCAGGTGCCCGGAGCCCCGGATCCCCCGCCGGGTCGGCTCGCGCCGCTGTCGAAGTCCCCGTCCGGCTCCGGCGCGTCCGCGGACAGCCGGCCTTCGGCTTCGCCGGTGCATGGCCCGCAGCCGTTCCAGCCTTCCCGGGCCGTCAGCGGACCCGGGTCCGTTCGACGTGGCGGCGGGCGGGGCCGGCCAGTCGGGCGTGCAGTTCGTCGAAGAGCTCGGCGGCGTGCGTTCCGCTCCACTCCTCGGGGAGCAGTTCCCGGGCGAGGCCGGGGTCGAGGTAGACGAGCCTGCGCCAGTCGGTGAGGAGCCCGATGTACGCCGTGAACGCCTGGCGGTCCGTCACCGCGGCGCCGCTCGCGATCCGTTCGGCCACCGGTCGGTGCGCGGCCAGGAACGCGACGTACAGCCGTTGCAGCCGACCGGTGTCCCACCAGGAGCGGACCTTCGTGGCGAGTTCGGCGGCGTCGCCCCCGGCGGCCGCCAGGTAGTCGGCCCGGAAGAGGTCGGCGTAGGCGCGCAGTCCGTGCCGGGCCAGCATGGACTCCGCCTCGTCGTGGACGTGGCCGGGGGCGATCCACACCCCGGCGGACACGGAGCCGAAGCCGAGCCGGGTGAGCTCGGTGCGCAGGATGTGCCGTCTGGCCCGTTCGGACTCGGGCACCGAGAAGACGACCAGCACCCAGCCCTCCTCGACGGTGGCCCGGCGGGCGGCGAAGATGCGCGGGTCGCCGTCGCGCAGGATGCGTTCGGTCGCGGGCGAGACGCGGTATCCGGCCGCCCCGGAGACCGACCGGGCCTCCAGCAGTCCGGCCCGCTTCAGCCGGGAGACGCTGGAGCGCACGGTCGGCGCCTCGACGTCGAGATCGGCGAGCAGCTGGATCAGCGAGGCCACCGACATCCAGCCGTCGGTCTCGCGCGCGTACAGCCCGTAGACGGTCACGATCAGTTGTCGGGGCTGCACCTTGGCCAGCGGGCCCGGTCCGGACCCGGCTGATTCTCCGCTCGCCATGTTCACGCCGTCATCCTAAGCAGCACGCCGGGGGCCGCCGCCGGACGGCCCGGGTACGGCGGTTCAGGCGGGGCCGACCGGCAGCACGTCCGGGGAGAGCGCGGCGGCGCGGGCGCTCGCGCTGGTGGTGCGGCGCTGGTGGTGGCGGCGGCACAGCACCTCGTAACCGACCTCGCCGGCCTGCTGGTTGACGTCGCCCACGACCACCTGGGCGCCCTCGACGACCATCTGGCCGCCGACCGTCCGGGCGTTGTGCGTGGCGCGGGCGCCGCACCAGCAGAGCGCCTCGACCTGGAGCGTCTCGACCCGGTCGGCCAGCTCGATGAGCCGCTGCGAGCCGGGGAACAGCTTGGTCCGGAAGTCGGTGGTGATGCCGAACGCGAAGACGTCCAGGTCGAGGTCGTCGACGACGCGCGCGAGCTGGTCGATCTGGACGGGCGCCAGGAACTGCGCCTCGTCCACGATCACGTAGTCCGCCCGGCCGCCCCGGCTTATCCGGTCGATGAGATGGGCGAAGAGGTCCATCCCCTCGTCGGCCTCGACGGCCTCGGTGACCAGCCCCAGCCGCGAGGAGAGCTTGCCCTCCCCCGCCCGGTCGTCGCGGGTGAAGATCACGCCTTGCAGGCCGCGTGCCGAGCGGTTGTGGCCGATCTGGAGGGCCAGCGTGCTCTTTCCGCAGTCCATCGTTCCGGAGAAGAACACAAGCTCGGACATGAGAGGTCCAGCACCTTTCGGGCGAGGAGGGGTGGAAGAGGGGTTACGAGCGTACTTCGAGGAGCGGGACGAGCTGCTCGACGGGGGTCATCGAGCCGTGCACACCGACCATCGCGGACTCGTTCGGCTCGTTGACGGAGGCGGTGATGATCACGTCGTCGTGGGCCGCGGCGACGACGTCGCCGATCCGGCCGTGGACCCGCTCGTCGATCCTCGGACCGAACCAGCCGGCCGCGATCGCCTCCTCACGGCTCGCCACCCAGAACTGTTCGCCGAGCACGTCCCGCCAGACGGCGAGGACATCGTTCTCGGCTCCCGGCACGGCGTACACATGGCGGGCCCGGCCCTCGCCCGCGAGGAGGGCGACGCCCGCGCGCAGTTCCCAGTCCTCGTCGAAGTCGATCCGGGACTGCTCGTCGAACGGGATGTCGATCATGCCGTGGTCGGCGGTGACGTACAGCGCCGAGCGGGGCGGGAGCTGCTCGGCCAGACGCCGGGCCAGCCCGTCCACGTACATCAGTTGGCCGCGCCAGGCGTCGGAGTCGATGCCGAAGCGGTGGCCCTTGCCGTCGACCTCGCTGTAGTACGTGTAGACCAGCGTCCGGTCGGCGGCGGCGAGCCGGGCGGCGGCGGTGTCCATCCGCTCCTCGCCGGAGAGCCGGCCGAGGAAGGAGCCGCCGCTGAGCGCGACCTGGGTGAGCGGGGTCCGCTCGAAGTCGGGGGCGGAGACCTGGGCGGTGCGCACCCCCGCGGCGTCGGCGAGCCGGAAGACGGTGGGGTACGGCTGCCAGGCGGCCGGCGGGACCCAGGGGCGCCAGCGGAGCTGGTTCATCAGCTCGCCGGTCTCCGGGTTGCGCGCGGAGTAGCCGGGCAGGCCGTGTTCCCCGGGCGGCAGCCCGGTGCCCACGGAGGCCAGGGAGGTGGCCGTGGTGGCGGGGAAGCCCGCGGTGATCGGGCGGCCGGTGCCGCCGCGCGAGGTGGGGAGCAGGGAGTGCAGGAAGGGCGCCTCGTCCGGGTGGGCCTTGATCTGCTCCCAGCCCAGGCCGTCGATCAGGAACACGCAGTTCCGGTCGGCGGGGGTGAGCTCGGGGATCGCGGCGGTGAAACCGGGCACCCCCTGTCCGGCGACGAGCGTGGGCAGCAGGTCGGCGAGCGAGCCGCTGCCGTACTCGGGGACCGGGGCGCTCTCCACCGTGAGCGGTTCGGGCTCCTGCCAGGCCGGCTGAGCCATCAGCGGCCGGTCGCCGCGGTCGCGGCCGTGGCCTCGGAGAGCGACTGGGCGAAGGCGAGGGTCTGGCGCACGGTGTCCGGGCCGTCACCGGCCTCGCTGACCCGCAGGCTCAGGTCGTCGGCCGTCGTGTTGCCGGTGTAGCCGTGGTCGGCCTCGCAGTTGGGGTCGCCGCAGGCGGCAGGCTCCAGGTCGATCCGGGAGACCGCGCCCCAGCCGATGGTGAGGACGACCTCGCGGGGCAGCGTGCCCGGCACGTACTTCTCCGGGTTGGCCACGACCCGGCTGACCACGACCGACGAGATCCGGTCGAGCTTGACCGACTCGGTGGAGGTGGTGGCGTACGGGGTCGGGGAGCTGGTGTCCGCGTTCTGCTCGTCGGTGTGGCTGACGATGAAACGGTTGTCCGTCAGGACCAGGACGGTGACATGGCGGCGCACCTCGTTGGAGTCGAAGGTGGTCTCCTGGTGCACCAGGTACGAGGCGACCGGCTCGCCGCCCACGGCGGCCTCCACCGCCTCGGCCACGAGGGCCGGGTAGTAGCCACTGCGCTCGATCGCCGCGCGCAGCCCCTGGGTCGTCGTACCGGTCTTTGCCATGGGCACCATCCTACGGGGGCCCGGTGACTGCCGGGGACGGCGTACGGCAGGCGGAGCGCCGTCGCGTCCGGGTCAGTAGTTGGGCAGGCGGCGCGGGCCGAGGTCGGTACGGGCCGGGGGCGGCGAGAGGCGGACGCTCGCGCCGAGGACGGTCAGTCCCCCGGTGGCGACCACCACCGGTTCCAGGGCGACGGAGACCACCTCGGGGTGGTCGTCGACCAGTCGGGAGACCCTCAGGAGCAGCTCTTCGAGCGCCGCGGTGTCCACCGGCGCGGCGCCGCGCCAGCCGAACAGCACCGGGGCGGCCCGGATGGACCGGATCAGCTCCGCGGCGTCGCGGTCGGTGGCCGGGACGAGGCGGTGGGCGATGTCGCCGAGCAGTTCGGAGGGGGCTCCGGCGAGCCCGAAGGAGAGGACGGCGCCGGCCGCCGGGTCGATCGTGGCCCGTACGACGGTGTCGACCCCGCGCGGCGCCATGGACTGGACGACCGGCTGGAGTTCGGCGGGGCCGCCGAGCAGCCCGGTCAGCTCGCCGTAGGCCCGGCGCAGCGCGTCCTCGTCGGCGAGGTCGAGCCGGACGCCGCCGAGGTCGGCGCGGTGGCGCAGGTGGGGGGCGGTGGTCTTGAGCGCCACGGGGTAGCCGAGCCGGGCGGCCGCGGCGACGGCGGCGTCCGGGCCGGGCGCCGGAAGCGTCGGCCGTACGGTGATGCCGTAGCCGGCCAGGAGCTCGCGGGCCTCCTCCGTGCCGAGCTGCTGGCCCCGGGGGTCGGGGTCGGGGCCCAGGAGGGTGTCGATGAGATGGGCGGTGCCCGGCTCGTCGATGGTGTCGTCGAGGAATTCGGGCACCTTGCCGGGGACGGCGGACTGCCGCCGCCACTGGGCGTACCGCACGGCTTCGGCCAGGGCGCGGACCGCCCGTTCGGCGGCGGGGTAGGCGGGGATGCGGCCCGGGGCGCCGTCCTTCTGCGGTGCCGACGGGGTCTCTGGATCCCGTTGTTGGTCCGCCGGGGCGGTCCGGGGCGCGGACGGGCGGGCGACCGTGCCGCTGGCGGCGGCCAGGGCCTTGGCGAGTCCGCCGATCTCCACGTGCACGACGGCCACCGGTTTGGCCGGGCCCGTGGCCGCGGCCGCGCGCAGCGCCTCCGCCAGCACCTCCCCGTCGCCCGCCTCCGCCCGGCCGTCCTCGCCGACCCAGGGGATCGCCGTCACGATCACGGCGTCGCAGCCGTCGTCGGCCAGCGCCTCGGTCAGGGCGTTCCGGAAGTCCTGCGGGGTGGCGGCGGTGGTGAGGTCGAGGGGCAGGCGCGGGCGCAGCCCCTCGGCGAGGCAGGCGTCGTACGTGAGGAGGCCGAGCGATTCGGAGTTGCCGAGGATCATGACCCGGGGGCCGGCGGGGAGCGGCTGGTCGGCGAGGAGGAGCCCCGCGTCGACCATCTCCGTGACCGTGTCGACCCGGATCACGCCCGCCTGCCTCATCAGCGCCGAGACCGTGGCGTCCGGGATCCGCCGGGTCGGCACCGCGTGGCCGGGCGGGGTGGAGCCGCTGTGCCGGGCGCCCTTGACCACGACGACCGGCTTGACGGCCGCGGTGCGGCGCGCGAGGCGGGTGAACTTGCGGGGGTTGCCGATCGACTCCAGGTACAGCAGGGCCACGTCGGTGTCGGGGTCCTCGTACCAGTACTGGAGGAAGTCGTTGCCGGAGATGTCGGCGCGGTTGCCGGCGGAGATGAAGGTGGACAGGCCCGCGCCGCGCCGGTAGAGGCCGGAGAGCAGGGCGATGCCGATCGCTCCGGACTGGGTGAACAGGCCGATCCGGCCGCGGGTGGGCGGCTCGGGTGCGAGCGAGGCGTTCAGCCGTACCGCTTCCGCGGCGTTGATGAGGCCGAAGGCGTTCGGTCCGATGATCCGCATGCCGTACGAGCGGGCCTGACGGACCAGTTCGCGCTGGCGTTCGCGGCCCTCGGCGCCCCATTCGGCGTAGCCGGCGGAGAGGACGACCAGGCCCTGCACCCCGTGCTCGCCGCAGTCCGCGACGGCTTCCGGGACGCGGTCGGCGGGCACGGCGACGACCGCGAGGTCGACCGGTTCGCCGATCTCGCCGAGGGAGCGGTGGGCGGGGACGCCGTCGATCGTCTCCTGTCCGGCGGCGAAGGCGTTGTTGACGGCGTGGGTCCGGCCGGTGAAGCCGGCGGCCAGGACGTTGCGCAGGACGGTGCGGCCCACGCCGCCGGGGGCCCGGCCGACGCCGATGACGGCGACGGAGCGGGGGGCCAGCAGGCGCTGCACGGAGCGGGCCTCGGCCCGGTGCTCGCGGCCGCGCTGGACGGCGAGGGACTCCTCGGTCGGTTCGAGGTCCAGGGTGAGGTGGACGGAACCGTCCTCGAAGCTGCGCCGCTGGGTGTATCCGGCGTCCCGGAACACCTTGATCATCTTTGTGTTGGCGGGCAGCACCTCGGCGGCGAAGCGACGGATGCCGCGCTCGCGGGCGACGGCCGCGATGTGTTCGAGGAGGGCCGAGGCCACACCCCGGCCCTGGTGCGCGTCCTGGACCAGGAAGGCGACCTCGGCCTCGTCGGCGGGGGCGGAGGCCGGCCTGCCCCGCTCGTCGATCCGGTCGTAGCGGACGGTCGCGATGAACTCGCCGCCGACCGTGACGGCGAGCCCCACCCGGTCGACGTAGTCGTGGTGGGTGAAGCGGTGCACGTCCCGGTCGGACAGCCGGGGGTACGGGGCGAAGAACCGGTAGTACTTCGACTCGTCGGAGACCTGCTCGTAGAAGCTGACCAGCCGCTCGGCGTCGTCCGTGGTGATGGGCCTGATGCGCGCGGTGCCGCCGTCGCGGAGCACCACGTCCGCCTCCCAGTGGGCGGGATAGGCGTGCGGCGGGCTCTGCTCCGGGGCGGGCTCCATGGGCAAAGCGTACGACTCCGTCAGCGGTCGCGTACGTACCGGGGCCGGGGCAGTCTGGGAGAGCCGATCAAGGGGCACCGCGCACGTCGTCGGGGGTCCCGGGGCTCGGCCGGAGCACCGCGCACCACGTGCGAGAATGGTCTAGACAACTAGTGATTCCTGAAGGGCAGAACCATGGCTGAGCGCCGCGTCAACGTCGGTTGGGCCGAGGGCCTGCACGCCCGCCCCGCTTCCATCTTCGTCCGTGCCGCCACGGCCTCCGGCGTCCCCGTGACGATCGCCAAGGCCGACGGTTCCCCGGTGAACGCCGCGTCCATGCTCGCGGTGCTCGGACTCGGCGCGCAGGGCGGCGAGGAGATCGTGCTCGCTTCCGAGGCGGACGACTCCGAGGCCGCTCTGGACCGTCTGGCGAAGCTGGTCGCAGAGGGACTCGAGGAGCTCCCGGAGACCGTCTGAGGCACCCTCCCCGAGAGAGCCGCGGCACCGTGAACCGGAGCCGCGGCTTTTTCATGCCCCGACTAATTCCGCCGGAAAGGAAAGGGGCAGCGGGGATTCCCCCCTTCCACCAGCGGATGAATTCCACCTTCGAACACGGGAAAATCCCTCCCCGCGCGCCGGGGAAATATCCCGGCCGGACCGGAGCACCTCTCTTTCTACGGTGCGTTTGTTAAGTGCGGACACCCGCACTGTTTACGGGATGTTGCGGCCCCCTCACCGGGTTTCCCGGGCGCGGGCCGGGCGGGCGGGGCCGCAGCCGGTGCGCGGCGGCGGTCCGCTCCGCGTGATGGGCCGCCAGCGCCCTGGCCCGGTCCGCGTCGCCGCGCGCCACCGCGTCCACGATGGCCCCGCGCTCGGCCCAGAAGTCCACCGGCCGGTCCGGCGGCTCGACCACGTACATCCAGGCGATCTTGTGCCGCAACTGGCCGAGCAGGGCGATCAGACCGGGGCTGCCGGACGCCTGCGCCAGTGTCTCGTGGAACCAGCCGCCCAGTGGGCGCAGGTCCTCGCCCTCGCCGCGCAGCGCCCGGTCATGGCCGAGGCGGACGAGGCCGCGCAACACCTTGAGGTGGGCCTCGGTGCGACGGCGCGCCGCGCGGGCGGCGCCCAGCGGCTCCAGCATGTTCCGGACCTCCAGCAGGTCGGCCGCCTCCAGGTCGGTGGGCTCGGCGACGCAGGCGCCCGCGTGCCTGCGGGAGACCACGAAGCCCTCGGACTCCAGGGTGCGCAGCGCTTCGCGGACCGGGACGCGGGACACCCCGTACCGGCGGGCCAGCACCTCCTCCGTGAGCCGGCTGCCGCGCGCGAAGACTCCGGAGACGATGTCGTCACGAATCGCTGTGCTTACCGAATGCGCGGGAATGCGCATGCCCGAACCTCCGCCTCAATGCCCGCGAAACGCGGCCGCCCGACACCTGTTCCGTGACTCTATTGCAATGCGGCGGCATTTCCGATGCCGGGCAGGAATCGATGAATATCTTCCGGCCGCGGACCGGTCGCATCGGAGAGCGGTGACGTCGGGGAGCGGTCGCGCGGGAGAGGGGTCACCCGCACCGTGCGGCAGGCATGCCGAAGGCCCCGGACGCGCGGTCCGGGGCCTTCGGTGGATGGTCCGTCAGAGGGCGGCGCCGTGGGCGCGCAGATACGCGACCGGGTCCAGGTCGGAGCCGTACGAAGGCGTCGTGCGGGCTTCGAAGTGGAGGTGCGGGCCGGTGGAGTTGCCGGTGGAGCCGGAGAGGGCGATCTGCTGGCCGGCGGCGACGCTCTGGCCGACCGACACCCCGATCGAGGAAAGGTGGCCGTACTGCGTGTACGTGCCGTCCGTCATCCGGAGCACGATGTTGTTGCCGTACGCGCCGCCCCAGCCGGCCTCGACGACCGTACCGGCGCCGACGGCGACGACGGAGCTGCCGGAGGCGGCGTGGAAGTCGACGCCCGAGTGGCTGCCGGAGGACCAGAGCGAGCCGCCGGACTTGTAGCCGGTGGTGACGTACGAACCGGCGACCGGGAGACGGAAGGCTCCCGGCACCGTGCGCTCGGCGGACCGGGCGACGCGGGCCGTACCGGCGCGGGACCCGGCGGCGCGCTCCGCCGCCGCCCTCGCCTCGGCCTTCTTCTTGGCTTCGGCCTTCTTGCGCGCCTCGGCCTTCTTGTGCGCCTCGGCCTTGGCCTTCGCCGTGGCGACGGCCTGGCTCGCCTGCGCGTCGGCCTGGGCGCCGATCCGCTCGGCAAGGGTCTTCTCGATGGTGAGGACCTGGGTGAGGCCGGTGTCCTCGACAGCGGCGGACTCCGACTCCGCGGCGACGGCCGGGGCGGCCAGACCGCCGATGACACCGGTGGTGGCGAGGGTCGCGACGCCGACGGCCTTCGCGCCCCTGCGCGTCAGTCGGCTCGGGGCACGATGCTTCCCCGTGGCACGGGTGAACGCCATGAAGTGGCTGGTCCTTTCCTTCCTTCTCGCCTACCGGGTTAGCTGACGGGTTCGGAGCAGGAAGGTCTCCTACGGACACCTCGGCCTCTCGGGGCTCAGGCGTCCGATTCACCCCAGGGACTACATGGGTCCCCGGCTCCCCGGGCTCGCGCCGGACGGGGACTCGGCGATGACTGTCCGGTACGCCCCTGATGCGGCATACGAGTGACGAACAGTCGAGCCGACGCTAAACGGGGGCACTTACATCCACCAAATGGACAGGCCATTTTGTAGCGCATCCCACAGGGCAGACGGGCAACCTCCCCACGGAACGGACAAAAGGGGCGAATCTCGCACATCTTGCTTGCGGGATCCGCCCCCATGCCCTGCTGTCCGCCGGTTCTCCCCTGCCCCGTACCGGTCCCGTGGCAGGGAAGAGCCGGGAAGGGCCGAGAAGCCGGCGGGTCAGCCGGTGACCACCGACACCTCGCCGATGCCCAGGGCCCGGACGGGCTCCTCGATCCGCGCCGCGTCACCGACCAGGACGGTGACCAGCCGGTCGACCGGGAAGGCGTTGACGACCGCCGCGGTCGCCTCGACCGTGCCGGTCTCCGCGAGGCGGGCGTACAGCTGCGCCTGGTAGTCGTCCGGCAGATGCTGCTCGACCTGGTCGGCGAGGGTGCCCGCGACGGAGGCCGCCATCTCGAACTTCAGCGGCGCGACACCCACCAGGTTCTGCACCGCCGTCTCGCGCTCCTCGTCGGTGAGGCCCTCGGCGGCCAGGGTCCGCAGGACCGTCCACAGGTCCTTGAGGGCCGGCTCGGTGGATTCCGTGTCCACCGAACCGCTGATGGCCAGCATCGCGGCGCCGGTGGCGCCCGAGGCGGAGTCCGCAGCGGTCGAGCGCAGCACCTGGGCGAAGGCCCGCACTCCGTACGTGTAGCCCTTCTCCTCGCGCAGCACCCGGTCGAGGCGGGAGGTGAGCGTGCCGCCGAGGCAGTAGGTGCCGAGGACCTGGGCCGGCCACACGCTGTCGTGGCGGTCGGCACCGATCCGGCCGATCAGCAGCTGGGTCTGGACCGCGCCCGGACGGTCGACGATCACCACCCGGCCGGTGTCGTCGGCGGTGATCGGCGGCACCGGGCGGGGCGCGGCGGCCTCGCCCGACCAGTCGCCGAGGGTGTCGGCGAGCAGGGCGTCCAGGTCGATGCCGGTCAGGTCGCCGACGACCACGGCGGTCGCGGTGGACGGCCGGACGTGGGCGTCGAAGAAGGCCCGGACGGCCGCCGCGTCGATCCGCTCCACCGTCTCCTCGGTGCCCTGGCGCGGGCGCGACATCCGCGCCTCGGCCGGGAAGAGCTCCTTGGAGAGCTGCTTGGCGGCGCGACGGGCCGGGTTGGCCTGCTCGTGCGGGATCTCGTCGAGCCGGTTGCGCACCAGCCGCTCGATCTCGCTGTCGGCGAAGGCGGGCGCCCGCAGCGCCTCGGCGACCAGCCCGAGCGCCTTGGCCAGCCGGGAGGCCGGGACCTCCAGGGAGACCCGGACACCGGGGTGGTCGGCGTGCGCGTCGAGCGTGGCGCCGCAGCGCTCCAGCTCGGCCGCGAACTCCTCCGCGGTGCGCTTGTCGGTGCCCTCGGACAGCGCCCGCGACATGATCGTGGCCACGCCGTCGAGCCCCTCGGGCTCGGCCTCCAGCGGGGCGTCGAGGAAGATCTCGACCGCGACGACCTGCTGGCCGGGGCGGTGGCAGCGGAGCACCGTGAGACCGTTGGGCAGGGCGCCCCGCTCCGGCGCGGGGAAAGCCCAGGGGCGGGCGACGCCCGGGGCCGGCTGCGGGTGGTACTGCATCGAAACTCCAGTCGCCGCGTCGGTCACTTGCCGGCTCCTTCCTGCGCGTCGGTGTCGTCGCTGTCCGCGGACTCGGCCGCCTCGACCGGCTCGTAGACCAGCACCGCCCTGTTGTCGGGGCGCAGCCGGGCCTTGGCGACCGCCTGGACCTCCTCCGCGGTGACGTCGAGCACCCGCTGCACCGCGGTCAGGGCGAGCTGCGGGTCGCCGAACAGCACCGCGAACCGGCAGAGTTCGTCGGCGCGCCCGGCGACCGTACCGAGCCGGTCCAGCCACTCGCGCTCCAACTGGGCCTGCGCGCGCTCCATTTCCTCGGGCGTGGGGCCCTCGGCGGCGAACCGGGCGAGCTCCTCGTCGACCGCGGCCTCGATCTCCGGAACCTCCACGCCGCCGGACGTCTTCACGTCCAGCCAGCCCAGTGAGGGCGCGCCGGCCAGCCGCAGCAGTCCGAAGCCGGCCGCCACCGCCGTACGGTCACGGCGGACCAGACGGTTGTGGAGCCGGGAGGACTCGCCTCCGCCGAGGACGGTCAGCGCGAGGTCCGCCGCGTCGCACTCGCGGGTGCCGTCGTGCGGCAGCCGGTAGGCGGCCATCAGGGCACGCGCCGGAACCTCCTCGCGCACCTCCTCGCGCAGCTGCTCACCGATGATCTCCGGCAGCGTGCCGTCGCGCGGCGGCTGCTTGCCGTCGTGGGACGGGATGGATCCGAAGTACTTCTCGATCCAGGCGAGGGTCTCCTCGGGGTCGATGTCGCCGACCACCGAGAGCACCGCGTTGTTCGGCGCGTAGTAGGTGCGGAAGAAGGCGCGCGCGTCCTCCAGGGTCGCGGCGTCCAGATCGGCCATCGAGCCGATCGGGGTGTGGTGGTACGGGTGGCCCTCCGGGTAGGAGAGCGCCGTCAGCTTCTCGAACGCCGTGCCGTAGGGAACGTTGTCGTAGCGCTGGCGGCGCTCGTTCTTGACGACGTCGCGCTGGTTCTCCATGGACTCTTCGTCGAGCGCGGCGAGCAGCGAGCCCATCCGGTCCGCCTCCAGCCACAGGGCCAGCTCCAGCTGGTGCGTGGGCATGGTCTCGAAGTAGTTGGTGCGCTCGAAGCTGGTGGTGCCGTTGAGCGAGCCGCCGGCCCCCTGCACCAGCTCGAAGTGGCCGTTCCCCTTGACCTGGCCGGAGCCCTGGAACATCAGGTGCTCGAAGAGGTGAGCCAGGCCTGTGCGCCCCTCGACCTCGTGGCGCGAGCCGACGTCGTACCAGAGACAGACCGCGGCGACCGGGGTCAGATGGTCCTCGGAGAGCACCACGCGCAGGCCGTTGGCCAGGCGGTGCTCGGTCGCTGTCAAGCCGCCGGAGCCGGCCTGAGCGGTGGCCGTGTGACCCATGGGCATGTACGTCCCTTCGATCGCGATACTGGATTCCTGCGAGACCTGCCACTTTAAGCAAGCGGACGGACACCTGGCGAAGTTCCCGTTCCACGGAAGTTCGCGGGAAAGAGGGTCGCTCCCCGTACCCGCCGGGTCGGAGGAGCCTTCCGGCGCGGTCCGGGACACCCTTTGGGACGGGTCGAGGTCGGGGTTGTCAGTGCGGCGGTCCACAATGGTCCGCGTCAGAACCTGAGGTTGCCCGAACAGAATCCGTGAAGGAGTCGCAGCAGCGATGGCCCGCCGCAGCACGAAGACCCCGCCGCCGGACGACTTCGAGGAGAAGATCCTCGACATCGACGTCGTCGACGAAATGCAGGGCTCCTTCCTCGAGTACGCGTACTCCGTGATCTACTCGCGGGCCCTGCCCGACGCCCGCGACGGCATGAAGCCGGTGCACCGCCGCATCGTCTACCAGATGAACGAGATGGGCCTGCGCCCCGATCGCGGCTTCGTGAAGTGCGCCCGCGTCGTCGGCGAGGTCATGGGCAAGCTGCACCCGCACGGCGACGCGTCGATCTACGACGCGCTGGTCCGTCTGGCGCAGCCGTTCTCGATGCGGCTCCCGCTGGTCGACGGCCACGGGAACTTCGGCTCGCTCGGGAACGACGACCCGCCCGCCGCCATGCGGTACACCGAGTGCCGGATGGCCGACGCGACGTCCCTGATGACGGAGTCGATCGACGAGGACACCGTCAATTTCCAGTCGAACTACGACGGCCAGGAGACGGAGCCGTCCGTCCTCCCCGCCGCGTACCCGAACCTCCTGGTCAACGGGTCGTCCGGGATCGCGGTCGGGATGGCGACCAACATGCCGCCGCACAACCTGGGCGAGGTCGTCGCCGCCGCGCGGCACCTGATCAAGCACCCGGCCGCCGACCTGGAAACGCTGATGCGGTTCGTGCCGGGGCCCGACCTGCCCACCGGTGGCCGGATCGTGGGCCTGGGCGGCATCAAGGACGCGTACGCCCGCGGGCGCGGCACGTTCAAGATCCGCGCGACGGTCTCCGTGGAGAACGTGACGGCCCGCCGCAAGGGCCTGGTCGTCACCGAACTTCCCTTCGCCGTCGGCCCGGAGAAGGTGATCGCCAAGATCAAGGACCTGGTCTCGTCGAAGAAGCTCCAGGGCATCGCGGACGTCAAGGACCTGACCGACCGCGAGCACGGCCTGCGCCTGGTCATCGAGGTGAAGAACGGTTTCGTGCCGGAAGCCGTCCTGGAGCAGCTCTACCGGCTCACGCCGATGGAGGAGTCCTTCGGCATCAACAACGTGGCGCTGGTCGACGGCCAGCCGCTCACCCTGGGGCTCAAGGAGCTCCTGGAGGTCTATCTCGACCACCGCTTCGAGGTGGTGCGCCGGCGCAGCGAGTTCCGCCGGAGCAAGCGCCGCGACCGGCTCCACCTGGTCGAGGGCCTGCTCGTCGCGCTGATCGACATCGACGAGGTCATCCGGATCATCCGGTCCAGCGACAATTCGGCGCAGGCGAAGGAGCGGCTCATCGAGCACTTCTCGCTGAGCGAGACGCAGACGCAGTACATCCTGGACACTCCGCTGCGCCGGCTGACCAGGTTCGACCGGATCGAGCTGGAGAGCGAGCGGGACCGGCTCAACGGCGAGATCGACGAGCTGACCGTGATCCTCGAATCGGACAACGCGCTGCGCAAGCTGGTCTCCTCCGAACTGGCCGCGGTCGCGAAGAAGTTCGGCACCGAGCGGCGGACGGTCCTGCTGGAGTCGGCCGGTGCGCAGGTCGCCTCGGTGCCGCTTGAGGTCGCGGACGACCCGTGCCGGGTGCTGCTCTCCTCGACCGGCCTGCTGGCCCGTACGGCCAACGACGAGCCGGTGGTGCTCGCCGAGGACGCCAAGCGTGCCAAGCACGACGTGATCGTGTCGGCCGTTCCGGCGACGGCCCGCGGCGACGTGGGCGTGGTGACGTCCGAGGGGCGGCTGCTCCGCCTCTCGGTGATCGACCTGCCCCAGCTGCCGGACACCCACGCGGCGCCCAACCTGTCGGGCGGGGCGATGGTCACCGAGTTCCTCACGCTGGAGAGCGACGAGTCGGTCGTCTGCCTCACCACGCTCGACGAGTCCTCCCCGGGCCTGGCGATCGGGACCCTTCAGGGCGTCGTCAAGCGGGTGGTGCCGGACTATCCCGCCAACAAGGACGAGCTGGAGGTCATCGCGCTCAAGGAGGGCGACCGGATCGTCGGCGCCGCCGAGTTGCGTACCGGCGAGGAGGACCTGGTCTTCATCACCTCCGACGCCCAGCTGCTGCGCTACCCGGCGGCTCAGGTGCGGCCGCAGGGCAGGGCCGCGGGGGGCATGGCGGGGGTCAAGCTCGCCGCGGGCGCGGAGGTGCTCTCGTTCACCGCGGTGGACCCGGCGGCGGACGCGATGGTGTTCACGGTCGCCGGCTCGCACGGCCTGCTCGACGACTCGCTGCTGACCTGCAAGCTCACCCCGTTCGACCAGTACCCGCGCAAGGGCCGGGCCACCGGCGGGGTGCGCTGTCAGCGGTTCCTCAAGGGCGAGGACAGCCTGGTGTTCGCCTGGGCGGGGGCCACACCGGCCCGCGCCGCGCAGCAGAACGGGGCTCCGAGCGAGCTGCCCGCCCCCGACCCCCGGCGCGACGGTTCGGGTACGCCGCTGCCCAAGCCGGTCGCGGTGGTCGCCGGCCCGGTGTAGCCACCGGCCCGGCGCCGGGCGCGTGTCTACGCGTCGTCGTCGCCGGGCTGTCGTACGTACCGCAGGACGCCCCACATGCTCCGTTCATGTGCGGCGTCCTGCGTCGTTCCCGGGTCCTCGCTCTCCCGGCAGTCGGCCAGCTCCTTGCCCAGGGCCTCCGGGGCGATGCCCGAGCCGATCAGCACCAGCTGGGTGGCGCGCCGCTCGCCGCGCTTCCAGGGCTGCGGCTCGAACCGCAGGAACCGGCCGACGGCGTGCAGGACGTACTTGTTGGCCCGGTCGCCGCTGCCGAAGTCGACGAAGCCCTTGATCCGGTAGAGCCCCTGCGGCCGGGAGTCGAGGAACTCCATCAGCCGGCGCGGGTTCATCGGCACGTCCGCGGTGAAGGAGACGCTGTCGTACGCGGCGTGGAGGTGGTGCGCGTGTCCGTCGCCGCCCTCGTCGTCCCGCTCCGCCAGGAGCAGGTCCTCGAAACTGAGCTGGCGCGTCTTCTCCTCACCGTCCGGCCGCAGCGCCGGGTCGAAGAGCAGCTCGGGGTCGATCCGGCCGTACGTCGCGGAGACGACGGCGGGGGCGCCGCCGGCGCGGGCACCGGCCGCGGCGACGGCCTCCCGGACGCGGTCCTGTTCCTCGCCGCCGACCCGGTCGGTCTTGTTGAGCACGACGAGGTCGGCGACGGCGAGGTGGCGGTCGAGCTCCGGATGGCGCGCCCGGGTGGCGTCGAACTCCGCCGCGTCGACGACCTCCACCAGTCCCCCGTACACGATGTGCGGATTGTCGCTGGCCAGGAGCATCCGTACGAGTTCCTGCGGCTCGGCCAGCCCGCTGGCCTCGATGACGATCACGTCGAGCCGGGCGGCGGGCCCGGTCAGCGTCTCCAGGAAGGTGTCGAGCTCGCTCGCGTCGACCGCGCAGCACAGGCAGCCGTTGCCCAGCGAGACCGTGGAGCCGACCTGCCCGGAGACGGTCATGGCGTCGATCTCGATGGCGCCGAAATCGTTGACGATCACCCCGATCCGGTTCCCGGCACGGTTGCGGAGCAGGTGGTTGAGGAGCGTCGTCTTGCCCGATCCCAGGAACCCCGCGAGGACGATGACCGGGATCTGCTGCCTGCGGGGCTGGGACGACGCGTTCAACGGATACCTCTCTCAGGCGCCTCGGAGTACGGGGACCGGCTGCGGCGGGCGCGTACCGACGTAGCGGGCCGCCGGGCGGATGATCTTGGAGTCTTCCGCCTGCTCCAGGATATTGGCGCTCCAGCCGACCACTCGCGCCACACAGAACGTCGGGGTGAACATCTCGCGCGGCAGTCCGCACAGCTCCATGACGACTCCGGCGTAGAACTCCACGTTGGTGTGCAGCTCCCGGCCGGGCTTGAGTTCGGCGAGGATCGCCTCGACCCGGCGCTCGACCTCGACGGCCAGGTCGACCAGCGGGCCGCCGAAGCCCTGGGCGATGCCCCGCAGCATCCGTGAGCGGGGGTCCTCGGTGCGGTAGACGGGGTGCCCGAACCCCATGATCCGCTCGCCCGCGAGCACCCGCTCCCGGATCCAGCCGTCGATCCGGTCGGGGGTGCCGATGGCGTCCAGCGTGTCGAGCGCCCGGCTCGGCGCCCCGCCGTGCAGCGGCCCGGAGAGCGCGCCGACGGCCGCCACCAGGCAGGCGGCCACATCGGCGCCGGTGGAGGCGACGACCCGGCCGGTGAACGTCGAGGCGTTGAAGCCGTGGTCGACGGTCGAGATCAAGTACTGCTCCACTGCCCTGGCGCGGGCCTCGTCCGGTACGGAGCCGGTGAGCATGTACAGGTAGTTGGCCGCGTGCGGCAGATCCTCGCGCGGCTCCACCGGTTCGAGGCCCCGGCCGATCCGGTGGAGGGCGGCGAGCACGGTGGGGACGGCGGCGCAGAGCGCCAGCGCGTCGGCCCGGCGCTCGTCGGGACCGATGTCGTACACCGGCCGCAGCCCGGCCGAGGCGCCCAGGAGCGAGAGGGCGGTACGCAGACCGGCCAGCGGTCCGCTCGCGGCTCCGGCCCGTGCGAGGGCGGGCAGCATCTCCCCCACCTCGGCGGGCAGCCGCCGCAGCGCGGCGGTGCGGGCGGCGAACGCGGTACGGGCTTCCGCGTCGGGGAGCGCGCCCTCGGACATCAGGTACCAGACGTCCTCGAAACTCCGGGCCCGCGCCAGCTCGATCGCGGAGTACTGGCGGTAGTGGTAGAAGCCCTCGCGCCCCCGGACGTCCCCGAGGGCGGTGTCGGTGACGACGACACCCGCGAGCCCCCGGGGCACGTCGAGAGGCGGGGTTCCGCTGTTCGTGGTCGGCATTTTTCCTCCATGTGCACCCGGCGGGTCTTTTCTGGGATTGATTTCGACCATCCATGATTGACTTCAATCCTGTCAACATTGATTTAATCAATATAGATAGGGTTGACGGCATGAAGGATCAAGCAGCGTCCAGCAGCGGTCCGGAGGCGGTGGCCGCCCAGCGCCTCAGCACCCGGGAGGCCGCCGAACGGCTCGGCGTGAAGCCGGAGACGTTGTACGCGTACGTCAGTCGGGGCCAACTGAGCAGCGCACGCGCCCCGGGCGGGCGCGGCAGCACGTACGACGCCGCGGAGATCGACGCACTGGCCCGGCGGACGAACCGGAAACCGCCCTCCCCCGCCACCGGCGATCCGGTCTTCCGCACCGGCATCACGCTCATCGAGAACGACCGCTACTACTTCCGCGGCGTCGACGCGACCGAACTGGCCCGGCACTACGGCTGCGAAGAGGTCGCCGAGTGGCTCTGGACCGGCGAGCTACGGCCCGGCATCCGCTTCACGGCGCCCGCCGAGGCCCTGGCCGCAGCCCGCCGGGCGGTCGACGCGCTGCCCGCGCACAGCGGATCGACGGACCGGCTGCGGGTGGCCGTGGTCGCCGCGGCCACCACCGATCCGCTCCGCTTCGACCTCTCGCGGGAGTCGGTGCTCGCCGCCGCACGAGGTCTCGTCCCGACCCTGGTCGCCGCTCTGCCCGTGGTCCCGGGTGGACAGCAGGACGCCGGGGCGACCGGCGGACCGCCCTCCGGAACGGGCGGACTGGCCCGGCAACTATGGCCGAAACTCACCGCCCTGCCCGTCGACGAGACGGCGCTCTCCGTGCTGGACACGGCGCTCGCCCTGCTGATCGACCACGATCTCGCGGCATCGACGCTGGCCGCCAGGGTCGCGGCGTCCGCCCACGCCCATCCGTACGCGGTGGTCTCCGCGGGTCTCGGGGTCCTGGAGGGCCCGCTGCACGGGGCGGCGAGCGGGCTGGCGCACCGCATGCTGATCGAGGTCCTCGAACGGGGCTCCGCCGCCCCGGTGATCGCGGACCATCTCCGTACCGGACGCCGGGTGCCCGGACTCGGTCACCGCCTCTACACCTCGGAGGACCCCAGGGCGCGGGCGCTGTTCGCCCAGCTGGACCGGGTGCCCCGGGCCGCTGCCGCGCTCGCGGCAGCACGTGACGTGGTCGCCACGACCGCCCGGCACACCCCCCTGCACGCCAATGTCGACCTGGCGCTCGCCGTGCTCTCGGTCTCCTGCTCTATGCCCGCGGAGGCCGGTGAGACGGTGTTCGCGGTCTCCCGCACGGCCGGCTGGATCGCCCACGCCCTGGAGGAGTACGGGGAACGGCCGTTGCGCATCCGCCCCAGCGGCCAGTACAACGGTCCCCGTCCGCCGCAACCACTGCCCGTCGCGGTGACGGACGGGCCGCCGCGTGACCGGCGGTGGTGACGGACGGAGGGGGCCTTCGACGGCCCGGCGCGCGCCGGGCCGATAACTACACCGCGCCCGCGCCGGTCAGCGCGCGGACCTCGGTCTCCGCGTGCTTGGCCTCGTCGGGCGACTCGCCGGAGGTGACCGTTCCGATCCACCCCGCCAGGAAGCCCAGCGGAATGGAGACGAGCCCGGGGTTCTCCAGCGGGAAGTACTGGAAGTCGGCTCCCGGGAAGAGCGAGGCGGGGCTGCCGGACACCACCGGCGAGAACACCACGAGCAGGACGGCCGGGATCAGCCCGCCGTAGACGGACCAGACCGCCCCCCGCGTGGTGAAACTCCGCCAGAACAGGGAGTACAGCAGCACCGGGAGGTTGGCCGAGGCGGCGACGGCGAAGGCGAGCCCCACCAGGAACGCGACGTTCAGCCCTTGGGCGAGCAGGCCGAGGGCGATGGCGACGATCCCGATCCCCGTGGCGGCCACCCGGGCCACGACGACCTCGCTGTGCTGCTTGGCGCCGGGACGCCGGAACGAGGCGTAGAGATCGTGGGCCACGGAGGCGGACGAGGCGAGTGTGATCCCGGCGACGACCGCGAGGATCGTCGCGAAAGCGACCGCGGCGACCACGGCGAAGAGGATCGCCCCTCCGGTGGAGCCCTCGCCGCCGCCCAGCTCCAGGGCCAGCAGCGGGACCGCCGTGTTGCCCGCGGCGTTGGACGCCCGTACCTCGGCGGAGCCGACCAGGGCGGCCGCCCCGAACCCGAGCGCGATCGTCATCAGGTAGAAACTGCCGATGAGCCCGATCGACCAGACGACCGAGCGGCGCGCGGCGCTGGCGGTGGGCACGGTGTAGAAGCGCGACAGGATGTGCGGCAGACCGGCCGTACCGAGCACCAGCGCCAGCCCGAGACTGATGAAGTCGATACGCGCGGTCCAGGTGCCTCCGTACAGGAGTCCGGGCGAGAGGAACCGGCTTCCGTGCCCGCTCCGTCCGGCGGCGGAGTCGAGCACCGCGTTGAAGTCGCCGTGGAACCGGACCAGGACCAGGACGGTCAGAACGACCGCGCCCGCCATCAGCAGCACGGCCTTGACGATCTGGATCCAGGTGGTGGCGCGCATACCGCCGAGCGACACGTAGATCACCATGAGCGCCCCGACCCCGATGACGGTCCAGGAGCGGGCGGCACCGCTCGTCCCGCCGAGGAGGAGCGCCACAAGACTGCCCGCGCCCACCATCTGCGCCACGAGGTAGAGCACCGAGACGGTGACGGAGGACGTGCCCACCGCGATCCGTACCGGGCGCTCGGCCATCCGCGCCGCCACCACGTCGGCGAGCGTGAACCGCCCGCAGTTCCGGACGAGTTCGGCGACCAGGAGCAGCACCACGAGCCAGGCGACGAAGAAGCCGACCGAGTAGAGCATGCCGTCGTAGCCGAAGAGTGCGATCAGACCGGAGATGCCGAGGAACGAGGCGGCCGACATGTAGTCGCCCGCGATGGCGAATCCGTTCTCCATCGGGGAGAACAGCCGCCCGCCCGCGTAGAACTCCTCCGCCGAGCCATGGCGGTTGCGGCTCACCCAGGTGGTGATGGCGAGTGTCACCGCGATGAAGACGCTGAACAGGACGAGAGCCAGCGTCTGGTGGTTGCCGTTCAACGTCCGGCCCCCCGCGTCATCTCCTGCGTCTGCCAGCGCAGATCGAGCGCCGCACGGTCCCTGCGCAGCCGCGCGTGACGCGCGTACGCCCAGGTGAGCAGGAAGGTGGTGAGGAACTGCCCGATCCCCGCGAGCATCGCGACGTTCACCGCCCCGACCACCGGTCGGTCCATCAGCCCCGGCACCGCGACCGCGGCGACGACGTACACCAGGTACCAGAGGAAGAAGGCGAGGGTGGCCGGAACGACGAACCGCCGGTACCGTCGGCGCACTTCCTGGAACGCCTCGCTGCGCTGCACCTCCACATAGATCTCGGCCGCGCTGAGAGCGCGCCGCGGGTCCGCCGCCCCGGGCGCCCCGGCGTGGGCGGCGCCGCCCACGCCGTCCGGCTCGCCCCATCCGGAGGCCGACGCGTCGTACCACGGGTCGTCGAGACGCATCGCTGCGGCCTCACGCCCTGCTTCCTTCTCCACGGAACAACTCCCCTAGTCCACGGACCACTTCGGCCGTGTACTCAAGAATGTGCGGATCGGGAAGGACGCGGACGAGCCATTTGCCGGACTTCACCACTTCAGGTGATAACCGACCCGGGCGGCTGTGCGAGCCCCCGAACGTACGCGTAACGAACCGCCTTCGCCCGGTCGCGCACCCCGGTCTTGGCAAAGAGATTGTTGATGTGGCTCTTCACGGTGGCCTGCGAGATGCACAGCCGGCGGGCGATCTCCGGGTTGGACAGACCCTCCGCGATCAGCACCAGCACTTCCAGCTCGCGCGGTGTCAGACCGTCGGGCAGTTGCCCCTCGGACACCGGTGGGGGTGGCTGCGGAGACGGCGGCGGGGTCTCGGTCACGCGCTCCAGCAGACGGCGCTGCACGCTGGGCGAGAGGCCGACGTCGCCCGAGAGCACCGCCTGAACGGCCCGTACGATCTCCTCGCCGCCTGCGTCCTTGGTCAAGTACCCACGGGCCCCGGCCCGCAACGCGGGGAAGAGCGAATCATCGTCCTCGAACGTCGTGAGCACCACCACCTGGGTGCCCGGATGGTCCCTACGGATCCGCCGCGTGGCCTCCGCACCGTCGCACCGGGGCATTCTCAGATCCATCAGCACGACGTCCGGGGACAGCTCCGCCACGAGTGACACGGCCTCCTCCCCGTCCCGCGCCGCCCCCACCACCTCGATCCCGGGCAACAGCCCCAGCAGCATCACGATTCCTTCGCGCACCACCGACTGGTCGTCGGCGACGACGACCCGCGCGTTCACGCGGGCACCCGCAGAGACACCACGAACCCCTCCTCACCCGGACCGGCCTCCAGCGTCCCGCCCATCAGCTCGGCCCGCTCCCTCATCCCCAGCAGACCGTATCCGGAGCCGCTGGCCGACAGCTCCCCCTCGGGCTTTCTTCCACCCGAATCCCTGACCTCCAGCACGACTTCGTCCGGCAGGTACTCCAGCCGTATGCGCACGTCGGCCCCCGGCGCGTGTTTGCGCACATTGGTCATGGCTTCCTGCGCCACTCTCCGGACCGTCTGCGAGGTCTCGGGCGTCAGTCTCCGCTTCTCGCCCTCCACGCTGACCCCCGCCGGCTCGGCGGCCAGCAGTTGGCGCAGGAAGTCCTCCACGGGAGAGACCTCCCCCCGGAGCGCGGACAGGGCCTGCCGGGTCTCCGCGAGCCCCTCGCGGGCCATGGAACGGGCGGTCACGACCCGGTCCAGCACCTGGTCCCGGAACTCCCCCGCGGGCTCCCGCTCGATCAGCAGCCGCGCCGCTTCCAGATGCACCAGTTGGGCGGAGAGGCTGTGGGCGAGCACATCGTGGATCTCGCGCGCGATCCTGGACCGCTCGTCCAGCGCGGCCCTCCCGGCCTCCGCCTCACGGGCCGCGCGTTCCTGCACGAGGAGTCTCTGTGCGTTACCCCGGGCCTCCGCATCGAGTCGGAGCACATAGCCCCCCAGCGAGAGACCCGCTGCGGACATGAACGTGGCGAGCCGGCCGTCGGTACTCATGAGGGCATACCCGCCGAGCGCCACGGCCAGGGCCGGAAGACCCGGCGTGAGCGGCAGCCGCTCCAGCGCGGTGACCGCGCAGCCGCACCAGAGGATCAGCGCGGGGGTGTCCGCCCCCGCCCGTTGCGCGCCGAAGGCCGCCAGCATCAGCAGGGCCAGCAGGCCGAGAGACGGCCACAGCCGGTGTTCGAGACTGGTGCGGAAGAACGCCCACCCGACGAAGGCACACCCCGTCACACCCAGCAAGCCGAGCACCACCGCCCAGGGCCCGAACCGCCCACTGCCGAAGGTGCCCCAGAGCATGACGGCTGCCAGCGCCACCCGTACCGACCAGGTGATCACCCTGCGGGGCAGGGCGTAGCTCGCCCCGGACAGGGCTTCCCGGGTCGGCCAGTCGGTCCAGACCGCAGGCGTCGCACGCGGTATTTCCCGCCCCGGCCCGGACACCGCCCCACCCGGCGAACCGGCGTGCGGCGCAGCGGTCGCGTCGGCGAATCCTGACATGGCGGCCTCCGAGATGCGGGAAGGTGGACGCCTTCGACGCTACGGAATCGGCCGGGCACAGGTCATCGGCCCAGGGGTTGATCGCGGGTGGAGAGGCCGTCTCCACCCGCGGGTGGAGACGGCCTCGAACCGTGGAGGCGTACCCGCTGTCCGGCTCAGACGTCGATGCGCGAGCGGTCCAGCGTCGCGGCGGAGCTGGTGATGAATTCCTTGCGGGGAGCCACTTCATTGCCCATGAGCAGATCGAAGACCTGCTCGGCCGCGTCCAGATCACCGATGTTGATCCTCCGCAGGGTGCGGTGGCGCGGGTCCATCGTGGTCTCCGCCAGCTGGTCGGCGTCCATCTCGCCCAGACCCTTGTAGCGCTGGACCGAGTCCTTGTACCGGATGTTCTTCCGCTGGAGCTCCAGCAGCCGCTGGCGAAGCTCGTTGTCCGAATACGTGTAGATGTACTTGTCCTGGCCCTTCTTCGGCTGGACCAGCTCGATCCGGTGCAGCGGGGGCACCGCTGCGAAGACCCGTCCCGCCTCGACCATGGGCCGCATGTACCGCTGGAACAGCGTCAGCAGCAGGACCCGGATGTGCGCACCGTCGACGTCGGCGTCCACCAGCAGGACGATCTTCCCGTACCGGGCGGCGTCGATGTCGAAGGTCCGGCCCGACCCTGCTCCTATGACCTGGATGATCGCCCCGCACTCGGCGTTCTTCAGCATGTCCGAGACGGAGGCCTTCTGGACGTTGAGGATCTTGCCCCGGATCGGCAGCAGTGCCTGGAACTCGCTGTTCCGGGCAAGCTTCGCCGTACCGAGCGCGGAGTCCCCCTCGACGATGAAGAGCTCGCTGCGGTCCACGTCGTCGCTGCGGCAGTCGGCGAGCTTGGCCGGCAGCGAGGAGGACTCCAGCGCCGTCTTGCGACGCTGTGCGTCCTTGTGCTGACGGGCCGCGATGCGGGTCCGCGCGGCCGCGACCGCCTTGTCCAGGACGGCCCTGGCCTGGGCCTTCGCATCCCGTTTGGTCGAGGTCAGGAAAGCCTTGAGTTCCTTGGACACGACATTGGCGACGATGCGGTTGGCCGCCGAGGTGCCGAGCACCTCCTTGGTCTGGCCCTCGAACTGCGGCTCGGCCAGGCGCACGGTGACCACTGCGGTCAGGCCCTCCAGCGCGTCGTCCTTGACGATGTCGTCCTCGGCGACGCGGAGCAGCTTGGCGGAGCGCAGCACCTCGTTGACCGTCTTGGTCACGGAGCGCTCGAATCCGGTCACGTGCGTGCCACCCTTGGGGGTGGCGATGATGTTGACGAAGGACTTGACGTTGGTGTCGTAGCCGGTGCCCCAGCGTAGTGCGACATCGACGGCGAGTTCGCGCGTGACCTCGGTCGCCGTCATGTGGCCGCGCTCGTCGAGCACCGGCACGGTCTCCTTGAACGTGCCCTGCCCGCTCAGGCGCAGGACGTCGCAGACCGCCTTGTCCTGGGCCAGGTACTCGCAGAACTCGCTGATCCCGCCGTCGAACCGGAAGGTCTCCTCGGTCCGCTCGCCACCGTCCAGTCCGCGTTCGTCGCGGACGACGATGGTGAGCCCCGGAACGAGGAAGGCCGTCTGCCGGGCCCGCTGGTACAGCGTCTCCAGGCTGAGCTTGGCGTCCTTGAGGAAGATCTGCCGGTCCGCCCAGTAGCGCACCCGGGTTCCGGTGCGCGTCTTCGGCACCCGCTTGCCCTTGAGCAGGCCGTTGGCCGGGTCGAACGGGCTGTCCGGCCCCGATTCGGTGAAGATGCCCGGGACACCGCGCCGGAAGCTGATCGAGTGCGTCGCGCTGTTGCGGTCGACCTCGACGTCGAGCCGGGAGGAGAGCGCGTTGACGACCGAGGCGCCGACACCGTGCAGACCGCCCGACGCGGCGTAGGAGCCGCCGCCGAACTTCCCGCCCGCGTGCAGCTTGGTCATCACGACCTCGACGCCGGAGAGGCCCGTCTTGGGCTCGACGTCGACCGGAATGCCTCGCCCGTTGTCCCGGACCTCCACGGAGTTGTCGTCGTGGAGGATGACCTCGATCCGGTCGCAGTAACCGCCCAGGGCCTCGTCGACGGAATTGTCGATGATCTCCCAGAGACAGTGCATGAGGCCGCGGCTGTCGGTCGACCCGATGTACATCCCGGGGCGTTTGCGAACCGCTTCGAGCCCCTCGAGTACGAGCAGATGCCGCGCGGTGTAGTTGGAGCCGTCTTGGTCTGCTCCGGTCAGCAGCGCAGTGGACGGCACGGACGTATCGGCGGTCACGCGGTTCGCTCCTCGCTGAATTTCAAATGAGGCCCAGTGGGTAACGGGCTCGGCTTCGGTCGCCGCTGAGAGGGTACCGAGGCCTGGTAGAGCGGTTGTCACGCCACCCTTCGTCACCCCTCACACTAGTCCAGCCTCGCATACACGTTCGATGCCTTGCGGGAGTGACGCGAACATCACGTTCCCTTCCAGGCATGAACCATTTAGGCTCCGGGCACGTCCTCATGAACGAACCGGCAAGCCAGCCGGGAGGGCCCCACCAAGACAAGCAACGCGAAATCCGTAGCGCTACGCAATACGGCACATTCGCCGCCAACCGGCAACAGACAGCCATCCTGAGAAGAAGTTTCGAAGAAAAGCCACGAGCGGGAACGTTTTCGGCCTGGTTGGATGTTGACCCTGGTACGACAGCTCGTCGAGCTAGAGAAGAGGCGACGTGACTACTGTTCTGACCCCCGCGAGCCCGCTGACCGCAGCAGACCGCTGTGACCGTTGCGGCGCCCAGGCATATCTGCGCGTCGTCCTGATCAGCGGTGGTGAACTGCTCTTCTGCGCCCACCACGGGCGGAAGTTCGAGCCGGAACTCAAGAAGATCGCCGCGGAAATACAGGATGAGACGGACCGGCTCACGGCCGTACAGGCCCAGGCCACCGAAGAGGAACGGCACTGACACCTCGCATCCACGACGAGCGCGGGCCAGGTCCCGGACCGGCCGACGGGCGGCACCCCCCACGGGGTGCCGCCCGTTCTCGCGTCCGTACGAAGGGACCGTTCAGCCGGTTTTCGGCATCCAGCCGATAGCGGCGGAGATCCGGGTGTAGACCCCGGGGTACCCCGCCCGTGCGCAGCCGTTTCCCCAGGAGACCAGCCCGATGAGCCGCCCACGGGCCACCAGCGGCCCGCCGCTGTCACCCTGGCACGCGTCGTACCCGCCCAGCGGTTCGCCCGCGCACAGCATCGAAGAGGCGTCGTACGTGCCGTTTCTGCCGCCCGGGTAGGCCTGCGCGCACGTGGCGTCCGACAGCACATTCACCTTCGCCGCACGCAGTGACGACGCGTAGTCGCCGTTCCCCGTGGTGTCACCCCACCCGTAGACCATCGCGTCGGTACCCGGCGTGTACGCCGCATCACCGGATTCGGCCATCGGGATCGCGCTCTTCGCGGGAAGAGCGTCGGCGAGAGTGAGCACGGCCAGGTCGCCCACGTTCGTGGCGGGGTCGAAGCCGGGGTTCGTCCAGGTCTCCCGTACCGCGACCTCCTGGCCTCCGGTGCCGAGCAGAGTGTCCCGGCCCGAGATGATCCGCAGGTCGTGCACGCTGCCGACGTCAACGCCGAGCGCCTCCTTGCTGAGGCAGTGCGCGGCGGTCAGTACCTTCGTCGGCGCCACCACGACAGCCCCGCAGAACTGACCGGCACGCGCGTTGCCGAAGCGGCTGCGGCTGGACAGCGCCACCGTCCAGGGGCTGTCCTTGACATGGGCCGGCTGACCGCCGACGACTATGCCGTCCTCGGCGGCTCTCGCAGGCGATCCAAGAGGTATCAAGGCCGTGGCGGTGGCCAGGGCGAACACCCCGGGCAGGGCACGGAAGACGGTACGGGACATGCGCACTCCTGACTCTCTGGTGAACCTTTCCCACCCAGAGTCGTCCCACCGGTCGTCGGCCGCATGTGCTGATAGGCCGAGGGCCCGGCTCCCCCATGGGGATCCCGGGCCCTCGGTCCGTGTACGACGGCGACCTAGTCGAGGTAGTCGCGCAGCACCTGCGAACGCGACGGGTGACGCAGCTTCGACATGGTCTTCGACTCGATTTGGCGGATGCGCTCACGCGTCACCCCGTAGACCTTGCCGATCTCGTCCAGCGTCTTCGGCTGTCCGTCGGTGAGGCCGAAGCGCATCGAGACCACGCCCGCCTCACGCTCGGAGAGCGTGTCGAGGACCGAGTGCAGCTGCTCCTGGAGGAGCGTGAAGCTGACCGCGTCGGCCGGAACGACCGCCTCGGAGTCCTCGATCAGGTCACCGAACTCGCTGTCCCCGTCCTCACCCAGCGGGGTGTGGAGGGAGATCGGCTCGCGGCCGTACTTCTGGACCTCGATGACCTTCTCAGGGGTCATGTCGAGCTCCTTGGCCAGCTCCTCCGGCGTGGGCTCGCGGCCCAGGTCCTGGAGCATCTGGCGCTGCACACGGGCGAGCTTGTTGATGACCTCGACCATGTGCACCGGAATACGGATGGTGCGGGCCTGGTCCGCCATGGCGCGGGTGATCGCCTGACGGATCCACCAGGTGGCGTACGTGGAGAACTTGTAGCCCTTGGTGTAGTCGAACTTCTCGACCGCGCGGATCAGACCCAGGTTGCCTTCCTGGATGAGATCCAGGAAGAGCATGCCGCGGCCGGTGTAGCGCTTGGCCAGCGAGACCACGAGGCGGAGGTTGGCCTCCAGCAGGTGGTTCTTGGCGCGGCGACCGTCCTCGGCGATGATCTCCAGCTCGCGCTTGAGCTTCGGGGCGAGCTTGTCGCTGTTCGCCAGCTTGTCCTCGGCGAACAGACCCGCCTCGATGCGCTTGGCGAGCTCGACCTCCTGCTCGGCGTTGAGGAGGGGAACCTTGCCGATCTGCTTGAGGTAGTCCTTGACGGGGTCGGCGGTGGCACCGGCGACGGCGACCTGCTGGGCCGGCGCGTCGTCCTCGTCGTCGTCGGAGAGGACAAAGCCCTTGGCCTCGCCCTCGCCCTCCTCTTCCTCGCCCTTGCCGACCTTTACTTCCTCGATCGCCTCGTCGCCGTCGAGGAGCTCGTCGTCCTGCTTTCCGGACTTCTTCGCTGCTGTCTTCTTGGCCGCCGTCTTCTTGGCGGCGGTCTTCTTGGCGGCGGTCTTCTTGGCTGCCGCCTTCTTCGCAGGGCCGGCCGTGGCGGCTTCCTCCGCCACCACGTTCACGGTCTCCGCCGACGGAGCGGCAGTGGCCGCGACAGTCCTGGTCACGGTGGTCTTGGCCGCGACGGTCTTGGTGGCGGTGCGCTTGACCGGGCTCTTCGCTGCGACGCTCTTACGGGCACGTTTGGACGGCTCCGCGGCACTGACCATCAGCGTCACACCCTCTTCCTCGAGGATCTGATTGAGGCTGCGCAGAACATTCTTCCACTGGGTTGGCGGAATCTGGTCAGCCTCGAAGGCCCGACGCACGTCATCGCCGGCGATCTGCCCATCAGCCTTTCCCCGCTCGATGAGCGCCATCACAGACTCGGACTCGGCGATCTCCGGCGGGAGCGTACGGGATGTGCTGGCCGACACGAACAACCTCTCGGAACGATGGAAACGGCTTCCGGCCCGGCCCGAAAAGGGCTTGAGCCGACGACCGCCGGGCTGGGAATGTACCGGCGGCGCGGGTTTGGCCTCAGAACTGCACAGCGCACTCAAAGGCTGCTGTATTCCTTCCGCGGCGGTCACCTCTTAAGTCATCGCACTGCTTCGAGGAGTGTTACGCCCAATCCACGTGGCCCGAGTCACACCCCATTTGCGACGAACCCGACCAAGCAGGCGAAACCCCGCGACTGTGCCGCCGGACCGCGGCGGCCCGGCGACACGCGGCCCGCACGCCCCGGCCGTGCGATTTTCAGTGCTCGCGGGGCGCGGGCACCACACGCTCCACCTCGGGGTGGACGACAAGCAGCTGACGCATGGCCGTTTCGGCGCCCACGGCATCACCGGACGTGAGAGCCTCGACGATCCGGGCGTGGTGCCCGAGGGACGCCTCACCGGGTCGGTCACAGCCCGTGACCGGGCCGCCGGACACCTGGAGCGCCGCGGCGACGATGCCGGAAAGGTGCTCCAGCATGCGGTTGCCCGCGGCCTGGATGAGCAGGGCGTGGAACTCGGCGTCGGCCCGGGAGCAGGTGATCATGTCGCCCTGCGTGATCGCGTGCCCCATGATCTCCACCATGTCGCCGAGGCGCTGGCGGATGTCCTCGCATCCGTGCTCCGCGGCGAGGCGGGCGGCCAGGGGCTCGATCGTCCACCGGAGCTCGCCGAGCTCACGCCGCTGGTCCTCACGCTGAGGACCGAAGGCGCGCCATTCGATGATGTCGGGGTCCAGCAGGTTCCAGTCGCTCACGGGCCGGACCCGGGTGCCCACGTTCGGCCGGGCACTGACCAGCCCCTTGGCCTCCAGGACACGCAGCGATTCACGTACGACGGTGCGGGAGACCTCGAAACGCTGACCGATCTCCTCCGGCACGAGGGGCCGGTCGGCGCCCAGATCCCCCGAAACGATCATCTGTCCCAGCTGCTGGACGAGTTGCCCGTGGAGGCCGCGGCCCCGGCTGGCCGAGCCCCGTCGGCCCACTCGGCCGAGATCGGCCTCGGGGCCGTCCCAGGTGCGGGCGGCGGCACGCTCGCCGGCCGGCGCCTCCGCGTACGGGTAGCGGTCGAGTTCACCCGGGCCGGCGGGGCCGGAATCGGCGGAGCGGGCGGCGGTCATCATGGTGTGCGCAAGGGTACTCACGCATCCTTTGTCGGCGTAGCTCACGCGCCCCTTAAGGTCTTTGGTGAAAAGCACACGAAAGGGTGATCGCCGCCATCCACCCAATTGACGTTTTACCGCCATAAATCGGGCGCGATTATGGAGGGTTACGAGGCGGAGCCGGGATGGGTGATCCGTCGGGACCGCCAACGGGCCCTGCTTTGAAGGCCGGTGAACAGATAGGCGAGGGCCAGGACCGACACCGACAACACCAGCGCCACCCCCACCGGGTGCGCCACGGCCCCGAGGGCACCCGCCACCCACCGGTCCGTCTCGTAGGGCCAGCGTGGCCAGATCAGTTCACGCAGCCCGGCCGGAAGGCCGGAGACCGGACGGGAATCCGGCGCCATCAGCGTCCGCCGGACGAGCGGAACGACGAGCACCGGTACGGCAAGTACCGCTGCCACACCGGCCGTTGCCACCCGGAAGATCCCCGCGGCCAGCAGCCCCGCCCAGGCGCACCCGGTGGTCAGGGCCACCCAACTCCCCGCCGAAGCGGGCAAGTCGGGTGGAAGGTGCATCCACGCGGGGCCGTACACGAGGCGAACGGCTTCACCGGAGAGCAGCGCGGCCGCCAGGGCCAGGACCGCGGCGACACCTGCGGTCACCGCCAGCTTCGCCAGCAGCAGCCCCGGGCGGCACTGGACGGCGCCGCGCCCCGCGGCCAGCGCGGGGTAGCGGAACTCGTCGCCGTACGAGAGGGCGCCGAGCACTCCGGCGCCGACCGCGGCGGGCGGAAGCGGCAGCAACGACGGCCAGGCCGTCAGGACCTTCGACAGCGGAGTGTGGCCGGAGCGGGCGAGGAACAGCGAGAGGATGACCGAGACGACCAAAGTGGCGCCCGCGATCAGGGCCGTGGTCCTGACACCGAGCAGGCGGTGCAGTTCGTAGCGGAGCGGGTGCAGCGGGCCGCCGGCGAGCCCGCTGTGCACGGCCGGCCGTACCGGCGCCATCGGACGTGCGACCGGTCGCGCACCGCGTGGGGTCGCACCGCCGGCTGCTCCGGCGGGGCCCGCGGAACCTCCCGGAATGGCCGGATCCGGCGGAGCCCTGTCCGGGGCAGGCGGGCCCGCTCCGTCACGGGACGCCTTGCAGCCTCCGTCGCCCACCTCGTCGGCCAGCCGGTGCACCGGGAGTCCGTGCCGGAACGCGACGTCACCGATCTCCGCGCAGCTGGATCCGTACACCGCGAGCCGCCCGCCGTCCTCGGCCACCACCTCGACCGAACGCCGGGCGGCTCGGGCCTCACGGCTGACGGCCGCCGCGAGCCGGGCCGCATGCGGGCTCCGGACCGCGACCCGGGGGCGGAGCCTGGTCCGGGAGAAGTCGTCGGCTTCCTGGTCGGCGATCAGCCGGCCGCCGCCGATGGAGATCACCCGGTCGGCGTTCCGGGCAGCCTCCCTGGGGTCCGCGGTGGTGTACAGCACGGTTCCGCCCCGGGCCGCGTGGGCCCGGAGCATTCCGTGCAGCCATCGGCTCTCACCCGGGTCGAGGCCCTCCGCCGGATCGTCGAGGACCAGGGCATGCGGATCGCCGAGCAGGGCCGAGGCGAAGGCGAGCCGACGGTCCATGCCGAGCGAGAGCGTGCCGATGCGCCGGTCCCCGGAGTCGGCGACACCCACCAGGCCGAGCAGTTCGTCCGCCCTGGCCGCGGGCACCCCCGCGGCGGCGGCGAGCATTCGCAGCTGCCCGCGGACGGTCCGGCCGGGGTGGCCCGGCACGTCGCCGAGCACCACCCCCACCTCGCGCGCAGGGTATGGGATCCGGTGCAGCGGCCTGCCCCGGAAGTAGGTGACCCCTCGCCCCGGATCGAGTTCGAGCATGAGACGGAGAGCCGTGGTCTTGCCCGAGCCGGGGGCGCCCAGCAGTGCGGTGACGCGGCCCGGCCGGGCCTCGAAGGTGAGATCGTCCACAGCGGCCGGAAGACCGCGGCGTGGGGCGCTGGTGATTCCGATGGCCTGGAGCATCGCTTCTCTCGCGGTAGGTGAGACCGCTCGGCGGCAGGACGGTACCGCAGAAAGATAACGCGACATATCCGACTTTTTGCGCAGCACCGGAACTGCGGTGTTCCGCGGGGTCAGACCTCCGGCCTCAGCATCGGAGGATTGAGCACGGTGGCGGCACCGGCCCGGAAGAGCTGGGCCGGGCGCCCGCCCTGACGTGTGGTCGTCCCGCCGGTGGGCATCAGGAAGCCAGGGGTTCCGGTGACCTTGCGGTGGAAGTTGCGCGGGTCGAGAACCACACCCCACACCGCTTCGTACACCCTCCTGAGCTCACCGACCGTGAACTCGGGAGGGCAGAAGGCGGTGGCCAGCGAGGAGTACTCGATCTTGGAGCGGGCTCGCTCGACCCCGTCGGCGAGGATCCGCGCGTGGTCGAAGGCCAGCAGGTCGTGACTCTCGTCGTCGCGGCCGAAGCCTCCCCCCGTCCCGAGCAGGTCATCGACCGGCGACCATCGCGCACTGTGCGCGTCGCCACCCGCGCGCGGGGCGGGCAGGTCGGGGGCGAGGGCGAGGTGGGCGACGCTGACGACCCGCATCCGCGGATCACGGCCGGGGTCGCCGTAGGTGGCGAGCTGTTCGAGGTGGGCGCCGTTGCCGATCGACGGGGCGGCCGGGTCATGGGCGCACAGGCCGGTCTCCTCGACGAGCTCGCGCGCCGCTGCGGCACCGAGATCCTCGTCGGCTCTGACGAATCCGCCGGGCAGCGCCCATCGGCCCTGGAACGGTGACTCACCACGGCGCACCACGAGCGCGCAGAGCGCGTGGCGGCGCACGGTGAGCACGACCAGGTCGACGGTGACAGCGAAGGGCGGGAAGGTCGACGGGTCGTAGGGCGGCATGCGGTGATCATAGTCGTCTGCCTGACGATAAGCACTCCCTTCACCATTCCTTCGAGGAGCACTTCACCGGGGACGCCCTGCCGGGGCGGGACGGTTCACGGATCATCCTTCGTCACCGGGTGTGCGCCGCCCGGGGACCGCCCGCCCGGCCCGGCGCCGGGTGGTCGCCGTTCCGGGGCGGGTGGGGCCGGACGGTGCCCGCTTCCGGCGCGAGGCCGCCTGCCTCGCCGCGCGGAACCGTGGGCCGCGGTCCGCCCGGTGGCCGCCCCCTTCCGTGCGGGCCTCGCGCTCCCCGCGCAGGCAGCGGCGCAGTGTCTCCGGATCGAGGCCCTGGTTGCACGCCTCGTGCAGAAGCTGAGCGAAGGTGTACTCGGGATCCAGCCGCAGGGCGAGCCCCAGCGCGACCCGTGCGGCCGGTTCGTCACCCGTCGACCACAGGACCCAGCCGGCCAGGGTGAGCGGTGCCGCGGCATGCTCCTCGTAGGGCGCCACGCAGCGGCGGGACAGCGCGCGCCAGAGCCGCAACGCCGCGTGCGCCTCGGGACCCTCCATCCATTCCGCGGCCCGGTCGCGGGTCTCCCGGTCCTGCAGGCCGAGAATCATCGCCGCGGCCTCGTCGGAACTGATCAGCCGGTCGTCACCGAGGTCCGAGACGGAGGGCGTCGCGGCCGGGGCGTCACCGAACCGCTCGACGAGCCTCCGGGCGAGGTCCAGGGTGTTCCGGGCCACTTCCCGGCGTCCCTCCTCGTCGAGGAGCCTGGGCATCAGCTCGGCTCCTGCCGCGTCGAGCGCCCGCTGCTGGCCCGGCACCACGGAGGTCTTCAGCGGAGCGAGCCGCGCCTCCATCTCGCGCAGCGTTCCGCGCACGTGGATCCCCGCGTACGTGGCGGCGGCCGCCATCACCGACGTGCCGGGCATGGCCATCTGGTTTCCCTCCGCCGGACAGCAGCGCTCGTCCGGGCAGCAGTAGGACCAGTAGCGCCCGTCGGCGATGCAGAGGGCTTCCAGCACCGGCACGTCCAACGCACCGCAGGCCCTGCGCAGATGCTGCGCGAGTGGCCGCAGCCGCTCCATGACCCGGCTGCCGGACTCCCCCTCGGCGGGATCCTGGCAGAGGAAGACGACGATCGCGTCCGGCCGCTCCCCGCGCCGCTCGCTCCCCTTGACCAAGCACTCGGCCAACTGCTCGGCGACGGGCTCCCACTCCTGGGGCGAGCGGGGAATGCCGAGCCGGAGGCGTCCGCCGAAGCGGCCCCGGCCACCGTGCAGAGCCACCATGACCACGCTGTCGTTCGGGTGGAATCCCATGAGGTACGGAAGGGCGTCGGCGAGGTCGGCGGGGCCCCGGAGGGTGATCTGCTGGGCTTCGGCCGGACCGGTGGATTCGTGGCGTTGGTTCATGGCACGACCGTCCCGCGTGCGGCGAAATTCCGCGACCCCTGTGGATAACTTTGTCCACAGGGTCGCGGGGGTGCTCGCCGGATCCGTGTTCATCGTGTTCCATGGCGGGAACGACCGGCCCCCGGCCGGACGCCGGGCCCTGGCCGGACGCCGGGCCCTGGCCGGAGGGCGGGGCGCCGACCGTGAACGGGGTGCGGTGTGCCGTTGCGCGAGCGGTCTCAGCCCGTCGCGGCGAGGACCAGCGGCAGTACCTGCTCGGCGCCCGCCCGCCTGAGCAGCCGGGCGGCGACGGCCAGGGTCCAGCCCGAGTCGGTCGCGTCGTCCACGAGCAGGACGGGGCCAGGGGTGCGGGTCAGGGCGCCGGCCAGCTCCTCGGGCACGGCGAAGGCGCCGGACAGCCCTTTGAGGCGCTGGGCCGAATTGCTGCGCCGTGCCGCGTGCGCGCCGTCCGGTCCGGTGTACGCCAGAGTGCCGAGGAAGGGGAGGCGGCCGACGGAGGCGATGCCCTCCGCGAGGGAACCGACCAGTCGCGGGCGGGCCAGGGACGGGACGGCGACGACGCCGACCGGCCGGGCGGCCGCGTCCGGCACGCCCGGTGCCCACCCGCCCGGGGAGCGCGCCCAGTCGGCGAGGACCGCCACCGCGGCTCGCAGTACGTCGTCGGGCACCGGTCCGTCCGGCGCGTTCTCCGCCAGGAGCGGGCGGAGCCGGTTGCCCCAGCCGATGTCGGAGAGCCGGCCGAGGGCGCGCCCGGTGGAGCACTGCTCCTGGGCCGGGATGCGGCCCTTGAGCTCGATGCCCAGCGCGGGCATCCCCGTCGGCCACATCCGGCGCGGCTCGATCTCCGTGCCGGGGCGGTCCAGCTCCTTCGTGGCCCCCGTCAGCGCCTCGGACGACACCGCCGTGTCGGCCCAGGCTCCCGCGCAGTTGTCGCAGCGGCCGCACGGCGCCGCCCCCTCGTCGTCCAGCTGACGGCGCAGGTACTCCATCCGGCACCCGGACGTGCTCGCGTAGTCGCGCATGGCCTGCTGTTCGGCCGCCCGCTGCCGCGCCACCCACGCGTACCGCTCGGCGTCGTAGACCCACTCGGCGCCGGTGGCCGTCCAGCCGCCCTTGACGCGCTTGACCGCACCGTCGACGTCCAGCACCTTCAGCATCGACTCCAGGCGGGTGCGCCGCAGGTCCACCATGGCTTCCAGGGCCGGCACGGAGAGCGGCCGTCCCGCCCCGGCCAGGGCCGAGAGGGTCTGCCGGACCTGCGCCTCGGGAGGGAAGGCCGTATCGGCGAAGTAGCGCCAGATCGCCTCGTCCTCCTTGCCCGGCAGCAGCAGCACATCCGCATGCGCCACGCCGCGTCCGGCACGCCCCACCTGCTGGTAGTAGGCGATCGGCGAGGACGGGGAGCCGAGGTGGACCACGAAACCCAGGTCGGGCTTGTCGAACCCCATGCCCAGGGCCGATGTCGCGACCAGTGCCTTGACCCGGTTCTCCTGCAGGTCCGTCTCGGCCTGGAGCCGGTCGGCGTTCTCCGTCCTTCCGGTGTAGGAGGCGACGGCGAAGCCGCGCTGCCGCAGGAACGCGGTGGCCTCCTCCGCCGCGGCGACGGTGAGGGCGTAGATGATCCCGGACCCCGGCAGCTCGTCCAGGTGCTCGGCGAGCCAGGCCAGGCGGTGCGGGGCGTCCGGCAGCCGGACGACGCCGAGCCTCAGGCTCTCCCGGTCGAGCGGGCCCCTCAGCACCAGGGCCTCGCCCGCGCCCGTGCCCAGCTGCTCGGCCACGTCAGCGGTGACCCGCTCGTTCGCGGTCGCGGTGGTGGCCAGAACCGGGACGCCGGGTGCGAGCTCGGCGAGCATCGCCCGCAGACGGCGGTAGTCCGGACGGAAGTCGTGTCCCCAGTCGGAGATGCAGTGCGCCTCGTCCACCACCAGAAGGCCGGTGGTCGCCGCGAGTCTGGGCAGCACCTGGTCCCGGAAGTCCACGGAATTGAGCCGCTCCGGGCTCACGAGCAGGACATCGGTCCCGCCGCGCTCGACCTCCCCGTAGATGGCCTCCCACTCCTCCGGGTTGGCGGAGTTGATGGTGTGCGCCCGGATACCGGCGCGGGCCGCGGACTCGACCTGGTTGCGCATCAGCGCCAGCAGCGGCGACACGATCACCGTGGGCCCGGATCCGCGCCGCCGCAGCAGCGCGGTGGCGACGAAGTACACCGCCGACTTGCCCCAGCCCGTGCGCTGCACGACCAGCGCCCGGCGGCGCTCCTGCACCAGGGCCGACACCGCCTGCCACTGGTCCTCCCGCAGCCGCGCCGAACCTCCGGGGTCGCCGACGAGTTCGGCGAGGATGGCATCGGCTTCGGCTCGGAGCTCCAGGTTGTCCATGCCTCCATGCAACCCGATGACTCGGACAATCGGCGAATCCGCCCCGAACCCCGGGTACGGTCCCCGGGACGGCGGAGGTGCCCCGGTCGGCCGGGGCGGACGGGACGTTTCCGCTGGTCCCCGCTGTTCGGACGGGACGAGAGGCATCGGCCGGGCCTGCCGTGGGCAGGGATAAGGGAGTCATTCCGGCGCATTCCCGTCAGCCACGCCGATTGCTCGTTGCCGCCCGCCGGTACGCCAGGAAGAATTGGGGGTGCTCCCCGCACCGTCCCTTCCGCGGCCCGGAAAGGCTGTGCCGAGGTGCGCCCTCACTCGACCCGCCCGCACCACGGGCGCGTATGCGAAGGGAGGACCGTGACCTTCGGATTCGCTCCGTCCGCCACCACGTCGATATCGGCGTCCGCCACCCCGGCCAACCGTCTCACCAGGATGCTGGAGCCGGCCGAGTGGGCCGAAGCGGGCATACCGCTGCTGCGCAGCCCCCGTGAGATCGTCACCGGCCTGCACTCCCGGCACGGTCCGGCCCCGGCCACTGCCGTGGTGGCCGTGCTCGACCATGAGGAACGCGTCGCCGCCAGCGCCTCGTTCACACGCCGGGCCACGGCGGTGGACGGCTGGGAGTTCCGTAACGCGCTGCTGACCCATCTGCGCCAGGTCATCCCGCACGATCTCCGCCTCCGTACCCCCGTCCGCACCGCGGTGCTCCTCTACTGCCGCGAGGGGGACGAGCGTTGGACGGAGGAGGACGGGGCGTGGATGTGGGGCCTGCGCGACGCCTGCACCCTGCACGGGCTGCGGTGCGGGGCCTACATCACGCTGACCCGGAACGGCTGGCGGGTGCTCGGCGAGGGCCGGGGCGGGCGGCGCCCCGACTCCCTGTCGCACCCCGCCGCCCTCGGCGACATCTCACTCGGTCAGGAGCCGGCCGCCCCGCTGCGGACCGGCGGCGGTGCGGCGCACGCGCTGCGCCGCACGGCGGCCCGCTGACCCGCGGCCGCGCGCCCGGCCGCCCTCTCGGACCGCCGGACCGCCACGGCCCCGGGTGTCTCGCTGTGCGGCGAGGTCAGACGGCTGCGCCGAGCACCGCGTTGACCCGCTGCGGATCACCGCAGACGATCAGCAGCGCTCCGGCGCGCTCCCGCGCACCGGTCACCACGTCGGCGACGGTGTCACCGCCGTTGACGGCGACGATGACCACCGGCCGGGTCCGCACCCGGCCCACGGCGGCGGCACCGGCGAAGAAGACGTCGTCGCCGGCCTCGTGGTGGGCCCAGTAGGCGGCCTCTCCGAAGGAGAGTTCGTGGGTGGCCCACGGGTGCTGCTCGCCGGTGGTGAGCACCAGGACCTCGCCCGGCGCGCGGCCGGAGTCGAGCAGCAGGTCCAGTGCCTCGTCAGCGGCGTCGAGCGCGCCGGCCTCCGAGGCGGGGATCAGCTGGATCTGCGGTGCGGAACGATTCTCCGCCGGGTGGTCGGAGGCCGGCTGCGGGCGCGGTGCCGGGGGCGCGGGCCTCGCGGGGCCGGGCCCGGGGCGACCGGGACGCGGCGTGGCCGCGGAACGCGGGCCGGGTACGGGACGGGGGGTCGACGCGGTACGGCCGGTGGCCGGAGTGGTGCGAGGACCCTGGGCGCTCTCGTGAATCTGAGGCTCCTCGGGGGTGAGAGGCATGGGTGGTTGTCTATCAAACGCCGGTGCGGCGGGCATCGGCGGGTGGGCACTTGCGCGATCAGAAGTCGAAGCCGAGCTGGCCCCCGCTTTCCAGTGCAGCCGCCTCGGCGGAGAAACGGACCTTCTTGAGGTGCCGCCACCTGGGCAGCGCGTCGAGATAGGACCACGAAAGCCGGTGGTGGGGTGTCGGCCCCCGCTCCTCCAGCGCGGCCCGGTGCACGGGGGACGGGTATCCGGCGTTCGCCCCGAAGGCGAAGTCCGTGTACTCGCCGGTCTCCGCGCCCAGTTCGGCCATCATCGTGTCCCGGTGGACCTTCGCGATCACCGAGGCGGCCGCGACCGCGATGCAGGACTGGTCGCCTTTGATCACGGTGCGGACCTTCCACGGCTGTCCCAGGTAGTCGTGCTTGCCGTCGAGGATCACCGCGTCCGGCCGCACCGGCAGGGCCTCCAGCGCACGTATGGCGGCCAGGCGCAGCGCGGCCGTCATCCCGAGCTCGTCGATCTCCTGCGGGGAGGCGTCGCCGAGGCCGAACGCGGTGACCCAGCTCTCCAGCACGGGTGCCAGCTCCGCGCGGCGCTTGGGGCTGATCAGCTTGGAGTCGGTGAGTCCGGCGGGAGGCCGACGCAGGCCGGTGACAGCCGCGCACACGGTGACCGGCCCCGCCCATGCTCCGCGTCCGACCTCGTCGACACCGGCGACGGTCCTGGCACCGGTGGTGGCGCGCAGTGAGCGCTCGACGGTGTGCGTGGGTGGTTCGTACGGCATGGCGCCTGTCAGCGTACGCCGACGGGGACTTCGGCGACACCCCGGGGCCGTCAGTACGGGTCGTAGGGGTCGTACGGATCGCTCGGGTCGCCATCGCGTCCGTCCCCGGTGCGCCACGGGGCGCAGGACTCCTCCGTGCTGTGGACGCTCCGCTTGCTCAGGATGTCCCGGGCCCTTGCCTCGCCCCAGCTGGTGGCGTACCAGGGGGCCTCGTCGTCGTTCAGCGTGCGCTCGATGTCGCGGAGCGCACAGGAACGCAGGGGCTCGGGCAGCGTGTCCAGGGCCGGTACGGCGTCCGCCGACAGGCCGCTGAGGTAGTCGATGTCGATCGCGTGGTCGGCGCGGTACCGCTGGACGTTCTGCTCCGCTATCAGCCCGTCCGGCGAGAGCAGCCCGAACGCGAGGACGCCCACGGCGGCGCTCGCGGCGACGGCACGCGGCAGCATGCGGGCACCGAAGAACCCGGCGGCCATGATCAGGACGATCACCACGCCCAGCCAGAGCTCCACGGCGGCCACGGAGATGCGCAGCCGGGTCAGGCCGTAGGCGTCGACGTAGAGGTCCATCCTCCGCAGCGCGGAGGCCACGACGGTCAGGGTGAGCAGGCACAGCGCTCCGAGCACGGACCGCACCAGCGTCCGGTCGCCACCCCGCCCGCGCGGGGCCCAGCGCAGTGCGAGCGCGATCACCAGCAGGGTGAGCACGGTGGCCCAGAGGAGCTGCCAGAAGCCCTGCCGGGCGTAGGCGGAGTAGCTGAGGTCTGTCTCGGCCATCACCTTGTCGTACCCGCCGAGCAGCACGGTGAGCTGGACGGCGACGAAGACGGCGAACAGGAGGTTCAGCACGATGAGCGGCAGGGCCCATTCCAGCCGTCCGCGAGCCTTTCCGGGGCGTACCGCGATGCCGTCCCAGCGCACGGGCGCGGCCGCGGCGTACCCGGCGGCGAGTGCGCCGACCAGGCCGGTCATGAAGAGGAGCAGCCGCCACGGGCTGTCGCTGACCGACACGTCGGGTATCAGGTTGCCGAGCACATCGGCGAAGGCGGCGTCGGCGCTCGCGAACAGCGCGCCGAACACGACGAGGAGGACGACGGCGACTCCCACGCTGCGGACCACGCCGCCCAGCCGCTTCCGGGGGCCGTTCATCCGGGCACGCACGCCGCGCCCGCCCCAGGCCAGCCCGTCGGCGACGGCGCAGAACAGCCCCAGCGAGCCGAGGAAGACACCGAGCCAGCCGCGGCTGCCGTGCAGGGCGAGGGAGCCGAGCGCGACGGCCGACACCACGGCCAGGAAGACCGGCCAGCCGGCGTCCCGGAGCGCCGGTACGGCGAGCAGCGCCAGTCCGCCGAGTGCCCAGAAGGCCGTCCAGGGGCGCAGGCGTCGGCCGGTCGGCCGCACCGCGAAGAAGGCCCCGAGCGCCGCCGGGACCGCGACGATCAGCGCGTTCACCCCGAGGCCGTCGCCCAGCAGCAGGGCGCTGAGCAGTGCGGTGACGACGGCGCAGCAGAGCGTTGCCGTGCCGATGGCGGCGGGCTCGGCCGGGCGCAGCGTCGACAGCGTGGAGGGACGGGGCTGCGCGCCGGGGCGCTGCCAGGGGTTCGCCGGGTACTGCTGTGGCCCGTTGCGCTGGGCGTACGCCGGTACCTTCGGCGGTTCGACCCCGGCACCGGGGAGTTCGGACGGCGTCCCCGGCGCCGCTCCGGGCCCGGGTGTTCCGGTTCCGTCCGGCGGGCCGGACGGGCCGGAGCCCTGGGACACCCCGGGCTCCGGGGATACGTGTTCGGACATGGGAATCCTCCCCCGCCGGGGAACCGCGCGCATCGCCCCGAACGCGCGTCGTGCAGGGCGGCGGCTGGGGCACCCCGGCCTCTCTCTTCGGCGCGCGCCTGTCTGGATGATCATCGGCGGCGGCGTGGCCGAAAGAGTAGCCCTCCCCCACTGCCGGGAACCGGGGACGGGAGAGCTGTGTCCGTACCGTGACAGTCGGCGGCGCGGCCGGTGTCCGCGTCCGCCCGCCCCGGGCCGGTGCCCGGGGCCGTCCTACCGAAGGAGCCAGTCCGGCAGTTCCTCGGTCCGCGCCGTCCAGTCGGCGGGTGGTGCGCCCGCGCTGCCCGCGGCGACGACACCGCCGACGATCGCGCAGGTCGTGTCGACGTCCCCGCCGGCCTGTGCGGTCGCCCAGAAGCCCTGCTCGAAGTCGCCGAGGTTCCGCGCGGCCGACCAGAGGGCGAACGGGACGGTGTCGTGCGCGCTGGTGCGGCGGCCGTTGCCGAGCACCGCCGCGACCGTCCCGGTGTCGTCGTAGTCGAGCATGTCGCGGGCACGGCGCAGCCCGGCGCCGACGGCGCTGCGCGGGACGAGGGCGATGACGCCGTCGAGCAGCTCACCGGGGGTGGGCGGTCCGGCCGGTGCCGCGGCCAGTGCGGCGGCCGCGGCGACGGCCATCGCCCCCATCACCGCCTCGCGGTGCTGGTGCGTGGTGTACGAGGAGATCTCGGCCTGGTGCGTGGCCTGCTCCGGGTCGTCGGCGTACCAGGCGCCGAGCGGGGCGATGCGCATCGCCGAGCCGTTGCCCCACGAGCCCTGGCCGTTGAAGAGCGCGGACGCCAGCTCCCGCCAGTCCTCGCCCTCCCTGACCAGTCTGAGCAGGCGGTTCACGGCCGGGCCGTACCCGCGGTCGAAGTCGTGGTGGTCGGCGAAGGAGCGGGCGAGCGCGTCCTGGTCGATCCGTTCGTGCCGTGCCAGGACGGCCAGTACCGAGCACGCCATCTCGGTGTCGTCCGTCCACTGCCAGGGAGCGGGCGGGAGGGTCCGCTGCTTGAGCAGCGGGTAGTTGGCGGGGACGAAGAACTGGGAGCCCAGCGCGTCTCCCACACAGAGCCCGCGCAGACTGGCGAGGGCTCGTTCGAAACGTTGGCCGGAGGCCGATTCAGCGGTTGTCATCGCCTTCCTACTCTATCCGGTGATGCCGTACGGCTCAGGGGTTCGCCAGCGCTCGAACGGCCGGTCAAGGGTGTAGCGCCCGTCCGCTCCGAGGGTCAGCGTCCGGGTCTCCCCGTTGCCCGGGTTGGACAGTGATTCGAACTCGGCGACCGACCAGTGGAACCAGCGCATGCAGAACAGACGCATGGTCAGGCCGTGCGTGACCAGCAGGACGTTCTCCGGATGGTCGGGGGCCTCGAAGCTGCGGTGCAGGCTCTCCAGGAAGGCCCCCACCCGGTCGTACACATCGGCCCCGGACTCGCCCTGGGCGAAGCGGTAGAAGAAGTGGCCGTACGCGTCCCGGTACGCCTTCTGCAGGCGTACGTCGTCCCGGTCCTGCCAGTTGCCCCAGTCCTGCTCGCGCAGGCGCGGTTCTTCGCGCACCCGTACCCGCTCCAGGTCCAGGTCGAGGGCGCGGAAGGTCTCATGGGTGCGGCGGTAGGGCGAGACGTAGACACTGACCCGCTCGCCCGCGAACAGCTCGCGCAGCCCGGCACCCGTCTCCCTGGCCTGCCTGCGCCCGGCCGAGGTGAGCCTCAGCGCGTGGTCGGGTTCGCGCTCGTACACCGTGTCGTCGGCGTTGCCCTCGGACTCCCCGTGCCGGACGAGGACAATGCGTTGCGGTCGTGCCATGTACCCGACCCTAGGGGGTGTCGCCCCGACGGGCGGGGGGCCGGGGTTCTGTCGAGCGGCCGGCCCGCCTCCATCCGGATGATGTCGCCGGTGAAGCGGTGGCGCAGCCGCCGGTCGTGCGAGACCACGACCAGCGCGCCCGTCCAGTGCGTCAGCGCCTCCTCCAGTTCCTGTACGAGTCCGAGCGCCAGGTGGTTCGCCGGTTCGTCGAGCAGCAGCAGATCCGCCGGGCGGGCCAGGAGACGGGCGAGGGCCAGTCGTCTGCGCTGGCCGGCCGAGAGCGATCCGACCGGCACCCGGAGATCACGGGAACGGAACAGCCCGTACGAGAGGATCAGGTCGGCCTGCTCGTCCTCGGTGAGCGGCAGACCCCGGCCGAAGGCCGCGAGCACGGGCTCCGCCGGCCGGTGCACCGGGATCTCCTGGGCGAGGTAGCCGATCGCGCCCCGGCGGGACACGCGGCCCTCGTCCGGTTCGATCACTCCGGCCATGACCCGGAGCAGCGTGGACTTTCCCGCGCCGTTGCCGCCCCGGATCAGGAGTCTGTCACTCGCTGTCACGGAGAGCCGCTCGACCGCGAGCCGGTCACCCACCCGCACGTCCGTCAGGGAGACCAGCTCGCCCCCGGTGGCACCGGCCGTCGGCAGGACGGAGAACGCGAGGGGGTCGGGCGGTCTGGGTACGGGGTGTGCCCGCAGCCGGTCCAGTCGCTTGCGCGCGTTGCGGACCCGGCCGGAGACCGAGGCCTGGACCCGGCCGCCGGCGCGGTCGTACGCCATTTTGTTGTTGTCCCTGATGGGGCGGCCCGTGGCGATGCCGTGGGCCGTCGTCGCCGCGTACTCCTCCAACCGCCCGGTCTCCTCGCACCACTGGGCGTAGGACTGCTCCCAGCGCTGCCGCGCGGCGCGCCGCTCGGCGCGGAATCCGTCGTAGCCCCCGCCGTAGCGCACGACCGTCCGCCGGTCGGCGTCCACCTCCAGGATCGCGGTGGCGACACGCTCCAGGAACGTCCGGTCGTGGGACACGGCGATCACCGTGCCGGGGTGGGCGCACAGCTCGCCCTCCAACCAGTCGAGCGCGGCCTCGTCCAGATGGTTGGTGGGTTCGTCGAGCAGCATCACCTCGGGGCGGGCGGCCATCAGACAGGCCAGACCCAGTCTCGCCTGCTCCCCGCCGGAGAGACTGCCGAGCTTCCTCGAATGCCCTATGTGCGCGAGGCCCAGGCCGTGCATCGCCCTGTCGACGCGGGCATCGGCCTCGTATCCCCCGCGCAGCTCGAAGGCGGTGAGCAGCTCCCCGTACGCGGCGAGCCCGGGACCGTCCGCCTCGCCGAGCGAGGCCTCGGCCGCCCGCAACTCCTCTTCCATCGCGCGCAGTTCCGCGAGCGCGTCGTCGACGGTGTCCCGGACCGTGCGTCCGGGCGGCAGTCCAGGGGTCTGCGGCAGCAGCCCGGCGCCGCGGGCGGCAGCGGTGAACGCACGCCCGGAGTCAGGGGGTTCGAGCCCCGCGAGGACCCGGAGCAGGGTCGTCTTCCCCGCCCCGTTCTCCCCGACGATGCCGATCCGCTCCCCCGGGCGCACGGTCAGTGACACGTCGTCGAGCAGGAGCCTGTCACCACGGGACAGGGTCACCCCGCGCAGAGCGATCTGGGTGGGCACAAGAACACCTCCAAACTAATGCACATCTTGTTGCGTTAAAGCGAGTGTGGCACACTGGGAACCACTAACGCAACTGGAGTAGCAATTGAATGAGCGACGAACCCCCGAAGCCACCCCGCCCGCCGCGGGGGAGGTGCCGACGCCCCCACCCCCCGCCGAGACCGCCACGACAGCCGACCCTGCGGCCCCCGGCACCCGCCGCCCCGGGGGAAGGACGGCCCGCACCCGGGCCGCGGTGCGCGACGCGGTCCTCACAGGTCTGGCCGAGCACGGCTATCCCGGGCTCACCATCGAGTACGTCGCGGAGCATTCCGGCGTCCACAAGACGACTCTCTACCGCCGCTGGGGGAACCTCGAAGGGCTGGTCGCCGACGCCCTCGACCTGGCCGGCGAGGACAGCTGGACCCCACCCGACACCGGATCGCTGGAAGGGGATCTCCGCGCCCTGGCCCGGACGACGGCCGCTTCCTTCGCGGACCCGGCCGCGGCGGCCGCGCCCACCGCGTTCATCGCCGCGGCCTTCCAGTCCGAGCGCGCCGCCGAGGCGCTGCGCGCCTTCTACCGCGAGCGGTTCAGCCGCTGCGAAGCCGTCGTCGCGCGCGCCGTCGCCCGGCAGGAGCTGGACCGGGGCACGGACGCGGGGGCGCTGGTCAGAGCGGTGGTATCGCCCCTGTTCCTCGGGTTGTTCATCACCCGCGAGCCGGTCGGGACCGAGCTGGCCGACCGGTCCGCGGCGGCGACCCTGGCGGCCGCCCGTGCCGGAGTCTTCAACTCACCGGCGAAATCGACCTGATGGGCCCGGAGCGGAGCCCCCGGCTCACCGGTCCCGCCGAACCGGCACGGCCCCGGCCGGTCACACGGCCCGCAGCCGTTCCACCCGTCAGACCGTCCACGACGGTTCGAGCTGGACGACGTCGCCCGCCAGCTCCGCCACATCGTCCTCGGTCTGCGCCCGCTGCGTCAGCCGTTCGATGCTCCCGGCCCGGTACTTGCCGCGCTCGGCGCTCGACTGCCACATCGACAGCACGAGGAACTCCCGCCCCGGCGCCTCTCCGAACACCCCGCGCAGCATGCCCGGGGACCCGGCCATCGCCGGGTTCCACACCCTCTCCTGCATCAGCGCGAAGTGCTCCACCCGGTCCTCACGCACCCGGCTGTGCGCCACCCGGACCACATCGGCGTCGGTGAACCGCGGTTCGAACCCCGTCTTCACGTCGAAGCGGTGCTCGAAGAGCTTGACCTGTGCGGCGTTGTACGTACCGGACTGCTCGGCCGCCAGGGCGTCGTGCGCCCGCGCCATGAACGAGTCGTAGAAGACACGGCTGTCCCAGAAGGAGAAGACATGGGCGACCTCCGGGTGGAGGCGGCTCCATCCGCCGCCCTGCCCCCGGAATCCGGGCTCACCGAGCAGCCCCGCCCACTCCCGCTGCCCCCGCTCGAAGCCTCGACGGTCCATCACGGTGCAACGAATCCACTTCACCAGCACCAAGTCATCGTACGGCGCCGGACGTGGTACGGGTCACTGCCGGACGGAGCAACCTCCCGAACCGGCCGCCGCGGACCGCAGAATGACCTCCATGTCCTCGTTGCACACCAACCCCCTGTTCTCCCGGCTCGAATCCGCGGAGCGCGTCCTCGTCGCGGGGGCCGGCGGAGGTTTCGACATCTACGCGGGGCTTCCCCTCGCGCTCTCGCTGTTCCACCAGGGCAAGCAGGTACAGCTCGCCAATCTGTCGTTCAGCACCCTCGCGGGACTTCCCTCCGCGTCCTGGCTCGCCCCCGACGTCGCCGCGATCACTCCCGAAACCGCCCCGCACCAGGCGTACTTCCCGGAACGGACGCTCGCCCAATGGCTGAAGCTGCACGGCTACCCGTGCACGGTCCACGCCTTCTCCCGGGTCGGCGTACAACCCCTGCGCGCCGCCTACCGGGCGCTGATCGAGCGGTACGACATCGACGCGGTCGTCCTGGTCGACGGCGGTACGGACATCCTGATGCGCGGCGACGAATCCGGGCTCGGCACCCCCGAGGAGGACCTGACCAGCGTCGCCGCGCTCGACGCGCTCGACGTACCGGAGCGCTTCGTGGTGTCCGTGGGTTTCGGCGTCGACGCCTACCACGGGGTCAGCCACGGGCTCGTCCTGGAGAACATGGCCGCGCTCGAACGCGACGGCGCCTACCTCGGCGCGTTCTCCGTCTCCCGTTCGACGCGCGAGGGCGCGCTCTTCGTCGACGCCGTCGCGCACGCCCAGCACCACACCCCCGACCACCCCAGCATCGTGAACGGTTCCATCGCCGCCGCCGTCCAAGGGGCGTTCGGAGACGTCCGGTTCACCTCACGCACCCGTGGCAGCGAGCTCTTCATCAACCCGCTGATGACGCTCTGCTTCGCCTTCGAGCTGGAGGGCGTGGCCCGCAACTGCCACTATCTCGACCGGATCGAGCACACCCAGCTGATCCGTCAGGTCAGCAGCGTGATCGAGGAGTTCCGTGACGAGATCACGCAGCGGCCGCCGCGCCGGATCCCGCACTGACCACCGGCGCCCACCCCGGCCGCGCCCGCCCGTCCCGGTGGCCCGATCACGTCGCTCCGCGCCGATTCGGTTGGATCCACGGCCTGTTGCGGACATGATCGGGCAGTGTCAACGGTTCGACGGTCCAGCGGGAAGCCCGGGAGGCATGTGTGAGCAGCCCCAACAAAGACGTGGACAAGGTCGTGATCAGGCTCAAGTGGGACCCCAGCCCTGCGGGATCCCCGGCCCACGATCTCGACATCATCGCCGCGACCTACCTCGCCGAAGCCCCGTACGGCGACCCGGCGTATCTCGTGCACTTCGACAGCCGCTCGCCGGACGGCACCATCACCCTCAACCGTGACAGTCGGACCGGCCAGGGCTTCGGCTTCGACGAGGAGATGACGCTGGAGCTGGACCGTGTGTCGAGCGCGTACTCCCGGGTGCTCGTCGGTGTCGCCATCCAACAGCGCGACGGACACCTGACGTTCGCCGAGGTGGCGGGCACGGGAATGCAGGTCCGGGAGGGCTACACGGTTCTGGCGGAGGACGACTTCTCGTCGGTCGGCTCGGCCACCGGGGCCGTCGTGGCCGAATTCGCCCGCGACGCCTCGGGATCCTGGGTCTTCCACGCCGGTGTCCGGGGCTTCGAAGGCACCCCGGGCACGTTCGCCGCGACGATGGGGAACCGTACGCCCGACGCATGAGGCGGCGACCGGACGCCCCGTACGCACCACGTGACGACGAGAACGGCGCGGCTCCGCCGATGCCCCGACCCGGGCGAAGGTCCTGGTCGGGGCATCGGCGGGCGGGGCGTCAGGCTCCGACGTACTGCGCCAGGTGCTCGCCGGTGAGGGTGGAGCGGGCGGCCACCAGCTCGGCCGGGGTGCCCTCGAAGACGATCCGGCCGCCGTCGTGGCCGGCCCCGGGCCCCAGGTCGATGATCCAGTCCGCGTGCGCCATGACCGCCTGGTGGTGCTCGACGACGATGACCGACTTGCCCGAGTCGACGAGCCGGTCCAGCAGGCCGAGCAACTGCTCCACGTCGGCGAGGTGGAGTCCGGTGGTCGGCTCGTCGAGCACGTACACCCCGCCCTTGTCGGCCATGTGCGTCGCGAGCCTGAGCCGCTGGCGCTCGCCGCCGGAGAGGGTGGTCAGCGGCTGGCCCAGGCCGAGATAGCCCAGCCCGACGTCCACGAGCCGCTCCAGGATGCGGTGTGCCGCCGGGATGCGCGCCTCGCCCTCGGCGAAGAACTCCTCGGCCTCGGCCACCGACATGGCGAGCACCTCGCTGATGTCCCGGCCGCCGAGGAGATGATCGAGCACCGACGCCTGGAACCGCTTCCCCTCGCACTCCTCGCAGGGTGTGGCGACCCCGGCCATCATCGCCAGGTCCGTGTAGACGACCCCCGCCCCGTTGCAGGCCGGGCAGGCACCCTCGGAATTGGGGCTGAACAGCGCGGGCTTCACTCCGTTGGCCTTCGCGAACGCCTTGCGGATCGGGTCGAGCAGCCCGGTGTACGTCGCCGGGTTGCTCCGCCGGGAGCCCCGGATGGCGCTCTGGTCGACCAGGACCACCTCCGTGCCGCCGGGCATCGACCCGTGCACGAGCGAGCTCTTGCCGGACCCCGCGACACCGGTCACGACCGTGAGCACGCCGAGCGGGATGTCGACGTCGACACCCTGGAGGTTGTGTGTCCTCGCCCCCCGGATCCTCAGCGCACCGGTGGGCTCGCGCACCGTGTCCTTCAGCGCGGCGCGGTCGTCGAGGTGCCGTCCGGTGATCGTGTCGCCGGAGCGCAGCCCCTCGACGGTGCCCTCGAAGCAGACGGCACCGCCGCCCGGACCGGCCCCGGGCCCCAGGTCGACGACATGGTCGGCGATGGCGATCGTCTGCGGCTTGTGCTCCACCACGAGCACCGTGTTGCCCTTGTCCCGCAGCCTCAGCAGCAGGTCGTTCATCCGCTGGATGTCGTGCGGGTGCAGGCCGATGGAGGGTTCGTCGAAGACATAGGTGACATCGGTGAGCGAGGAGCCGAGATGGCGGATCATCTTGACGCGCTGGGCCTCGCCGCCGGAGAGCGTGCCCGAGGGCCGGTCCAGCGAGAGGTAGCCGAGCCCGATCTCCACGAACGAGTCCAGGGTCCGCTGCAACGCGGCGAGCAGCGGGGCCACCGAGGGGTCGTCGAGGCCGCGCACCCACTCGGCCAGGTCGCTGATCTGCAAGGCGCAGACGTCGGCGATGCTCAGCTTCCCGATCTTCGAGGAGCGGGCCTCCTCACTGAGCCGGGTGCCCTCGCACCCGGGGCACGTGGTGAAGGTGACGGCCCGCTCCACGAACTCGCGGATGTGCGGCTGCAATGCCTCCTTGTCCTTCGAAAGGAAGGACTTCTGAATCTTGGGGAGCAGTCCCTCGTAGGTGAGGTTGACGCCCTCGACCTTCACCTTGGTCGGCTCCCGGTGGAGGAAGTCGCGCATCTCCTTCTCGGTGAACTCCCGGATCGGCTTGTGCGGGTCGAGGAAGCCGGACTCGGCGTAGACCCGTACGGTCCAGAAGCTGTCCGATTTCCAGCCGGGGATGGTGAACGCGCCCTCGGAGAGCGACTTGGTGTCGTCGTACAGCTGGCTCAGATCGATGTCCGAGACCGTGCCGCGGCCTTCGCAGCGGGTGCACATGCCTCCGGTGCGGCTGAAGGTCCGCTTGACGGTCCTGGTCCGGTCGGCGCCCCGGTCGACCTTGAACGCGCCGCTGGCCTGGACCGACGCGACGTTGAAGGAGAAGGCCTGGGGCGACCCGATGTACGGCTTGCCCAGCCGGCTGAAGAGGATGCGCAGCATCGCGTTGGCGTCGGTGGCGGTGCCGACCGTGGAGCGCGGGTCGGCGCCGAGGCGCTGCTGGTCGACGGTGATCACGGTGGTCAGCCCGTCGAGCACATCGACCTCGGGCCGCGCCAGGCTCGGCATGAAGCCCTGCACGAAGGCGCTGTACGTCTCGTTGATCAACCGCTGCGACTCGGCCGCGATGGTGCCGAACACCAGTGAGCTCTTGCCCGAGCCGGAGACACCCGTGAACACCGTCAGACGGCGCTTCGGGATCTCGATGCTCACGTCCTTGAGGTTGTTCACACGCGCGCCGTGCACGCGGATCATGTCGTGACTGTCCGCCGCGTGCCGCTCGGGCACCGCCGTGTCCGTCCTCTTGGCCATGCTGGTCGTGTCTCCATCTGTCGGGCGGGACCCCCCGGGTGCGGCGGGAGGTTCATGTGCGCGTGGAACCGCACGCTAGTCGCGGGCCGGTGGCCGCGCTTCTCGATTCCTGACCGGTCTGGTGACCTGCTTCGCCACACATGCGGGCATCCCCTCCGTGGCCCGCGCGGCCTCGCGCCGGTAGGTGCTCGGCGCCATGCCCACCAGCTCGGTGAAGCGCGTGCTGAAGGTGCCCAGCGACGAGCAGCCGACCATGAAGCAGACCTCGGTGACACCGAGGTCGCCGCGGCGCAGCAGGGACATCGCCCGCTCCACGCGCCGGGTCATCAGGTAGCCGTACGGGGACTCCCCGTACGCCTGCCGGAAGGCGCGACTCAGATGCCCCGCCGACATGTGCGCGCCACGGGCCAGCGTCTCGACGTCGAGCGGCTGCGCGAAGTCGCGGTCGATCCGGTCGCGGACGCGGCGCAGCCGCGCGAGGTCGCTCAGCCGCTGTGCCTCATCGGGTCTGCTCGTCATCTGCGCGATGGTGCCACACGGCTCGGACAGTCGCCCCTCGCGAACGTCGGGGCCTCGGACCGTCCGGGTACGCCGGAGGGCGCCGGCCGCTGGCCGACGCCCTCCTCACCCGGTGACCGGGGTACTCCGATGATCAGCTGCAACCGCTGGTCGAGCCGCAGCCCTCGCAGATGTAGCAGGAACCGGCACGCTGCATCTTGGTGCCGCAGGAGAAGCAGAGCGGCGCGTCCGCGCTGATCCCGAGCTGCATCTCGACGAGCTCCGCCGAGGTGTGCGCGGTCTTCGGGGCGGGCTTCTCCGCCTCCTGCACCGGGGCCACCGCCTTCAGCGGCTCCGTGCGCACCGGGGCCGACTGGGCCAGGCTCTCGACGTCCAGGTCCTCGTCGTCGAGGGAGGGCTCGTACGAGCCGGTGTCGAGGTGGCGCTGGCGCTCCTCGGCCGAGTGGATGCCGAGCGCGGAGCGGGTCTCGAAGGGCAGGAAGTCCAGCGCGAGACGGCGGAAGATGTAGTCGACGATCGACTGCGCCATCCGCACGTCCGGGTCGTCCGTCATACCGGCCGGCTCGAACCGCATGTTGGTGAACTTCGAGACGTAGGTCTCCAGCGGCACGCCGTACTGCAGACCGACCGAGACGGCGATGGAGAAGGCGTCCATCATGCCCGCGAGGGTGGAGCCCTGCTTGGACATCTTCAGGAAGACCTCGCCGAGACCGTCGTCCGGGTAGGAGTTGGCGGTCATGTAGCCCTCGGCGCCGCCCACCGTGAAGGAGGTGGTGATGCCGGGACGGCCCTTGGGGAGGCGCTTGCGGACCGGACGGTACTCGACGACCTTCTCGACCGCGGTACGGATGGTCTCCTCGGCCTTGGCCGTGACCTCGGCCTTCTCCTTCTCCTTGGTCTTCGCGGAGAGGGGCTGGCCGACCTTGCAGTTGTCGCGGTAGATGGCGAGCGCCTTGACGCCCATCTTCCACGCCTCGAAGTAGACCTCCTCGACGTCCTCGACGGTGGCCGTCTCCGGCAGGTTCACCGTCTTGGACAGCGCGCCGGAGATCCACGGCTGGATCGCGGCCATCATGCGGACGTGGCCCATCGCGGAGATGGAGCGCTCGCCCATCGCGCAGTCGAAGACCTCGTAGTGCTCGGTCTTCAGGCCGGGGGCGTCGATCACATTGCCGTGCTCGGCGATGTGGGCGACGACCGCCTCGATCTGCTCCTCCGGGTAGCCCAGCCGGCGCAGGGCCTGCGGGACGGTGCCGTTGACGATCTGCATCGAGCCGCCGCCGACCAGCTTCTTGAACTTGACCAGGGCGAGGTCGGGCTCCAGGCCGGTGGTGTCGCAGGACATCGCCAGGCCGATGGTGCCGGTCGGCGCGATGACCGAGGCCTGCGCGTTGCGGAAACCGTTCTTCGCGCCGAGGCGGAGGACGTCCTGCCAGGCCTCCGTCGCGGCGGCCCAGATCGGGTTGTCCAGGTCGTCCGTGCGGACGGCGACCGTGTTGGCGTCGGCGTGCTGCTTCATGACGCGCTGGTGCGGCTCGGCGTTGCGGGCGTAGCCGTCGTACGGGCCGACGACCGCGGCGAGCTCGGCGGAGCGCTTGTACGACGTACCGGTCATCAGCGAGGTGATGGCACCGGCGAGGGCGCGGCCGCCGTCGCTGTCGTAGGCGTGGCCGGTCGCCATCAGCAGGGCGCCGAGGTTGGCGTAGCCGATGCCGAGCTGGCGGAAGGCGCGGGTGTTCTCACCGATCTTCTGGGTCGGGAAGTCGGCGAAGCAGATGGAGATGTCCATCGCGGTGATGACCAGCTCGACGACCTTGGAGAAGCGCTCGACGTCGAACGACTGGTTGCCCTTGCCGTCGTCCTTGAGGAACTTCATCAGGTTCAGCGAGGCGAGGTTGCACGAGGTGTTGTCCAGGTGCATGTACTCGGAGCAGGGGTTCGAGCCGTTGATCCGGCCGGACTCCGGGCAGGTGTGCCAGTGGTTGATCGTGTCGTCGTACTGGATGCCGGGGTCGGCGCAGGCCCAGGCGGCCTCGGCCATCTTGCGGAAGAGCGACTTGGCGTCGACCTCCTCGATGACCTCGCCGGTCATGCGGGCGCGCAGACCGAACGTGCCGCCGGACTCGACGGCCTTCATGAACTCGTCGTTGACCCGGACCGAGTTGTTGGCGTTCTGGTATTGGACGGACGTGATGTCGTCGCCGCCCAGGTCCATGTCGAAGCCCGCGTCGCGCAGGGCGCGGATCTTCTCCTCCTCCTTCACCTTGGTCTCGATGAAGTTCTCGATGTCGGGGTGGTCGACGTCGAGGATGACCATCTTGGCCGCGCGCCGGGTGGCGCCGCCGGACTTGATCGTTCCGGCGGAGGCGTCGGCACCGCGCATGAAGGAGACCGGGCCGGAGGCGTTGCCGCCGGAGGAGAGCAGTTCCTTGGAGGAACGGATACGGGAGAGGTTCAGGCCGGCGCCGGAGCCGCCCTTGAAGATCATGCCCTCTTCCTTGTACCAGTCGAGGATCGACTCCATGGAGTCGTCGACGGACAGGATGAAGCAGGCGGAGACCTGCTGCGGCTGGGGCGTCCCGACGTTGAACCAGACCGGGGAGTTGAAGCTGAAGATCTGGTGCAGGAGGGCGTACGCCAGCTCGTGCTCGAAGATCTCGGCGTCCTCGGGGGAGGCGAAGTAGCTGTAGTCCTCGCCGGCCTTGCGGTACGTCTTCACGATCCGGTCGATGAGCTGGCGCAGACCGGTCTCGCGCTGCGGGGTGCCGACGGCCCCGCGGAAGTACTTGCTGGTGACGATGTTGACCGCGTTCACCGACCAGAAGTCGGGGAACTCGACGCCACGCTGCTCGAAGTTGATCGAGCCGTCGCGCCAGTTGGTCATGACGACGTCACGACGCTCCCACGCCACCTCGTCGTACGGATGCACGCCGGGGGTGGTGTGGATGCGCTCGATACGCAGCCCCTTGCTCGACTTGGCTCCCTTGGTACGGGAACCTCGTGCCGGGCCGCTCGCCGTCTCTGTCATGCCGCCTCCCATATGTGGGCAAAAACACCCTGAAGTGCCCAGAACTTCCCGGGCACTGTCTGTCTCTGATGCTTCGAACGCCACTCGGGGCGCCCGAAGCAGGTCTATGAAGCCGCCCCTCGGCCGGCCTCGCGTGATCGCGACGGCCGGCCGGTGCCGATCAGTCGGCGGCGCCGGCGGGAACGGGAACCTCCGCGGCCCCGCCGCCTTCTTGCGTGGAGGGCCGCAACTCGCGGAGTTCCGCGATGGCGGCCTCGAAGTCTTCGAGTGTGTCGAACGCCCGGTACACGGACGCGAAGCGCAGGTACGCGACGAGGTCGAGTTCCCGCAGGGGGCCGAGGATGGCCAGGCCCACGTCGTGCGTGGTCAGCTCGGCGCTCCCGGTGGCCCGTACCGCCTCCTCGACCCGCTGGCCGAGCTTGGCGAGGGCGTCCTCGGTGACCGGCCGCCCCTGGCACGCCTTGCGCACCCCGGAGATGACCTTGGTCCGACTGAAGGGCTCGGTCACACCGCTGCGCTTCACCACCATCAGCGAACAGGTCTCCACCGTCGTGAAACGGCGGGCACAGTCGGGACACTGGCGACGGCGCCGGATCGACGTGCCGTCATCGGTGGTGCGACTGTCAACGACCCGGCTGTCGGGGTGCCTGCAGAAGGGGCAGTGCATGGCTCCGAACCCTCCTTCACAGCACGACTGAATAGCCTCACCAGGACCCGCCGGGGCCCTTCGAAGCTGTCACAAGCATAGGCGATGGCCACACCCTCGATCGACCGAGGACCACAACCTCTGGGTGGCCGGAGCAATCCAACCACTAGATCTTGGGTTTGGTCCCGCATTCGGCCCTACCGCGTGTCGCCCGTGACGGGCGACCGGCAGGCAGCGTAGCGGCCGCATCAGAGGTTACGGGAACGGCGCGGCGGCCGGGATCGCGGGTCCCTCCCGACGGCCCCGGACGGGCGCCCGGCCCCGCCCCGGGCGGGGGCGTCCGCCCACCCTGCGGGCCGGCCCGCCCGGACCTGGCACATTGTTCTCGCACATACACCTGACCGAGAGCACGCGACAGACTTTTATCCCTTTTTCACTCGAACGTGTGTTTGGCGCAACCTTTCGAAAGCCACTACCGTTGTCCAGCCAGGGAGACCATTCGAGAGGGGCCGACGTGACCACCACCGCAGACAGCGCCACCATCACCGCCCAGGACCGCTCCCAGGGCCGATTCGAGCCGGTGCATGCCATGAACGACTCAGTCACGAACATGGACGGGCCGGATTCCGCGCGCCCAGCGCGCTCCTTGCCCGGCCGCCCTCCCGGGATCCGGGCGGACAGCTCGGGGCTCACGGACCGGCAACGCCGTGTCATCGAGGTGATCCGGGATTCCGTGCAGCGGCGCGGCTACCCCCCCTCCATGCGGGAGATCGGCCAGGCGGTGGGCCTCTCCAGCACGTCTTCCGTGGCGCACCAGCTGATGGCCCTGGAGCGGAAGGGCTTCCTGCGTCGCGACCCCCACCGGCCCCGGGCGTACGAGGTCCGCGGTTCGGACCAGCCCAGCTCGCAGCCCACCGACACGACCGGCAAGCCCGCGGCATCGTACGTGCCCCTGGTCGGCCGGATCGCGGCGGGTGGCCCCATCCTCGCCGAGGAGTCGGTCGAGGACGTCTTCCCCCTCCCCCGCCAGCTTGTCGGTGACGGTGAGCTGTTCGTTCTCAAGGTCGTCGGCGATTCGATGATCGAGGCGGCCATCTGCGACGGCGACTGGGTCACCGTCCGCCGCCAGCCCGTCGCGGAGAACGGCGACATCGTGGCCGCCATGCTGGACGGCGAGGCCACCGTCAAGCGCTTCAAGCGGGAGGACGGCCACGTCTGGCTGCTTCCGCACAATGCGGCGTACCAGCCGATCCCGGGCGACGAGGCGACGATCCTCGGCAAGGTGGTGGCCGTCCTGCGGCGGGTGTGAGGCCCGCCCCCTCCGACCGGGCCCCGGGATCCACTGCGCCGATCCCGGGGTCCGCTCATGTCCGCACCGGGCCCCCGGCCGGGGGCCCGGTGCGGACAGCCGTCCGCCTTGGCCTCTACCGCCCGTCCGCCTTGGCCGCCGCGTCGATCGCGGCGAGCGAGCGACGCGCCTGGTTGCGGTCGGTGGTGTACCAGAAGTCGGGCAGCGAGGCGCGCAGATAGCTCCCGTACCGGGCGTTGGCCAGACGGGGGTCGAGCACGGCCACCACGCCCTTGTCCCCCGTCGCCCGGACGAGCCGGCCGGCGCCCTGGGCCATCAGCAGCGCGGCATGCGTGGCCGCGACGGCCATGAAGCCGTTGCCGCCCGCCTCCTCGACCGCCTTCTGGCGCGCGCTCATCAGCGGATCGTCGGGGCGCGGGAAGGGGATGCGGTCCATGACCACCAGCTGGCAGCTGGCCCCGGGCACATCGACGCCCTGCCAGAGCGAGAGCGTGCCGAAGAGGCAGGTCTCGGGGTCGGCCGCGAAATTCTTGATCAGCTCGCCGAGGGTCTCCTCTCCCTGGAGGAGGATCGGCTTGTCCAGCCGGCCCCGCAGCTCCTCGGCCGCGGCCTGGGCGGCCCGCATCGAGGAGAACAGCCCGAGCGTGCGCCCGCCCGCCGCCTCGACCAGCTCGGCGAGCTCGTCCAGCATGTCGTTACGGGAGCCCTCCCGCCCCGGCGTGGCAAGGTGCCGGGCGACATAGAGAATGCCCTGCTTCGGGTAGTCGAACGGCGAGCCGACGTCCAGCCCCTTCCACTGCGGGAGGTCCTCGCCCTCGGTGCCCTCGGGGGCCAGCCCGAGCGAGGCACCCACCCCGTTGAAGTCGCCGCCGAGCTTCAGCGTGGCCGAGGTGAGTACGACGGACCGCTCGGTGAAGAGCTTCTCCCGGAGCAGCCCCGATACGGAGAGCGGGGCGACCCGCAGCGAGGCGCCGAACCGGTCGTGGCGCTCGAACCAGACGACGTCGTACTCCGAACCCTGGGTGATCCGCTCCGCGACGCCGTGGATCGACTCCACCGAGGCCAGGGCCTGCTTGCGCACGGCGTCCTCGTCCTGGACGGACTTGTCGCGGGTCGCGCCCAGGGCGGAGATCACCGTGCGCGCGGCATCGCGCAGGGCGAGCAGCGCGTAGTTCAGATCCTCGGGGACCTCCTCCAGGCGGCCGGGGAGCGCCAGCTCCATCACCCGCTCGAACCCCTCCGAGGCGGTCTGCAGCGCGTCGGCGGCCTTCTCGTTGACCAGCTTCGCCGCCCGGCGGACCGCCCGGTTGACCTGGCCCGGGGTGAGCTCGCCGGTGGCCACGCCGGTGACCCGGGAGACCAGCTCATGGGCCTCGTCGATGATCAGCACCTCGTGCTGCGGGAGCACCGGGGCCCCTTCGATCGCGTCGATGGCGAGAAGGGCGTGGTTGGTGACCACGACATCGGCGAGCTTGGCCCGCTCGCGGGCCGCCTCCGCGAAGCACTCGGCCCCGTACGCGCACTTCGAGGCGGACAGGCACTCGCGCGAGGAGACGGAGACCTGTGCCCAGGCGCGGTCGGAGACGCCCGGGGTGAGATCGTCGCGGTCCCCGCTCTCCGTCTCGTCCGACCAGTCCCTTAGCCGGATCAGGTCCTGGCCGAGCTTGCTCGACGGGGCGGCGGCCTCGAACGGGTCGAAGAGCCCCTCCTCCTCGTCCTGCGGCACCCCCTCGTGGAGCCGGTGCAGACACAGGTAGTTCGACCGGCCCTTGAGCATGGCGAACTGGGGGCGCCGTCGCAGCAGCGGGTGCAGGGCATCGACCGTACGCGGAAGGTCGCGTTCCACCAGCTGGCGCTGGAGCGCCAGGGTCGCCGTGGCGACCACCACCCGCTCCCCGTGCGCGAGCGCGGGCACCAGGTAGCCGAGGGACTTTCCGGTGCCGGTACCGGCCTGGACGAGCAGATGGGATTGGTCGTCCACGGCCTCGGCGACGGCCTCGGCCATGGCGGCCTGACCGGGGCGTTCCGCACCGCCGACGGCGGTCACGGCGGCGTGCAGGAGCTCGGGGAGGGATGGCTTCGTCATAGCCCGACCAGCGTACGGGTCGCCACTGACAACAGCGGTCACTCCCGGACTCCGGCGGCGGGGTCGAGCGGGTTGGGCACGGTTCCGTGGCGGGCGGCGTGCGGGCGCCGCGGACGGTCCCGGTAGCCGTCCTCGTGCAGTCGGTTGCGGTTCAGACAGAGGCGCTCGATCTCGGGAGTGAGCAGGTCGAACATCTCGAACCGGTCCTTGAGCTCCGGGAAGCGGGCGTGGTGGCGCAGGATCTCGGCCCGGACAAGTGACCAGAATTCGTCCTCGGGGACCGCCAGCTGCTCCTCGCAGAGCGCCGACAGGAAGCGGAACACACCGACGAAGAGCCCGGAGTGGATGAACTGGGTGAGGAAGGAGGGGTCCTCGGTGAGCAGGATGCGGCGCACCTCCTCGGGCATCGTCTCGTGCTCCGGCAGCGGCTGGGAGCTGACGTTGACGTCGTCGACGAAGTCCTTGATCGCCAGGCGTACCGGCACGTCCCGCTCGTCGAAGACCACGATGGCGTTCTCGCCGTGCGGGGAGAAGACCGTGCCGTACCGGTAGAGGAAGTGGAGCAGCGGCGGAAGCAGGGCGGCGAAGAGGTGGGTCAGCCAGGCGGTGGGGGTCAGCCCGGAACGGGCGACGAGCTCGGCGGTGAAGGCGCGGCCGTGCGGGTCGGTGTGGAGCAGCGAGGCGAGGGTCCGGGCCCGCTCACCGGGGGCGAGCCGGGGCAGCAGCGGCTCGCGCCAGATCGCGCCGAGGATCTCCTTGAACTGGTACGGAACCTCGGGGAGGCGGTCGTAGAGCGGATGCTCGACCGTCACGGAGGCGACCTCGCCGAGGAGGACGACCCGGCAGGTGTCGCGGAGGAAGGCGTCCTGGTCGCGCAGGCCGTGCACCCAGCTGGTGACGGCGGGGGCGGCGAGGGTCCGCTCGGTCGGCAGTCCGCGCCAGACCAGGGTGTTGAGGATCGACAGCGGCAGCTTGACGGAGTGCCGGTCCGGACGGCTCACATTGCTGAAGGTGCGGATGGACTGCTGGGGCAGCCGGAGGTCCGGGTCGGCGTGGAGCGGCACGATCTCCCCGGCGGCGAGGGCGGGGGCGAAGAGCGGAACGATCCATTCGTCCCACTGCCAGGGGTGCACGGGGAGGAAGAGGTAGCCGCCGGGGTCGAGCCCCCGGGAGCGGAGCACCGCGTCGAAGGAGGCACGGACCGAGGGGGCGAGCTCATGGGCGTAGAGCTGCTCCGGGCCGGTCAGTCCGGCGGCTCCCCGGTAGGCGGCGATGGTGGTGGAGACGGCGATCCACGGCAGGGCGAGCGGGGTGCGGGCCTCGGGGGCGTAGCGCGCGGCGTCGGCGGCGGAGAGGCCGAGTCGGCCCTTGTTCGCGACGAGCCAGGGGTGGCCGGTCTGGTGCCCCTCCAGCTCCGCGTAGTCGAGGTCGGCCAGCTCGGCGGCGGTGAGCGCGGTGTGGTCGAGGCGGGCGTCGGCGGCGAGGGTGGTGGTGATCTCGCGGATGAGGTGCCCGAGGGTGGCTCCGTCGACGCCGAGCAGCCGACGGGCGCGGACGAGGAAGCGGAGCGGATCGCGGAAGGGGGTGGCGCCGGCGACCGGTCCCCCGCCGGGTGGCGGCGCCGGGGTCTCCAGGACGGAGTCCGGGACGATGTGCCAGCTTCCGTACGCCCCCCGCCGGGCACGGAAGGCGAGGCTGCCGCCGTCGTCGAGGGCGAGGGTGTACGTGTCGCCCCGGCCGGCTCGACGGACCGGCTCGACGACTCCTTCGTAGGCGAACTGTTCGAGCGTCTTGGCGAGCAGCCGGGCGGCGGCCCGGTCCCAGGCCGTGCGGTTCAGTTCGGGCGTGCGGAGCGGTGAGGCGGACTCCGCTGTTGGTTCATGGCTCTCGGGATATGTAGGCACGGGGACTCCTCGGGGTGGAACCCAGGGGGTTCGAACGGGGTGAATGGGGCAATGGTTCGTTCACAGTTGGGCACGGTGGATTCGGTCGCGGACCATCAGGGCGGCTTGCTTGTCGGGGAGTTCCAGCTCCGCGGAGAAGCGGAAGCCGGCGCTCAGGAACGCGGAGACGGACGGGGTGTTGCGGAGGTCGGGCTCGGCGACCACCCGCGCGCACCGGGGGCGGTGGTCGAGGACGAGATCGGCGACGGCCCTCAGCAGCGTGGTGCCGATGCCGTGACCGCGGTCGTTCACACCGCCGATGAGCAGGTGGATCCCGGTGTCGTGCGGGCGGGCCGGGTAGTGGCGGGCCAGCGGGTCGAGATCGGCGCGGTAGATCTCCCAGTAGCTCATGGGGACGCCCCCGAGCACGCCGAGGCAGGGCACGCTGCGCCCGTCGCCGTCGAGCTGGGGGCGCAGATGGGCGGCCGTGACGGCCTCGGGCCCGGCCAGCTCCCAGAAGGCCGCGACCGCCGGGTCGTTCATCCACCGGCTGAGCACGGCCAGGTCGCGCTCCAGCCGTACGGGGACGAGCTGGAACACCCCGGCCGACGTGGCGACGGGGCGCCAGTCGGCCGGGCGGTCGAGCAGGTACGAGTGGGCCGCCATCGGCTCCTCGCCGGCCCCCCGGTCCCGGTCGTCCCCGACGGCTGGGCCGTCCTCGCCGCACAGGGCGCGGAGTTCCTCGGGAAGTTCCAGGTCCAGGGTGTCGTCGGCGCCGGTGTCGGCCGGTGGGACGGGGCCGGTACCGGCGTCGGCGTACGCGTCGGCGGGAGCCACGGGGGCGTTCTCCTCTCGGCGGTCGGTCGGTGGCCGGGCCCTCAGGCGTGCAGGGGGTTGGCCATGGTGACGTAGACGGACTGGGTGTCGACCGGCCCGACCAGCTCGTCCAGGCCGTGCATCCGGGTCAGCAGATTGGCCTTGCAGCGCAGGTGCGGCTTCTCCAGCAGGTGTGCGGTGAGCGGGGAGCCCAGACCGGCGGCCGAGCCGAGGAACCGGCGGAAGGCCGCGATCAGTACCCGCTCGTCGGCGAGGCGCTGGGCGCCGAACGCCCCGATCAGGCCGAACACGTGGTTGATGCCGAGGTAGTAGGCGAACCGCTCGTCGGTGACGGCGTCGGAGACGAAGGTGTCGCTCAGCGCGCCGATGCCCGGGAGCCGCTCCTCCAGCGCGGCGCGGTGGGACTCGCGGAAGTAGTAGCCCTGGTTGTCCCGGTACCGGCCGCCGGCCGGCCACCCCTGCTGGTCCAGGAGCACCAGGGTGTTCTGCTGGTGCGCTTCGAGGGCCACCCCGGCCCGGCCGTCGAGCCAGAGCACCGGGCGTACGACGCGGTCCAGGTAGCGCAGGAACCACTCGGTGGCGACCGCGCCGGTTCCGCGGCCGGTGGCGGCGGCCAGCGCGTGCACGATCCCGGCGAGCCGCGAGCGCATGCCCGGCCGCCCCGGCCAGGGGCGGGGCGCGGTCAGGGCCGCGATGCAGACGGCGTCGTCCAGCGGCCCGAACGGGTTGTGCCGCAGGATCACGTCGAGGCCCCGGACAGGGGTGGCGTCCGGGCCGTCGACGGCGAGCCAGGCGGGGTCCCGGACGATGTCGAACTCCGGGTGGGCGGCGTGCCATTCGGTGGCGAGTCCGCTGCGGAGCAGCCGGTGGACCTCGACGCCGCGGTGGAGTTCCTTGCGGAGGTTCTCCCGGCGGGAGTTGGTGATGCGGACGCCCAGGGAGAGCTTGAGCATGACGTCGGCGCCGGGCCGGTGCACGGTACGGACCGAGGAGGTGGGGTGCCAGTGCTCGCCGTGCGGTCCCAGGTCGTGGAGGAGCCCGGCGTCGAACAGGGCGGCCACCTCGGGGCGGTGGCGCAGTTCCCGGGCCTGCCAGGGGTGGAGGGGCAGCGGTGCGGTGCCGTCCGGCAGTCGTAGCCCTTCGGCGTGGGCGGCGACCAGTTCGGCGGCGGGCACCGGGCGGCCCTTGTCGGTCCAGGCGGAGTCGGTGGCCAGTACGGACCGGTCGACGGCCATCCAGTGGAGCGGGAAGGAGCCGTGCGACTCGGGCGAGTAGAGCCGGGACTCGGCCTCGGAGAGCCCCTCACGGCTCTTGGGCGTGGGGTGCAGCGGGTGGCCGAGGAGCAGGGACTGTTCGGCGGTGAGGAAGAGGTCGACGCCGGCCGGGGGGTGCGGGGCGCCGCGCCGTTCGGCGATGAACTCCGCGGTGCGGCGCACCGAGTCGGCCACCCGGGCCACCAGGTCGGCGCCGTGGTCGCGACCGGCCTCGCGGCCCAGGAGGGCGGCGACGGTGACGGCGTCGGCGGGTGGTGCGCCCTCGGGCGCCCCCTCCAGGGCGGGCGGGCCGAAGCGGTGCCAGCCGGTGTCCGACCAGTGCAGGACGGGGACGAGCAGGGCCGTTCCGCTGGAGGGGAGGGGGACGCGGAGCACGGGCCCGTCCGGGCCGGGCAGCCCCGTCTCCCGGACCCAGCAGCGCAGCAGGTTCTCGGTGCCCGCCGTGTCGGCGGCCCGGTGCGGGTCCGGGTGGTCGAGCGGATCGGCCGGTGCCCCGACGGGGAGCGGGGCTCCGGCGGGGTGGCGTTCCTCGGGCGGGGCCGTCATCTGCCGTGGCACGAGGGACTGTTCGAGGACGAGCGGGCCGGCGGTCCCGGCCTGTGCGCACTGCGGAGTGGGGGAGGCTCCGTCGATGTGGGGGGTGGGGGTGGGGGTGGGGGTGGGGTTCACGGTGGTCTTTCTCGTGAGGGCGTCCGGGGTCAGCGGACCGACCCGGTCGTGATCCGGCGGTGCGGCAGCCGCTCGGCGGCCGCCAGGGCGTCGGCGAGGCGGTCCACGACCGCGGTCGCCTGTTCATCGGTGAGGGTCAGGGGCGGGAGGAGGCGCACGACGGTGGAGTGGCGTCCGCCGAGTTCGACGATGAGGCCGCGGCGCAGGCACTCCTGCTGGACGGCTGCGGCGAGGGCGGGGGCCGGCGGGGGTTCGGGGCCGTCGCCGTCGGCCTCCGGGTCGACCAGCTCGATCCCGATCATCAGGCCGCGTCCGCGCACGTCGCCGAGGGTGGGGTGGTCGGCGGCCAGCGCCCGCAGGCGGGCGAGCATCCGGGCGCCGAGGGTGGCGGCGCGCTCGGCGAGACCGTTCTCCCGTACGTAGGCGAGGGTGGCCGTACCGGCGGCCATCGCGAGCTGGTTGCCCCGGAAGGTGCCCGCGTGGGCGCCGGGCTGCCAGGTGTCGAGTTCGGCCCGGTAGACGATCACGGCGAGCGGGAGGGAGCCGCCGATGGCCTTGGAGAGCACCATCACGTCGGGCACGATCCCGCTGTGCTCGACCGCCCAGAAGGCTCCGGTGCGGCCGACCCCGGTCTGGACCTCGTCGGCGATCAGCGGGACGGAGCGGGCCTCGGTGATCGCGCGCATCCGGCGCATCCAGCCGTCCGGCGCCGGATTCACCCCGCCCTCGCCCTGGACGGGTTCGAGGATCATCCCGGCGGGCAGGGGGGTGCCGGACTTGGGGTCGTCGAGGAGGTTCTCGGTCCACCGGGCGGCGATCTCGGCGCCGCGCTCCCCGCCGACGCCGAAGGGGCAGCGGTAGTCGCGCGGGAAGGGAAGCCGGGTCACCGCGACGTCCTCGGCGCCGCCGGACGCGGCGAGCGCCCCCGCCGTCATGCCGTGGTAGGCGCCGGTGAAGGCGAACAGGCCGCTGCGCCCGGTCGCGCCGCGGACCAGTTTGAAGGCCGCCTCCACCGCGTCGGTGCCCGCCGGTCCGCAGAACTGGATCCGGGCGTTCTCGGCGAACCGCCGGGGCAGCGTGGCGAACAGCTCCGTGGTGAAGGCGTCCTTGACCGGGGTGGCCAGATCGAGGACGTGCAGCGGCGCCCCCGAGTCGATCACCTTCTTGATCGCCTCCAGGACGACCGGGTGGTTGTGCCCGAGCGCCAGGGTGCCCGCGCCGGAGAGGCAGTCGAGATAGCGCCGCCCGTCCGCTCCCTCGATGGTCAGCCCGCGGGCCCTTACCGGCACGATCGGCAGCGAGCGCGCATAGGTCCGGGCGGCGGATTCCCGCAGGGACTGGCGGCGCAGAATCCCTTCGTGCACCGCCGGTGCTGCCACCGGGGCTGATTCGGTCACGGCCACGGCTTTCGGTCCTCCTGCTGTAACGGTTGCGTTGCACATCGGTTCGCCGGCGCGCACGGACAAGGTGCGGGGTTGAACGCTGTTCCCGGCGCTTCCGCACGTACCAACGACGCCGAACGCGGTGGATCACGGGTAAATCGGAAGATCCTTGCGGCCGCGGAACCACGAACCTGCCGGTCGCCGTCCCCACCGACACCGGCATAGTGGGGGCCGCACAGGAAACCGGACACTCGTCCGATCGTCCTCGGAGGTGTTCGGAGCGGCCGGCTCGGAGCGCCGCCGAAGTGCTGTACGGAAGTGTTGGGTTACGGAAGTCCCAGGGGGATCACCACATGCGACTCGTTCGACCGGCTCTCGCCGCACGTCAGGGGAAGGGGCGCCGTCGGCCAGTGCTCGCCGTGGCCGCCGTGGCCGCGGCCCTCGCGCTGACCGCCACCGCCTGCGGGCCCGAGGAGGACAACGCGGACGGCGCGTCGAGCGTCTCCGCCGACCCGTCCGCGGACGGCAAGATCAAGATTCCCGAGGACCTGAAGAACCGCCTCAAGGAACACGGGATCGATCTCGACAAGTGGAAGAACGGCGAGTGGAAGAACTGGGACAAGGAGACCTGGCTGCGTGAGGCCAAGGACTTCGTCAACCCGATCATCGAGGGGCTCTGGGACCCGGACCGCATGCGGGACGCGGACAAGTCCCCCGAGCAGCCGGTCGACAACGACATCTCCGGCGACGCGGGGGTGACGGACCCGACACCCGTGCCGGTCCGGGCCACCGGTGTCGCGACGCCGTACCACGACAGCGCCCCGGCGTCCGGGAAGCTGCTCTTCGACAGCCCCGAGGGCACCATGGTCTGCTCCGCGACCGTGGTCACGGACCCGGCGCACCCCGGGAAGTCCAATCTGGTGTGGACCGCCGGGCACTGCGTGCACGCGGGCAAGAAGGGCGGCTGGTACCGCAACATCGCCTTCGTGCCGTCGTACAACAACGAGGGCATGCCGACGTCCGCGCTGAAGAAGGCGGCCAAGGAGCAGATCGCTCCCTACGGCGTGTGGTGGGGCGACTGGGCGCAGACCTCCGACCAGTGGATCTCGCAGGGGGCCTCCTCGGGTGGCCAGGGCGCGCCCTACGACTACGCGGTGCTGCACGTGACGCCGGAGAAGGGTGCGACGGGCAAGTCCCTGGAGGAGACGGTCGGTTCGGCGCTGCCCGTCGAGTTCAACGCCCCGGCCGTGCCGAAGATCTCCGCCATGACGGCGACCGGCTTCCCGGCCGCTCCGCCGTACGACGGCCAGAAGGCGTTCCAGTGCCAGGACCGGCCGGGCCGGCTCTCGCTGACCGCGCAGGACCCGACGATGTACCGCATCGGCTGCTCCATGACCGGCGGCTCCTCCGGCGGCGGCTGGGTCGCCACGGGGCAGGACGGCAAGCCCGCGCTGGTCTCGAACACCTCCATCGGCCCGGTGACCGCCGGCTGGCTGGCCGGTCCGCGCTTCGGTGACGTGGCCAAGGGCATCTACGAGTCGGTGAGCAAGAAGTACGCGGGACAGTGAGGCGGAATCGCCAACTCCGGCCATGCGCAAGGAGTTGACGGCCAACCGGGGCCCCCGGCGCGCGACTGGCGCGCCGGGGGTCCCTCGCTTCGCACCCGCCCGGCGATGGCGCGAAGCACACCCCCGGCCGTCATAAGGTGGCCCCTGCGCAGGTCGGCCGCCGAGCACAGGACCGCCGATCTGCGTGACAAGTTCATGGCAATTCAGGTATTTCAGGGGGAATCGGTTCCATGCGATCCATACGTCCACTGCTCGCCGCGACCGGCCTCGTCGCCGCGCTCGCGCTGACGACGACGGCCTGCGGCCCCGAGGAGGACGGCGCGGCCGCCCAGCCCTCGGCGAGCGCCACGGCCGGTCAGGACGGCGGCGGTGCGCTGCCCGGCGGTCTGGCCGACACGCTGAAGAAGCACGGCGTCGACCCGGAGAAGTGGAAGAACGGCGAGTGGAAGAACTGGGACAAGGACAAGTGGCTGCGTGAGGCCAAGGACTTCGTCAACCCGGTCATCGAGGGGCTCTGGAACCCCGACCGGATGAAGTCGGCCAAGGACCCGGCGAAGACGATGGCCGCCGGCGACGTCACCGGCGGCCAGGGCGTCTCCGACCCGGAGCCCAAGCCGGTCCAGGCCGAGCGGGAGAAGACGCCGTACCACAACTACGCGGCCCCGGTCGGCAAGGTGTTCTTCGACTCCCCCGAGGGCTCGATGGTCTGCTCGGGCACGGTCGTCAAGGACCCGCAGAACCCGGGCAGGTCCAACCTGGTGTGGACCGCCGGACACTGCGTGCACGCCGGTTCGAGCGGCGGCTGGTACCGCAACATCGCCTTCGTGCCCGCGTACAACGACCAGGGCAAGTCCGCCGCCGCGCTGCGCAACGCGCAGCCGCAGGAGGTCGCCCCGTACGGCGCGTACTGGGCGGACTGGGCGACCACGTCCGGCGAGTGGATCAAGGACGGCGGTCCCACCGGCGGCGAGGGCGCCCCGTACGACTACGCGGTGCTGCACGTGAAGCCGGAGCAGGGCACCAAGTCGCTGGAGGAGACCGTGGGCAACGCCCTCGAGGTCGAGTTCGACGCCCCGGAGATCTCGCGGATCAGCGGCATGGGCGCCTGGGGCTACCCGGCCGCTCCCCCGTACGACGGCCTGATCATGCACAAGTGCGTCGACCGCCCGGGCCGGCTCTCGATCAGCCCGAACACCCCGGCGATGTACCGCATCGGCTGCACCATGACCGGCGGCTCCTCCGGCGGCGGCTGGTTCATCGCGGGCCCGGACGGCAAGTCCGTGCTGGTCTCCAACACCTCGATCGGCCCGGTGACCTCGGGCTGGCTCGCCGGTCCCCAGCTGGGCGCGGGCGCGAAGGCCGCCTTCGACGCCACCAGCAAGCGGTTCTCCGGCCGGTAGATCCTCTCCGCCGAACGGCCCGAAGGCCCGTCCCCGGCAAGGGGGCGGGCCTTCGGCTCGTTGTCGGACGGTGCCGTACGGGACGGTCAGTGCGCCACGGCGACGAACGAGGAGAGTTCGGCCGCCAGTTCCTCGTGCACCCGGGCGCGGATCAGCGTGCCCTCCGAGGTGTGCTCCTCGGAGACCAGCTCGCCCTCGGTGTGCACCCGGGAGACGAGTCCGCCCTGGATGTACGGCACGAGCGCCTCGATCTCGACCGACGGCCTCGGCAGCTCGGCGTCGATGAGCTGGAGCAGCTCGTCGATCCCGGCACCGGTGCGCGCCGAGACGGCGATCGCGTGCTTCTCGATGCGCAGCAGCCGCTGGAGCACCAGCGGATCGGCCGCGTCCGCCTTGTTGATCACCACGATCTCGGGCACGTCCACCGCGCCGACCTCGCGGACCACCTCGCGCACCGCGGCGAGCTGCTCCTCCGGTGCCGGATGGGCGCCGTCCACCACGTGCAGGATCAGGTCGGAGTCGCCGACCTCCTCCATCGTGGAACGGAACGCCTCGACGAGGTGGTGCGGCAGATGCCGTACGAACCCGACGGTGTCGGCCAGGGTGTAGACCCGGCCGCTCGGCGTCTCGGCCCGGCGGACGGTGGGGTCCAGGGTGGCGAACAGGGCGTTCTCCACCAGGACGCCCGCCCCGGTCAGCCGGTTCAGCAGGGAGGATTTCCCCGCGTTGGTGTAACCGGCGATGGCGACCGACGGCACCTTGTTGCGCTTGCGCTCCTGGCGCTTGATCTCGCGGCTCGTCTTCAGCTCCGCGATCTCCCGGCGCATCTTCGCCATCTTCTCGCGGATCCGGCGCCGGTCCGTCTCGATCTTGGTCTCACCGGGACCACGGGTGGCCATGCCCCCGCCGCCGCTGGAGGAACCGCCGCCGCCCATCTGACGGGAGAGCGACTGGCCCCAGCCGCGCAGCCGCGGCAGCATGTACTGCATCTGTGCCAGCGAGACCTGCGCCTTGCCCTCGCGGGACTTGGCGTGCTGGGCGAAGATGTCGAGGATCAGGGCGGTCCGGTCGACCACCTTGACCTTGACGACGTCTTCCAGGTGGATCAGCTGGCCGGGGCTGAGCTCACCGTCGCAGACGACGGTGTCGGCCCCGGATTCGAGGACGATGTCACGCAGCTCCAGCGCCTTGCCGGAACCGATGTAGGTGGCCGGGTCGGGCTTGTCGCGGCGCTGGAAGACGGCGTCGAGCACCTGGGCGCCCGCCGTCTCCGCCAGTGCGGCCAGCTCGGCGAGGGAGTTCTCCGCGTCACGCACCGTCCCCGAGGTCCAGACGCCGACCAGCACCACGCGCTCCAGGCGCAGCTGCCGGTACTCGACTTCGGTGACGTCGTCGAGTTCGGTGGAGAGTCCGGCAACACGCCGCAGCGCGGCGCGCTCGGAGCGGTCGAACTGCTCGCCGTCCCGCTCTCCGTCGATCTCCTGGCTCCAGGCGACGTCCTCTTCCATCAGGGCGTCGGCCCGAAGGCCCTCGGTGAGGCTCTCGGTCATGTTCTCCGTGGCGCTCTGCGCGTGCTGCGCGTCCTGGGGAAGGGAAGAAGAGGAGGTCATTGGATCCTTACGTCGTTGGAAACCCGTTGCATCAGTCACAACGCGTGACCTCTTCCGAAGATTCCCGAGGGGGATTCTCCGGTCCGGCCGCCGCGGCGACCCGTCGATAGTGGCACGCGCCGCTCCCGCCGGTCACCCCGTTTACGGCTTCCCGGCCGGGGCGTCGCTGTGCCAGTCCGGGTGGCCGGGCATCGGCGGGGTCTTCGTCCCGTACAGCCAGGCGTCGAGGAACGCGGTCAGGTCGCGGCCCGCGGCGCGCGACGCCAGCCGGACGAAGTCCGCGGTGGCGGCGTCGCCGTCCCGGTGCTCACGCACCCATTCCCGTTCCAGCAGGTCGAAGGCGCGCTCGCCGATTTCCTGGCGCAGCGCGTACAGGACCAGTGCGCTGCCGTCGTACACCACCGGCCGGAAGAGGCTGATCTTCTCTCCGGGGACCGGGGCGTCGGGGCGGGCCGGGGGGCCGCCCGCGGCGCGCCAGCCGTCGGACCGGGTGTAGGCCGCGCGCATCCGGCTCTCCAGGGACGGGCCGCCGTGCTCCTCGGCGTAGCGGGCCTCGTACCAGGTGGCGTGCCCCTCGTTCTGCCACAGGTCGGACCAGCGGCGGGGGGCGACGCTGTCACCGAACCACTGGTGGGCCAGCTCGTGCACCATGATCGAGTCGAGGTACCAGTCGGGGTAGCCGCTGTCGAGGAAGAGGGCCCGCTCGAAGAGCGAGAGCGTCTGGGTCTCCAGCTCGAAGCCGGTACGGGTGTCGGCCACCAGTAGCCCGTAGGTCTCGAAGGGGTAGCGGCCGACCTTCCGCTCCATCCACTCCAGCTGGGCGGGGGTCCTGCTGAGCCGGGGTTCGAGCCGCTCGCGGTCGGCTGCGGGCACCACGTCGCGGACCGGGAGCCCGTGCGGACCTGTCCGGTGCAGGACGGCGGAGCGCCCGATGGAGACCTGGGCCAGTTCGGTGGCCATGGGGTGGGCGGTGCGGTACGTCCAGGTGGTGTCGGTGCCGTGCCGGAACTCCCCGGTGGGCAGCCCGTTGGCGACCACGGTGAGGTCGCGCGGGGCGGTGACCCGGAAGGTGAAGTACGCCTTGTCGGCGGGGTGGTCGTTGCTGGGGAAGACCCGGTGCGCGGCGTCGGCCTGGTTGGCCATCGCCAGCCCGTCGGAGGTGCGTACCCAGCCGCCGCTGTCCTCGGAGCCGGTCGGATCGCTGGTGTGGCGGACGGTGATCCGGACCGGAACCCCGGCGGGCAGCCGGACGACCGGCTGGATGACCAGGTCCTCGTCCTTGAGCGCGAAGTCGGCGCTCAGGCCGTTGACCTCGACGGAGCGGACGGTGCCCCGGGTGAAGTCGAGGTTGATCCGGTCCAGCGGCGTGGTGGTCCGGGCGTCGATCCTGGTGACAGCGTCGAGCGGCTTGCTGTTGTCGCCGTGGTAGGCGAACGAGATGTCGTAGGAGCGGACGTCGTAGCCGGGGTTGCCGAGCTCGGGGAAGAGCGGGTCCCCGATGCCGAGCGGCACGGGTGAGGGGAGGGTGGCTGCGACCAGGGTGGCGGATGCGGCGGCCAGCAGGACGGCCCGCAGCCGGCGGGAGATGAACGGCATGGACTACCGCTACCAGCGACTCCCCGCCGGACAGGCGCGGCGCGCGCCGCGCCACCCGAATGAGAACGGTGTGGCGGATGCCGGCGGGCCCGGGCCGTTCCTTTCGGGCCGGACCGGCTCCGGACCGCCGCGCGCCCCGCACGAGCCGGGCGGAACGGCCCGGGGCGTCCCGTCCGGGTCAGACCGCCGCAGGCCGGTGGGCGCGGCTCACGTCGTACACCCCGGGCACCTCGCGCATCGCACGCATCAGGGCCGGGAGCCCGGCCGCGTCGGGCAGTTCCAGGGTGTAGGTGTGGCGGACCCGCTGTTCGCTGGGGGGCTCCACGGTGGCGGAGACGATGGCCGCCCCGGCGGTGGCGATCGCCTCGGTGAGGTCGGCGAGCAGCCGGGGGCGGCCGAAGGACTCGGCGACCAGGGTGACCCTGCAGTCGGTGGCCTCGCCCCAGCTCACCCCGACCGGCGTCCGCCCGGCGGACCGCATCCGGGTGACGGCGGAGCAGGCCTGCCGGTGCACGGTGACCGCGCCGCCGTGCACGACGAAGCCGGTGACGGCGTCGGGGGGCGTCGGCGTGCAGCAGCCCGCGATCCGTACGGAGGCGTCCGGCCGGTCGGTCACGGTGGGCACGGCACCGGCGGGCTCGGCGAACGCGGCGGTCCGGGCGTGTCCCGTCGGCTGTCCGGCGCCGGTCCGCTCGGGGCGGGCGCCGTGCGGGGCGCGGGTGTCCTCGGGGTGGGTGTCCAGCCAGCCGCTGATGGCGATGCGGGCGGCGGGGGTGCGGGCGTGGTCCAGCCAGTCCGGCGACGGGCCCGACGCGGCGTCCTCGGCGAGGAGCGGCTGCACGGTGTCGCCGTCGTGGAGCACGGTGCCGAGGGTGGCGAGGCGTCCGTTGACCCGGGCGCCGATGCAGTGGTGGGCGGCGTCGCCGTACTGGGCGTAGGCGGCGTCGACACAGCTGGCTCCGGCGGGGAGCCCGAGCGTGCCGCCGTCGGTCCGGAAGACGGTGATCTCGCGGTCCTGGGCCAGGTCGGCGCGGAGCGTGGTCCAGAAGGTGTCGGGGTCCGGGGCGGACTGCTGCCATTCGAGGAGGCGGGAGAGCCAGCCGGGGCGGGTGGGGTCGGCGCGCTCCCCGTCGGCGGGTTCGGACCCCTGGGAGCCGGGGGCGCCGTCGGAGGCGTACGGATTGCCGAGGGCGATGACGCCGGCCTCGGCGACCTTGTGCATGCGGTGGGTGCGGATGAGGATCTCGGCGACCGCTCCGTCGGGGCCGACGACGGCGGTGTGCAGGGACTGGTACAGGTTGAACTTGGGGGCGGCGACGAAGTCCTTGAACTCGGAGATCACCGGGGTGAAGCAGGTGTGCAGCTCGCCGAGGACCGCGTAGCAGTCGGCGTCCTCCCCGACGAGGACCAGGAGCCGGCCGAAGTCGGTGCCGCGCAGTTCGCCGCGCTTGGCCCCGACCCGGTACACCGAGACGAAGTGGCGTGGACGGATGAGGACTTCGGCCGGGATGCCGGCCTCGCGCAGCACCGTCGTGACGTTCTCCGAGATGGCGGTGAGCGGATCCTGACGGTCCGTCGTGGAGCCGTCCCCCTGGGCCGCGGCGGCGATCAGTGCGCGGGTCCGCTCGTACTCCTCGGGGTGGAGGATCGCGAAGACCAGGTCCTCCAGCTCGGTCTTGAGGGCCTGCACCCCGAGCCGTTCGGCCAGCGGGATCAGTACGTCCTGCGTGACCTTGGCGATCCTCGCCTGTTTCTCGGGGCGCATCACGCCGAGGGTGCGCATGTTGTGCAGCCGGTCGGCGAGCTTGATCGACATGACCCGGACGTCGTCCCCGGTGGCGACCAGCATCTTGCGGAAGGTCTCCGGCTCGGCGGCCGCCCCGTAGTCGACCTTCTCCAGCTTGGTGACCCCGTCGACGAGGTAGCGGACCTCGTCGCCGAACTCCTCCTGGACCTGATCGAGGGTCACCTCGGTGTCCTCGACGGTGTCGTGGAGGAGCGAGGCGGTGAGCGTCGTGGTCTCGGCGCCGAGCTGGGCGAGGATCAGCGTGACCGCGAGCGGGTGCGTGATGTACGGCTCGCCGCTCTTGCGCATCTGGCCCCGGTGCGAGGACTCGGCGAGCACGTAGGCCCGGTGCAGGATCGAGAGGTCGGCGTCCGGGTGGTGGGCCCGGTGGGCCTCCGCCACATGGCCGATGGCGTCGGGCAGCCGGTCGCGGGAGGTGGAGCCGCGCAGTGCGACCCGGCCGAGCCTGCGCAGGTCGATCCGGGGACGAGCCCGCCTGCGGATGGGAGCACCTGGGCTGGCGGCCTCTGCACTCATGGGGGGGCACCTCCGGCGACGTCGACCGGCGGCGGGAGGGCGCGGTCGCGCTCCGGGCCGGTGCTTGATGCTATCGAGCCCACCACGTGGCGGAGTGCCGCTCTCGCCCAGCGTGAAACGGATCACCCGTTCGAGCGAAGATCCAAAGCCCGTTGTTTGGTCCGGACCGGGCTCGCGCGCCCTCCCGGTCAGCCGGTCAGCGCCTCGTACCAGGCGGGGTCGAGGTGCCCCTCGGCGACGATCTCGGCCGGTCCGGTCATCTCGATCTCGCCGTCCGGCAGTTCGGTGATCACGAGTGTGCCGCCGGGCAGGTCGACGGTGTACGTGGCCGGGGTGCCGGTCCGCGCGGGGTCGGCGCCGTCCCGGCGGGCCGCGGCGACGGCCACCGCGCAGGCGCCCGTGCCGCAGGAGCGGGTCTCGCCGGAACCGCGCTCGTGGACCCGCATCGCGACGTGGCGCGGCCCCCGGTCCACCACGAACTCGATGTTCACGCCCTCGGGGTAGACCGCCGCGGGGCTGTAGGGCGGCACGGAGAGCAGGTCCCCGGCGTGGGCCAGGTCCTCGACGAAGGCGACCGCGTGGGGGTTGCCCATGTTCACGTTGCGGGCGGGCCAGCTGCGGCCGTCGAGGGTGACGGTGACCCCGTCCCCGGGCAGCAGCGCGCGCCCCATGGAGACCGTGATGGCGCCGTCCTTGGCGATGTGGACCTTCTTGACGCCGCCCCGGGTCGCCACGGCCAGGTCGCCCGCCTCGACGTGTCCGGCGCGCTGGAGGTAGTGGGCGAAGACCCGTACCCCGTTGCCGCACATCTCGGCGATCGAGCCGTCGGCGTTGCGGTAGTCCATGAACCACTCGGCCTCGTCCGCCATGCCCCGCGCCTCGGGGTGCGCGGCGGACCGTACGACGTGCAGCACCCCGTCGCCGCCGATTCCGGCGCGGCGGTCGCAGAGCCGGGCGACCGCGGCGGCGGGCAGGTCGAGCCCGTTGTCCGGGTCGGGGATGATCACGAAGTCGTTCTCGGTGCCGTGACCCTTGAGGAAGGCGATCTGCGAGGTGCTCACGAAAACAACTGTACGGAACGGGGGCGGGTGACGGCCTCCCGGCCCTCGGGAGGCCGGGGCGCGGGTCAGCGCAGCCGGGCCACCCGCCAGATCGCCAGCGCGACCAGCGTGCCGCAGACGACCACGTACAGGGCGACCACCCGCCAGTCGGACCGCTCGCCGGATCCGCGTTGCGCCAGCCCCGGCCAGGTGTACCCCACCCGGCGGGCGGCCATCATGCCCCAGCCCGCGGCGCAGCCGCTGAGGAGGAGGCCGAGCATGGCGACGACCGCGCCGCCGTCGCCGAACTCGAAGGCCAGCGGGAAGGCGAACATCAGCGAGCCCACCGCGGCGAGCATCACGATCGGGGCCAGCTGCCAGATGCGCAGCCGGCGCGCGGGCCGCAGCTCGACCTCGACCTCGGGGGTCGTTTCGAGCTCGTCCGGCCCGTCGGGGCTCAGACCCGCCGCTCCGTGCAGCGCGTCCGGTACGTCCTGTTCAGTGTCGTGAGGGCCGGCCTCCATCGCCACGCGCCCTCCCAACTCGGACTCCACTGGTCGATCGATGCTCGATGATGGCACGCTCCGGGGCACCGAAATGACGGCCAGGGCTTCCCGATGCCATCACGTGATCAGGCTGTAACCGCTCGTTCGACCAACGCCAGCGCACGGTCCGGGAGTTCCCCGCGGTCCTCGGCCCCGCCGCTCAGCCAGTGGACCCGCGGGTCGCGGCGGAACCACGAATCCTGCCGGCGGGCGAACCGCTTGGTGGCGCGGACGGTCTCGGTCCGGGCCTCGTCCTCGGTGCACTCCCCGGCCAGCGCGGCGAGCACCTGCTGGTAGCCCAGGGCCCGGGAGGCGGTCCGCCCCTCGCGCAGTCCCCGCGCCTCCAGGGCCCGCACCTCGGCCACGAGTCCGGCGTCCCACATCCGGTCGACCCTGAGGGTGATCCGTTCGTCGAGTTCGGGGCGGGCCACGTCGACGCCGATCTGGACGGTGTCGTAGACCGGCTCCTCGCCGGGGAGGTGGGCGGTGAAGGGTTTGCCGGTGATCTCGATGACTTCGAGGGCCCGGACGATGCGGCGGCCGTTGCTCGGCAGGATGGCGCGGCCCGCCCCGGGGTCGGCGGCGGCGAGGCGGGCGTGCAGCGCGCCGGGGCCGCGCTCGGCCAGTTCGGCCTCCAGGGCGGCCCGGACCTCCGGATCGGTGCCGGGGAACTCCAGGGCGTCGATGGCGCCCTTCACATAGAGGCCGGAGCCGCCGACCAGGATCGGGGTGCGGCCGGCGGCCAGCAGCCGGTCGATCTCGGCGCGGGCCAGGCGCTGGTACTCGGCGACGCTGGCGGCCTCGGTGACGTCCCAGATGTCCAGCAGGTGGTGGGGGACGGAGCAGCGCTCGGCGGGGGTCAGCTTCGCGGTGCCGATGTCCATGCCCCGGTAGAGCTGCATGGAGTCGGCGTTGACGACCTCGCCGTCGAGCTGCTGGGCGAGGAAGACGCCCAGGTCGGACTTTCCGGCCGCCGTGGGGCCGACGACGGTGATGACCCGCGGGGCGGGAGCTGAGCTTGTCACCGCCACAGTCTCGCAAACCTCCGACCGCATCCCGAACGAGTGCGCTCCGGCCGCCCTGCCCCGCGACCCCGGACAACGCGCTCACCTGCGCACACCAGTAGAATGCGGATACGTATGGGTGTTTTTTTCACAGTTCCGAAGAAGCATCCGGCCACAGTCCCCCAGCAGAGAAGGTGCCTGATGGGCTTCCTGGACAATTTGAAGGCGAAGCTGGGCCCCGCCAAGGAAAAGGTCGGCGAACTCGCGCAGCAGCACGGGGGCAAGATCGACCAGGGGCTCGAGAAGGCCGCGCGGACGGTCGACGAGAAGACCAAGGGCAAGTACAGCGACAAGATCGAGTCGGGTACACAGAAGGCCAAGGACGCGGTCGAGCGCCTGGCCCACAAGAACGAGGGCGGCACGCCGCCCGCCTCCTGAGCCGAGGACCCGACAGGACCGGTGGACGGCCCGGCGGTGGCCCGCCCGGCCGTCCGCCGGTGTGTTCCCCGCCCTCCGGGCTCAGGACCAGGCGGCGACCAGATAGCCCACGCCGTACGGCGCCTCCTCGCGCAGCAGCCGTCCGGTGAGCCCGGCCCCCCGCGCCGCGCCCGCGAGCACCTGCCAGGGGGCCCGGCCCGCCGCCTTGAGCTCGTGCGCCAGGGTCGCGTCCAGCGCGATCAGCGCCTCGGGGTCCGCCGCGCCCAGCGCACGGGCGGCGGCCGCGTCGAAGGGCTCGGCGCGCTCGTCCAGGTAGCCGGGCGCCTTGAGCGTGCGGCAGGCGCTGCCGTCGCCCATCACGAGCAGCGCGACCCGGTCCGCGCGGGCGGCCAGCTCCCGCCCCGCGTCCACGCAGCGGCCGGTCTCCAGCCGCTGCTCCACCCCCAGGCCCTCGACCGGCCCGCCCGTCCACCCCGCCCGGGACAGCAGCCAGGCGCCGACCGCCAGGGACGGCGGGAGCGACGGGGACGCGCCCTCTTCCGCCTCGCGTCCGAGCCGTACGCCGAGGTCGACGCCGAAGCCCCGGAAGCTGCCGGTGGCCCCTTCCGGGTGCGGGCCGCGCCCCGAGGGGTCGGCGGGCCCGACCACGACCAGCAGGTCGGGGCGGGCGGCGGCGAGCACGTCGACGGCCTCGGCGCAGGCGTCCCGTACGGCGTCGAGCTCGGGGGCGGCTCCGGCGGCGACCTCGGGCACCAGCAGGGGCGGGCAGGGGCAGACTGCGGCGGCGACAAGCATGGGGGGCAGCGTACTGCGTGGCCCCGAAGCTCCGCCGCCGCGTCCCGTCGGGTCAGTCGCAGCCGCAGCCGGGGGCCGTGGCGGCGGGCAGCGGCGCGGGGGCCCCGATGCCCGGCAGCCCGAGCATCACTCCGGCGGGCTTGGCGGCCTCGGCGGCGTTGCGCTTCTCCCAGGCGTCCCCGGCGCGGGTGCGCCGCACGGCGACCGGGGAGCCCTCGGCGAGCAGGTGGTGCGGGGCGGCGTAGGTGATCTCGACGGTCACCACGTCGCCGGGGCGCACCTCTCCGTCCGGCTTGGTGAAGTGGACCAGGCGGTTGTCGGGGGCACGGCCGGAGAGGCGGTGGGTGGCACCGTCCTTGCGGCCCTCGCCCTCCGCGACCATGATCTCCAGGGTCCGGCCGACCTGCTTCTTGTTCTCCTCCCAGGAGATCTCCTCCTGGAGCGCCGACAGCCGCATGTAGCGCTCCTGCACGACCTCCTTGGGGATCTGGTCCGCCATCTCGGCGGCGGGCGTCCCGGGGCGCTTGGAGTACTGGAAGGTGAAGGCGTTGGCGAACCGTGCCTCGCGGACCGTGTGCATGGTCTGCTCGAAGTCCTCCTCGGTCTCGCCGGGGAAGCCCACGATGATGTCGGTGGAGATGGCGGCGTCCGGCATCGCGGCGCGCACCTTCTCGATGATGCCCAGGAAGCGTTCCTGCCGGTAGGAGCGGCGCATCGCCTTGAGGACGGTGTCGGAGCCCGACTGGAGCGGCATGTGGAGCTGCGGCATCACGTTGGGGGTCTCGGCCATCGCGGCGATCACGTCGTCCGTGAAGTCGCGGGGGTGCGGCGAGGTGAAGCGGACCCGCTCCAGCCCCTCGATCCGCCCGCAGGCGCGGAGCAGCTTGGAGAACGCCTCGCGGTCACCGATGTCGGAGCCGTACGCGTTCACGTTCTGGCCGAGCAGGGTGATCTCGGAGACGCCCTCGGCGACCAGGGCCTCGATCTCGGCGAGGATGTCGCCGGTGCGGCGGTCCTTCTCCTTGCCGCGGAGCGCGGGGACGATGCAGAAGGTGCAGGTGTTGTTGCAGCCGACGGAGATCGAGACCCATGCCGCGTACGCGGACTCGCGGCGGGTGGGGAGCGTGGAGGGGAACGCCTCCAGGGATTCGGCGATCTCGATCTGCGCCTCCTCCTGGATGCGGGCGCGCTCCAGCAGGACGGGCAGCTTGCCGATGTTGTGCGTACCGAAGACGACGTCGACCCAGGGGGCGCGCTGGACGATGGTGTCGCGGTCCTTCTGCGCCAGGCAGCCGCCGACGGCGATCTGCATGCCGGGGCGCCTGGTCTTCATGGGGGCGAGGCGGCCGAGGTTCCCGTAGAGCTTGTTGTCGGCGTTCTCCCGCACCGCGCAGGTGTTGAAGACGACGACGTCGGCGTCGCCGTCCGAGCCCTCGGCGGCCCGTACGTACCCGGCGCCCTCCAGCAGCCCGGACAGCCGCTCGGAGTCGTGGACGTTCATCTGGCACCCGTAGGTGCGCACCTCGTACGTCTTCAAACCGTCCACTACTCCACCAGCCACGTCGTTGCCGCTCACCCGTCAAGGGTAAGGGCTGCGCCGACCGCCCCCGTGTGGGATACCCGACCGCTGGGCGACGGCCCTGGTCATCGCGGGGACGGGCTGGCAGGATCGCGCCATGCTCCAGGCCCTCTCCCGCGTCGGCGGACGACGTGTTCTCCAGGCGTGCGCCGCCGCCGTCGTCGTGTCCGGGCTGCTGCTGTGGTGGCTGGCGCCGTTCGGGACGCCCGCGCCGACCGGCACGCTGACCTTCAGCACCGGTGTCCGCAGCGGCGTCTACCAGCGCTACGGCGAGCGTCTGATGGGGGATCTCGCCCGCGACCTGCCCAAGGTGTCGATAGAACTGCAGACCAGCGAGGGTTCGCAGCAGAACATCGCGCGGGTGGCGACCGGCCGGGCGGACTTCACCATCGCCACCGCCGACGCCCTCGCCACCTATCTGCGCGACGGCAAGCCCGGCGCCAACACGCTGCGGGGCTGTGTGCGGCTGTACGACGACTACATCCAGCTGGTCGTGCCGCGCGACTCCGATGTGCGCCGGGTCGCCGATCTGCGCGGCAAGCGGGTCGGGGTGGGGCAGGAGGGCTCGGGGGTCCGGCTGGTCGCCGACCGGCTGATGACGGCGGCGGGGCTCGACCCCGCGCACGACGTGGTGCCGGTCCCCTCGGGCATCGACACCATGCCCGCGGAGCTGGAGAGCGGGCGGCTGGAGGCCTTCTTCTGGTCCGGCGGGCTGCCCACCACCGCCGTGCAGGAGCTGTCGAACAGGTTCCGGATCCGGCTGGTGCCGCTGGAGGCCGCGCTCGTCAAGGAGCTCCAGGCGGCGGGCGGCTCCGCGCGCTACTACCGTTCGGCCACGATGCCCGCCGACGCGTACCGCAATGTGCAGCAGGGCCAGGCCGTGCCGACGGTCGCGGTCGCCAATGTGCTGGTGACCACGGAGCGTTCGAACGCGGCGCTGACCGAGGCGTTCACCCGGACCGTGATCGACAGCCGGGACCGGATCGGGCGCGAGGTGCACGCGGCGCAGCTGGTGGACCTGCGGACCGCGATCTACACCGATCCGCTGCCGCTGCACGAGGGCGCCAGCCGCTACTACCGCTCGGTCAAGCCCTGACCCGGCTCAGGGCCTTTCGTTCGGGCCGTTGCGGGGCACCGTGACCGTCACGCGCAGCCCGTGCGGTGCGTTGGCCTCGTAGCCGACGGAGCCGCCGCCGGCCGCCAGGAGCGCCTGGGCGATGGAGAGGCCGAGTCCGGAGCCCTGGATGTTCTGGTGCCGGGTGCTGCGCCAGAAGCGGTCGCCGATCCGGTCCATCTCCTGCGGGGTGAGGCCGGGGCCGTGGTCGGCGACGACGACCGTGACGGCGTCGGGCCCCGCCGAGACGGTGACGACGACCTCCTCCTTCGCCGGGGTGAACTTCAGGGCGTTGTCGACGATCGCGTCCAGGGCGCTGGAGAGCGCGATGGGGTCCGTCCAGGCGGTGACCGCGGCCGAGCCGTCCACCCGGAGCCGTACGCCCTTCTCCTCGGCGACCGGGCGCCAGGACGCGACCCGCTCCGCGGTGAGCGCGCCGATGTCCGTGAGCTGGAGGTCGGCCGCGGCGTGCTCGGCCAGGGCGAGGTCGAGCAGGTCGTCGAGGACCTGGCCCAGGCGCTTGCCCTCGGTGCGCACGGAGGCGATCTCCTCGTTGCCCTCGGGCAGTTCGAGCGCGAGGAGCTCGATCCGCAGCAGCAGCGCGGCGAGGGGGTTGCGCAGCTGGTGCGAGGCGTCGGCGACGAAGGCGCGCTGCTGCTCCAGCACGGTCTCGACGTTGTCGGCCATCTCGTTGAACGACCGGGCCAGCCGTCTGAGTTCCGGCGGTCCGCCGGAGGACACCACCCGCGAGCGCATCCGCCCGCTGGCGATGTCGTGGGTGGCCGCGTCCAGGGTCCGCACCGGGAGCAGCACCCAGCCGGTGAGCCGTATCGCGGCGCCCACCGCCACCAGCATCGCGACCGCCTCGCCCGCCGCGATGAGCAGCCAGCCGCGCAGGGTGCGGGCGCGCAGCTCGTCGGTGGGCGAGTCGAGGACCACGACGGCGACGACGTCACCGTCCCGTACGACGGGTGAGGCGACGACGACCCGGCCGTCCTGCCAGGGCCAGACCTGCGGCGGGTCGTGGCTGCGCCGGCCGAGCAGGGCCTCCTTGAACGCCTCGCGCCCCTCCCCCTCGATCGGGAGCTGCCAGGCCGCGGGGGCCTTGGCCATGGCGGAGTCGTCGCGGTAGAAGACCCCGGCGCGGATGCCGTAGACCGCGGCGTAGATGTCGAGTTCGTTGCGCAGGGTACGGCGGCGCTCGTCGTATCCGGCCCCGCGCTCGGTGATGAACTGGGCGAGCGCGGCGAACCGCGCCGTGTCGTCGATGCGGTCGATGACGACCCGCTGCTGCTGGGCCGCCGCCACGCTGACGGCCAGCGGGAAGCCGAGGGCGAGCAGCACGGCGGCCATGAGCACGATGAGCAGGGGAAGGAGCCGGGTGCGCACCTGGGACGTACGCCTCTACGCGGACGGGGCGACGAGCCGGTAGCCGACCCCGCGCACCGTCTCGATCAGTGCGGGCAGCCGCAGTTTGGACCTGAGGGAGGCGACGTGCACTTCCAGCGTGCGCCCCGTCCCCTCCCAGCTGGTCCGCCACACCTCGCTGATGATCTGCTCCCGGCGGAACACCACACCGGGCCGCTGGGCGAGCAGCGCGAGCAGGTCGAACTCCTTGCGGGTGAGCTGGACTTCGGATCCGTCGACGCTGACCCGGCGGGTCGGCAGCTCGATCCGCACATGCCCCAGGAGCAGTGCGGCGACGGGCGTCGAGGCGGTGTCCTCGCCGCTGGTGTTGCGCCGGCTGACGGCGTGGATGCGGGCGAGGAGTTCGCCGGTGTCGTACGGCTTGACGACGTAGTCGTCGGCGCCGAGGTTGAGCCCGTGGATGCGTGAGCGCACGTCGGAGCGGGCGGTCACCATGATGACCGGGGTGGAGGTCCGCTTGCGGATCTTCCCGCACACCTCGTAGCCGTCCTGGTCGGGCAGGCCGAGGTCGAGGAGGACCACGCCGAACGGCTCCGTCTCGGCGGGCAGCAGCGCCTGGAGCGCCTCCTCGCCGCTGCGCGCGTGCACGACGCGGAAGCCGTGCCGGGCCAGGATGGCGGAGAGGGCCGCGGCGACGTGGTTGTCGTCCTCGACGAGCAGCAGTCTCACGGGCCTCCTCCTTCGGGCGTGCCGATGCGCGGGGCGCCGGTGCGGTCCGGCGGACGATCGGTGCGGTCTCGGTACGCTCCCCGTCACTTCCCCGTACCGGGGTGTTCCACGTCAGGACGTACCAGGGCATCCACTCCGATGAGGGGCCGCCGCGTCAAGACCCGGCCGCCGCATCCGGCCATCCGTTATCCAGCCGGTACGCCGGGGAGGCGGCCGGGGGCCGCTCCTTCACACCCCGTGTCCGCACGCCCCCGGATCGTTGTCCTCATCGTTATCCTCAATTTCCGCTCAGATGTAATGACGGTGGTAGCACCGCCTCCCTATGGTCCTTCCAACCGAGGAGGACGGAGCAAGAGGCCGATGAGCGGAGATTCAGTCACGAAGGGCGCCGGGGACGCCACGCCCGCGGCGGACGACCTTGTCGTACTGAGCAACATCAACAAGCACTTCGGCGCGCTGCATGTGCTCCAGGACATCGATCTGACCATCGCCCGCGGCGAGGTCGTGGTCGTGATCGGGCCGTCCGGGTCCGGGAAGTCGACGCTGTGCCGCACGATCAACCGCCTGGAGACGGTCGACTCGGGCGCCATCACGATCGACGGCAAGCCGCTGCCCCAGGAGGGCAAGGAGCTGGCGAGGCTGCGTGCCGATGTCGGCATGGTCTTCCAGTCGTTCAATCTCTTCGCGCACAAGACGGTGCTCGAGAACGTGATGCTGGGCCAGATCAAGGTCCGCAGGACCGACAAGAAGGCCGCCGAGGAGAAGGCCCGTTCGCTCCTGGAGCGGGTGGGTGTGGCCACGCAGGCCGACAAGTACCCCGCCCAGCTCTCCGGCGGACAGCAGCAACGTGTGGCCATCGCGCGGGCGTTGGCGATGGACCCGAAGGTGATCCTCTTCGACGAGCCCACGTCGGCGCTCGACCCGGAGATGATCAACGAGGTGCTGGAGGTCATGCAGCAGCTCGCGCGGGACGGCATGACGATGGTCGTCGTCACCCATGAGATGGGCTTCGCGCGCTCGGCCGCGAACCGGGTCGTCTTCATGGCCGACGGAAAGATCGTCGAAGAGGCCACGCCCGACCAGTTCTTCAGCAACCCGCGCAGCGACCGGGCCAAGGACTTCCTGTCGAAGATCCTGCACCACTGATCGCTCCCGCGCCCACCGGCACCGCACCGGCTGATCACTCACATCGCGTCAAACCTAGGGAAACCCACCATGCAGCTTCGTAAGGTCACCGCCGCCTCGGCCGCCGTGCTCGCTCTCGCCGTCACCGCCACCGCCTGTGGTTCCGACAAGGACGGCGGCTCGGGCGACGGCAAGAAGATCACCATCGGCATCAAGATCGACCAGCCCGGTATCGGCCTGAAGACCCCGGACGGCAAGTACACCGGCTTCGACATCGACGTCGCCACGTACGTCGCCAAGGAGCTCGGCTACGACGCCAAGAACATCGTCTTCAAGGAGACCAAGAGCGCCGACCGCGAGACCGCGATCGACCGCGGCGACGTGAAGTTCATCGCCGCCTCCTACTCGATCAACGACGAGCGGCTGCAGAAGGTCGACTTCGCGGGCCCGTACCTCCTCGCCCACCAGGACATCCTGGTCCGCGCCGACGACGACTCGATCAAGTCCCCGGCCGACCTGAACAACAAGAAGCTGTGCTCGGTCACCGGCTCGACCTCCGCGCAGAACGTCCACGACAAGCTGGCGCCGAAGGCCCAGCTCCAGGAGTACGGCGGCTACTCGGAGTGCCTGACCGGCCTGGAGAACAAGGTCATCGACGCCCTGACGACCGATGACAGCATCCTGGCGGGCTACGCCTCCCAGAAGGAGTTCCAGGGCAAGTTCAAGCTGGCCGGCTTCAAGATGACCAACGAGAACTACGGCATCGGCCTGAAGAAGGGTGACGCCGACCTCAAGAAGAAGATCAACGACGCGCTCACCAAGATGGTCTCGGACGGTTCCTGGGACAAGGCCGTGAAGGACAACTTCGGCCCGGCGAACTACAAGAACGAGCCCGCCCCGAAGATCGGCAACGTCGTCAAGTGATGCAGGGCTGACCGGGCGCGCCGTCCTTGACCGACGGCGCGCCGTGCCCTCCGACACGCGGAAGCGCGGGAGATCGTGTTCGACTTTCTTGAAGGTTATGACCTGCTGGGGGCCTTCTGGGTGACGGTGCAACTCACCGTCCTCTCCGCCCTCGGCGCCCTGATATGGGGAACGCTACTGGCCGGAATGAAGGTCAGCCCGGTCCCCCTGATGCGCGGCTTCGCCACCGCCTACGTGAACGTGGTCCGGAACATTCCGCTGACCGTGCTCATCGTGTTCTCGTCGCTCGGGCTGTACCAGACGCTGGCCATCTCACTCGGTGCCGACACGGTCGACACCATCAACTTCCGGCTGGCCGTGCTCGCCCTGGTCGCCTACACGGCCGCCTTCGTCTGCGAGGCGCTGCGCTCGGGCATCAACACCGTGCCGGTCGGCCAGGCCGAGGCGGCACGTGCGCTCGGGCTGAGCTTCACCCAGGTACTGCGGCTGATCATTCTTCCCCAGGCGTTCCGTGCGGTGGTCAATCCGTTGTCCAACGTACTGATCGCGCTGACGAAGAACACCACGGTCGCCTCCGCGATCGGTGTCGCCGAGGCCTCGTACCTGATGAAGGGCATGATCGAGAACGAGGCCCAGCTGATCCTGATCTCGCTGGTCTTCGCGTTCGGCTTCGTCGTCCTGACCCTCCCGACCGGCCTGATCCTCGGCTGGGTGAGCAAGAAGGTGGCGGTGAAGCGATGAGCTCCGTCCTCTACGACGCCCAGGGGCCGCGCGCCAAGCAGCGCAACATCCTCTACACGGTGCTGTTCTTGCTGGCCGCCGCGGCCGTGGTGTGGTGGGTCTACACCAGCCTGAACGAGAAGCACCAGCTCGACTGGATCAAGTGGAAGCCCTTCTTCACCAGCGTCCAGCCATGGGAGACGTACATCTGGCCGGGGCTCCAGAACACGCTCAAGGCGGCGTTCTTCGCCCTGCTCATCGCGCTGCCGTTGGGTGCCCTGTTCGGTGTCGGCCGGCTGTCGGACCACCGCTGGGTACGGGTTCCGGCCGGAGTCGTCGTGGAGCTCTTCCGCGCCGTGCCGGTGCTCATCCTGATGATCGTGGCGAACGCGGTGTACGCGGAGTACACCACCATCGACACCGATGTGCGCCCGCTGTACGCCGTGGTGACCGGTCTGGTGCTGTACAACTTCTCGGTGCTCGCGGAGATCGTGCGGGCCGGGATCGAGACCCTGCCGAAGGGTCAGGCGGAGGCCGCCAAGGCCCTCGGCATGCGCAAGAGCCAGATCATGATGTCCGTGCTGCTGCCGCAGGCGGTGACGGCCATGCTGCCGGCGATCGTCAGCCAGCTCGTCGTCATCATGAAGGACACCGCGCTCGGCGGCGCCATGATGACCTTCAGCGAGCTGCTGGCCTCGGTCCGCCCGATGAGCGCGAACTACGGTGCCAACACCATCGCGTGCTTCACGATCGTCGCGGTGATCTTCGTACTGGTGAACTTCGCGCTCACCTCCTTCGCGAGCTGGCTGGAGCGGTGGCTCCGGCGCGCGAAGAAGAGCAAGGGCACCGCGCCGGGAGGCGCGTCGCCCAGCGTCGGCGAGCCGTCGCTCGTCGTCGACGACGGACGCGCCGTCTGACGGTTCGTCGAGATGTCCGCCCGAGGGGCGGTGGCCGGTCGGCCGCCGCCCCTCTGCGCCGTCCGGTGTCGCTTGACGCGGGCACCGGCAGTAGGTTGCATACGTTCTGTGATCGCGCCCCCCGCCCCCGCCGCCACACGTCCGCCGCCGTCCGCCGACCCCGTTGCCCGCGCATTCCCGGCACCGTCCGTACGGATCCGAGGAGGCGCGCCGTGGAGCCGGTGATCGTCGTCGGCGCCGGGCCGGTCGGCCTCGCGCTGTCGCTGGCGCTCGCGGCGCAGGGGGTGCGCTGTGTGCTGCTCGACGAGGACCCGGGCAAGGACGAAACCCGGCCCGCGCGCACCGTGGTGCTGCGCGAGGACACCGCCGCGCTGGTGGAGCGGCTGGGCTGCAAGGCGCTGGAGCAGGAGGGTCTGCGCTGGTCGGGGTGGCGGTCGATGCGCCGCAAACAGGTGGTGCGCGAGCTGGCGCTCGGCGAGGCCGCGCCCGGGGTCGGGGACGACCGGATCCCGGCCCCCGTCCATCTGCCGCAGCACGTCCTGACCCGCGGGCTGCGGGACGCGGTCACCGCGCAGGAGCTCGTGCAGGTGGTCCCGTACAGCCGGATCGACACGCTGGAGCAGGACGCGACCGGGGTCACGGTGCACACCAGGGAGCCCAACGCGACCTGGTGGCGCGGGAGTTACCTGGTGGGTTGCGACGGTGCCCGGTCCACCGTCCGCAAGCTCCTCGACATCCGGTTCCCCGGGCGCACGGCGGTGGAGCGGCATGCCGTCGCGGCGCTGCGCACCGAACTTCCCTGGCCGGGGCAGGCCGTACTGCACCGGCTGCCCCCGTGGCGCAGCGGCGGCGACGAAGTGACGGCGCGTCCCCTGCCGGACGGCGTCTGGCGGCTGGACTGGCTGCTTCCGCCGCGCGGCGAACTGGTCACGCCGGACGCCCTGATCACCCGGGTCCGGGACACCCTGGCGGGCTGGTGCGGCGAGACACCGCCGTACGAGCTGCTGGACACGGGCGTGTACACCCTGCACCACCGGCTCGCCCTGCGCTGGCGGGCCGACCGGGCGTTCCTGGCCGGGGACGCCGCGCATCTGCTGGGCGCGCTGGGCACGCAGGGGCTCGACGAGGGGCTGCGCGACGTCGAGAACCTGGCCTGGAAGCTGGCCGAGGCATGGCACCACGGCGCCGCCGACGTGCTGCTCGACAGCTACCAGGCCGAGCGCCGGACCGCGGTCGCCGCCCGGCTGCGCGCCGCGGACCAGTCGCTGCCGATACTGCGTGGCGGCGGAGGGCTGCGGACGCTGGTTCCCGGCAGCTCCCGGGGACACGACTTGCTGCTCACCGACGGTCATCTGGGCTGCGGCCCACTCGGCGCGCCCCCTTCGTACTCCTCTTCACCTCTCGCGCCCGCGCGTACGGAGGCGCACGTCTCCGTACGTACGCCCCCCGGTGCGCCGGTGACCGATGTGCGGGTCACCGCTCCCGACGGCACGACGGCGTGGCTGAGGGAACGGCTGGGGCAGGGGCGGCTGCTGGTGGTGCTGGTGGCGCCCGGTACCGGAGTGTGGGACCGGCGCCACTGGATGACGGCCGGTGTGATGCCCCGCCTGGTCGAGGCGGTCGACGCGCTGCCGATGAAGGGGGAGCTGCTGGTGACCGAGAGCTACCCCGGGGCGTCGGCCCACACCGTCCTGCTGGTGCGGCCGGACGGCCACCTGGTGACGTCGTTCGGCGGCGTGCGGCCGCAGGAGCTCTCCGCGGCGGCGGAGGCGGTGCGCGGCGGAGCGACGGCCGACTCCGCACTCCCCGACCGGACTGCGAACATCAATTGACCGCCGCAGGCGCGCATGGTGTACTCCGGAACGTGACCGACACCGATGTGCGCCTGTGGCGGAGGGTCCATATGGACCTGGTCCGCTATGCGGGCTGCGTGTGTCGTCCGTCCTGCTGAATCGCCTTTCCGCTGCCCCGCCGTGCGTGCTGCCCGCCGCGCGGACGGGCATCCTCGCGAACCTTCAGGACGGTCTCCGTGTCTTCCTCCACGTCACCTTCCGTAACCGTGCCCGCGTCCGGTTCGGCCCCCGCAATCGCTTCTGATCCTTCTGCGGCTTCTGTTTCTCCTGCGGTTTCCGTGGGCTCCGTGCCCCGGCCGGCACCGGTTCCCGCCACGGGTAGCTCCGGCACCGCGACCGGTGCGGGCCCGACCGCTGCGGAGCTCCTCGATTTCGTCCGCCGCGTCGCCGCCGATCCCGCGACGGTGGCCTCGCTCCCCCTCGACCCCGAGGACCGCACCTGGGTCCGGCTCGACGGCCCCGGTGGCAGTGAGGCATGGCTGATCGGCTGGCCGCCGGGGACCGGCACCGGCTGGCACGACCACGCCGACTCGGTCGGCGCGTTCACCACGGCGGCGGGCACGCTCAGGGAACGGTCCCTGGCCGCGCGGCTGCCCACCGACGGCTGGAAGACCCTCGAACTGACCGAGGGAATCGACCGCTCACGGGAGCTGCCCACCGGCCGGGGCCGCGCGTTCGGCCGCCACCACGTCCATGAGGTGCTGAACGAGTCGGCCACGGAGCACGCCGTCTCCGTCCACGCGTACTACCCGCCGCTGCCGCGCATCCGGCGCTACAGCCGCGCGGGTGATCTGCTCCGGCTGGAGCAGATCGAGCAGCCGGAGGACTGGCGATGAGCGGCGGCGTGAGCGACGACGGCATCCGGCGGGACGGTGGTACGGAGCCGGTCGGGATCGACGAACTGCTGGAACGGGTCCGGTCGCGGTTCGACAGGGTCGGCCCGCACGAGGCGGCGGCTGCGGCCTCCGACGGAGCCCTGCTCGTGGACATCCGGTACGCGGAGCTGCGGGAACGCGACGGACTGATCCCGGGGGCGCTGGTCGTCGAGCGCAACGAGCTGGAGTGGCGGCTCGATCCGCAGGGCAGCCACCGGGCCCAACAGGCCGTCAGCCACGATCTCCCGATCGTGGTCATCTGCGACGAGGGGTACGCGTCGAGCCTGGCCGCGGCTTCCCTGCACCAACTGGGTCTGCACCGGGCGACGGACCTGATCGGCGGCTTCCAGGCTTGGCGCGCGGCGGGTCTGCCCGTCGTCGGGACGTAGGAAACCAGGACAGGAGAACCGGTACGGGAGAGCCGGTACGGGAGAGCCGGCCGTGAGGACCGGGCCCGGAAGTCGGCGGACCTGGTTGCCCGAGGGCCGGCGGGGAGAAGCCGACGAGTGAAAGCCGGTCCGCGAGGGGGCTGGGGCTGGCACGCGGAACGGTGCGGGTGGGGCCCTGGAGCCCGGCGCGCACCGTTCACGCGCGGGACCTTCCGAAGCCCCTCGGGCCCCTCGGAACCCGGCCCGCCCTCCGATCCGAGCCCCGGACCCTCCGCCCGTCCCGTGCCGCCTCCCGCCTCCCCCTCGCCGCCTTCGGGGCTACCTCCATTTGCCGTCGGCCGTTCCCCCCTGGTCGCACCGACACACCCGAACGCCTCGCTCCGGTGGAGCGATCCCCTTCCCCGACCGACATTCACCTCGACGCCAAGGACCGACATGACGGAGACCACGCACCGATGCCGACCCCCGCCCCCGCGCTCCCCCTCACCCCCGACCAGCTCGACGCCCACGCGGCCCGCCTCCACGACACCGAGGCCTGGCAGCAGATCGTCAGCGGCTGGGGCATCACGGCCCCCGACCCCCTGTACCCGGACGCCCCCGGCTCCGTATCGCCGCCCGGCCCGGACACCGCTCCCCGACCCGGCCCCGGACGGCCCGCTTCCTCGGATCGTCGGCCTGCCGACTGGCGGGATCTGCTGTCCGTTCCGGTCGAACGGCTCATCGCCGAATCCGTCCGTGCCCTGCCCGCTCCCGCGCCGCGCGAACGGCCGCTGCCCGGCCGTCTGGGTGCGGTCCTCCCCGACCGGTTCCACTCCTGGCGGCGCATCGGCCGACCGGATGTGCCGCCCTCCGTCCATCTCGCCCACGCCCGGGAAATCCTCACCGAGTGGGGTTGGCAGAACACCCCGTACCGGCTCCGCAACGCCCGTGGCGCACGGTGCGTCTGCGGCGCCCTGCTCACCGCGCACCGACTGGGCCACGGCTCCCTCGACACCGTGGACCGGGCCGGTGCCTGGCTCATCACCGAGCTCCGCGCCCAGGGCTGGACCGGGCTGATCGGCCCCTGGAACCGCTACCCCGGCCGCACCGCCGCAGATGCGCTCGCCCTGATCGACGCCACCATCACCCGCGCCGCCCGCGCCGGGCAATGACCATCGCCGTTCCTCCCGCGCTCGGCCGCTCCCACGCCTCTCGGCCCGCGAGCTCTCGCACCACCCTCACGGCCGGGCACGCCTGATCACGTCAGATCCGGCCTGGTCCGGTCGGCAGGATCGGGTCCGGTCCAGTCCGATCCGGCCCGGTCAGAAAGGCTCGTCCAACCCCTCCGTGTCCTCCCCCTCCTCCTCAAGCGCCTGCCGCACCACGCGCAGGGCCATGCCCTCCCCGTATCCCTTGCGCGCGAGCATGCCCGCCAGACGGCGCAGCCGCTTGTCCCGCTCCAGGCCCCGGGTGGACCGGAGCTTCCGCGCGACCAGCTCCCGGGCGGTGGCCTCCTCCTGCTCGGAGTCCAGCTGCCCGACGGCTTCGTCGATGACCGCCGCGTCGACCCCCTTGGTACGCAGCTCGCGGACGAGGGCCCGGCGGGCCAGGCCCCGGCCGTGGTGCCGGGACTCCACCCAGGCGTCCGCGAACGCCGCGTCGTCGATCAGCCCGACGTCCTCGAAGCGCGAGAGGACTTCCTCCGCCGCCTCGTCCGGGATCTCCCGCTTGCGCAGGGCGTCCGCGAGCTGCTTGCGGGTGCGCGGCGTCCCGGTGAGCAGTCGCAGGCAGATGTTGCGCGCCTGCTCGACCGGGTCTCGCGGCTCCCCCTTCTCGGCCCTCGACGAGGAAGGGGAGCCGCTGCTTCTGGTACGGGAGCGGGTGCCACGGCCCGCCCCCTCGCCGAACCCGGTCTCCGGCTCGTACGCGCCCCCGGGCCCGGCCGTGTACCCGGTGGGAGAGCCCTGGCCGGGACCGGTGGACGGGTCGGTGGCGTCGGCCGGCCACTCCGTACGACGTGTCACGGCGCAGGCCCTAGCTCTTGGCCGCCGCGGTCTTGGCCGGCTTGGTCTTGCCGGCCGGAGCCGCCGCCTTCGCACTGTCGGCCGGAGCAGCCGCACCGGCCGCCGCCTCCGCACCGGCCCCGGCCTCCTCGGGCCTGACACCGATGCCCAGCTTCACCAGGATCTTCTTCTCGATCTCGTTGGCGAGATCGGGGTTGTCCTTGAGGAAGTTGCGGGCGTTCTCCTTGCCCTGGCCGAGCTGGTCGCCCTCGTAGGTGTACCAGGCTCCCGCCTTGCGGACGAAGCCGTGCTCCACGCCCATGTCGATCAGACCGCCCTCACGGCTGATGCCCTGGCCGTAGAGGATGTCGAACTCGGCCTGCTTGAAGGGCGGCGCGACCTTGTTCTTGACGATCTTGACGCGGGTGCGGTTGCCGACGGCGTCGGTGCCGTCCTTCAGCGTCTCGATGCGACGGATGTCCAGGCGCACCGAGGCGTAGAACTTGAGCGCGCGGCCACCGGTCGTGGTCTCCGGCGAGCCGAACATCACACCGATCTTCTCGCGGAGCTGGTTGATGAAGATCGCGGTGGTCTTGGACTGGTTGAGCGCGCTGGTGATCTTACGGAGCGCCTGGCTCATCAGACGGGCCTGGAGACCCACGTGCGAGTCGCCCATCTCACCCTCGATCTCCGCGCGCGGCACGAGCGCCGCGACGGAGTCGATGACGATCAGGTCGAGGGCACCGGAGCGGACCAGCATGTCCACGATCTCCAGGGCCTGCTCACCGTTGTCCGGCTGCGACAGGATGAGGTTGTCGATGTCGACACCGAGCTTCTTCGCGTACTCGGGGTCGAGGGCGTGCTCCGCGTCGATGAAGGCGACCGAGCCGCCCTGCTTCTGCGCGTTCGCCACCGCGTGCAGCGTCAGCGTCGTCTTACCGGAGGACTCCGGCCCGTACACCTCCACCACACGGCCGCGCGGCAGGCCGCCGACCCCGAGGGCCACGTCGAGGGCGGTCGACCCGGTGGGGATCACTTCGATGGGCTCGTTCGGCCGCTCGCCGAGGCGCATCACCGCGCCCTTGCCGAATTGCCGTTCAATCTGTGCGAGTGCGGCGTCCAGCGCCTTCTCGCGGTCGGTTCCTGCCATGGGTTCCACCCGATTTGCTTGAGTCGATCGCTTCACGTCAAAGACGCTAACCCCTGCCACTGACAATGGGCCTCGACGTCCTCCCGGCCTGTGGATAACTCTGCGGCCGGGCCCGGGAAACCCCGGCCGGAATCTCATGAGAATGGATGTTCGATTTTAGTGTCAAGCGCACCACGCCGCCCCGGCCGTGCGAGGCTCCGGGGGCCGGGAGGGGAGCAGCGGCCCCGCGCCCCCGGCTTCGCCGCGTCGTAGGTCTCAGGCGCTCTCCGGCGCCCCCCGGCCTCCGGTGCCGCTTCCGCCGCTCGCCTCCCCGGTGCCCGCCTCCCGGTCCGGGGCCCGCCAGGAACGGCGCAGCCGGGTGAGCAACGGCTCTCCCCGGCGCCGGTTCGGACCGTGCATCCGCGGATCGTCCGTGACGTCGTAGCGCCTCACGTACGCGCCGAGGAAAGCCTGGAGCGTGGCGACGGCCGGAATGGCGATCAGCGCGCCCACGGCGCCCATCAGCGCCGTACCCGCGATGACCGACCCGAAGGCGACCGCCGGGTGGATGTCGACCGTCCTGGAGGTGAGCTTGGGCTGCAGGCCGTAGTTCTCGAACTGCTGGTAGACCACGACGAAGCCGAGCACCCACAGCGCGTACCAGGGGTCGACGGTGAACGCGATCAGCATGGGCAGGGCGCCCGCCAGGTACGTACCGATCGTGGGGACGAACTGGGAGACGAGCCCGACCCACACGGCCAGCGCAGGCGCGTAGGGGACCCCGAGGATCACCAGCAGGACGTAGTGCGCGATCCCGGAGATGAGGGCCATGAGACCGCGCGAGTAGAGGTACCCGCCGGTCTTGTCCACCGCGATCTCCCAGGCACGCAGGACCTCCGCCTGCCGGGCGGGCGGCAGCACGGAGCACAGGGCCCGCCGCAGCCTGGGGCCGTCGGCCGCGAAGTAGAACGAGAACAGGGCGATCGTCAGCAGCCGGAACAGCCCGCCCAGCACGGTGGTGGATATGTCCAGCACTCCGGTCGCGCTGTTCTGGACGTACTTCTGCAGCCAGTCGGAGTGGAGCAGGCTGTCCTGGACCTCGACCCGGGAGAGGTCGGTACGGAAGGTCTGGTTGACCCAGTTGATCACCGAGTCCAGGTACTTCGGGAACCCCTCGACCATGTCGACGATCTGGCCCGCGAGCATCGAGCCGAGCAGCACGACGAAGCCCACTCCGGCGATCATCACCACGAGGAAGACCAGGAAGGTGGCGAGGCCGCGGCGCATCCCGCGTGCCGACATCCGGCTCACCGCCGGCTCGATGGCGAGCGCCAGGAAGAACGCGATCAGGACGTTGATGAGCAACCCGATGAGCTGGTCGAAGGCCCAGCTGCCCAGCCGGTAGCAGGCGTAGAGCGCCAGGGCGAGCACCATGGCGCGCGGCAGCCACGCGGGCATGCGTGCCCGCGCGCCGTCGGCCGGCGCGGCGGGCGGGACGGAGGGGGTGGAGGTCGATCGGGTCTGTGCTGTCTCGTCTGTCGGTGCCACTCCCCCAGTCTCACCCACCGCGGTGACGAACGACCGCCAGCCCCGGACAACGGCGCGGGTCCGGCCGTCGGCCGGCCGGGGTCAGCGCTGGTCGGCGGGGATGCCGACCGCGGCACAGACGCCGCGCCAGACATCCTTGGTCTCCCATCCTGACGCGAGTGCCTGGTGGACGGTCTGCCCGCCGAGTTCGGCCATCACGTGATCGCGCGCGAAGGAGTCGGCGTACGCCGCGCCGAAGTGGTCGGCCATCCGTTCCCAGAAAATCGTCAACCGCATGACCTCAGTATCCCGCTCCTGAGAGTGCAGCCGGGCCGCTCCGTCTTGTCGAGAGCGCTTACCGCCCTACGGTCGGTCCATGGCTGGAACAGGAACAAGTCCCCTCAACCGTGCCGAGCAGTTCATCTGGCTCACGGCCCGCGTCCTGGAGCAGCGGCGGTTCGCGCACCATTTCCTGGACGGCGGTGCGGACGCCGTGGAGACCGCGCTCGCCGCCTATCTGAACGAGGACGGCGGTTACGGGCACGGGCTCGAACCCGATCTGCGCGGCCCCGTCAGTCAGCCACTGCACACCGCGCACGCGCTCAATGTGCTGGATTCCATCGGGCGCTGCGACGGACTGCGGGTGGAGCGGGTCTGCCGGTTCCTCACCGAGGTGTCGACCAAGGAGGGGGCGCTTCCCGCCCTGCTGCCGGCGCAGCGCGGCTATCCCGCCGCCCCCTTCATCCCGATCGTCGACCACCCGCCGGCGGAGCTGCTGGCCACCGGCCCCGTCGTCGGGCTCCTGCACCGCAACGCGGTCTGGCACGCCTGGCTGTTCAGGGCCACCGACTTCTGCTGGGCCGCGGTGGAGGCCCTGGACCGCTCGCATCCGTACGAGATCGAGGCGGCACTCGCCTTCCTGGACGGCGCCCCCGACCGGGCGCGGGCCGAGGCCGCGGCCGACCGGCTGGGGCGGCTGGTGCGCGACCAGCGGCTCGTGGTGCTGGACCCGGAACGGCGCGCGGAGTACCCGGTGGCGCCCGGCTACGCGCCGGGTGAGCAGCACTTTCCGTACGACTACGCCCGTACGCCCGACTCGCTCGCCCGTCGATGGTTCACCGACGAGGAGCTGTCCCGCTCGCTCGACCATCTCGCGGCCGCGCAGCAGGCCGACGGCGGCTGGCCGGTCAACTGGCGGCAGTGGGCCCCGGGGACCGCGCTGGAGGGGCGGCCACTCGTGACCCTCCGGGCCCTCCTGACGCTGCGCGCCCACGGACGGGACCTCGGCTGAGCCGTCACCCGGTTCCGCCCGGCCATGCATGGCCGGGCGGAACCCCTCAGCCCGCCGCGTCCGGCCCTATCCGAGGGCGCGTACCGCGGCGGTGACGACGACCGCGGCGCCCACGACCAGCAGGAAGGGGGCGCGCAGGATCAGCGCGACCGCCGCCGCGGCGAGTCCGGCCGCCCTGGCGTCCAGGGTCAGGTGGTGCCCGTCCCCGAAGGTCTGCTGTGCGGTGAGGGCGGCCAGCAGGGCCACGGGCAGCAGCGCCGCGAGCCGCCGGGTGAGCGGGCGCTCCAGTACACCGGCGGGGACCAGCAGCCCGAGCAGTTTGGCGAGGTAGCAGCCCACGGCGGTCAGTGCGATGGCGATCCAGACGTTCACCGGTCCCCCTCCTCGGTGGCGGATACCGGCGTGCCGTTTCTCCGGCGCCCGTCCAGGAAGAGGACGACGGGTGCGGCGAGCGCGGCCAGCAGCACGGGGACGCCCGCCGGCAGAACGGGCAGCAGGCCGAGCGCGAGGAGGACGGCGATCCCCGCGGTGACGCGTTCGGTGGTGGTCCTGAGCATCGGCGCGAGCAGGGCGAGGAAGACCGCGGGCGACGCCGCGTCCAGCCCCCACGCCCTGGTGTCGCCGAGCGCCTCGGCCCCGAGCGCCCCCAGCAGCGTGGTCAGGTTCCACAGCACGTACAGGGTCAGCCCGGTGACGGCGAAGCCGATGCGGGCGGCCCTGCGGGTCGGCTGCGGCAGTGTCACGGCGGTCGTCTCGTCGATGACCCACTGGGCGGCGAAGGGGCGCAGTGCCTTCGGGAGTGCCAGCAGTTGCGACAGCCGCAGTCCGTAGAACGAGTTGCGTACGCCGAGGAAGAACGCCCCGGCGGCGGCGGTGTACGGGTTGCCGCCCGCGGCGAGCGCGCCGACGAGCGCGAACTGGGAGGCACCGGTGAAGACGGCGAGGCTGAGCGCGCAGGTCTGCCACAGGCTCAGTCCCGCCCCGGCCGAGGTCACGCCGAAGGCGAAGCCGGAGAGTCCGACGGCGATGCCGACGCCGAGCGCGTCACGGACGACCGCGGCGTCCGGTTTCGCTTCGCCGGGGCCCGGTCCGGTTCCGGAGCCGGCCGTGCCGGGGTCCGGCGCACCGCCCCCGCCTGGAAATATTGTCTGATCTGCCACGACGCGAACGTTACGTGGGCGGCGCGGGCGCGGTCGCCGAGGACGGTCGGGGCCGTTGTCAGTGGCGGGGTGCACGATGGGGGGCATGGCCGGTTCCGCACTCGATTCGTTCTCCCCCGCGACCCGCGGCTGGTTCGCGGGGGCCTTCAGCGCGCCCACCCCCGCGCAGGAGGGCGCCTGGCGTGCGATCTCCGAGGGCTCGGACGTGCTGGTCGTCGCGCCGACCGGGTCCGGCAAGACCCTCGCCGCGTTCCTCGCCTCGCTCGACGCGCTGGCGTCCGTACCGCCGCCGGCCGAGACGAAGAAGCGCTGCCGGGTCCTGTACGTCTCGCCCCTCAAGGCGCTCGCGGTCGATGTCGAGCGGAATCTCCGTTCCCCGCTGACCGGTATCCGCCAGGAGTCGGTGCGGCTCGGGCTGCCCGAGCCGGAGGTTCGGGTGGGCATCCGCTCCGGGGACACCCCGGCCGCCGAGCGCCGCTCGATGGCGACCCGTCCGCCGGACATCCTGATCACCACACCCGAATCGCTGTTCCTGATGCTGACCTCCTCGGCCCGGGAGGCGCTGTCCGGGGTCGAGACGGTGATCCTCGACGAGGTGCACGCCGTGGCGGGCACGAAGCGCGGCGCCCATCTCGCGGTCTCCCTGGAGCGTCTCGACGAGCTGCTGCCCCGCCCCGCGCGGCGGATCGGCCTGTCGGCGACGGTCCGCCCGGTCGACGAGGTGGCGCGCTTCCTCTCCCCCCGGCGCAGGGTGGAGATCGTCCAGCCGCCGTCCACGAAGCGGTTCGACCTGTCGGTGGTCGTGCCGGTCGAGGACCTGGGAGAGCTCGGCGGCTCGCCCGCCACCGGGCCCGACCAGGCGGCACAGGCGGACAAGCCGTCGATCTGGCCCCATGTCGAGGAACGGATCGTCGATCTCGTCCAGAAGCACCGCTCCACAATCGTCTTCGCCAACTCCCGCCGCCTCGCCGAACGGCTGTGCAACCGCCTCAACGAGATCGCGTACGAACGGCTCACCGGCGAGCCGCTGGCCGAGTCCCACTCCCCCGCCGAGCTCATGGCCGAGTCCGGTGCGGCGAAGGGCGCCCCCGCGCTGCTCGCCCGTGCCCATCACGGCTCGGTCTCCAAGGAGCAGCGCGCCCAGGTCGAGGAGGACCTGAAGGCGGGCCGGCTGCCGGCCGTCGTCGCCACGTCGAGCCTGGAGCTGGGCATCGACATGGGGGCGGTGGACCTCGTGATCCAGGTGGAGTCACCGCCGTCGGTCGCCTCCGGCCTGCAACGGGTGGGCCGGGCCGGGCATCAGGTCGGCGCGGTCTCCACCGGCGTGGTCTTCCCGAAGTACCGGGGCGACCTGGTGCAGTCGGCCGTGGTCACCGAGCGGATGCGCGAGGGGGCCATCGAGGCGCTCCGCGTCCCGGCCAACCCGCTGGACGTGCTGGCCCAGCAGCTGGTCGCCATGGTCGCCCTGGACAGCTGGCAGGTGGACGAGCTGCTGGCGACGGTCCGCCGCGCCGCGCCCTTCGCCTCGCTGCCCGAGTCCGCGTTCACCGCCGTGCTCGACATGCTGGCCGGTCGCTACCCTTCCGACGCCTTCGCCGAACTGCGGCCGCGCGTGGTCTGGGACCGGGTGGCCGGTACGGTCACGGGGCGCCCCGGCGCGCAGCGGCTCGCCGTCACCTCCGGAGGGACCATTCCCGACCGGGGGCTCTTCGGGGTCTTCCTCGCCGGCGCCGACCCGAAGAAGGGCGGCGGGCGGGTCGGCGAGCTCGACGAGGAGATGGTCTACGAGTCCCGGGTCGGCGACGTCTTCACGCTCGGCACCACCTCGTGGCGGATCGAGGACATCACCCGCGACCGGGTCCTGGTGTCGCCCGCTCCCGGTGTTCCCGGGCGGCTGCCGTTCTGGAAGGGCGACCAGCTGGGCCGTCCGCTGGAGCTGGGGCGCGCCCTGGGGGCGTTCCTCCGCGAGATCGGCGGGCTGCCGCCCGAGGAGGCGCGGGCGAGGCTGCTCGCCGCCGGTCTCGACACCTGGGCCGCCGACAACACCCTGTCGTACCTCGACGAGCAGCGCCGGGCCTGTGGTCATGTGCCGGACGACCGGACCATCCTCGTCGAGCGTTTCCGCGACGAGCTGGGTGACTGGCGGGTCGTGGTCCATTCCCCGTTCGGCGCGCAGGTCCACGCCCCGTGGGCGCTCGCGCTGGGCGCCCGCCTCGCCGAGCGCTACGGTCTGGACGCGCAGGTGATGCACGCCGACGACGGCATCGTGCTCCGGCTGCCCGACGCCGACCTCATGGGGCTGGACCTCCTGGACCTCGATCCCCGGGACGCGGACCAGGGAACGGCCGAGCCCCCGTCACCGGCCTTCTCGTTCGACAGCGAGCAACCGCCGGTCGGTGCCGCCGACGTGACCTTCGACCAGGGCGACATCGAACAGATCGTCACCGACCAGGTCGGCGGCTCGGCCCTGTTCGCCTCCCGGTTCCGCGAGTGCGCGGCCCGCGCCCTGCTGCTGCCGCGCCGCAGCCCCGGAAAGCGCACCCCGCTGTGGCAGCAGCGCCAGCGCGCCTCTCAACTCCTCCAGGTGGCTTCGGAGTTCGGCTCGTTCCCGATCGTCCTGGAAGCGGTCCGCGAATGCCTCCAGGACGTCTTCGACGTTCCCGGGCTCACGGAGCTCATGGGCGATCTCGAAGCGCGCCGGGTCCGGCTGGTCGAGGTGACCACCCCGGAGCCGTCCCCCTTCGCCCGTTCGCTCCTGTTCGGTTACGTCGCCCAGTTCCTGTACGAGGGCGACTCGCCGCTGGCCGAGCGGCGGGCCGCCGCCCTCTCCCTGGACTCCCACCTCCTCGCCGAGCTCCTCGGCCGGGCGGAGCTGCGCGAGCTGCTCGACGCGGAGGTACTGACGGAGCTGGAGCGGGAGCTCCAGTGGCTGACCGAGGACCGCCGGATCAAGGACGCCGAGGGCGTCGCCGACCTGCTCCGGGTCCTCGGCCCGCTCACCGACCAGGAGCTGGCCGAGCGCGGCGCCCTGCCGTCCTGGGCTCCGGAGCTGGCCACGGCCCGCCGGGCGATCCGGGTCCGGATCGCCGGGGCGGACCACTGGGCCGCGATCGAGGACGCGGGCCGGCTGCGGGACGCCCTGGGGACCGCCCTCCCGGTCGGCGTCCCCGAGGCGTTCACCGAGCCCGTGAAGGACCCGCTGGGCGACCTCCTGTCCCGCTACGCCCGTACGCACGGCCCGTTCACGTCCGCCGGAGCCGCCGCCCGCTTCGGTCTCGGCACCGCGGTCACCGACGGGGCGCTGCAACGGCTCTCCGGGACCGGGCGGGTCGTCCAGGGCGAGTTCCACCCCGCGGGGATCGGCCAGGAGTGGTGCGACGCCGACGTGCTGCGCCGGTTGCGCCGCCGTTCGCTCGCCGCGCTCCGCCACGAGCTGGAGCCGGTCCCGCCCGCCGCCCTCGCCGGGTTCCTTCCCCAGTGGCAGCATCTCGGCGGCAACAGCCTGCGCGGCATCGACGGGCTGGCCCGCGCCGTCGAGCAGTTGCAGGGGGCGGCGGTCCCGGCGTCGGCGCTGGAGAAGCTGGTCCTGCCGGGCCGGGTCAGGGACTACACCCCCGCACTGCTCGACGAGCTGACCACCACCGGCGAGGTCGTCTGGGCCGGTGCGGGCGCCCTTCCCGGCAAGGACGGCTGGCTCGCCCTCTACCCGGCCGACAGCGCCCCGCTGCTCCTGCCGCCCCCGCACCCGCTGGAGCTCAGCGCGTTGCACGCGTCCGTACTGACCGCTCTGAGCGGCGGATACGGCCTGTTCTTCCGGCAGATCGCCGACCAGGTCCGGGCCACCACCCACCCGGACTGCACCGATCCGCAACTGGCCGACGCGGTCTGGGAGCTGGCCTGGTCGGGTCGGCTCACCAACGACACGCTCGCCCCTCTGCGCTCCCTGCTGGGCTCCGGCCGGACGGCGGGGTCGACGGCCCACCGCGCCAGACGCAGCGTCCCGCGCGGCCGGTACGGTTCGCTCACCTCCGCCCGGCCCGCCTCGCGCACCGGCCCGCCGACCGTCTCGGGCCGCTGGTCCCTGCTGCCCGCCGCCGAGCCCGAGCCCACGCACCGCGCCCACGCCCTGGCCCGCACGCTTCTCGACCGCCACGGCGTGGTGACCCGCGGCGCGGTCCAGGCCGAGGGGGTCGAAGGCGGCTTCTCCGCGATGTACCGCGTCCTGTCCGCCTTCGAGGACAACGGGCAGGCCCGGCGCGGCTACGTGGTCGAGGGGCTGGGGGCCGCGCAGTTCGCGATGGACGGCGCGGTGGACCGGCTGCGTGCCGCGTCCACCGCCCGCGACCGCCGGGAGCCGGGCGCGGCCCCCCAGGCCCTGGTCCTCGCCGCCGCCGACCCGGCCAACGCGTACGGGGCCGCCCTGCCCTGGCCGGAGCCACCGGACGGCGCCTCGCACAAGCCCGGCCGCAAGGCGGGCGCCCTGGTGGTGCTGGTCGACGGCGAGCTGACGATGTACATGGAGCGCGGCGGCAAGACGTTGCTCGCCTGGGGCGCCGATCCGGACGACCCCGCGCTCCTCGCCGCCGCCGGGGCACTGGCTGCGGCCGCCCGGTCCGGCGCCCTCGGCACGGTCACGGTGGAGCGTGCCAACGGCGCCCCCTCCTTGACCTCCCCGATCGGCCGCACGCTGGAGGCGGCCGGTTTCCTGGCCACACCGAGAGGGCTGCGCCTGCGCGCCTGACCCGTACAGAGGTCGCGGCCCTCCTCCCCGCCCGCATCATGGAGGCATGCCCGAAGGAGACACCGTCCTGCGGACGGCAGGACGTCTGCACACCGCGCTCGCCGGCCGGACGCTCACCCGGTGCGACCTGCGCGTGCCCCGGTTCGCCACCGCCGACCTCACCGGCCGGACCGTGCTGGGCGTGGTCCCGCGCGGCAAGCACCTCCTCCTGCGCGTCGAGGGCGGCCTCACGCTGCACAGCCACCTCCGGATGGACGGCGCCTGGCGCGTCTACGGCCCGGCCGAGCGGTGGCGCGGCGGCCCCGCCCACCAGATCCGCGCCATCCTCGGCAACGCGGAACAGACCGCGGTCGGCTACCGGCTGCCCGTGCTCGAACTGCTCCGCACCCGGGACGAGGAGAAGGCGGTCGGCCCGCTCGGCCCCGATCTGCTCGGCCCCGACTGGGACGCCGCGACCGCCCTGCGCAATCTGCTCGCCGAGCCCACCCGCCCGCTCGGCGAGGCCCTGCTGGACCAGCGCAATCTCGCCGGAATCGGCAACGTGTACAAGGCCGAGCTCTGCTTCCTGGCCCGCGTCACCCCCTGGCTCCCCGTCGGCGAACTGCCCGACCCCGTCGCCCCTCGGCTGGTCGCGACGGCCCAGCAGCTCCTCGACGCCAACCGCGACCGCCCCGTACGCATCACCACCGCCCCGGCCCACCGCGGCCCCGCCCCCCGGGAACGGCTCTGGGTCTACGGCAGGGCCGGCCGCCCCTGCCTGCGCTGCGGCACCCCCGTCCGCGTCGCGGACCAGAACGGCCGCCCCACCTACTGGTGCCCCCGCTGCCAGTCGGGCCCCACCCCCTAGTTGACGGGCCATCAGATCCGGTCGTACGGTCCGGTCATGCCCCCTCCCACGCCCCCGCCCGCAGCCCGCTCCACGCCCCCTCCCCCGAGCCGCGCCGCGTACGACCTCACCGGCCGCTCCGCGTTCGTCACCGGTGCGGCGGGCGGCATCGGCCGGGCCTGCGCCGTCCTGCTGGCGGCCGCGGGTGCCGACGTGCACTGCGCGGACACCGACGAGACGGGGCTGCGGGAGACCCGGCGGCTGATCACCGGGGCGGACGGCACGGCGCGCGTCCACGTCCATGTCCTCGATGTCACCGACCGCGACCAGGTCCGGGCGGCGGTGGCGTCGGCGGGCGCCGTCGACATCCTGGCGGCCGTCGCCGGGATCATGCACACGAGCAGCGTCCTGGAGACCTCGGACCAGGACCTCGACCGCGTCCTCGCGGTCAACTTCAAGGGCGTCCTGTACGCCTGCCAGGAAGTGGCCCGCTCCATGATCGAACGGGCCGCCCCCGGCTCACTGATCACGATGGCCTCGGGCGCCGTCGACTCCTCCGGTCCCGGCCTGTTCTGCTACAGCGTCGCCAAGGCGGCGGTCGTCCAGCTGACGAAGACCCTCGCGACCGAGCTGGGGCCGCACGCGATCCGGGTCAACGCCGTCGCCCCGGGCTGGATCCGTACGCCCATGACCGCCCGCCACGACTCCGGGCAGCAGCAGCGGGTGGAGGCGACGATGGCGCGGCTCTCACCGCTCGGGCGGGTGGGCGAACCGGAGGACGTGGCCCATACCGTGCTCCACCTGGCATCGGACGCCTCGGCCTTCATGACCGGCCAGATCCTCCGCCCGAACGGCGGCGTAGCCATGCCCTGGTAGCCCGCAGCACCCGGTCCGTCCCCCGCCCCCCGGCACCCCTGCCCGCGCCCCGCCCCTCGACGGCCCCGTCCGGCCCTCGTACGTCCACGTCCGGCCCTCGTACGTCCACGTCCAGCTCCGCACCCCGCCCCCGAGCGGCCCGCAGCGCCCGCTCGGCGCCCCGCAACACCCCGGACCCCCACCGACCGCCCGTTCCCGGCCGCGCGGCCCCGGCGGACGCGGCCACGTGCACCGGCAGCAGGCTCAGCCCCCAGCCGCCCGCCACCACCGCGCCCTCGACGAGCCCCGTATCCGCCGGGTCCAGCACGAGCCGCAGCACGGCCCACCACCACACCCCGCCGCACACGAGCGCCGGCCCCCATCGCCGCACCATGATGGCTGCCTCCTCCGGCCGAGCCCAGGGACCGTCGTCGCACCGCCTCCCGCCGGGCGACGTCAGACCCTGGTGCGGCAGGCCCACCCGGCGGGAGGGCGCAGAGGCGTCCCACCGGCGCGACCCGGGGCCGGCGCACGCCCGCCAGAGGTCCCGGCGCGCCGGACCGCGGTCCGACCGAGCCGGTGTTCCGGCTCCCCAGCAGTCTCACCCGACAGCCCCCGCGCCGCATCCAGAACGGTTCCGTCCCGTCCCGGGAGGATCGAACGCATCCCGAGGAGCACGGGCGCCCGCCGGACGCATGGAAGCCCCGGCCGTCCTTCGGGGACGACCGGGGCTTCCACTGCCCACCGGACCGAAAAGGTCAGGCGGCGACGACATCCACCGCTTCCGCGGGCGCCTTGATGGTCACCCGCCCCGACGGCACACCGGCCACCGAGGTCACGGAGACGGAATTGAGCATGGGCCGCACCGGCACGGGGACCGGATCGCTGGCTGCTGCCGACTCGGCCAGTTCGGCCAGCGACAGCTCATCGCTCACTTCACGCATGAGCTCGGACATCCGTACGTCAAGCGCGTCGCAAATGGCGGAGAGCAGTTCGGAGGATGCCTCCTTCTGCCCCCGCTCCACCTCGGAGAGATAGCCGAGCGAGACTCGGGCGGACGAGGAGACTTCGCGCAGAGTACGGCCTTGGCGCTGGCGCTGCCGACGCAGCACGTCACCAAGCAGGCGACGGAGCAGAATCATCGGTGGCTCCCTCCTCGGACCGCGTAGCCGCATCCTTCACGCCCCACCGTACCGCCTCGCGCGGCGGCCGTGCGGGGAGCGATGTCGTGTTCACTCAGGGCTGCAAACATCAATTCCCCCCGTTCTCTTCCGTATCCTGTGCCCTTGCGTTCTTGCCGAGTTCCGCCGAAAGCAGCGTGAGTGCGCTTCGCACACTCTCTCTACGAATGTCCGCCCGGCCGCCGTTCAACCGCAGCGCGGCGATATTCTCCGCGCCGCCCGGTCCGGCGACCGCCACGTACACCGTGCCCACCGCCTTGCCGTCCTGCGGATCGGGGCCCGCGACCCCCGTCGTCGCCACGCCCCAGTCCGCGCCCAGGACGCGCCGCACACCGGCTGCCATCTGCCGCGCCACCTCCGGGTCGACCGCACCGCGCTCCGCCAGCAGAGCTCCGTCCACTCCCAGGACGTCCCGCTTCAGCGGCGTCGCGTACGCCGTCACGGAGCCCCGGAAGGACCGCGAGGAACCCGGCACGGACGTCAGCTCCGCCGCGACCAGGCCGCCGGTCAGAGACTCGGCGACGGCGAGGCTCTCGCCCCGCTCCCCGAGCAGCGCCAGCACCCCGGCGGCGGTCGTCACCGCTCGGACTCCGCCGGAGCGCGCCCCTCGGCGGCCCGCTCGGCGGCGAGCCCCCTGCGGCGCAGGACGACCGCCTGGCGCACGTAGTCGAGCCCGGTGAGCACCGTCAGCAGGACGGCCACCGCCATCACCCAGAAGCGCAGTGTGGCGAGCGGTCCGGTCAGTGCCAGAACGTACATCCCGACGGCGATCCCCTGGGCCAGGGTCTTCATCTTGCCGCCGCGGCTGGCCGGAATCACCCCGTGTCTGATCACCCAGAAACGCATCACCGTGATGCCGAGCTCGCGGAAGAGGATCACTCCCGTGACCCACCAGGGCAGGTCACCGAGGTAGGAGAGGCAGATCAGCGCCGCACCCATGATCGCCTTGTCGGCTATCGGGTCGGCGATCTTGCCGAAGTCGGTGACCAGGTTGTACGTCCGCGCCAGGTGGCCGTCGAACAGGTCGGTGATCATCGCTATGGCGAAGGCCGCCCAGGCGAAGGACCGCCAGACCGGGTCGTACCCGCCGTTGTGCAGCAGCAGCAGCACGAAGCCGGGGACCAGCACCAGCCGCACCATGGTGAGCAGGTTGGCGATGTTCCACAGACTGGCCTGATTGACGGCCGCAGCACCCAGTTTGCCGCCGCGGACCGGCTTCGCGCCGGAGCCGCCTGCCGCGGATGCCGGGACTCCCGTCATCTGGCCGCCTCCACCCGTCCGGAACATTCGGCCACGAGGTCCACTCCTTCGGCGCTCACGACCTTCGCCTCGACCATAAGGCCGGGGACCAGGCCCTCGCGTGTCGTGAAGAGCACCTGGCCGTCCGTCTCGGGCGCCTGGTGCGCCGCACGGCCCACCGCGCCGTCCTCGTCGTCCACGGACTCCACGAGCACCTGGAGCGTCTCGCCGATGCGCTCCTCGGCGCGCTGCGAGGTCAGCTCCTCGGCCAGCTGCGAGATGTGCGCCAGCCGCTCGGCGACCACGTCCTCGTCCAGCTTGTTCTCGTAGCCGGCCGCCTCGGTGCCCTCCTCGTCGGAGTAGCCGAAAACGCCGATGGCGTCGAGCCGGGCGCCGGTGAGGAAGCGTTCCAGCTCCGCCACGTCGGCCTCGGTCTCGCCGGGGAAGCCCACGATGAAGTTGGAGCGCGCACCGGCCTCGGGCGCCTTGCTCCGGATGGTGTCCAGCAGCTCCAGGAACCGGTCGGTGTCACCGAAGCGCCGCATCGCGCGCAGCACCCCGGGGGCGGAGTGCTGGAAGGACAGGTCGAAGTAGGGCGCGACCTTCGGCGTCGAGGTCAGCACGTCGATCAGGCCGGGGCGCATCTCGGCCGGCTGGAGGTAGCTGACCCTGATCCGCTCGATGCCCTCGACGTCGGCGAGCTCCGGCAGCAGCGTCTCCAGCAGGCGGATGTCGCCGAGGTCCTTGCCGTACGAGGTGTTGTTCTCGGAGACGAGCATGACCTCCTTGACGCCCTGCTCGGCCAGCCAGCGGGTCTCCTGGAGCACGTCGGAGGGACGCCGGGAGATGAAGGAGCCCCGGAAGGACGGGATGGCGCAGAAGGAGCAGCGGCGGTCGCAGCCGGAGGCGAGCTTCACCGAGGCGACGGGGCTGGTGCCCAGCCGCCGGCGCAGCGGTGCCCGCGGGCCGGAGACCGGGGCCACGCCCTCGGGGAGGTCCTCGGGGGCGGGCGCGGCCTCCTGGGCGTGGCCGGGCAGGGCCACGGAGGCGTCCTGCCGCTCGGCCGGGCTGATCGGCAGCAGCTTGCGGCGGTCGCGCGGGGTGTGCGCGGCGTGGATGCCGCCGCTGAGGATGGTCTGGAGGCGGTCGGAGATGTCGGCGTAGTCGTCGAAGCCGAGGACGCCGTCCGCCTCGGGGAGTGCCTCGGCGAGGTCCTTCCCGTAGCGCTCGGCCATGCAGCCGACGGCGACCACGGCCTGGGTCCTGCCGTGGTCCTTCAGATCATTTGCTTCGAGGAGGGCGTCGACGGAGTCCTTTTTGGCGGCCTCGACGAATCCACAGGTGTTGACCACGGCGACATCCGCGTCGGCGGCGTCCTGGACGAGCTCCCAGCCGTCCGCTGCCAAGCGGCCTGCGAGCTCCTCCGAGTCCACCTCGTTACGGGCGCAGCCAAGAGTGACAAGGGCGACGGTACGGCGTTCGGGCATGGGCTCAAGACTACTTTGTCCCGGCACTCGACCTGCCGCGCAGGGTTCCCCCGTCACACCGGGTGACGAACGCGGCGAGCGCCCGGCGGATTGCCGGGCGCTCGCCGTGACGTCGTCGCCGTGCGGGGAAACGCTGCGTGTACGGATCAGCCGACCGCAGGGTCGCCCTTGGTGTACGAGAGCCGCTCGACCTGGCCCGGCTGGAACGTGTCCTCGACCTTCTTGCCGTTCACGAAGAGCTCGATCGAGCCGGCGTCGCCGAGGACGAGGTCGACCCGCTCCTGGTCCTGGAAGGTCTTGGTCTGGCCCTGGAGCAGCAGTCCGTCGAAGAGCGACCGGCCGTTGTGGTCCTTGGCCGAGATCCAGCTCTTGCCCCGGGTGGCGTCGAGCCGCACCGTCACCTTGTCCCGGGGAGCGGCGGCGATGGCGCTGTCGGACGGGGCCGGCTTGGGGTCGGCGGGCTTGTGGGTCTTGGGCGCGGGGGTCTTCGTGTTGGGCGTCGACCCTTCCGCGAGCTGGGTGGACGAGGGGGTGTCGTCACCTCCCTTCAGGGCCGTGAAGCCGACGAATCCGACGACGGCGACGATCGCGGCGACCATGGCCGCCGTCCAGTTCGGCCGGCGGGGTTCGGAGCGGATGCGTTCGGCCTCGAACAGCGGGGCCGCGGGCGTGGGCGCGGGACGGCCGCCGTGCTCCGCGTCGTACTGCGCGACCAGCTGGTCCGCGTCGAGGCCGACGGCACGCGCCAGGATTCGGACATGGCCGCGGGCGTACACGTCGCCGCCGCAGCGGGAGAAGTCGTCCTCCTCGATCGCGTGCACGATGGGGATGCGCACCCGGGTGGACGAGCTGATCTCTTCGACCGTGAGACCTGCGGCGATACGAGCCTGCTGGAGCGCTCGACCGATCGAAGGCCGGTCGTCTTCGGGGGAGTTGCCGATGGACACGGGGGCGCCTTTCGAGCGTGAGCCACCTGCTGGGTGTTCAGTCTAGGTGGGTAGCGAAAGGGTGGGGCAACCGGGAGGAGGCACTGTGCCCTCCATTGGAATCGAACACCGTCCGATTCCCCGGGCCGTTCCGGGAGGGACAATTCTGCCGCCCCTCCCTCCAGGTTGACGTACGACCCGGCCAAAGGGTTGCCCGTCTTCACCTGAGAGGTGGCCTGTGCTCCCCGTCGGGGATCGAGGAGCACCCCTTACGGAGCGGCTTCCCCGCGGATGAGCGCCAACACCCCGTCCAGCTCGTCGGGTTTCACGAGGACGTCGCGGGCCTTCGAACCTTCGCTCGGTCCGACGATGTTGCGTGACTCCATCAGGTCCATCAGCCGGCCGGCCTTCGCGAAGCCGACGCGGAGTTTGCGCTGGAGCATCGAGGTGGAACCGAACTGCGTGGAGACGACCAGCTCGGCGGCCTGGCAGAGCAGGTCCAGGTCGTCGCCGATCTCCTCGTCGATCTCCTTCTTCTTGGCGGTGCCGACCACCACGTCCTCGCGGAAGACCGGTGCCATCTGGTCCTTGCAGTGCTGGACGATGGCGGCGACCTCCTCCTCGGTGACGAAGGCGCCCTGCATACGGGTGGGTTTGTTCGCCCCCATCGGCAGGAACAGGCCGTCGCCCTTCCCGATGAGCTTCTCGGCGCCGGGCTGGTCGAGGATGACCCGGCTGTCGGCCAGCGAGGAGGTCGCGAACGCCAGCCGGGAGGGCACGTTCGCCTTGATCAGCCCGGTGACGACGTCGACCGAGGGCCGCTGGGTCGCCAGCACCAGGTGGATACCGGCGGCGCGGGCCAACTGGGTGATCCGCACGATGGCGTCCTCCACGTCGCGCGGGGCCACCATCATCAGGTCGGCGAGCTCGTCGACGATCACCAGCAGGTACGGGTACGGGGAGAGCTCGCGCTCGCTGCCCTCGGGCGGTTTGACCTTGCCCTTGCGGACGGCCTGGTTGAAGTCGTCGATGTGCCGGTACCCGAACGCGGCGAGGTCGTCGTACCGGAGGTCCATCTCGCGCACGACCCACTGGAGCGCCTCGGCGGCGCGCTTGGGGTTGGTGATGATCGGCGTGATCAGGTGCGGGATGCCCTCGTACGCGGTGAGCTCGACGCGCTTCGGGTCGACCAGCACCATCCGGACGTCCTCCGGGGTCGCCCGCACCATGATCGAGGTGATCAGGCAGTTGATGCAGGACGACTTCCCGGAGCCGGTCGCACCGGCCACCAGCACGTGCGGCATCTTCGCCAGGTTGGCCATCACATAGCCGCCCTCGACGTCCTTGCCGAGCGCCACCAGCATCGGGTGGTCGTCCTCCGCCGCGTCCGCGAGGCGCAGCACGTCACCGAGGTTGACCATCTCCCGGTCCGTGTTGGGGATCTCGATGCCGACCGCGGACTTGCCGGGGATCGGGGAGATGATCCGTACGTCGGGGCTGGCGACGGCGTAGGCGATGTTCTTGGCGAGCGCGGTGATCCGCTCGACCTTCACGGCGGGGCCGAGCTCGACCTCGTAGCGGGTGACCGTCGGACCGCGGGTGAATCCGGTGACGGCGGCGTCGACCTTGAACTCGGTGAAGACATTGGTCAACGCGGCGACGATGGTGTCGTTGGCGGCGCTGCGGGTCTTTCCGGGGCCGCCGCGCTCCAGCAGGTCGAGCGAGGGCAGCGCGTAGGTGATGTCCCCGGAGAGCTGGAGCTGCTCGGCGCGGGCGGGCAGCGGCTGGGACTGCGAGTCCGGCACGGTCTTGGTCAGGTCGGGCACGCTGCCCGAGGACGCCGCCGTCTTCCCGGCCCGGTCGCCCTGGCCGGGGCCCGTGCCGGGCTCGGCCTCCCTGGCGGCCGGCAGCGGGGTGGCCCGGCGCTCGCGCTCGACGGCGACCCCCTGCGTGAGGTCGGCGACGATCGGCGAGGGGGGCATGCCGTTGAGCACCGCCCCGTCGAGGGCCGCCGCCGCGGCCGCCGCCACGTCCACCGCGTCCATGGTGCGGTTGGCCACCGGCTGCGCGGCGGGCCTGCGCGGTCGGCGGCGCTTGGAGAGCGCCTCGGCCTCGGCCTGCTCGGGGTCGTACTCGGCGGGTGCCTCGGAGCGGCGCGCCGGGGAGCGGCGGGAGCGGGCGGGCAGCGCCTCGCGCCACTGCTCCTCGTAGCGCTCGTCGTCGCTCTCCTCGTCCGCCTCGGGGTCGTACTCCGGATGGATGAGGCCGAGCTTCGTGCCGAGCAGCCGCAGCCGCTGCGGGATCGCGTTGACCGGCGTCGCGGTGACGACGAGCAGCCCGAAGACGGTGAGCAGCAGCAGCAGCGGTACGGCGAGGACCTCGCCCATCGTGTGGACCAGCGGCTTGGAGGCCGCCCAGCCGATGAGCCCGCCCGCGTTCTGCATCGCCGTGGTGCCGTCCTCCCGGCCGGGCGACCCGCAGGCGACGTGGACCTGGCCGAGCACCCCGACGACCAGCGCGGAGAGCCCGATCACGATGCGGCCGTTGGCCTCCGGCCTCTCGGGGTGGCGGATCAGCCGTACGGCGATGACGCCGAGCAGTATCGGTACGAGGAGGTCGAGCCGGCCGAAGGCACCGGTGACGAGCATCTCCACGAGGTCGCCCACGGGCCCCCGCAGATTCGACCAGGTGCCCGCGGCGACGATCAGCGCGAGGCCGAGGAGCAGCAGCGCGAGGCCGTCCTTGCGGTGCGCCGGGTCGAGCCCCTTGGCTCCACGCCCTATGCCGCGGAACATCGCGCCGACGGCGTGGGCGGTGCCGAGCCAGACGGCGCGGGCCATGCGGTAGACGCCGCTGGTGGGTGACGGGGCGGGCGGGGGCGGGGCCGCCTTCTTCGCCGCCGTCTTCCGGGCGGGGGCTTTCTTCGCGGGCGCGGTCTTCTTCGCCGCCGCCTTCTTCGCGGGCGCGGCTTTCTTGGCCGGCCCCGCGCTACGGCCGGCGCTCTTCGCGGTGCCCGCCGTGCCCTGGGAACCCTTGCCGGACGTACGTGAGGCCATGGTGCCGAGATTACCGGTGTTGATGGCCGTTAACACGTGCGACCACCGCTTCACCCGTTCGTGTCGCCGTGCGGAGGACGCGAACTGACGCCCGTTCACCGCCGGACGCCGGATCACCGGTCCGCCGAACAGTCGCGGGCGGAGGGCAGTTGGGCCGGGGCCCGACGATCGCCCCGCCCTCGGCCGGGAATCGCGTGGCCACAGGGGCCGTCGGCCCCATGACGGCCCGTTACGAGGGCATCGCCGCCGCGCTGCTGCCGGTTCCGGGCTCCAGGGCGTCGAGCGCCCGGCGCAGCCCGGTCAGCTTGCGCTCCAGATGGGCGGCGGTCGCCACCGCAGCGGCGTCCGCCGACTCGTCGTCGAGCTGTTTGGAGAGCGCCTCGGCCTGCTCCTCGACGGCCGCGAGCCGTGCCGAGAGCTCGGCGAGCAGCCCCGTGGGCTCCTTGTCCCGGCCCGGATCGCCTCCGTCGCCCTCCAGCTGGAGCCGGAGCAGCGCCGCCTGCTCGCGCAGCTGGCAGTTCTTCATGTACAGCTCGACGAAGACCGAGACCTTGGCCCGCAGCACCCAGGGGTCGAACGGCTTCGAGATGTAGTCCACCGCGCCGGCCGCGTAACCCCGGAAGGTGTGGTGCGGACCGTGGTTGATCGCGGTGAGGAAGATGATCGGGATGTCGCGGGTCCGTTCCCGCCGCTTGATGTGCGCGGCGGTCTCGAAACCGTCCATGCCCGGCATCTGCACGTCCAGCAGAATGACCGCGAAATCGTCCGTGAGCAGCGCTTTGAGCGCCTCCTCCCCTGACGATGCCCGGACCAGGGTCTGATCGAGCGCGGAGAGAATGGCCTCCAGCGCCAGCAGATTCTCCGGTCGGTCATCGACCAGGAGGATCTTGGCCTTCTGCACCATGGCCCGTCCTCCTCGCCCCGGAAATGCACCGGGCGCCGCCCCAGGGGACGACTCCGTTGCGCCGTCCGTCCTTGTGCCGGTCATGGTAGCCGCACCCCGCCCGTCGCCACACCCTGTCACCGCGATGTCACTGTGCACACAGCAGAAACGCGGTGGGGGACCAGAAGGTTCCCCGTCCAGCGCCTTCTCACACCCGTGCGGGCACAGTCGATCAGCAACTCATCGTGATTCGCCCAGTAAATGATCACTTCCCATGCATCCACTGCTCCATTACGGAAAGAAGGTGATCAGGGTCGACGGGCTTGGTGACATAGTCGGAGGCGCCGGATTCGATCGCCTTCTCCCGGTCACCCTTCATCGCCTTCGCCGTCAACGCGACGATCGGCAACCCGGCGAACTGCGGCATCCGACGGATCGCCGTCGTCGTGGCGTAGCCGTCCATCTCCGGCATCATGATGTCCATCAGGACGACCGCGACGTCGTCGTGCTGCTCCAGGACCTCGATCCCGACCCGCCCGTTCTCCGCGTAGAGCACCGTGAGGCCGTGCTGTTCGAGCACGCTGGTGAGCGCGAAGACGTTGCGGATGTCGTCGTCGACGATGAGCACCTTCTCGCCGCGGAAACCGAACGTCCGGCGCGCCTCGGGCTCCTCCTGCGGGGCGAGCTCCCAGGGCTCCTGCGGTGCCGACGGCGCCGCTCCCCTCGACGGCGACGGCAGGGCCGGCCGACGCTCCGCGCTCTCCAGGCTCTTGCGGCGGCGCCGCATCAGCCCGGAGACGCCGGCCGCGCCCGAACCGGAGGACGGGGCCGCCGGCTCGACGGCCGCGCCGGTCTCCGGCGGCAGCCCTTCCCCGCCCGTCTCACCGGACTGCGGGTAGCCCGGCTGCGGCAACTCCCGCGGGTGCAGCGGCAGATACAGCGTGAACGTCGAGCCGCGGCCCGGTTCGCTCGCCGCGTGGATCTCGCCGCCCAGCAGCCGGGCGATCTCCCGGCTGATGGACAGCCCGAGCCCCGTGCCCCCGTACTTGCGGCTGGTCGTGCCGTCCGCCTGCTTGAACGCCTCGAAGATCACCAGCATCTTGCTGGACGCGATCCCGATACCGGTGTCGGTGACCGAGAACGCCATCAGATCGGCGCTCGCGTCCTGCAGCGAACCGGCCTCCAGGAGCTGCTCCCGGATGGCGTGCGGCACGTCCTCGTTGGCGAGCCGGATCACCAGCTCCACCGTCCCGCTGTCGGTGAATTTCACCGCGTTGGAGAGCAGATTCCGCAGCACCTGCAACAGCCGCTGTTCATCCGTGCGCAGCGTCGCGGGCAGTTCCGGAGACACCCGTACGGAGAAGTCGAGCCCCTTCTCCGCGGTCAGCGGCCGGAATGTCGCCTCCACGTAGTCCACCAGCTGGACCAGCGCGATCCGGGTCAGGCTGACGTCCATCTTGCCCGCCTCGACCTTCGTCAGATCGAGAATGTCATTGATCAGCTGGAGCAGGTCGGAACCGGCCCCGTGGATCGTCTCGGCGAATTCCACCTGCTTCGGCGAGAGATTTCCCTCGGCGTTGTCCGCGAGCAGCTTCGCCAGGATGAGCAGCGAGTTCAGCGGCGTACGCAGCTCGTGCGACATATTGGCCAGGAACTCGGACTTGTAGCGCATCGAGACCGCGAGCTGCTCGGCGCGCTCCTCCAGGATCTGCCGGGCCTCTTCGATCTCGGTGTTCTTGACCTCGATGTCGCGGTTCTGCCGGGCCAGCAGTTCGGCCTTGTCCTCCAGTTCCGCGTTGGATGCCTGCAGCGCCTTCTGCCGGTTCTCCAACTCCTGCGAGCGGTCCCGCAATTGCACGGCCAGTTCCTGCGACTGTTCGAGGAGTTTCTCGGTCTTCGTATTGACGCTGATGGTGTTGACGCTCGTCGCGATCATTTCGGCGAGCTGGTTGAGGAAATCGCGCTGGATGTGGGTGAACGGCTGGAACGACGCCAGCTCGATCACGCCCAGCACCTTCCCCTCGAAGAGGACCGGCAGCACGATCACATGCGCGGGCGGCGCCTCCCCCAGTCCGGAGGCGATCTTCAGGTACCCCGGCGGCACGTTGTCCACCTGGATGGTCCGCTTCTCCTCTGCGGCCGTACCGATGAGCGTCTCGCCGGGCCGGAACGAGGTCGGCATCGAGCCCGCCGAATAGCCGTAGCTGCCCCGCATCCGGAGCTCGTACGAGCCCTCCTCCTCGCTGTCCGCGCCCACCCCGGTGTCGCCGGTCGGCATGGCCAGGAAGAACGCGCCGTGCTGGGCGGAGACGACCGGGGTGAGCTCGCTCATGATCAGCGAGGCCACGTCGTCCAGGTCGCGGCGGCCCTGCATCAGGCCGGAGATCCGGGCGAGGTTGCCCTTGAGCCAGTCCTGTTCCTTGTTGGTCGCCGTGGTGTCGCGGAGGTTGGCGATCATGGTGTTGATGTTGTCCTGGAGTGCCTGGATCTCACCGGCCGAGTCCACGTCGATCTTCAGATTGAGATCGCCCCGGGTCACGGCGGTGGCCACGGCCGCGATGGCCCGCACCTGACGGGTGAGGTTCCCGGCCATCTCGTTCACCGACTCGGTGAGATCGCGCCAGGTGCCGTCGACGTCCCTGACCCGTGCCTGACCGCCCAGCTGCCCCTCCGTGCCCACCTCGCGGGCGACCCGGGTCACCTGCTCCGCGAAGCTCGACAGCTGGTCGACCATCGTGTTGATCGTGTTCTTCAACTCCAGGATCTCGCCCCGGGCATCGATGTCGATCTTCTTGGTGAGGTCGCCCTTGGCGATGGCGGTGGTGACCGTGGCGATCTGGCGCACCTGTCCGGTCAGATTCGACGCCATCGAGTTCACCGACTCGGTGAGGTCCTTCCACGTCCCGGAGACCCCGGGCACCCGCGCCTGGCCGCCCAGCTCGCCCTCCGTACCCACCTCACGGGCGACCCGCGTCACCTCGTCCGCGAACGACGACAGCGTGGTGACCATCGTGTTGACGGTGTCGGCGAGTTCGGCGACCTCGCCGCGCGCCTTGACCGTGACCTTCTTGCGCAGATCGCCGTTGGCGACCGCCGAGGAGACCCGGGAGATGTTCCGCACCTGACTGGTCAGGTTGCTGGCCATCAGGTTGACGTTGTCGCTCAGGTCCTTCCAGATGCCGGTCGCCCCCGGCACCCGTGCCTGGCCCCCGAGGATGCCCTCCGTACCCACCTCGCGCGCCACACGCGTCACTTCGTCGGCGAAGTTGAGCAGTTGGTCGACCATCGTGTTGACGGTCGTGACCAGTTCGAGGATCTCGCCCCTGGCATCGACGGTGATCTTCTTGGAGAGGTCGCCGTTGGCGACCGCGGTGGTGACCTCTGCGATGTTGCGGACCTGGATGGTCAGGTTGTTCGCCATCCGGTTGACGGACTGGGTCAGGTCCTTCCACGTACCGGACACCCCCTGCACCTCGGCCTGACCACCGAGCATGCCCTCCGTGCCGACCTCGCGGGCGACCCTCGTCACCTGCTCCGCGAAGTTCGAGAGCTGGTCGACCATCGTGTTGATGGTGTTCTTCAGCTCCAGGATCTCCCCGCGCGCGTCCACGTCGATCTTCTGCGACAGATCACCCCGCGCCACCGCCGTGGCAACCTGCGCGATGTTACGGACCTGAGCGGTCAGGTTCCCCGCCATACCGTTCACCGAATCGGTCAGGTCACGCCACACCCCGGCAACACCCGGTACCTGCGCCTGGCCGCCCAGCCGACCGTCGGTGCCGACCTCCCGGGCGACCCTGGTCACCTGCTCGGCGAAGGCGGAGAGCTGGTCGACCATCGTGTTGATGGTGTTCTTCAGCTCCAGGATCTCCCCGCGCGCGTCCACGTCGATCTTCTGCGACAGGTCACCCCGCGCCACCGCCGTGGTCACCTGGGCGATCTGGCGGACCTGGGAGGTGAGGTTGCCGGCCATGAAGTTGACGGAGTCGGTGAGCTCGCGCCAGGTGCCCGAGACCCCCTCCACCTGGGCCTGCCCGCCGAGCCGCCCCTCCGTACCCACGTCCCGCGCCATCCGCGTCACCTGGTCGGCGAAGCTCGACAGCTGCGCCACCATGGTGTTGACGGTGTTCTTCAGCTCCAGCATCTCGCCCGCGACGTCCACGGTGACCTTCTGGGACAGGTCACCGTTGGCGACCGCCGTCGTCACCTGCGCGATGTCCCGCACCTGCCCCGTGAGGTTGCGGAACGCCGCGTTCACCGAGTCGGTCAGGTCCTTCCACGTTCCCGCCGCCCCCGGCACCTCGGCCTGACCGCCCAGCCGGCCCTCGACACCGACCTCGCGAGCCACCCGGGTCACTTCCGAACCGAACGCCTGGAGCTGGGCCACCATCGTGTTGACGGTGTTCTTCAGCGAGAGCATCTCCCCCGCGACGTCCACGGTGACCTTCTGGGACAGGTCGCCGTTGGCGACCGCCGTCGTCACCTGCGCGATGTCCCGCACCTGAGTCGTCAGGTTCCGGAAGACCGTGTTCACCGAGTCGGTCAGGTCCTTCCAGGTCCCCGCCGCCCCCGGCACCTTCGCCTGACCGCCCAGCCGGCCCTGGCCGCCCACCTCGCTGGCCACCCGGGTGACCTCGTCGGCGAAGACCCGCAGCGTGGCGGTCATCTGGTTGATGGTCTCGGCGAGCTGCGCGACCTCGCCGCGCGCGCTCACCGTGACCTTCTGGGAGAGGTCCCCGTTGGCGACCGCCGTCGTCACCTCGGCGATCCCGCGCACCTGGGAGGTGAGGTTGCCCGCCATCGTGTTGACGGAGTCGGTCAGGTCCTTCCAGACCCCGGCCACGCCCGGCACCTCGGCCTGACCGCCGAGCTCACCCTCCGTACCCACCTCGCGGGCGACCCGCGTGACCTCGGAGGAGAACGACGACAGCTGGTCGACCATCGTGTTCACGGTGTTCTTCAGCTGGAGCATCTCGCCGGCCACGTCGACGGTGACCTTCCGCGACAGGTCGCCCTTGGCCACCGCAGTCGTGACCAGCGCGATGTCCCGCACCTGCAGCGTCAGCCGGTGCGCCATGGTGTTCACGGAGTCCGTGAGGTCCTTCCAGGACCCGGACATCCCGCGCACCTGGGCCTGGCCGCCCAGCTTGCCCTCGGTGCCCACCTCGACCGCGACCCGGGTCACCTGCTCGGTGAACGCGGACAGCTGGTCGACGAGGCTGTTGACCGTACGGGCGACCTTCAGGAACTCGCCGCGCAGCGGCCGTACCGTCTCGTCGGAGGCGTGCGACCTCAGTTCCATCCGCTGCTCGAGATCGCCGTCGGCCACCGCCGACAGCACCCGCCCGACCTCCGAGACCGGGCGGGCCAGGTCGTCGACCAGCTCGTTGGAGGCCTCGATCGCGGCGGCCCAGGAGCCCTCGCAGGCACCCTGCTCCAGCCGCTCGGTCAGCTTGCCCTCGCGCCCGACCACCCGCCGCACCCTGGCCAGCTCACCGGTGAGGTGCAGATTACGGTCCGCGACCTCGTTGAAGACCGCGGCGATCTCCGCCATCACGCCCTCGCCGGAGACGGTCAGACGCCTGCGGAAATTCCCGTCGCGCATCGCCACCAGACCCGCCAGCAGTCTGTTGAGCGCTGCCGCGTCGACGTCGATGGTTCCATGGCGCTGTTTCCTCACGGACTGTCCGCCTTCTGTGCGCGTGTTCCTGCCCCGCGCCGCCGTGCCAGACTCCACCGTGTCCCTCCCGCAGGGGTTGACCGTATCGCTCGGGCCGTATCTGGGAGCTTGCCCAGTTCTTGTTTTGGCTCACCACCACAGCCACCGTCGACGGGTGACCATGGGGACGTCAAATCGTTGAAACGTACCAGGTGCGCCTGTGCGGGGGTGCGACCTCCGGACGTCGCCCCGCGCCGATCCGCCGGGAAGCCCACACTTGTCCGGTCGGCGGCCCGTTCCGTTCGCTCCTGTCCGAACTCGCCCCTCGTGTACCCGGTACCGGGAACGAGCGTCTAGCCTGGCAGGCGTATCGAAGCGGCGAGAAACGGGCACAGGACTCGGGGAAGCGACGAGACACCAATGGGGAGTGCTGTGATCACCGCGCGTGCGGCCGCCACCTTCGAACCGGTCGGACGCTCCGTCGCGACCGCCCGCGCCTTCGTGCGCGACACCCTCCAGGGATGGGGCTACACGGACGTCGTCGACGACGCGGTCGTCCTCACCAGCGAGCTGGTCACCAATGCCGTGATCCACGCGGGCACCGCCGCGGACGTCCTCTGTCTGCGCACCGAGGACGGTGTGCGCATCGAGGTCTCCGACCACTATCCGGAGCGTGAGGTCCCGCTCCAGGGAGCCGGTCCGGAATTCGGCAGCCCGGACCGCGAAGGCGGTCGCGGGCTGCTGCTCTGCGCGGCGCTCGCCACCCGCTGGGGCGTCGAGTACTCACCCGCCCGCAAGCACGTCTGGTTCCAGCTCGACCTGCCCGAGCGCCCGGTCGGCATCCGCTCGGCCGGCCCGCTGCTCCCCGTGGGGATGCTGCCGGTCACCGACGAGCGGGTCCGGGTGGCGGTCGTCCAGATCGACGGCAGCGACGCCATCGCCACCTGGAACGAGGACGCGGCATACCTTTTCGGCCATACCGCCGAGCAGGTCGGCGGAAAGCAGTTCACGGACTTCACCGCTTGGCCCCAGACCCCCGGCACCAGCACGGGCATCGCCGACGCCCTCCGGCTCTCGCGCTGGGAGGGAAGTTACGGGATCCGTGATGTCGACGGCCGGATCGTCCCCGTCTACGCCTCGCACCTCAGGATCCGCGACACGAACGGCGAACCGTCGACGGTCTGCCTGCTCGTCCGCGACTACGAACGCGCCGTGCTCCAGTCGCCGCCGCGCGCCCCGGTCTCCGACACGGCCACCGAGAGCGGCAAGACCGACCCCTTCGAGGTCTTCATCGGCTCCCCGGCCCCCGACGACCTCGACGGCCTCCTCCAGCGCACGGTCGAGCGCGCCCGCGACATGCTCGACGCCGACGCCGCCTTCCTCCTGCTGGCCACGGACGACGAGACGGAGCTGGAGGTACGGGCCACCACGGGGCTGCCCTCCGCCCGTCAGCGCTTCGCCCGGGTGCCGGTGGAGGCCGGCACCGGACGGTACGGCTCCGCCCGGATGCCCGCCGTCCACGAGGACCTCGACAACGTCCCGGGCGCCGTGCCGCTCCTCGCGGGCACCGGCATGCGTTCCGTCGTCACCGTCCCGCTGAAGGTCGAGGGCCGGCTCACGGGCTCGCTCGGGGTGGCCGCCGAGGCGGCCGGCCGGTACACGAACGAGGAGGCCCTGCGCCTCCAGTTCGCCGCCGACCGGATCGCGCTGGCAGTCGAGTCGGCCCGCCTCGGCGAACTGGAGCGGCTCCGCCGCGGCTCGCTGTCGTTCCTGGTGGAAGCCTCCGATCTGCTCGCCGGAACCCTCGACCGGGACCAGACGCTGGCGCTGATGGCCCAGATGACGGTGCCGACCCTGGCCACCTGGTGCGCCGTCTACACGATCGCCGACCAGGTCTCCGAGCCGGACCTCTCCTACGTTCTCCACGAGGACGAGGACCGCATCGACGGCCTCAAGGCCCTGCTCTCCCGCATCCCGCCGCCGGAACCCGTGCCGACCCCCGGGGTCCGGGTCTGGACCGCCCCGTCCGAGGCCGCGCACCAGGCGGCGCTGCGCGGTTCGATGCGCACGCTCGGCCTCGCCGAGAACAGTCGGCTCGGCGAACCGGGCAGGCTCGGCCCCGATGTCCGTACGACGCTGGCCACCGCGGCCGCCGTGGGCGGTGAGACGGTCGTGCTGCCGCTGGTGGCCCGCAACCGCGTCATCGGCATGCTCACGCTCGGCAAGCCGTCCGACGACCATTTCCGCCAGGAGATCCTTGAGCTGGCCGAGGACCTCTCCCGCCGTGCCGCGCTGGCGCTGGACAACGCCCGTCTCTACTCGGAGCGCATGGCGATCAGCAAGTCCCTCCAGCGCAGTCTGCTGCCGCCCGGGCTGCCAGAGATCCCCAACGTCGAGATCGAGGTCATCTACCGGGCGGCCGGCGAGGGCAACGAGGTCGGCGGCGACTTCTACGACGTGTTCCCGATCCGTGACGGCGCCTACGGCTTCGCCATCGGCGACGTGTGCGGTACGGGCCCGCAGGCCGCGGCCGTCACGGGCCTCGCCCGGCATGCGCTGCGGCTGCTGGCCCGCGAGGGCTTCGGCGGTCCCGCCGTCCTGGAGCGGCTCAACGCGGCCATCCTCGACGAGGGCTCCCGCAGCCGCTTCCTGACCCTGCTGTACGGCGAGCTGTGGCCCCAGGAGGACGGGAGCGCCCTGCTGAAGGTGGTCTGTGCGGGGCACCCGCTCCCGTTGCGTCTGCGCCAGGACGGCTCGGTCGAGGCAGCGGCCGAACCCCAGCCCCTTCTCGGCGTCATCGAGGACCTCGAACTGTACGAGCAGACGGTCACCCTCGACCCCGGCGACGTGCTCCTCTGTGTCACCGACGGCATCACGGAACGGCGTGAGGGCTCCCGCATGCTGGGCGACGACGGCCTGGCGGACGTTCTGGCGACCTGCACCGGTCTTACGGCGGGTGCGGTGGCCGCGCGCATTCTGCGGGCGGTGGAGCGCTTCGCCGCCGAGCCCGCCTCGGACGACATGGCCATCCTCGCCATGCGGGTACCGGAGCCGCCTGCCGCATAGCCCGGGTTGGGTATCAACGAGATTCGAGCACCAACGAGAAAGGCCCCCGCCAACTGGCGGGGGCCTTTCTTTTTCTTCTGAGCCCCAATGCGGAATCGAACCGCAGACCTTCTCCTTACCATGGAGACGCTCTACCGACTGAGCTATTGGGGCCTTGCTGCCCTGCGGCAACGAGCTAAAGCATACCCTGAACTCAGGGATGGTCAAAATCGCTGTCCGAGGCGGCCTCTGACGGGCTCTCATGGCTCCCACAGCCCCGGCAGGAACCGCGCGCCGGCCCGGTCAGGACCGCACCGACCTGCCGACGCACCGCCGCCCGGTCGGTCCGGCATCGATCCACGCCGACACGGAATCGAGCCCCGGCCACCACAACGGCCGGGAAATGGGGGTAAACGCAGAAAAGCCCCGTGTCCACAAAGGACACGGGGCTTTCCCGTAAAAGAAGTTCGGCGGCGTCCTACTCTCCCACAGGGTCCCCCCTGCAGTACCATCGGCGCTGAAAGGCTTAGCTTCCGGGTTCGGAATGTAACCGGGCGTTTCCCTAACGCAATGACCACCGAAACACTATGAAATTCTGAACCAACCGGACAACAACACGGCAGTTCGTTATTTCAGAACAAACACAGTGGACGCGAGCAACTGAGGACAAGCCCTCGGCCTATTAGTACCAGTCAGCTCCACCCGTCACCGGGCTTCCACATCTGGCCTATCAAC